>JBEITR010000059.1:0-20113 GCA_040374765.1 Leptolyngbya sp.
CAAGCGCGCCATTATCGAAACCGTCATTGACCAGCTCAAGAACATCTCCCAGATTGAGCATTCCAGGCATCGTAGCCCCGCCAACTTCATGGTCAATGTTCTCTGTGGCTTGATTGCCTACTGCCATCAGCCCAAGAAGCCGTCACTCAATCTTGACTTCGCTCTTCCCCCATCGGCTTAACCCGAACTCAGGTTAGTTAACGTACGAAAAGTTTCCAGCCATCTGGCGGATTGTGGTGGATATACCGAAATATTCTGCCTATCTGTCCATTTGTAATGCAGTTATCTCAAATACTGAGACAAGTCAATTCGCCAAAATTAAGGGTACCAGGCAATGATCAGTACATCACTTTGACAAAAAGACATGCTTATTTAAATTTGCCTGGATATGTTACCACCATCTATCCTGGCATCGATACAGACTGCCAACAGGTGATTTCTCAAGAAGCAATTTTGATTCATCCTGTCCGGTGATGGACTGGATGAACTTCATTACTGTGACCAACAAATATGCAATTTCTAGGTATTTTGCTGATCGTTATTTCAGCTATATCCTTTGGTGTAATACCAGTTTTCGCTCACTTTGCCTATGCATCAGGGGTAACCCCTTTGACCGTGCTATTTTTTCGATTTGCGATCGCTGGAATTTGTCTGTGTGCTTACCTGATTATCCAAAAGATTCCCCTGCCTAGATCCAAAAATTTACGGACGCTTATTTTACTAGGTAGTATTGGATTTGTACTGCAATCCCTTAGTTTCTTCCATGCTTTAACCGTTGCGTCTCCAGGACTTATCGTACTGCTTTTGTACTTATATCCTACGATCGTGGTTGCCATATCAATTCTAATCCTACGCAGACCCAGTAGTTTGACAAAATTAGTAGCGTTAGGGATTGCCTTGCTCGGCACACTGTTGACGGTTGGGTCCGTCAGAGAGACACAAACATTGGGAGTAATTTTGGGCCTGATTTCCGCCAGTGTCTATGCCACCTATGTTCTAATCGGTGAACAGGTTATGGAGGAAGTATCTCCACTGACAGCCAGTACAGTTATGATCTCTTCTGCCGCAACCGTCTATGGAGGTATGGTGGCAATATGGGGCCTTAGCTTTCCTACCCTCTTATCTGGTTGGCTTGCGATTGCAGCACTTGCTCTAATTTCAACAATTTTAGCGATCGGAACTTTATTTGCTGGAATTAAACTTTTAGGAGCATCCACAGCAGCAATACTGTCAACACTGGAGCCCGTCGTGACAATCGGACTGTCAATGATGATTTTGCATGAGTCTGTGACAAAAACACAACTTATCGGTGGAGCTTTAATTCTTATAGCCGTCGTTATTGTAGCGATCGAAAAGAGTGCTCATCAGCCACCTTAAATAGGTTAGTTAAAGATTGTACTGTTATGGTTAAACCTGTGCAGTCAGGAAAGGGAACTGTGAGAACTACAATGAAGAAGTCATGCTGCAACCAGGGCTAGCACCCTTGTAAGAAAATCGGCAAGCTAACGCCAGGGCAGGGGTAGAGATCGCCGGGTAAGCTTGCACCATAGTTACCTTGGCCGAAACCTTCGATCTCCCCTAGAGAAGGGACTAGAACCGCTAAAATTTAATATTTCCTCGAAGCCGATAGCTTATCGATCGCACCCAAGAATCCACCAGATACAAAGTCGCAGTCAATTGCCCCATCAAGGACAATTGACTGCATCGACTATAGATAGCGGGATTGGGAGTATTTCATAACCAGTTAGCAATGCAACTCAAACTTTTATGCTGTTGTCTTGTGATTTTGCGACGGAACCATAACCATTAGGCTATGGTTCTCAAGGGTTAATCGTAAACCTTCAAAGGTTGATCGCTGATCATTAGAGGTTTGTAACAAATACTTAATGGTGAGTAGCTGATCCTCAAAGGTTGATTGCCAACCCTGAAAGGTTAGTCGCTGACCGTCGATAGTTAGTGATGGATCGTCAACGGATCATCGCTGATCATCAAAGAATCGGCCCTCACCATCGATAGTTGGTTATGCATGGTTAAAGGATGGTCACCTGTCATAGAAGGAGGGTCACTAATCGTTAAAGAAGGGTCACCCGTCATGGAAGGAGGGTCACTAATCGTTAAAGAAGGGTCACCCGTCATGGAAGGAGGGTCACTAATCGTTAAAGAAGGGTCACCCGTCATGGAAGGAGGGCCGCTAATCGTTAAAGAAGGGTCACCTGTCATAGAAGGAGAGTCACTAATCGTTGAAGAAGGGTCACCCGTCATAGAAGGAGGGTCACTGATCATCGAAGGATTGTCCCTCAAGTGCACAACAGAGCTGGGGACTGTTCAGGAAAGCAGGTTAGACCGGGCTGAAACTTTTGATTTCTCGTTGTCAGAATGAGGATCTCTGCAAATAGAGTGGATTCGCTTGGGTGAAGGGCGGTGGGATCCCCCTTCCTTCCCCACCTTGGCAAGGGGGAGGGATAGGATGAAACTCCGACAGCTAGGGACTGGGGGGTAGGACTGAGTACTGAGTACTGACCCTTAATTACTGTTTCTTTTACCGGGGGAATGGCGATTTCCCCCGGACCCCCTCGCCCAGGGCGTGCCGCCGCGGCGTCAGGGGTTAAAGGGTGGGTGGCCGATCGCGCTTCCCATTGCTCTCAGCCTGTAGGCCTGGGTTGGGTGGGGAGACATTTTCAGTGGGTGGGAGCATCGAAGGAATTTTTGTCGGTCAAGCAGGGAACATCCTGTAGCAATAGTTGATGCATTCCAGGTTACTGTTTTCTTTTGCGGGGTGGAGGGTAGGCGATCAATAGCTCCTATCGATCCCTGCTTTAGGCTAGAATCCTTGGTTGTGGCTGGACTGGCCCATGCCCCAGGCAGATTTGCTCGTTAACCTATCCTTTCTACCCCAGCAACCAACCGGCCTGGCGGTCTATGCCCTGAATCTAATTCCCTACCTACCAACTTCTACCAGTGGCCTATTAACCCCCCGGCCCATCGCTGATCGGTTTTCTATTCCTACCCCTACCAACCTCACCAGCGACTCCGGCACTTGGGGCCATGGCCGGCGCCTGTGGTGGACCCAAACCCGGCTGCCGAGCCTCTATCGTCAGTTGAAAGCCCGGTTGATCTTTTCCCCTGTTCCCGAAGCGCCCCTCTGGTCCTCCTGTCGTACCGTAGTGACTGTCC
Organism: Leptolyngbya sp.; assembly: GCA_040374765.1. Taxonomy (GTDB): domain Bacteria; phylum Cyanobacteriota; class Cyanobacteriia; order Phormidesmidales; family Phormidesmidaceae; genus Nodosilinea. The sequence goes on from JBEITR010000059.1 coordinate 3,175, forward strand.
ACGACCTGATTCCCCTGCGCTTTAGTCGCCAGATGTCCCCCGCCCTAATCGCCTACTGTCGTTACTACCTGCCCCGGGTCATCGCTCAGGCTGACCATGTGATCTGTAATTCTGAAACCACTCGCCAGGATATTCATCATTTTTTCGGTCCCCTGTCCACCCCCCAAACCGTCATTCCCCTGGCCTACGACGATCGCCAGTATCGCTGCCTCGATCTACCCCGCCAGCCCTATTTCCTCTACCTGGGCCGTCCCGATCGCTACAAAAATTTGGGGCGGTTACTCCAAGCCTTTGCCCGTGTGCCCGATCAGGAAACGGAACTGTGGCTGGCGGGTAAAGGCGATCGCCGCTTTACCCCAGCCTTGCAAACCCAGGCCCAGGCCCTCGGTATAGCCCACCGGGTCCAGTTCCTGGGCTACGTGCCCGATGGGGATCTGCCCCGGCTAATCAACCAGGCGATCGCCCTGGTATTTCCCAGCCTATGGGAGGGCTTCGGATTGCCGGTGCTGGAAGCCATGGCCTGCGGTACGCCAGTAATTACCTCTAACCTGGCCTCCCTACCCGAGGTGGCGGGGGAGGCGGCCCTACTCATCGATCCCTATAATCCTGGAGAACTGGCGGAGGCGATGACGGCGGTGGCCAGCGATCGCCAGCTCTGGCAAGGGCTACGGGCGGCAGGGTTGGCCCGGGCTCAGCAGTTTAGCTGGGCTAAAGTGGGCCAGAGCACCGCTGCCGTACTGGGGCAATACCTGTAAAAACTGACATAGTAGGTAGAAGTGCTATCCTAAACAGGACGTCACCAGGCTTACTCCCCTGTTATGTCTCCTGTCATCTCTGCGGCTAACCCTATCCCTGTTATCGCTATAACCATGGATAACGGGGCAGCCAGGGGGTGGGAAATGGCTCTTCCCCCTGAAGGTCTTTGCCGAAGCTTTCCCCCACCCTTTGCAGCTAGTCAAAACCCCTGTCCAGCCCTGGCTTTGACCAATCAACCAGGTCCTCAGCATTCTGACCAAAGCTATAACTTTGCCGCCCCCCTGGTCTATGGATGCCGCCCTTGAACTTACCCTGCAAATAGTCCTGACCGTATTGGCTGGGGTTGCAGCCCAGGTGGTTGGGTCCTTTAGCCGTATACCCAGTATTATTTTTCTGCTCCTGTTTGGCATCGGTCTGGGGCCCGATGGTCTGGGCCTCATCCATCCCCAGGCGCTGGGGGTTGGTCTGGAGGTAGTGGTGGCTCTGAGTGTAGCCTTAATTCTATTTGAGGGAGGGCTGAGCCTGGAATTGAGTGAACTGGGTCAGGTTTCCAGGAGCCTGCGCAATCTGGTCACCCTTGGGGTGTTAATTACCCTGGTGGGAGGGGGGCTGGCCGCCCATTGGCTGGGGGAATTTCCGTGGTCCCTGGCCTTTCTCTACGCCTCCCTGGTGGTGGTCACGGGGCCGACGGTGATTACCCCCCTGGTGCGTCAGGTGAAGGTCGATCGCAAGGTCTCTACCCTGTTGGAAGGGGAGGGGGTCCTGATTGACCCGGTGGGGGCCGTCCTGGCGGTGGTGGTTCTGGGCATTGTACTGAATGGCCATACCGATCCAGCCTCAATTATTACTGGCCTGGCCCTGCGCCTAGCCATTGGCATTACGGTGGGAGCCCTGGGAGGCGGCCTAATGGGGCTATTTTTAAAGTCCACCCCCATGCTCAGCGAAGATCTCTCCAACCTGGTGGTGTTGGCAGGCCTATGGAGTACCTTTGGTGTGGCCCAGGCCCTACGTAGTGAGTCCGGGTTGATGGCGACGGTAGTGGCCGGGTTGCTGGTGCGATCGCTGTCGGTTCCCGATGAACGTCTACTACGGCGATTCAAGGGTCAGCTGACGGTGCTGGCGGTATCAGTACTGTTTATTTTGCTAGCGGCGGATCTTTCCATCGACAGTGTATTCGCCCTGGGTTGGGGGGCCGTGGCTACGGTGGCCGTTCTGATGATCGTGATCCGTCCCCTTAACGTCTGGCTATGTACCCAATCTAGCGATTTGAATTGGCGTCAGAAGGCCTTTCTCAGTTGGGTAGCACCCAGGGGTATTGTCTCGGCCTCCATTGCCTCCCTATTTGCTATTTTACTGACTGAGCAGGGGTTGAGCGGTGGCGACGCCATTAAGGCCCTGGTGTTTCTCACCATTATTATGACCGTATTGATCCAGGGGCTCACCGCCGGGCTGGTGGCCCGCTGGCTAGGACTGACTAAGGCCGACGCGGCGGGGGCGGTGGTGGTGGGCTGTAGTCCCTTGAGTTTGTTAATTGCCCGCTTAATTCAAGACCATGGTGACCCGGTGGTGCTCATCGATACCAGCGACCTGGCCTGTGAAGAGGCCGCCAACCAGGGCCTGCCGGTCTTAGTCAGCAGTGCCCTTGACCATGACGCCCTGGAACAGGCTGGCCTGTCCCAAACGGGTACCTTTCTGGCTATGACGAAAAACGGTGAGGTTAATGCCGTGGTTGCCCAACGGGCTCTAGAGGAATTTGCCCCACCTCGGGTGATTGCCGTGCTGCCTCAGGAAACCGAATCGGAAGAAATCCCCGAGTCAGGCAACCTTAAGCAGGCCAGGCTGACCAGACTCTCCCTGAAAAAATGGAACACCTACCTGCAGCAGGGAGAGGTTCGGCTGGGAGAAACCTGGCTGCGGGATAGCCATACTGACCTGCAACAGGCCCACCTGGTTGCCTTGATTAGTAGTGGGGAGATGATCCCCCTACTGTTGGAACGGGAGGGTCATTTACAGGTGGCGATCGGTCAGGAGACCTGGCGGGTGGGCGATCGGCTCATCTACCTGCTCCACGATGCCAAACCTAAACTGCTGAAACGGCTGTCCGGAGGCATTCAGCCTCCCCAACTGAGCATCGAAACCCTACCTACGGTAGAGGAAGTGCCCTTGTCTATCGCACCCTAGGACCAGGAAAAGCTGGAATGTTCTTCAACCCAGACTGAAACTGACCCACCATTGCAATAGAACTCAGCCCATCCCTCAGGGTTAGTGGTAATCCGTTCTGGTCGATGACCCGTCAGATCGTAGAAAGTGGTGTGGGGCTTCCCCACCTCCATCCACTTGTTGCCCGCCGGCCCATCACTGAGAATCACCGCCATAGCCCGGGGATGGTCCTGGCTACCCAGCCGGGTCCAGCCAATGGTGTTGAAATGATCAAAATAGTCGTACTGAGGCCCGTGGGCATAGTGGTGACGAGCCTTTAGCAGACAATCTAGAATGACCTTGTGGGAATCCATCGAAATTTCGTACTCCTGCCCATCTCGCCCCCGATCGCGGTAGTGGGCCCCATAGTAGTCGGCGTAGAAGATGCAGGGATAGCCTTCCGCCCGGAGTAGAATAATCGCGTAGGCAAGGGGCTTAAACCATGACTCTACCGGTGACTCTAAGGCCTGTAGAGGTTGGGTGTCATGGTTCTCCACTAGGGTCACCGCCAGTAGGGGAATTTCCTTCATCAGGGTACCCTCCAGAATGGTGCGCATATCGTAGTTACCCCCCGCTCGGCTGGCCTGATGGAAGTTATTATGCAGAGGCGCATCGAAGAGACTGAGGCGGCCGCCCCCGTTGCCCAGGTACCAACTCAAGGTATTCAGGTCGTAGGTCCAGTACTCGCCTACACAGAAGAGATCGCGCTGGGCATACCGTTCTAGATGGTCCAGCCAATCGCTAAAGAAATCGCCATTTATATGCTTAATGGCGTCCAAGCGAAACCCATCGACCCCGATCGTATCGAGGGTCCACTCGCCCCAGTACTTGAGCTCACCTCTAACTTCAGGATGGGCGATATCGAGGTCGCAACCCATCAGGTAATCAAAGTTACCCACTTCCAGACTGACCTTATTTTCAAAGGTCTTGCCCTCAACCAGCCAAACTGCTTTAAAGGCAGGATCGTAGCTGTTGTAGTCCACTGAATCAAAGTGCCACCAATGCCATTTCATGCTGGAATAGGTGTCCCCCCGTCCCGGAAAACTATAGCCAGTCCAGGATTTAACTTTTCGCATCTCCCCCAGGGGCCGCTTACGGTTGGCTGGATCCATGGGTGTAGCATTAAATTCCTCTTCGTAGTCCGCCGCCATTTTGTGGTTAAACACCACATCGGCATAAACCTGAATCCCCCTATCCCGCAAAGTTTTGACCGTGGCCTGGTATTCCTGCCGGGTGCCGTACTTGGTCCGTACCGTACCCTTTTGGTCAAATTCCCCCAGATCGAAGAGATCGTAGACACCGTAACCCACGTCATAGCCGCCGCCAATACCCTTATAGGCTGGGGGTAGCCAGATTCCAGTAATACCTGCTGCCGCCAGGTCCCTGGCCTGTTCCTGCAGATGACGCCAGTGGCTACCGTCGGCGGGTATATACCAGTGGAATCCTTGCATCATGACCCCATTGGTTTCAGCCGGTAGGGGCTTACTCCTAAGCTCGGCGGCATTGGCCTGAATCCAGGCAACCAGGTACTCTTTGGCGGTCTGGCGGACTTCCGGGGTGAGGGAGGACCCCAGGTTCTGGAACTGTTCCTGAAGCTGTTTAAAAATACTAGTCATGGGGGTAGGAAGATATTAAAGCTAGGAAAGTGAATCCAGTATAGGACCGTCGCCAGGTAAATGGCCCCCTAACTGCGGTACTTGGTCTGGCAACGCAGTTAGGGGGCTAGGTAAAAGAATTTTTCGCCACTTTTACAGAAAGTTGGCACAATTAGGAGCAATTCCTTCAGTCTTTCTAGGGTCAGTCACCATGGTTCTGGCACACCAATACCGCATTCTAGGATTACGAACAGGAGCCAGCTTTAGGGATGTCAAGCTGGCCTATCGTCATCTGGCCCGACTCTACCATCCTGATATCAATCCTGGAGATAACCAGGCAAAGGAAAAGTTTATTCAGGTGACCCAGGCCTATCAGGCTTTGAGCCGAGCCTTACCCCAGGCTGCCGCCCGGGTTAGGGGTGAGCGATCGCCGGTAAATCCAGCCAAACCCAACAATGGACACAAAGGTGACCCGCCTTCCCCGGTCAAGCAATCCCAGCAGCGGGTAAAAACGTCCCCTAAAGTCAGGACCCAGCCCCCAGCCCCTGCCGATCAGGACCTCAAGCAAATTGGCTTTAACCAATTACAGGGATTGTTCCGCAGTCGCCGCTATGCCCGGGCGATCGCCCTGGTAGAGGGTTTAGCCCATCGGTTTCCCCAGGACCCGGAGGTGCGGCAGTGGCAGGCAATTACCTACTATCGCTGGGGACAAGCCTCCATTAGCAGCGGTGATTTTATTAAGGCGGCGGCCTGTCTGCGCAAGGCCAGGCGGGTTGATCCCCACAATCGATCCCTGGGGCAGGCCTTAGAACGGGAGTTTCATCGACTAGAGCAATTGACCTCCAACCCCCAGGACCCATCCAGGCTAGGGGCAATCGGCTAGGGCCGCCTGTAGCCAGTGATCCCACCCCCAAGATTATGGCCTGGGCAACTGGAACCTGTGGTACTACCCCAGCGGCAATTTAAACCAGGAGTATGGTCAACTATTAGCTGGCAACCTCGACCATGCCTGGATTTTTCTCTCCTGTCCTACCCTGAAGTCAAGCCAGCCTGGACTGGCACCCACCGGACACCACGTATTGGAAATCGCTACCCTGTGCCCCTATGCTCCCTTTAAACAGCTCCAGAAAACCGATCCCCAGGGTTACCAGGTGAAAAAACGGGCGACCTACCAGGCCATTATGACCAGTGTGCGGGACTTGATTCCAGATGTAGATCGCTATACCCGCCTGCGAGTTTACGGTACTCCCACCACCAGTGAACGCTTTCTAGGGCAGCCCGAGGGGAACATCTATGGAACCAAGCTCATCCCCCAGCAGGTGGGATTGCACCGCCTGGGTTACCAGACCGAATTGCCTAACCTCTTTTTGGTCGGAGCCAGTGCTGGCTACCCCAGCGTACCAGGGGTAATCAGTAACGGTATGAATGTGGTGGAACTGATGACCGGAGAGACTATCCGGTCTTACGGGTGTCAATCGGGCATGGGACGGGCCGCTGATTATAGCCTACCCTGCGGTTAAGCGGGCGGAGGCGAGCTTGCCTTGCCATGGCTCGTAACTGCCAGGCTTATGCCCTGTTACGAGCCATACAACTGTCGGCTTGGGCTCAGCGGACTGGGGACTGCCATATCGACTGGGTAGGAGTATGATGGCAAAGAATAGCGAGTAATGCGATGGCGTCCTATGCACAATGGTCAGAGTCTTTCTCAGCCGAGCCCTGGCCTGGCGATCGCCACCATGGGGGCAATCATCGCCACTCTGGTGGTTAATACCCTATCTAATATCTATCCACCCGGCGGGCAAAACGTCGGTCAAATTGCCAATACGACCCTAGCGGGCGTACTCATTACCCCTGCCAATTACGCCTTCGCCATTTGGGGCCTGATCTATCTGGGACTGATTGCTTACGGTATTTACCAGATTCAGCCGTCACGGCAACGGCAACGGCGTTTGCAACAGGTCAACAAGCTTTTAATTCTGGCCTGTGTAGCCCAGGTAATCTGGATATTTCTCTTTACCCTGCACCAGTTTGGTTGGTCGGTTCTGGCTATCGTGACTATTTTGCTGTGTCTGATCGGTGTTTACCTGATCTTGAAAACGTCCCAGCTACAACCCCTGCGGCGAGAACGCTGGATGTGTCAGATTCCCTTCAGCATTTACCTAGCCTGGATTAGCTTGGCCACCATTGTCAACGTCGCCTCAGCCCTCTACGCCTCTGGTTGGAAGGGCTGGGGTCTATCGCCCGTAGCCTGGACCCTGGTAATGGTGGTTGTGGCTACCCTGGTGGCGGCCCTAGTCATCTGGCAACGGCAGGATGTCGCCTTTACCCTGGTATTTGTCTGGGCCTTTGTGGCCATTGCCCTACGCCAGAGTAGTAGTACTCCAGCCATTGCGATCGCTGCCGGATTAGGTGCCCTAGCCTTGGTGTTAGGGTTAATTGCGGTTAAAACCCGGCGACTTTCTGCCTAGGAGTTATCCTCAGTTAAAGTTAGATTTGCTAATATATAGGTGAGGATGTAGAGCATCCCCCACCACAGAAAAAGTGGAAAGCCCCAAGGGGCAAAACCAAACGAGGATCTAGCAAGAGGCGGCTGTGGGCGGGGCCAGGCAGTATCTGCATACTCGTAAGTCCACCTTTGTAGGGTTCAGGGAGAAGAACCATTGATTAACTTAATAGAGAGCAATTAACGGGCTATGACTAGAAACGACATAGCCCGTTAATTTTTGCCCTTGGGTCTATCCTTGAGTACCTGTTTCCCAATAGTCTGGTTTTCTATCTGATCTGCCCAAGGTCCAATTATAAATTTCCACCATTTTCTGACTACGAGCCTGCCAGGAATAGTATTTGAAGACATGATCGTGGGCCGCCTTGCCCAGGCGAACCACTTCCTCCGGGTGGGTAACTAAATGTTCAAGGGTAGTTTGGTACTCACGAATCAGATGGGGAACATCACCCATGGCAACTTTCACGCCTCGATCGGCATCGATGAAAGTACCTGGACCACCGTAGTCCACAACCACACAGGTCAGGCCCACAGCCATGGCCTCCAAAATCACGTTACCCCCTAACTCTCGAATCGAGGGAAAGGCAAAAATATCGGCCTGCTGCATAACCCGGGCAAAGTCAGCATAGGGAACCGACCGCAAAAGTTCTACACAATTTTCTAGCCCATGGTCTTGAACAATTTGCTCTAATCTAGGCCGTTCTGGCCCGTCGCCAATGATGACTAAACGATGCTGTTGTAAAAGAGGGCTATTGGCAAAAGCCTGCAGCACCACCACCGACTGCTTGTAGGGAACCAGTCGGCCGGCAAATAGAATCGTCATGGGATCGCCTGGCTTGCGATCGACCATCGGAAATAAATCCGGATCGTATCCGGTATCGGGAAAGTTTAAAGTTTTGCTTTGACTGTCGACCGGCAAATCACGAATGGTATGGGCGTGGGCCGCCAAAATAGTCTGAGGTTTTTTATAGGTAGAACGGTAGTAGGGAAAGAGCCGATAAGCTTCCCGTAGGTAGGTCAGGATTTCCCGCTCTCGTCTTAACTCTTGAGTAAAGTACCGGGGCCAGGGTAAACCCCCATTCAGGGGACCAATCACAAAGGGAACCGGACATTTACTAGCCATATAACTGGGTATGGTTGGAGTCATCGGCGTAAGGCGATGCACCAAATCAAACTGACCATTGCGCAAATCAGCTTTAAACCGCTTCCACACCGCCCGCTCGAAGGCAATATGGCTGGGATAGTCGATCAGCATTTGCAGCGTCCAGCCAATATCTTTGCCTCCCCGGAGAAACCGCCCCAACTTGGTCATGGGGGCAGCAATATTTTCGGTATCAAAGTAAAGGACCTGGGCATGACCCAATCCTTCCTGTTCAATCGCAGGTCGGTTACGGATTTGGGTCGCTACCACCAATTCCACCCGCTCTGACAGCTCCCGAGCCAGGCGATAGGCCAAAAGGGGTAAAGAAGGCCAACTTGGATTACAGATCTCAGCTAGCATCAGAACTCGCAAAGGCTGGTTTGAAGGTGCCACGACTTTTGAGGCTGCAAGAGTATTCATATTCATAGCTTTAGAAATTTTAAAACTAGTCTCTATCTATGGGAAGTCACCCTATTAGGGTATACCCAGGGCCTAACTAAATTCAAAAACGGAGGTTATGGCCATAGCCAGCTCCAACGGAACGGAGGTGAGCTAAAACACCTACCCAGGTTTCGCCCTCAGCATTCCATAGGATCCCAAAGGTTATGGCTAACGCTGTAATACAAGTCATTATTCACGAATATATCTAAGAATATCTTTATATTATTTCCATACTGTGTAAATTTACCCTAAGGATTTCCATGGCCCATGGCTTAAACTGGAGTTTACTAATTGCATTAATCTCTGCCGAACTGCCTGGAACAGTCAAGGGATTGTTATCCCCATAACCAGGCATTGGCCGAGAACTTCCAGTCCAGGGCTAGTTATGGGCTATGGGCTGAACAGTGGCGCGACTGACTCTGAGCAGGTGAGGGTTCCTATGTCCGTGAGATGGTCATCTATTTGTACTAGATTTCCGGTCAAACTCCTCTGTCGTCGAGAACGTTGGGTGCTAACGGCCCAGGGTTGGTTGGCTTGCCTAACCTGTTTGGGTCTCCTCATCCCCCATACTCTGATGCAAGCCTATCCCTTTCTCGCAATTAGCCAACCTGTGCCCGCTACTATTCTGGTGGTCGAGGGTTGGTCCTCCGATCGCGGCCTAGAGGCAGCCCTGAGGGAGTTTAGGCAGCACCCCTATGAATACCTGGTGACCACGGGCGGTCCGATTAAGCTGGGGGGATATCTGGTGAACTATAGGAGCTTCGCAGATTTAGCCGCCGCTACCCTGATCAAACTGGGCATGAACCAACGTCAATTAATTGTCCTACCGGCTCCCGATACCGTACGAGACCGCACCTACACCTCGGCCCTAGTCCTGGGTGAATGGTTAAAGCAAGCCCATTTATCGGGCCGGGGGATTAATCTATTTACCGTTGGTCCCCATGCTCGACGCAGTTGGCTACTATTTCGTAAGGCTCTTGCTCCCGAGTCAATTGGGATTCTGGCCAACTCTGACGATTTAGACTACGATTCCCGCTATTGGTGGACCTCCAGTAGTGGTTTTCGCAGTATCTTTTCAGAGTTACTGGCCTATTTCTACGCCCTGGTATTTACCCTGATACGGTGAGGGATTACCTATGCCATAGCCACCCTGGTCAAACATCCCTTCAGGATTGAGGCCGCTACAACGAGCTTAAATTATCAAATAATCCGACTCTGGTCAGCCCTATCCCCATGACCCATTCTCTCTACATCAGCACTACTGAGGCTGGTAGTGGTAAAGCGCTAGTTTCCCTGGGCATTATTGAGCTCATTTTGCGCCGTACACCCCGAGTACATTTCTTTCGGCCGCTGATTCAATCCCCAGAGTCAAGGCTAGGGCTGGATGATGAGTTGGCTCTAGACGAGGATATCCATTTGATGGTGAGCTACTTCAAGCTAAAACAGACCTACGAGGAGTCCTACGGCTTGCTTTTGGGGGAAGCCAATGATCTAATCTCTCAGCATCGGGTAGGTGAGGCGCTGGATACCATTATTCGTAAGTTCAAAATCCTTGAGAGCCAGGGTGATTTTGTACTGTGCGAAGGGTCAGACTATCTGGGAGAAAACTCAGCCTTTGAATTTACCTTTAATCAGGAAATTGCCAGAAACCTGGGAGCTCCGATTTTAATTCTGGGAAATGCCCACCAGCGCAGTCCGGAAGAGGCCATTAATCCGGTCCAAATGGCGGTAGATGCCTATGAACGCCATGGCTGTGAGATCCTTGGTGTGGTCATTAATAAGGCGGATCCAGCCCAGGTGGAGGAAATCGAGGCCGAATTGCAGGGGCGATTTGGCCAGCAGGGATGGTTGTTGTCAGTGATTCCCCACCACCTGCGGCTAAGCAGTCCCAGAATGCGGGATATTGCCGCCCAACTTGGGGCCGAGGTTCTCTACGGTCAGGGTCAGCTAAAAAACCTGGTGACCAATCGCATTGTGGCGGCCATGCAGTTGCAGAATAGTCTGCACTGGCTGCAACCCGACTGTCTGGTGATTACACCCGGCGATCGCGGCGACATTATTGCCGGTATGCTCCAGGCTCACCAGTCGAGTAGCTACCCCTGCCTGGCGGGGCTCTTACTATCTACCGGACTCCAGCCCGATCCAGCTATTGCTCGCCTGATTGAGGGTATCCCCGATCCCTTACCGATCCTGTCGGTTAAACCCGACACCTTCACCACCGCCGCCCAGGTAAGGGAGGTGCACAGTACCCTGCTGCCTGACGATGAGGAGAAAATCCATCTCTGCATCCATAGTTTTGACCACTGGGTGGATCTCAGCAAACTGGAGAAACAGATCAGTGCGGTGCGGATGCGAGGCATGACTCCTAAGCTGTTTACCTACACCCTGATGGAACAGGCCCGGGCTCACCGACAGCATATTGTACTGCCTGAAGGGACCGATCCCCGGATCCTGAAAGCGGCCAGCACCTTAATAAACCGTGGCATTGTGGATTTGACCCTGTTGGGCGATCGCTACGCCATTCAACGGGTGATCAGTCAACACCGCCTGAGCCTCGATCTGGAACGGTTGACAATTATTGATCCCACCAGCAGCGATCGCCTCACCGATTACGCCCAGAGCTTTTGTCAGTTGCGCCAGGCGAAGGGCATCACTCTGGATCAGGCACTGGATACGATGCAGGACGTATCCTACTTCGGCACCATGATGGTCTACCGCGGTGATGCCGACGGCATGGTGTCGGGGGCGGTGCACACGACCCAGCAGACTATCCGCCCGGCCCTGCAGTTTATTAAAACTAGACCGGGTTTTTCAGTGGTGTCATCGGTTTTCTTTATGTGCCTAGAACAACGGGTTTTAGTCTACGGTGATTGTGCCATTAATCCCAACCCGAGCGCCGAGCAACTGGCGGAAATTGCCATTTCCTCTGCCGATACGGCCCGTACCTTTGGCATCGATCCGAAGGTCGCCCTGCTTTCCTACTCTTCGGGTAGTTCGGGGCAGGGGGAAGAGGTGGAAAAGGTCCGCCTGGCTACCCAGATCGCCCGCGATCGCCGCCCTGACCTGTTACTGGAAGGCCCCATCCAGTACGATGCCGCCGTTGACCCGGCGGTAGGGGCTCAAAAAATGCAGGGTTCGGCGGTGGCGGGCCAGGCCACCGTACTCATTTTCCCTGACCTGAATACGGGTAATAATACCTATAAGGCGGTGCAACGGGAGACCGGGGCGATCGCCATTGGCCCCATTGAAGAAACCCGTTAACGACCTCAGCCGGGGCTGTAGTGTAGAGGATATTATCAACACCGTCGCCATTACGGCGATCCAGGCACAGTCTCTCGCCATACATGGATAGACCTTACCTTTAGAAGCGGAATCGACCTAATCTACTCAATACTGACCCCACCAAAGGTTTCTGCCCCCCGGGCCTTGGCCAGGGGAGCCCGTTCTATACGGCGGGTCTGCTGATGGTGAGCTTGAAAATAACCTAACCAGGTGGCGGGGGCATCCATGGTTTCACCCCCGTGCTTGGTTTGGCGCTGACGCACCTGGCATAGCACCGGGGTATTCACACAGGCTCCCGAAACAATCACCTGACCCTTGGTCAGGGCAGGGAGTTCCTGTAGCAGGTCACGCCCTGCCGCTTCCACACCGTACTTAAGACTATCCTGATCGACCGGGTTCACAATTCGCATGAGAAATTGACTCATACACTGGGAGAGCACATCGGAGTCGAGCTTGCCGGGACGCTGGGTAATCAATCCGACTCCCATACCAAACTTACGACCTTCGCTCAGGATGGTACGCAGAATTTGTTTACAGCGGGAGGGTTCGTGGGCCGGTGCAAAACGATGGGCCTCCTCCACCAGAATAAAGACCGGATAGGGTAGGTAATTTTCCTCCCCAGCGATAATTTTATCCTTGGCCGTATTCATGCGGGCCTGGTAGCTCTGGCGCAGCACTGCGGCGCAGATCACCTGCTGCTCCTCCTGGCTAATTTCGTTCATTTGCAGTACCGTCACCTGGCCGGGGGTAAATAAATCCTTAGGAGCCAGGTGATCGGTTCGGTGGAAGTACTCCGATCGCTCCAGTTTGCCCAGCTTCCATTCCAGTGCTGGGGCAGAGGATCCGGTCTTTTCATTCCCTTCGTCGTCGGTACTGCGATCGGCCTCGTAACAGGCAGAAATTAAATCCTGGGCATCCCAGCGGTGCTCTCCCCCCTTCACCCGATGTTTACCCATAAGGGTGAAGGCTTTGTTCAAAATCGCCTGTTGGCGATCGCTCATATCGGGTAACAGGGTCAGAATGTCGTAGTAGTCCAGAGAAGACATACGGATACGAATGGCCTCGGGGGTGAGAATTTTCACCTCAGGACTGTAGCCATCGTCGCTGGCAAAGCAGCTATGCCCCCGCATATCGGTCAGGGTGCCATACTCACCGTGGGGATCGAAAATTAGTACGGCAGCCCGGTTATAGGGACTTAAGAGTTCCTCAATCAGAACCCCAGCGGTGTAGGACTTACCCGAACCGGTTCCGGCCAGAATGGCCATGTGGGTACTGACCAACTCCTTCACATCCAGCACCACAGGCACCCGGCCACCGGGCCGCAATAAAAGGGAGCCAATGTGGGCAGAACCGGGTTCCCCGGCCTGCTTCTTGTTAATAATCTGGCGCAGACTATGGTCATCGGCTAGACAGACCTGGGCTCCGGGGTCCGGGGCGAGGCGAGGATTGATAAAGCCCAAACCAGCCTGGAAATAACCCACCACCTCCACGGTAACCGCATAGATTTCCGGGTTGGGATGGGCAAAACCCACCAGGGCAGCGATGGCTTCGGGGTTAATGTCAGGGTCGGCAAAGATGCGATCGGGAAGGTGGTCAATTAGGCACCGCTCGGAAATCTTGCCTAGAATTTGGGCCTGGGGTCGATCGGCCAGGTCTACCGTGTAGTAAACAAATTCTCCAATTTTAACCTGGCGATTATTAGCCGTAATAAACACATACTGGTTACCGGTTTTTCCCGGTCCCTTGACCGTACCTATGACCTCGGTGGGAGGCTGTTTTGCTGACCGCACCATCGGTGACTCCCCCTTTTGCCCAGTATCTTAGTTAATACTAATGTGCTGATGGTAATTGTGCCATAATTACTCTAGTCTGCTGCTACAATAAGTAAGAATACTTATGTGTTTCCATGGCTATATTTAATCCCGATCGGATCAGTAGTCAGTCCTTGCCCTCAGCGATGATGACTCCAGGGCTAGGTCCGTCAGGGCAGCAGCGGCCACAAAAGGTCGATATTCACACCGAGAATTTTGGCCAGCACCAGCGCCGCATTCTCGCCTCTACAGAGATTGCGACTCATCTAGATCAGGTTTGGCAAGTACTCACTGATTACGATAATCTGGCCAGCTTCATTCCCAACCTTTCCCTTAGCCAACGTCTGCGCCATCCTGGCGGCGGTATTCGTTTAGAACAAATTGGCTCCCAGTGCTTTTTGAACCTGAAATTTTGTGCTCGGGTAGTGATCGACATGGTCGAAGAGTTTCCCCATCGCTTGAAATTTACCCTGGTGGAGGGAGACTTTCGCCAGTTTCAGGGGGAATGGCAGTTACAGCCCCTCTCAACGGGCCTGGCTACCTGTCTAACCTACGATCTGATTATTTGTCCAGCCTGGGGCATGCCCATCGCCCTAATTGAAGGCCATATCTGTCAGGACCTCAGCCGCAATCTACAGGCTATTAGCGATCGCGCCCTTACCCTTAACCCTCCTTCCTAATCTCCTACCCCAGCCCCACCTTAGGATGAATGGCGGTGAACATGGAATACCGAAGATTGATCCGTTGGCATCAGTAAAATTTCACTGATGTTGACATGGGGGGGGCGGGTGAGGGCAAAGTAAATCGCGTCCGCCACATCCTCTGGGGTGAGGGGAGTCAGGTTCTCGTAAACAGCTTTAGCGCGGCTCCCATCGCCGTGGAACCGCACCTGACTAAATTCCGTTTCTACCAGACCGGGCTCAATGTTGGTGACCCGCACTGGGGTTCCCAAGAGGTCTAGTTTGAGGCCTTCGGAAAGGGCCTTAACCGCCGCCTTTGTAGCACAGTAAACGCTACCCCCAGGATAGGTTTGACGCCCGGCGATCGAACCCAGATTAACCACATGTCCCCTACCCCGAGCCACCATTCCTGGCACTACTGCTCGACTGAGGTAGAGCAAACCCTTCAAGTTCGTGTCGATCATCTCTTCCCAATCCTGCAACGGTGCCTCGTACTGCCGATCTAGCCCCCGACTGAGACCGGCATTATTGATTAACACATCGATAGTCTGCCAATCCTGGGGTAACCCCTCCAAAGCCGTCCTTACGGCCTGGGGTTGCTGTACATCTAACTGCAATAGCCAAACTTGGGTCCCGTACTGTCGGTGTAAATCAGCCGCCAAGGCCTCTAAGCGCTCCTGCCGTCGCGCCGTTAGAATCAATCGGGTTCGAGCCTCAGCCAACTGGCGGGCGCAGGCAGCCCCAATACCGCTACTAGCCCCTGTAATGAGAATGGTTTGATTCGTCAACGGCATAGTCACAGTGGCTTGGCCCCCTGGTAACGGCGAAAGGATAGAAAGTTCGAGAGTGGTCTTAACCCAAAGATAAACTTTAATGTCATCCTCAGTCACACCTCGATTTAGGCCCTATGATAAAAAGCATGAGGTGAATGAATTTATCTCATGGCTTTCTATTTCAATGGTTGAAATTCATTAGGTAGGAGGTTCTTATTTCGTTAGCGTTCATGGCTATTGTCCAAATACCAGCAACATTATTCTTCGGTTGTTGATATTTCCTCCCATGGTTGCTTGAGAGCTCTGCGTCCACTACTGTGAAACCTGTCAAATTAACATCATAGTATTGGCCCATCTCTAAACGATAGAACTAATTTGAGGAAATTCCTCAACTACTCAGGCGGATTGTCCGATTGTTCTGGTTAATTTTGCTTGCTGTAAATCTATTGTCCTGTATGTCCCGGGTAGCTATGGCAGTCACCCGGGACATCGTTTTTAATCCTGCCTTGCTAGCAGGGCTTTATGGGCATCCTGAGGCGATCGTTTGATTAATCCAGTCTGTCAGGGTATTGGCCTGGGTATAGCGAATGTATTGACTTTCCTGGTTGCCGGTGCTGCTGATGCGAACTCCCCCCTTGACGACCCCCAACAGCATCTGGTGATCTGGGGTGTTGCCCTGGGTATAGATTGGTCCGCCAGAATCTCCGTAGCCGGTGCGCTGCTGGGCAGCGGGAGTACCCACACAGAAATCATGGCTAGGATCAAAGGCCACCCAGGGGGTATCACAGTGGGAAGGGTCTGCCACTGCCGAACTATAACCCAGCAGGGGGCTGCCAAGCACCCCCGTACCCAGGCCAACGGTAGTGGTTGCTAAGCCCGGCGTCACCGCACCCTGATAGAGGGTGGCCACTTTAGCACCCATGCGGGTAGCATCGCCGTCCAACTTCAGCAGGGCAGCATCAACCCGTTCTCCCCCCAGCCTGGCGGGGGCGAAATGGTAGGCCACCACCCGCAGCCGACCAGCAAAGGTGCCGTCAGCCTGGATACGCACAGCCACCTCCACGGGGGTTTTGCGATTGGCCAGGTTCTCATAGGCGGGCCGACAATGGGAAGCGGTCAACACCCAGTTAGGGGCAACCAGGACCCCGCCACAGGCGTTGATATCGGCACCTTTTTGACTGGGATAGATGCTGACCCCACGAATGGAGACATAGGAACTGTAGCGATTAGCCTCTACCCCATCGCCCTTAATAATTCCATAGGCGGGCCAGCTGAGGGCAAGGGAGACCCAAAGGATACCTAGTTTAGACAGTGATCGTAAGGCTATGGTCATGGGCAACTCCGCAGGGATTAAGCCTCTGGATATAGCTCTGGCCAGACCCTGAAGCCCTTTAAAGCAGTAGAAGCCTAAGCTGGGGGGCTTTTGACTACTCAGGCAGGGGCCAGAACTAGAGCACAGGGATTGCGCAAGCATTCTAAACTAAAAAGGCACTCTAAACTAAAAAAGGAGGTGATGATCACCTCCCTGACAAAACTTAGAACCTTAAGACCCTAGTCCGATGGACAGGCCTAAATCCTAGAGAGCATTACCGCGAGGTAGCACCTCTTCGGGGAATGCAAACTTCTCATGGGGCTGGTCGGTGGGTGCCATCCAGGCCCGAATACCTTCGTTCAACAAAATGTTCTTGGTGTAGAAGGTCTCAAATTCAGGGTCTTCAGCGGCCCGAAGCTCCTGGGAAACAAAGTCATAGGCCCGCA
>JBEITR010000010.1:0-72443 GCA_040374765.1 Leptolyngbya sp.
ATAGTCACCCGCCGTCAGGGACTGGCTCGTGATGGATTCTGCGGTAGTACCGGCATTGGTAGAACTTTGCAGCACCGTTCCACCACTGTTCAATAGCTGAACGTCAGCGTCGGCGCTGAGGCCGTTGAGGGTGAGGTTAAAGCTACTGGCCTGGCTCAGGCTAAAGCGATAGTAGTCGTTGGTATCGGCACTACCAACCCAGTCGGAAAAGGTCTGGGTACCACTCAGGGCACCAATGTTACGGGCAGCCGTCAGGGTATTACCGGCGTTGTCGGCGGGGGCCATCAACAGCGCCCCAGGACTGTCGCTACTCTCGCTCTTGCCCTTAGGGTCGACTAAGGGGTCAGCTACGGCCCGACTAGCTGAGGCACCGATCAGAGCGTCGGAGCTCGGCAGCGATCGCCGCAGAGGGGTAAAAATATTGACATCGTCAGCGAAGCGACTGACGGGGACCCGGCTCAGGCTCTGGGAAAGGTCTGACCCAGGAAATAGGGTCAGACTGTGATCCACGCCAGTCTTAGCTCGAAAATGGCTAACCAGATCAGCTACACCGAGTCCCTGGGAAGGCGAAAATGAAAGCTGTAACTGGCGTTGAGCGGACTCTAGAACAGTTTCAAACAGATTACCGCCAGCCACAGCATTGGTTGGGGCAGATCCCAGGTCAGTAGAAAAAAGACTATCCATAGTTATGGGGTAAAACGCTATAAAAACGGTCAAGGTAGATGATCACAATCCCCGATCGCAAAGTTAGCCAGGAGGGACGGAAGCTGAAACAATGGTTATCAAGCCAAAACTCGAAGTAAGGGAAAAAGACAACTGTGGGATTTAGCCCTTTTTGATGAGATAAACCCCTAAACCGAGACCCAGCTTCCTGTAGGCGAAAAATTAATACTTAGCAATAATTTATACTAAGTCTGGGACTTTCTTCGGGTTTTTTGATTTGTGTCTAAGGTATTACAAGCTAACGTTTACCCTGGAATTATACCCGTCTAGAGTCGTAAGTATAAAGTTGTCGTAAAAGAAGTTATGAATATTACTATTTTCAACCTAGTGCTGAGGGGTTAAGTCGCCGTGGACAAAACTTTAACCCTTTATAGGGGGGGCGATCGGAATGACCAGCCTCCGACCGGCCTATGAAATTGATATTATTTTAAAGAGCCTTTCAGGCACCTAAGTTTAGAATGCCCAAGACCGTGAAAAATTGGTAAAGACCCCACTTCTGGAAGGCAAGGCCGTTTAGGAATAGCTATAGTTTAGTTAGGAAACAGGCTTGACCGGTATGCTCGGGGTATCCGAAGTGCACTGATTTGACCGTGGGCTACTGCGAACAAAGGTTTCAAACTGTTGCATGAGAGTTGGATCGCGCCACCCGCGATCTACTTCCTGCCACATCATCTCTAGGGCCTGCTCCAGGGAAAAGCCCGGTTTATAGGGACGAGCATGGATCAAGGCATCGAAGATATCGGCCAGTTGAAAAACCTGGGCCAGCTTGGGAATGGCCGCTCCCACCAAACCATCGGGATAGCCCGTACCATTCCACCGCTCATGGTGGTGACGGATAATCGGCACTACCCCCCGCATCGTCCGGAGAGGTTGGCAAATAGTTTCTCCAATGAGCACGTGGCGTTCCATGACGAGCCGTTCCTCTTCAGTCAGGGGGCCGGTTTTCATCAAAATGTTATCGGGAATACCCACCTTACCAATATCGTGAAGATACCCTCCCCACACCAGATCCTTAATATGGTTGTGGGGCAGCTTCAGGTAACGACCAAAGGCTGAGGTCAACCTAGCCAGCCGCTCACAATGATCACCAGTATTGGGGTCGCGACTTTCCACGGTCCGGGCAAGGGAAAATAACACCTGCTCTGCATGATCCAGATCTTCGTTCAAGCGCTTCTGGTGGATGAGCGACTTAATTCGGGCAGAAAACTCCAGATGGTCGAAGGGCTTGATCAGAAAGTCATCTGCCCCCGCTTCAATACCTTGCAAACGGGCCTTGCGATCGCTCAGGGCACTAATAAACACAACTGGAATTAAGCGAGTCTGCTCGCTCTGTTTGAGCTGGCGGCAGACCTCATAGCCATCAATACCCGGCATCATCACATCCAGCAAAATTAAGTCGGGTTGGCTATGGGCTACCTGGTTTAAGGCTTTTTGACCATTATCAGCTTGCTCAATTTCGTAGCCATCGACAGCCAGTAGAGCGATGGCGGTCATACGACTGGGGGCGTTGTCATCTACCACTAACACTCTAGCAGGGGGGGAATCGGGGTATGCCACGGAGACAACCTATTGAATACAAACGGGAACACAGTACTAAACACACCAATAAAACTAGGGTATCAACTTAATCTAGAAGTTGATATAGGGTGTAACCATCGTTTGCGCCAATGGGCCGTTGGTATTAAATCAGACCTGGCCTGATCCTGGTGACGCCGCTGGCGAATGCAGTCAGCAGGATCGGTTAATTCAGGATCGCGGTAGGGAACAGCCGCACGAGTTAACAAATGTTCCTGTTCTTGCTGAGAAAGGGGAGCTAAACCCTGGCTACCCCATTGGGCCAGGGTACCCGGCCAGCGCCGACCAGTAGCGACGCTAGGCCCGATGGACAAACCCACCTGCTGAAAGGCAGTGCGCACTGCCGCTGCACAGGAGTAGGTAGCCAGACGACCCTCGGCTTTGAGGCAATGGGCCACCTGGCGAATAAAGTCTACTGTCCATAACTCGGGACAGTGGGGTGGGGAAAAGGGATCAAAGAAGATCACATCCGCCTCAAAGCCATCTCGAACCAAGTTTTGGATGGTCTGTCGGGCATCACCAATTTTTAAAGCAGCCCTGACAAAGGATTGGTGACTAAGGCCCGTGAAAGCCAGTTGCTTGAGCACACCTTGAACTGATGGGGGCCAGCGTTCAATCAGGGGTTGGCTGGCGGCTCGCTGGGGTACGCGAGCGTCGAGCTCTAATCCGACCAGGTTAACCTCGCAGCTTGAGTTAACCTGCTCTACAGTAGCCAGGGCGGCGGCACTGTTGTAACCCAATCCGTAGCAAACATCCAGGATGGTAAGGCTAGGGGCCTGAGCCAGATTGGCCAAACCTGTAGCCGTAACGTAGGTAACGTAGGCTTCCGTGTAAGCTCCACCCCGACTATGAAACGACTCACCAAAATCCTCGGAGAAGAAGGTGAAGGAACCATCCTCCGTCGGTTCGAGTGTTAAGGCTCCCGTTAGCGAGACCATAACCGTACCTGGCTATAGGGGTTTGTCAATCTAGGGGGAGTATACTCTAAAAAAAATGCCTTTGTAGATCGCCGCCGGGGTTGTTCTTGCCCAAGCTGTAGAAAGGCTCTGCCAAAGGAATTTTTTCCCAGACAGATTAAGGCTTAGGGTCAAGCCACATCCCCCGGTTGAAAAACACAGTGGGTGCCACCGCCTCGACGTTGGCCAGGAAACTGGTCGCGATCGCTGGCGGCCTGCAGATGGGACTGCGGTAGGGAAGCATGGATAACTATCAAGCTTAATAGACTGAGAACCGTTACCAAACTAATACCACCGGGTAGGATGAAAATTCGAATCAAGGTAGATTTCATAGAACACGCAAGATTGTGGAATACCAGACATTTTTGCGGTCTAGGTGACAAGGGGCAGGGACACCAGGAACTCACCGCGTTACGGGATTACTACTATCCTTGACTGTTCAGGTAACATCGGAAACAGCGGTTTGACAATTTTACGGAAGCTTTATTCAGTGATACCCTTGGCAAGGGATTAGCTTAACGAAAGTCCCCCTGATGTCACTTGTGAGCTTTCGAACTCCAAAGCCTTTTCACCTTAAAAAGTTATTAAGATTAATTATGGGTGGAGGATAATCGGCTATATTAATGGCCAAGATACCTCCTAACTGCGTCTCCAGCCCTGACTGACTCCTCTGTTGATGGTCAAAAGTCGGGGCTGCTACTTTTTAAATCCGTTTGTATCATTTATGGCCCTAGCTACCGACAAGGAGGCAGAAAGAGTATTTGATCAAGACTATTCAGCCCTAAGGCTTTTAAGCATTTTTCGGGGTGGGCCAGAACCCCTACCCAGTGGATGCTTCTACCGTTTCAATCGGGCCTAGGCGTTCTAGCCAAAGCTATAGATCTATGGATCAGGCCCACCTGTTTTTTACTTTGCGGCGGGGCGGGGGCAGGACACTGACGACCATCGTAATCCACCTGGAGAGTCAGCCAATAAAGAGTTGGATTGGGCCAACTGCCATTGGCCGCTTGGGGAAATAGCTGACTGGCGGCTTGCTGTACCCCCAGGCGATCGAGGGCATCATAACCGGTAGAGGCCACTAACTGGGGAGTCCTGAGGAGAGAGCCATCGGGATTGACAATAATTTCCAAACGACCCGGTGCCGGGGGAGGATTCAGGCATTTCTTCAGGCTGTACTTCACCACCAGGGGGGGGAGATTTTTAACTCCCGGAAGGGGAGGCAAGTCACTGTGGCTCCAGTCTTGCTGGTTATACCAGGCGATTAACTGTTGGGGATCGGCGGTCGGCGCCTGGGGCTGATGATTGTAGGTAAAACCGTCGGGTTGGGGGGAAGTAGCGGTGGGAAGGGCCACCGGGCCAGGGTCGGGGGGTGGCGAAGCAGGCTGGGGCGATGGCTGTGATCTGGGGGCGGTGGTCGGTAGGGTCTCGACCTGAGGGAAAGACTGAATTGAAGTAGCCGCAAGACTTTTGATCGGGGGTTTGGGAGTTCGGATCTCTGAACTTTTTAGCAGGGTGGTGGGACCGACTAAGGATACCTTGGGTAGCTGGGAGGACGGGGGGGGGATAACCACCGGATTTTTCCGAGATGTATACAGATCAGGTACAGCCACACCTAGCACTAACCCATGCAAACCCAGGGAGATCAGCAATAGCCTCCCCCCCCATGGGGAGAACATTGGCCAGTTGGAGGGAAGGCGCCTGGGCATGGTGGAGGGGTCAACGCTAACGTCTGCTTCGATTCTAGATCACCGCTATTCTAGCTATCCTGCGCTACGGTTAGGGCTTTGGCCAGCCCCCCTAGGCCAGTACCATTGACTGGTCCCCTGGATATCTCCTCGCTGTCATCCCCCTGCTGGGGGCTAAGACCGTACCTGATTAAACCACTCCTATCGGCCCATATTAAGGAAATAGAGTATCCTGAAGCATCAGCATAATCACTCCCCCGCCGGATCGAAACTATGGACTACTGGGAATTTCTGCTGCAACAGGAGGGCGATCACAGCTGGTTGCCCCTGGATACGGCTCAGGTAGAAATTTTAGAGGGCCGTTATCGGATCATGGCCCATAGTAACCAGGCCCATAGGCCGGTGCAGATTGAAATCAGCCAGGTTCTCCCCGATCGCCGATCCTCCAAACACCGCAGTCTTACCCGCCAGGGGCAAACCAATGGAGAAGGGCTGATCGTGGTGTTGCCCTTTACCCGCCTAGAGGCTGGTATATGGGACATTCATTGTACCGGGATTGCGGCCGATGCCCTTAACTCCCATCAGGCGGACTGGGCCTACGCCATTCAACTGCGCGTACTACCCCAAGGATCGGGAGAAGACGATGACTGGTTTGCCGACGAGGGAAACCGGGAACCGATCGCCGAGTCCATTCCCCCCGCCAATTTGATTTTTTCTGAACCCGATTTGATTCCCCCTGAACCAGCCCCTATCCCCACCGGAGTTGGGTTCAAAGTTGAGGATCTGGAGACCGCCTTGCATCAGTTCCAAACCGATCTAGCCAATGGTGTGGCCCTGCCGTCGAGTCCCTACGCTCTGGTTTTGTCCCAGACGACCTTCTCTGGTCAAGACGGTCAAACCATCGAGGTGAAGGGAGAAATAGTCGCCAGTCAGACCGATCGGAACTATCCCCAAATGGCGCTGGTGGTGCGTCTGATCGATCCCCAAACGGCTACTGTCGTAGAGCTGTCCCCCTTTCCCTGGGTAGGCCCCAGCCTACCTACCCCCTTTAACCTGCCCCTAGCCCTGCCCGCAGGCCTATCTACCCGCCTGTTGCTGGGAGAGTTGGCTCTCATGGCCAGTTTTGAGGATCGGGTGGGGGTCTTGGCTTTACAACGGTTTACGGTAACGGTGGATCTGTCGGCCCTGTTTGATGCGATCGCCAACCAGGGTAAACCTCAGGACCCCAGTGAGCTAGACGTTGATGGCGATGGATCGACCTCGGCCCCAGAGGCTAAAAAGGGGGATGGCGAGGGCCAGATTCACCTGCCTCCCCCCCGTTCTGTCCCCCTCCTTACCCTGCCCCGTAGCGGTTTACCCCTTCCCCCCAGAATCTACCACCCTTCCAGCCACGAAATCAGCGTGCACCGACCCACCCTGCCGCCCCTGGGTCGCCCCCTAGAACAAAGCCCCAGTCCCCCACCCCCGCCTTCTCTAACACCGGATGATCCCTCTCCGGTTGAGGCCAGCGTCGATAGGGCGGTGGCCCCAGCCCAAGACCTCACCCTACCCCCGATTCCTTCTCTCCGCCCCGATCGGGAGGTGAGTAGGTCGGGTGTCACCCAGGCGGCAATCCCTAAAACTCCCCCCAGCCTCCTCTTGCCTTCCCACGAGGCCATGGGTTTTCGTAATTTAAGGCTGGAGGATCGCTTTTGGGGCAGACTCAACGACCTCGCGGAAAAAATTCAGCAGCAGGCGATCGCCAGGCGAGCCGCTGAAACCGCTTCCCTGGACCAGGGTGCAGCTGATCCAGGTAGCCCCTCAGAGCCCCTTGCCTTTGCTGGAGAGGTGGTGATCTACCCAGACGAAACCGATCCCAAGCCCATCCCAAGTCCTGACCCCTCCAGGTCTTCCGATCAAGGGTTGGCCCCATCCCCCGATCTAGTGACGCCTCCCGTCCCCCATCTAGACTTTCCCCCAGGGGAGTGGATAGCGGGAGAATCGTTGCGCCTGCGGGTGCGGGTGCCCTTCCATCCCAATCGCCTGTATATCAAGGTTTGGGTCACGGATCCCCAGACCCGCCAGTTGGTGAATGAACCCCAACAGGTGCTGCACCTATTTCCCAACGGCCAAGGTGAACTGGAGGGTAGTCTATCCCTGATGGTTCCCCTGGGTTGTCTGGAGGCCGAGGTGGAGGCGATCGCGGTGGATCTGCAAACCCAGCAGGAAAGCCATAAGGCCAGTCAACGCTTTGCCATCACTCCGGCGACATCCGAAGATACTCCTTAAACCTATAGGTCTTAACATTTGGGGATGGGAGGTACTCCCTGGTTGATGCCCCCTACCCCTGGGATGTAATGCAATGCCCGTTAATAAGGAATTCGATCTCTATAGTCGATAGGGAAAAAGTATTTCTTATCAATGGATACTCCCTGACGGCCTCAAGGATGACAGCATGACCCTAGCTGGAGGGGAACTCCAGTCGTGGATAAGCCTTTGTTGTAAATGGGTATCCATCCATAACAAAGGTCAGTCCCTTTCTCAACAACCGCTCCAGGGGAGAGGTCATCGATTAGACCTTGATTGTCTACCATCCGGGCCGATCTGCCCCATGGTATGGGATTAGTCCTTGAAGACAGGTAGAATCGCCCTTCCTGGGGTACACGCCGTGGGCGCTCTTTTCCAAATATTAAGAACCCACCCCGATTCTATCCCATTGCATTATCGTGGAAACCTGGTAGACAACGATCACTAGACCTTAAGATCGACAACTATGACTTTACTTGCTAACCTGAAGGCCGCCACCCTGACTGCCGCCACCCTGAGCCTATTGGGGGGTACCGGGCTGGCCCTGGGGGCGATGCCAACCCCGATGCAATCCATGGGATCAACAGCCCGTACCCTGCTGGCCCAAAACTTCGGTAATGTGGCTGTGAATGAAGCCAACTTTTTGGTGGTGGCGGCCCCTGGTAGCGCGACCCAACCCTACAAGCTGCTGATCGTTGAGCAAATTAAACCCAGCCCCACCTGTTGGAGCCTGGCCAATGGTACTAACCGCCCGACCCAGGTGAATCCTCTGTGGAACTCCTTTGACTACACCGGGGTGTGCCGATTGCAGAAAGATAGCAATGGCTATGGCATTCGTCTGAACGGCCAAGATTTAGGGTCTCCCCGCTTTGAGGTCAACGAGCGGGATGGGGAATTACTCCTGCAGTTTGCTCCCACCACTACCGCCCGCGATCGCATCACCATTGGGCGCACCGGCGGGATTAGCTCCACCCGTTTTACTAAAATCTATCTTGAACCAGGCTGGTCCCTAACCAAGCGTACCTTTAACGGTCAAATTGTCAGTTCCCATCTGGTGTACTTCACCAATAACCTGACTCTGGCCCAACTCCAGGGCGGAGCCACACCTCCTACCCCATCCCCGGTCCCCCCGACGCCGACACCGACGCCCGTTCCTCCCACACCATCCCCGGTTCCCCCCAGGCCCGTCGTCCCCTTCAAGGATATCCAGGGTAACCGTTACGCTGCCGACATCGAGCGGGCTGCCAGCTTGGGAGTGATCTCCGGCTTTGCCGAAGATAGTACCTTCCGCCCCACCAACCCCCTCACCCGGGAACAGGCGGTATCGGTGATGATGGAGGTCGCTAAGCGAGCTCTACCCAGTTCGGTGTTAGCCCAACTGCCCCAATCCGTATACACCAATCCCTTCCCTGATGTCGCGGCTAACCGTTGGAGTGCCTTAAAACTAGCCCAGGCGAAGCAACTGGGTCTGATCAATGGTGATGACACAGGCAACTTCCGCCCTGGGGATAACCTTTCCCGGGCTGAGTTAATCGCCATTGTCAGCAAACTAGCCCTGGCCCGTGGGCCGATCAGCGCCAATGCCAACAATGCTCCGATCTTCTCGGATATCCAGGGACACTGGGCCGCTAAGGTAATTCAGCAGATGGCGAACTATTGTCGGGTGGCGACTCCCCTGAACGAAACGGGAACTAACTTTGCTCCCCAAACCAATGCCCTCCGGGATTACACCGCCTCTGTGGCTGTGCGGATTATTGATTGTCCCCAGGCCCGTCCCCAATAGGCCCCCCAGGCAACAACAACAAACTACCAAACAGGGCTGTAGAGGTTTTCTGCAGCCCTTTTTCTGGTGTGGCCCAGCCACCTGAAATGGGGCGGAGGCTAGGGCATCTAGCGTGCCCCCTGCAGCAGACCGTAGCGGATTAAACCACTGCTCAGTCCTTCAGCCATGGCCCTCAGGACCAGGGCACCCTGTAGGGTAGCAGGGCCAGCCTGCAGTAACCCTGCCACCGCCTCTAAACTGAAAGCCGAAGCGATAACATCATCCCAAAAGGGGGCTACGGCCTGGGACCAGTCGGCGGTTTTAACCGATGTAAAGCCACAATCCTGGGCCATATCCCGATAATCGGGTAGGGCCACCACGTAGGGTAGACTGTAGGCGCGATAGATGCGATCCAGGTGGCGTTGCTCCGCTGGAGTCAGGGGGCCAGCCAGGGAGTCGGTGGGACGATGGCACCAGGTTGCCATCAGCAACTTACCACCTGGTTTTAGCAGACGGTAACACTCCTGCAGAAAAACCACCTTATCGGGCATGTGTTCTCCACTTTCCATTGACCAGATTAGATCAAAGGTTTGGTCGGCAAAGGGGGTGTGGAGGGCATCGGCAACTTGGAACTCAGCACAGGGCGGATGATCGCCCCCCAGGCTGGCGGCCATTGCCCGATCTCTGGCCCGCTGGACCTGCACTGGACTGAGGGTGATACCGACGACCCTGGCGTTGAACCGGGTAGCCAGCTCTAGGGCGCTACCGCCAATTCCACAGCCACAATCCAGGATAGAGTCAGCGCTGGTTACCTGGGCCCAGGTCAAACACCGATCAATGAGATCGATTTGGGCCTGGCGGCGATCCAGACGGTGACGGCCCTGGGGACCGTAGTATCCATGGTGCATATGCTCGCCCCAGATGCGTTCCCACAAACCCGAGGAAGCATCGTAAAAAGTTTGAATCTGCTGGGAGAGAGAGGGGGCCATAGGTGGGGGTTTGACTCAAGGGATACGGGGCGATTATAGTCCTAGCTCCAGCAAACAGAGTAAAAGGGGGTGACACCCCCTACCCAGCCTGAGCTGGGGATCGGTCGGGTCCTAAGGGGTGTAACCCTAGCTAGGGTCACAGCGGGTCTCCAGGTATTGACCAATCATGATTTCTTCTCCAGCCCGACAAACCACGGTTTGACGGGTGCGGTAGCGTTGGCCGATCAGCTTAATTTCTTCCTCAAAGCAGGAGTCGTTATATTCGGTTTTCAATTGCATGGTGCGATTATCGCGAAACAGGTACTGGGCTGTCACCGGCTGACTAGTGGCAAAGCCGCGATCTCGGTAGAGGGTAGTGCCCCGTACGCCAAACACCGTACTACCGACCACGGGCTTCTTGCCTGTCCCTAGGTAGTCGCTTTCCCAGGTAACGGTGGTACCACAAATCAAGGGCTTTTGTGGGTCTAACTGGTGCAACTCAGCCAGTTGCAGGAGGGCTAGTGAACCCGCCGGTAAAAACTCAATGCTGATGTGACTGACCACTTCCTGGGTTGCGCCACTCTGGAGGGTGTAGTAGCGCCGTTCAGACCGCCACTGCCCTGAGGTTTCCTGAAAGAAAGCCGTAATCAGGGGTTCGGCTAAAATACGGGCGGTATCGGCGGAGAAGGGCATAGGCTTGAAAGGGTAGGAACGACAGGAATGTCAAGACAAAGGCTAATTTTGTTACCTTTTTTAACAATATAGATCCTAGGACGGCGGATGACAACTTGACTAGTTACGGCGTTGGTCAGAACGACCGACCAGCCTTTGCCCCGGCTAAGGGACGCAAGTCAAGGGTCTTGGCCTTTGATTGTTACCAATTTCTCCCAGGGATTCTGTAGGTATGGTTACCACTGGTGGAGGGTGGCGGCCCTGGCTGAAACCGTTACAATAAGCCCATTGCTGTCTTTCTGGTGTTCTGTTCGCCTATGGTTACCGCTCCCCTAATTACTACTCCAGAAGACTTTTTGACCACCAACCAGAGGGACTGGCCGCCCCTACCTAGCCAGCGCCCCCTCTTACTGGTGGGTCATGGTAGCCGTGACCTGGAAGGGCGCGATCGCCTGCTAGAATTTGCCGCTGCCTACCAGGCTGGAGACCAGTCCCGTCCAGTTATTCCCTGTTTTCTGGAGCTGACGAAACCCAGTATTCAGGATGGGGTAGATCGCTGTGTAGACCAGGGGTACACCGATATTTCGGTGCTGCCGGTGTTACTCTTTGCCGCCCGCCACAATAAATTTGACGTCACCAACGAGCTGGACCGGGCTCGCCAGCGCCATCCCCAGGTTACCTTTCACTATGGTCGCCACTTTGGCATAACTCCGGCGATTATCCGCCTCTGGCAAGATCGCCTGGCGACCTTAGATGGCCCCCGGTTAAATCCCCAGGGTATTGGTCGGGAGGATACGGTATTGCTGTTTGTGGGCCGCGGTGCCAGCGACCCCGACGCCAATGGGGATGTCTACAAGCTGGCCCGCATACTCTGGGAAGGTAGTCGCTACAAAACCGTAGAAATTTGTTTTATTGGCATTACCCATCCCCGCCTGGAGGAGGGCTTTCGCCGGGCCCGTCTGTACCAACCCAAGCGCATTATTGTGCTGCCCTACTTTCTCTTTACCGGTGTGCTGGTGAAGAAAATCATGGATATTACCCGGCAGCAGCAAGTCGATTACCCCGATATCGTCCTGACCGCCCTGCCGGAGATGGGTAGCCACCCCCAGCTATTGGAGATGCTGCGAGATCGAGAGCTAGAAACCCATCTGGGCCAGGTGCAGATGAACTGTGAACTATGTAAATTCCGCCTGGCGGCCCAGGGTCAAGAATCAGGCCACTCCCATGATCACCATCACCATAACCACGATCACCACCACCACGGCCATGACCATCACCACCAGCCCTTAGACCTGTTTCCCACCCCAGATAGTTACCATCAGCGGGCCTGGCAGGTACCCTAGTGCCTGATCAAGCTGAAGTGGAATGGCAACGGTTCCCTATAATAGGGGCTGATTACTTTCCGCCTCCCTAATCTATGTCCGCCCCCCCTACCCCCTCCGGTCAGAGTGCCTCCAGTCTAGAAGAGATTCGTACGACGCGCCTGCAAAAGGTGGCAGACCTCCAGCAGTTGGGCCTCAACCCCTTCGCCTATGGTTGGCCCGTCACTGCCCATGCAGCAGAATTACAGGACCGCTACATCGATCTACCCGCCGGTGAGGAGGTGGCGGTGGCGGTTTGTCTAGCCGGCAGAATTGTGGCCCGTCGGGTATTTGGGAAGCTGGCCTTTTTCAGTCTTCAGGATGAAACCGGTACGATTCAGCTTTACCTGGACAAAGGGGAAATCCAGACCGCCATGGCGACCACAGACCCCGATGCCTTTGCCCACCTCAAGCAACTCACCGATGTGGGGGATATTCTGGGGGTCAAGGGTACGGTCAAGCGCACAGAAAAGGGAGAACTCTCCATCAAGGTGGGAGAATATGCGATCCTAACCAAGGCCCTGCTACCCCTACCGGATAAGTGGCATGGCTTGACCGATGTGGCTAAGCGTTACCGCCAGCGCTACGTGGATTTAATTGTCAACCCCACGGTGCGGGAAACCTTCCGTCGGCGTGCCCTGATCACCAGTGGGATTCGCCGCTATCTGGAGGACCGGGGATTTTTAGAAATTGAAACCCCGGTGCTACAAACCGAGGCGGGTGGGGCGGAGGCCCGTCCCTTTACGACTTACCACAACACCCTGGAAATGGATCTCTATCTTCGGATCGCCACGGAACTACACCTGAAACGACTGGTGGTGGGGGGATTTGAAAAGGTCTTTGAAATTGGTCGAATTTTTCGCAATGAGGGCGTATCAACTCGCCACAATCCGGAGTTTACCAGTGTTGAGTTTTACCAGGCCTATGCTGACTACTACGATTTCATGGACTTGACTGAAGATCTGGTAACTACCCTGGCTCAGGATATTCTAGGCACCCTGGTAATTACCTACCAGGACCAAACCATTGACCTGACTCCCCCCTGGCGACGGGTAACGATGCACGACCTGGTCCTGGAGCACACGGGCCTGGATTTTCACCAGTACACCAGCCTAGAAGCAGCAAAGGCGGCAACAGCATCCCTTCACCTCTACGGTGGGGAGGACTGTGATTCCATCGGTAAGCTCCTGAACGAAGTGTTTGAGCAGAAAATCGAGGCTAGTCTGATTCAGCCCACTTTTTTGATCGATCATCCGGTGGAAATTTCCCCTCTCTCCAAGCCACACCGCAGTAAACCGGGGGTTGTAGAACGGTTTGAGCTGTTTGTGGCGGGTCGAGAGACGGCCAATGGCTTTTCTGAGCTCACCGATCCCATCGATCAGCGCCATCGCTTTGAGCAGCAGGCCGCCCGTAAGGCAGCGGGAGATCTGGAGGCGACTGGGGTGGATGAGGATTTTCTGACCGCCCTGGAGCACGGCATGCCCCCCACCTGTGGAGAGGGTATCGGCATCGATCGCCTGGTGATGCTACTTACCGATAGCCCCAGTATTCGCGATGTCATTGCCTTTCCCTTGCTAAAGCCAGAACCGGGCGAGTAGGTCTGGAGAAACCTCCAGGCGACTTAACTGGGGGAACGGACAACCTCTGGCCCTAGCCATAAGGCTGCAATGCTCCCCCAAACATCAGCCCGATGGGGTGGGGGTTAGCCCTAGCTCCCCCCCAGGGATACCAACAGGTCTGGGTCTTGAAATAACGGCGTACTCAAATAGCGCTCTCCAAAGCTGGGTTGAATCACCACAATCAACTGGCCTTCAGCCTCAGGGCGTTTGGCCACTTCGACCGCTGCCTTAACAGCGGCTCCGGTAGAAATACCCGACAGTAAACCCTCCTCCCGGGCCAGGCGACGTCCGTAGGCAATGGCATCTTCGTCGCTCACCTGGATGACCTCGTCAATTAAGTCAACCCTCAGCACCTCAGGAATAAATCCTGCTCCAATTCCCTGAATTTTATGGGAACCGGGTCGCCCTCCTGATAACACTGGGCTATTTACCGGTTCAACGGCGATCGCCCGGAAGGAGGGTTTGCGTTCCTTAAGAACTTCAGCTACACCGGTAATGGTGCCTCCCGTACCCACCCCAGCCACCAGCATATCCACCTGGCCATCGGTGTCAGCCCAGATCTCCTCAGCGGTGGTACGCCTATGGATTTCGGGGTTAGCCGGGTTCCGAAACTGCTGTAACATATAGGCATCGGTCAGGCTATCCAGGATTTCCTGGGCTCGCTGAATACACCCTCCCATGCCAGCTATACCAGGGGTTAATTCCAGCTCAGCTCCGTAGGCCCGCAGCATGGCCCGGCGCTCAGAACTCATGGTTTCGGGCATGGTTAGGATCAATCGATAGCCCTTAGCGGCGGCGGCCATGGCCAGGGCGATACCGGTATTACCCGAGGTGGGCTCCACCAGAGTGGTTTTGCCAGGGGTAATCAGCCCCTGGGCCTCCGCCGCTTCAATCATGTTAATCCCGATGCGATCCTTAACGGAGGCGGAGGGATTAAGGCCCTCTAGTTTTAGCACCAGTCGAGCCCTACAACCTTCTGCCTGGGGAATACGGTTGAGCTGGACCAGGGGAGTATGACCAATGAGTTGGGTGACGTTATCGGCAATGCGCATGGGTTTAGCCTAGATGTAATACATGATATCGATTTGCTGCTTGGCGTTGCGTTGATCCAGGAGGTCCTTAAGGGTATGCTTTTGCAAAACCTGCTCTGCTCCCCGTCGGACCTCACCCCAGACATCCTGGATAACCGAAGCTTCAAGGGTTTCCAGGGGCCTTACCCCATCAGCCTGGGTATCAAAACCTTCGATACAGCTGACCACATCGTAGAGCGTAATCAGCCACGGATCACGGGCCAATAAATATCCTCCCCGGGCCCCCCGTTGGCTCTTCACCAGGCCCGATCGCCGGAGTGTGGCCAGTAGTTGTTCCAGGTAGCGATCGGGAATACTTTGCTTAGAACAAATTTGACGTATTTGTAAGGGCTCACCGCTGGAATAACAGTTGCTTAACTCCAGCAGGGCTAGTAAGGCATATTCAATTTTGCAGGACAAATCCACGGTGAGCAGAAAACTAATAAACAAAACGATTCCTTTAGTATACTCCGGTTCTCTACTGGGGTTTACAGGATTTATAGCTTTGGTCAGAACCCTGAGGAGAGAGTTGATCGGTGAATTTTATACTTGTAACGGACAGGCCTAAATCGGGTTGCCAGGTATCAAAAGGGGGAATCTGGAAAGAGATTCTGCCTCGCCTCCGCCCCATTTTCCTGAGCTACAGCCATACGACCCGGATTAAATTGTAGTCCAATCCACTAAACCCGCCCGCTAATGGGTGTAGGGTTTAAAGTATGACTAAAAGGCAGAATTCTCTATGACTCCTCTGAGTTTAATTGTCGATCAATTGGTCTCCCAACAGGGAACATTAAACAACTGCCCTGGGCAAAACAACCCTTTGACTGACAATCTAAGTGAGCTGGGAGAATTTCTAGAAATTTTACAGTTATTGATTCGAGAGCCCTCTGTAGTTGGCAGTGAAGACTCTTTTTTCAGAGTTTTGCGGCGAGAATTGGAGGAAGTTGGGGTTGATATTAACTACTACCATGGAGTACTGGTCGCTCAGGGTAACCGTCCCCATGAGTTAATTCTATCGGCCCATATCGATCGTCACGGGCTCCTATGCACCGGTCCAAATGAATTTCAGTATGCAGCTTTTATCGCGGGCAATCAGAGTGAACTGACCGGTGACTCAGTTTCTGAACAAATGCTCAACACCATTGAAAATCGGTTTCAGGGGCAGCGGGTTCAGGCCCATCTACCCTACACTGGCACCTACATCGGTCAGGGACAGATTACCCATTCCTACATTTGTCCTGAGCGTCGCAATCTGATTTTTGAAGTTAACGGTCTGGAACATTTACAACCAGGTACGCCCATTTCCTTTTTGGATCGTTTGCAGTTTAAGGATGGCTATATTTCAGCCCAGCTTGACAATGTTGTCAGTGCGGCCATCATTATTTTTCTATTTCGCTGTGGCTTTCAAGGTACAGCCCTGTTCACCGCCCAGGAAGAGTCCGGTCGTAGCTGGCGCTATGCCCTCTCCTGGTTTCAGCGCCATCGGTTAACTACCCAGCGTCTAGTGGCTCTGGATACCAGTCCGTACCACAATCGGGAAGCAGCGGATGAACAGTGGGTTACCCTACGCCGTAAGGATGCCAGTGCGGCCTTTGCCGAAGCCATCACCCAAGAATTGGCCGATCGCTGTACCGGCCTGGCTATTCCCTACAGCTATAAGGATGACTACATCGCAGCCCAAAACCGTCATCGCCCCCGGCCCTATTCCCTAGGACGCACTGAAATGGGGCGATTGATTGCCGCAACCGATGGAGCCATCAGCGGTACAACTCTACAAATACCCACCACCGAATACCATACCCCCAACGAAACGGCTTCCCTGACTTCAGTGGCAGCGGTGATTCAATTGTTGCAAACCTACATTTAGGGTCAGATGGTGCCCGGCCCTAGAGGTGGCCTATTGACCAGACAGCCCTGGCCACGGGTAAGGGATGGCCAGCCACAAATTCACCCACCCATGGTGTCCCCAGGGTTCTGACCAAGGCTATACTTGAGCCGAGACAGATTTGCTTAAACATGCCTGGAATGCCAGAACTTTTAGCGCCTGCCGGCAACTGGGACTGTGCTCGAGCGGCGGTGGAAAATGGGGCCGATGCCATTTACTTTGGCCTCGATCGCTACAATGCGCGCCTGCGGGCCGATAACTTTACAGAGGCCGACTTACCTCCGCTCATGGCCTTTCTCCATGGACGGGGAGTCAAAGGTTACCTCACCCTCAATACCCTAGTGTTTCCCGCCGAGTTAGCAATGGCGGAGCAATACCTGCGGACAGTGATTACGGCGGGTGTCGATGGGGCCATTGTCCAGGATATCGGTCTTTGTCGATTGATTCGCCATCTTTCCGCCGACTTTCCCATCCACGCCTCTACCCAGATGACCATTACCAGTGCAGCTGGGGTGGCTTTTGCCCGACAATTGGGGTGTAACCTGGTGGTATTGGCGCGGGAATGTTCGCTTCAAGAGATTAACCGAATCCAGGCCCAGCTTCAAACCCAGGACAGCAGCCTACCCCTGGAGGTGTTTGTCCACGGGGCCTTGTGTGTGGCCTACTCCGGCCAATGCCTGACTAGCGAGGCCCTGGGGGGGAGATCGGCCAATCGGGGAGAATGCGCCCAGGCTTGTCGGATGCCCTACGAGCTGGTCGTTGATGGTAAGACCCTTGACCTGGGCGATCGCCGCTATCTTCTGAGTCCCCAGGACCTCTGCGGCCTGGATCAGGTGGGGGAATTGATCCAGGCTGGGGTGCAGTCCCTCAAAATTGAAGGTCGCCTCAAGTCGCCGGAATACGTTGCCAGTGTGACTCGGGTTTATCGCCAAGCTCTTGATCGCAGTAGCCAGACCGGCCCAACACCCCTCTCTACCGCCAGCGATCGCTACGAGCTGGCCATGGCCTTTTCCCGGGGCCTATCCTCTGGCTGGTTATCGGGTATTGATAACCAGACCCTGGTACATGGCCGCTTTGGCAAAAAGCGGGGAGTCTATCTGGGGCAAGTCAGCCGGGTGACCGCTGAGGGGGTGTGGCTTCAGCCCCAGGCCCCTGTGAAACCAGGGGATGGGGTGGTCTTTGACCAGGGTAATCCAGCCGCAGCGGAAGCAGGGGGACGGATTTACCAGGTTACCCACCACGGTGATCAGGTACAGTTGCAATTTGGCCGACGGCACCTCAAACTAGACCATCTCCAGGTGGGGGACCGGGTTTGGAAAACCAGTGACCCAGCCCTGGAACGGGATCTGCGCCACACCTACGACAGCGATCAGCCCCGGTTTAAACGCTTCCTACACCTGGAGGTAGATGGTGAGCCTGGTCAGCCCCTGACGGTGACCGCCCGTGATGGGGCGGGTCATATTGCCCGGGTGAGTTCCCAGTCTGCCCTGGTGGCGGCCCATTCCCAGCCCCTGAGCGAAGATCGCCTGAGACAGCAGTTGGGCCGACTGGGAAACAGCCCCTTTCGACTGGGCACCCTGGAAAACCGCCTGACAGGATCGGTAATGCTGCCCATCAGCGAACTCAACCAGGTGCGGCGATCGCTGGTGGAGCAGATTCAAATGCAGCGTCGCCAGCCCGGTCGCTGGCAACTCAACCCCCAGGCCAGTCTGGCCCAACTACAAGTCCTTAGCGACCAGCCCCAGATCAGGCAACAGCCACCCACCCTAACCGCCTTGGTCCGCGATCGTCGCCAACTCCAGGCCGCAGTGGCCGCTGGCTTGGAGACGATCTACTACGAAGCCGAAAATCCTGCCACCTATGGGGATACGGTGGCCTGGTTCCGGGCTCACCGCCGCCACCCTGACCAAACCCTATGGGTGGCCCCTCCCCGCATCAGCAAACCCTTGGAAAACTATATCCTCGACCAGGTCAAGCGATCCCAGGCCGATGGCTACCTGGTGCGCAACTATGACCACCTGGTTTATTTTGCCGATCAGCCCTGCCGGGGTGACTTTTCCCTGAATGTGGCTAACGCCCTTACGGCTCACTACCTCCAACACCACTATGGGCTAGAACGCCTAACCGCCTCCTACGATCTCAACGTTGATCAGCTCAGGGATTTACTCACATCGGCCCCATCCGATTGGTTTGAGGTGACTCTGCACCAGCACATGCCCCTCTTCCATATGGAGCACTGTGTATTTTGCGCCTTTCTTTCCCATGGCAAGGACTTTCGTGACTGTGGCCGACCCTGTGAAAGCCATCAAGTGTACCTGCGAGATCGGGTCGGCACAGCCCATCTCCTCCAGGCCGATGCAGGTTGTCGCAACACCCTGTTTAATGGAGTCGCCCAAACCGGCGCCGAATACGTGCAGAGCCTGATAGGTTGGGGAGCCAAATATTTTCGCCTGGAATTTTTGCAGGAATCGGCTCAAGAGGTAACGGAGATGATTGATCAGTATCAGCAACTCCTGGCCGGAGAAATTAGTGGTTCCCAGCTCTGGCGTCGCCTCAACCTGCAAAGCCAACTAGGGGTTACCCGCGGCCCCCTAGACTCTAGGTAGATCCTGGAAGCTAACCTTAGCCGGCCTTAGAACCAGGTGGGTCGGTAAAAGGGAGCGGGCTTTCGGGCTCGCCGTTGTCCCCCTACGGGTAGCCAGGGCTACACCTATCCCTTAGCTAGAAAAAGATCAATGGTTGGAATGGCAGGCCAG
This sequence comes from Leptolyngbya sp., assembly GCA_040374765.1. Lineage (GTDB taxonomy): Bacteria > Cyanobacteriota > Cyanobacteriia > Phormidesmidales > Phormidesmidaceae > Nodosilinea. The sequence goes on from JBEITR010000010.1 coordinate 19,319, forward strand.
AACCGCATTCAAGGGGCCAAAGCCTTCCCCGTCGGCATAGCCCACCAGGTCTGCATAGTAGCTGGGATGGCGCAGCATGATCTGCCTCGCCTGCTCTAGACCAGTTTTATAGAAGACAACCTGGCGAGTTAGGGCCAGGGTAGCCTCCACCTGCAGCCGATCATGGGTAACTATGGCAGGAAATTGCTCAAATAAGAAGGTGGTGTTTCCCTCTGCCTCAGTGATAGTGACGTAGGCTCTCATGCCCAGGGGGTTGGGCAAACCCAGATCGGGGTTAAATGCGCAAACTCGAGTAGGGGCGGCCTGAGGAACTCCCCCGTTGGTTCTCAGGCCTTTCCCAGCAGCGGGTATACGGGCTAAGGCTGGACCACAGCCCATTAGGACCAAGGCGGTTATGGCCGCCAGCGGAGCCAGGCCAGCTAGAGGGGTACGGTTAGGGAGAGGTGGGTGCATGTCTTGAATTCACGGGAGGTGAGCCAGCAGGGAAATGTCCTACTCCAGCGATAATACTACCCTAACCGCCCCCTCAATCCTTTATCCAATTAGCTGGCGGCGATCAGTCTAGGGAGAGGGATTGGCTGGTGTGGCAGAACTAGTTGAAGCTGTAGGCATACCGAGATTTCAGTAACTTCTTCACGATTTGGGTTTCGTAGCGGATTAGGCCTTTGATAGCAGTGAGTTTGTCATAAAACCTCAGTAAATCCTCTTGGACACCAAAGCTAACGTTTACCACTATGTTGTGACAACCAGAGACAACGGACAAAAACTGTACCTCGTCCATCTTCGCTAATTGGGCCGCTACATAGTTGACTTGACCGCTCTCTACAAACAGGTTCATGATGGCGGCATGGACAGTGCCCAGGTGATTAGGGTTAGCCCAGGTCTCGATGTTAATCAGGTTTGAGCTGAGCAACCTTTGCACCCGATAACGGGCTGTGGCTTCGGGAATATCTAACCGGGTAGAAACATCTTTATAGCTAATGCGTCCATTGACCTTCATCAGATTAATGATGCTGAGATCTAGCTCATCCACACTGGGGTAGGTGCTTTGGTTAGGAGTTTCCATAGTAATAAAGCCAATATGAAAGATAAAAAAATGATAATGCACTTCGACCGAATAACGGACCCAGTGGTGAAATGTTCTTAGGGCTATGGCCTTGGCAGTCAGCCCATAGCCCTAAAAATCTACCTGGATAAACATTATCCTAGGCCTCCCACCAGGGAAAATCCCTATCGGTCTCTGGATTGTGGAGGTTAGTCAAATAACCCCTCAACGGTTTGCCGAAAGGCAATTAGGGCGTAGGTTTCCTTGAGGGGTTGCAAGGCTTGCAACAGTTGATCAGCAACCTCAGCCGTGACTACCGTCTTTACTTCAATATTAGTGTTGTAACCGGCAATATCACCCATCCGGCGACCATGGCTGCCCGCTCCTTGGGCCGGAACCAGGGTATAGCCAGACACCTCTAAATCGGTTAACAGCTTGATTAACCGGTCTTGCAATACTGCTTCACTAACGATAGTCACCAAGGTTCCTTGAGATAATAGTGAGGACATAATCCCTCCCCATATTGATTATTGGCTGGTCTAGTTATCTAAGCACTACATGACCCCATCATGTCGTTTGGGATCTTTCTTTTGCTTTTTGCCTACATTGCTTTCAGCTTTAGCCTTTTTGAGTTCTCGATTACCTTTTTTTTCTTTAGACATGGTTTTCCCTTTTTACGTTGTTAAACACTGTGAACCGAGTTCATTTTCTATGGCTTCCCATATCCCTTAGATCGGAAGGGTGAGGACAGCATTGATAGGTCAATTAGATATTTCCCAGCTGACCAGTCGCCTCCTATTGCCAAACAGGAACAAGTCCGATCTAGCCAGGCATTCTGTCTCACCTCAAAGGAGGTTAGAAAACTTTTGTAAGCATCCTGAAACTGAATAATCTTTCCCCTGACCTTCTTGCCTGGTTATCCGTAGCTACAGCTGGAAACCAATGTGGGAAAGTATCTAACTGTTGGACTTGACTTGCCTTCGGCTGGATGTAAGCCAGAATTTATGACAATTGTAGCTAACTCGTCTGCCCCCATGATAAGAATAAAGAATCTTTAATTTGACATAAAATCACCGCTGGGCTTGGAAAAATTTGCCGTCAGAATCAGAGGAATCTAATCGAATTTCTACCCTTCGATCGCAGATTTCTAGACCTTTGCCGACCTATCCCTCAGCGGCATTTCTTTCCCTACTTCAATTATAATGGCCCAGATCAATTTAAGGGACATAAGCTTTTAGCCAGGGCCTTCTTTTCTGCGGTACTAGAGCTATGGACGATCAAACCTGAGATCGACCAGTCATCGACCCGCTATCCATTAACCCCTCAGGCGCTAAAGTACTTGGCGGCCGGGTGGTAGGCAATGATGGCGGTGGTGGACTGTTCCGGGTAGAGCTGGTCACTTTCGTCAATGGTCATGGCGATGCGATCGCTGCCCAGCAGCTCCAACTGGATTGGTTGGTCCGCCATGTTGGGGCAGGCGGGATAGCCGAAGCTATAGCGGGATCCCTGGTAGCGCTGCTGCAGCACCTCCCGCAGGGTGGCGGGCTCTAGCTCGCCAAAGCCCAATTCCCGCCGGATACGGGCATGGCACCACTCCGCCAGGGCCTCCGCCGTTTGCACCGACAGGCCGTAATAATAGAGGTAGTCGGTGTACTGGTCCGCCTGGAAGAGTTTCTGGGCGTACTCCGTGGCAATTTCCCCCACGGTCACCGCCTGCATGGGGAACACATCGAACTGACCGGGCTGGGCCAGCTCTCGGGGCAAAAAGAAGTCCGCAATGCACAACCGGCGCATAGACTTCTGCCGGGGGAAGGTGAAGATGGCGATGGGGTCGGGGGGGTGGGTCGGGGTCGCCGCCATGATGGCGGGATCGTAGAGGTGGAGGGAGTTACCCTCCGCCAGGCAGGGGAAGTAGCCGTAGACAATCTGGGGATGGAGGATATTTTCCGCCAGCACCCGACCTCGCCAGTGCTCCAGAATCGGGTGTACCGTTTCCTGCAGGAAGGCGTCATACTCCGGTCGTGACTGCTCCTGGGCCTTGCGAAACTGCCACTGACCCACGAACAGGGCCTGTAGATCCAGATACCAAAACACCTCCTGCAAGTCAATGTCCGCCGGGGTCAGCACCCGGGTACCCCAGAAGGGAGGGGTGGGCCGGGCAATGGCCGGATCAACCGCCTCTGACCGGGTGGTATCAACGGTAGCTGGGACCTCCAGGGTATCTTTAGGCTGGGCAAATTCCCCAACTTCCGACTCTCCATCCCCTGGGCCCTGGGCCCTGAGCCCTGGGCCCTCCCCTGACTCCTGCCCCAAAAATCCCTGCCGGTCATCCCACATCCCCGCCGCCTTGGCGGGCATCAGCTGATCCATAAAGTGCAGGTCGGAAAAGGCGTCCTTACCGTAGACTACCTGGCCCTTGTAGGTGCGCTGACAATCTTCGTTGACGAATTTGGGGGTGAGGGCGGCCCCCCCTAGGATCACCGGCACCGTGATACCCTCTTCGTTAAAGGTCTCCAGGTTGTCCTTCATGAAGGCAGTGGATTTCACCAGCAGCCCACTCATGGCGATGCAATCGGCTTGGTGCTCCCGGTAGGCCTGAATGATGGTTTCCACCGGCTGTTTAATGCCCAGGTTAATCACCCTGTAGCCATTGTTAGAGAGGATGATATCCACCAGATTTTTACCAATGTCGTGGACATCCCCCTTCACGGTGGCAATGATAAAGGTGCCCTTACCGCTGCCGTTGCTGTCGCTTTTTTCCATGAAGGGCTCCAGGTAGGCCACCGCCGCCGTCATGGTTTGGGCCGACTGCAGCACAAAGGGTAACTGCATCTGGCCGGAGCCAAACAGCTCCCCCACCACCTTCATGCCATCCAGCAAAAAGGTATTGATCACCTCCAGGGGCGGATAGGTTTCCAGGGCATTGGCCAGGGCCTCCTCTAGGCCAATGCGTTCGCCGTCGATGATGTGTTGCTTGAGGCGGTCTTCGATCGGGAGGTCCTTGGCGATCGCCTGTTTTTGCTTCAGGCTCTTGCCCTCAAACAGGGTGGTGAGCCGGGTGAGGGGGTCGTAGGTAACAATGTCGCCGTCGTACTGGCGGCGATCGTAGATCAGGTCCCGGCAGACCCGCTGATGGTCGGGGTCAATCTTAGCCAGGGGCAAGATCTTGGCGGCGCTAACGATCGCCCCATCCAGCCCCACCTGCATGGCCTCGTGGAGAAACACTGAATTGAGGGTAACCCGGGCGACGGGGTTGAGGCCAAAGGAAACGTTGGACACCCCCAGCATAATGTGGCACCCGGGCAGATGCTCCCGGATCATCCGGATCGATTCGATAGTTTCCCGACCATTCACCCGGTCCTCCTCAATGCCGGTGGAGATCGGCAGGGCCAGGGTATCAAAGAACAGCTCCCGGGCGGGGATGCCGTACTCCAGGGCATCCCGGTAGGCCCGCTGGGCAATCTGGAACTTTTTCTCAGCGCTGCGGGCCATGCCCTCCTCATCGATGGTGCCCACCACCACCCCGGCCCCGTACTTTTTGGCCAGCTCCAGCACCTTAAAGAAGCGTTCGTCGCCGTCTTCATAGTTAGTAGAGTTGAGGAGACACTTGCCCCCCGCCACCTTGAGCCCCGCCTCCATCTTCTGCCATTCGGTGGAGTCCAGCATCAGGGGCAGGGTGACGTTGGTAACCAGGCGGGACACCAACTCGTGCATATCCCGCTCGCCATCGCGCCCCACGTAGTCAACGTTGACATCCAGCACATGGGCCCCCTCCTTCACCTGGGAGCGGGCCAGGGCCACCAGCCCATCCCAGTCTTCGGCGTTAAGCATCTCCCGGCACATTTTCGAGCCACTGGCATTAAGCCGTTCCCCCACACTCAAGAAGGAGTTGTCCTGGTCGTAGGGCTGGGGGCTATAGATGGAAGCGGCGGCGGGGCTATAGTGCAGGGCAGGGCGGGGATCGGTGTCGCTGTCAGCGACGGAACTCCGCACCGGCCGGGGTTTGGGATGGAGATCCTGGGCTAACTCCGCCAGTTGGGCGATGTGCTCGGGGCGGGTGCCGCAACAGCCGCCAATCACCTGGACCCCCAGGTCCTCCACAAAGTGCATCAGGGCCAGCCGCAATTCCATCGGGGTGAGGCGATACACCGCCTGCCCCCCAACGTTTTCCGGCAGCCCGGCGTTGGGAATGCAGGAAATCACAAAGGGGGACTGCTCCGCCAGGTGTTTGATGTGGTCCTTCATCAGGTCGGGGCCAGTGGCGCAGTTGAGCCCCAGGATGTCGATCGGGTAGGGCTCCAGAATGGCCAGGGCCGCCGCCATTTCTGTGCCTACCAGCATGGTGCCCTGCTGTTCCATGGTGACGGAAACCATCAGGGGTAGCCGCTTACCGGCCTGGCTAAAGGCCGCCTCGATCGCGTTCAGGGCCGCCTTGATCTGAAGCACGTCCTGACAGGTCTCCACCAGCAGCAGATCGGCCCCACCGTCGATCAGCCCCAGGGCCTGTTCCACGTAGGCCGCCTTCAGGCTGTCGAAGTCGATGTGCCCCAGGGTGGGCAACTTGGTGCCAGGCCCCATGGACCCGGCTACAAACCGGGGTTTCTCTGGGGTGGAGTACTGGTCCGCCAGGCGGCGGGCCAGGCCGGCGGCCGTTTTATTGAGTTCGTAGGCCCGCTCTCCCAGGTCGTACTCCGCCAGAACGAGGCTGGTGCCCCCAAAGGTATCGGTTTCAATTACATCGGCACCGGCCTCTAGAAAGGCCCGATGGACATTTTCCACCGCCTGGGGGTTGGTCACCACCAGGTATTCGTTACAGCCTTCGTACTCAGGACCACCAAAGTCATCGGCAGTGAGGTTTTGCACCTGCAAATTAGTCCCCATAGCGCCGTCGAAGACAATTACTGGATGATCGGGGCTATGGAGGCGATCGAGGAAGGAGTTAGCCATAATCCAGATACAAATAGAAGGTTATGTAAGGAAATTAAACTGAGTCAGGCTAGAACTGTCATCCCACCTATTTCTCACCTGAACGTTGATGGGTAAGGGGTATAGCTTTGGCCGGAAGCCTGAGGACAGGATAAGGAAAAGGCTAAGCAATTTACCAACCATCTCCATTCCATCACCAGGGACCGTCGCCATAACGCTTAAAACTAATTTACATATTTTATCCTAAGGAACCTAGCTATCACCAGGCTGTTAGCCTGAAATCCGATCTCCTTGGCCAAGGCCTGGCCTGCCCTTAGGGGCCGCTTGCAGGGGAATTAACCCGGCAGTTCAAACTCCCTCTAGGCGGGGTAAGGCCATGGCCACCAGAAAAAGTATCAGTTGGGTGGTTACTATACTGGGACCGGAGGGTAGGTTGAAGGCCGCAGACACCAGCATCCCACCCACCGCACTTAACCCTCCTAACCCGGCTGATAGGAGGACATAGGTGGTAAAGGTGCGACTTAATAGCCGGGCGGCGCAGGCAGGAATTACCACGAAGGCACTCACCAGTAACACCCCGATCGCCTTAATCGAAATGCCTACCACCAGGGATAGCAGCACAATAAAGGCGGTGCGGTGGGCTGATACCGCTATCCCCCGGGCGATCGCCAGAGGCTCATGGAGGGTAATCAACATTTGGGTTCGCAAGGTCAGCCCCAGAAAAACCATGCAAACGATTAATAACCCACCACTCAAAACCAGGTCCGATCCCTGAACCGCCAGAATATCCCCAAATAGCAGATTATTGAGGCCCCCTTTGTATTCTCCAACAAAGGTCAGGGTGATGATGGCGATCGCCAGGGACGAGGAATAAATGATGTTTAGCAGGGCATCGGTCCATAACCGGGTTCGTTCCAGCAGGTAGGTAACCCCCAGGGCAAAGAGGACTGCAAAGGGTAACAACACCACCGAGGGATTGAGACCCAGTAAGAGGCCGATGCTGATACCCAATAGGGCTGAGTGACCCAGGGCATCGCTAAAGAAGGATAACTGCCGCAGGATGGTGAAACTCCCCAGCATGCCCCCCATTAAGCCGGTGAAAATACCGCCCACCAGGGCTCGCTGCATGAAAGGCAAGGGAAGAAGTTCAATAATACGGGTGATTTCAGTGGCCATAGGTGGGTTAATGGTCGTGGCGATAGCGGACAAACTCAGAGCCATAGGCGACCGCCAGGTTATCGGGGGAGAGAGCTACCTCTGGGACTCCCTGACAGAGGAGGGTGCGATTTAAGCAGAGGACGCGATCGCAATGGCGTCGAACCATATCTAGATCGTGGGAAATTTGTAAAATCGCCCAGTTTTGCTCCTGTTTGAGCTGATAGAGCAACTGGTAAAACTCTGCCTCCCCCCGTACGTCTAGCCCGGCGGGGGCCTCATCCAGAATCAGCAGACGGCGGGGATAAACCAGGCAATAGGCCAGTAATACCCGCTTGGTTTCCCCCCCAGACAGACCACTAACTAACTGATGCTCTAGGTGCAGGGCACTCACCCGGGCCAGGGCCTCCCGCACCGCCAGGCGACGCTTACGCTGGTTAGCCCAGGGCACCTGTAAACCCAGTCGGTCCCATCCCAGGCCCACCAATTCTTGCACCGTCATGGGAATACGGCGATCGAACAGAAATCGCTGGGGCAGGTAAGCAATTTGCTGACGTACTGGAGCGGGTAGATAGCCCTTAGTAGTCAGGCGGTGTCCCAGGATTGAAACCTCTCCAGATCGCCGGGGTAAAATTCCTAGAATCGCTTGAGCCAGGGTAGTTTTACCGGCTCCATTGGGGCCAACTACAGCTGTATCTGTACCACTTTCCAGGCAAAAGGAGACATTCTCGACAATAATATGGCTATCTCGATAAACGGTTAACCCCTCCACCGCCAGCACCACGTCTCTGTTTATCACCACGTTAGTCACCGTCCTTCTTCCTCAGGTCTGGGTCCTACCCACGGGGAAATATAGCTTTGGTCAGAAGGCTGAGGAATCGGTTGACGAGTCAACGCCAAGACAGGGTAGGCTGGCTGACTGGCGGCTGACCCCTTACCTAAAGCAGCCGCTATGGTGACCTGGGAGGCGGGCCAGAAGGTCAGGGGCAGACGGGTCTGCAGGGGCGGTCCTGAAAAGGCCGTCACCAGGTTTCTGACATTTTCTGCCATCATCCGCAGGTAGTAGTCCGGCTGGGTACCCCCGGGCCCACTGGTCTCTAGGGAGTCAAAGGTACTCACCCTGATTTTCAGATCCCTGGCCAGGGCGGAAAATTGACCCGCTGCCGCCTGGGGTTCGGTCAATAAGGTTTTCAGGTCCGATTGCCGTACCGCCCCAATTACCCGCTGGACATCTCCCGGGGCAGGGTTTTGTTCGGGGATATCCACCAGGAATTGGGTCTTTAAGCGATAGCTTTGGGCAAAGTAGGAGGCAAAGTCATGGTAGGTAACAAAGGTTTTACCGGCAAAGGGCTGGAGTTGGGCCGTAAACTGGCGATCTAACTGGTTAAGCCGGGCTAGGTAGGCTGCCGCATTAGCCTTATAGATAACCTCTCCCGCCGGATCGGCGGCAATCAAGCCATCTCGAATAGTCATTACCTGTTGCAGGGCTCGTTTGGGGTCCAGGTATATATGGGGATTGGGCTGGCCCTGATTTTGTCCGGCGGTACTGGCCTGGGGGCCATGTCTATGCCCCTCCAGGGCTATCGTCTCCAGGGTCGACACCCCTTGACTGGAGTCAATAATCCTTAAGGTGGGTTGGCCCGCATTCTTTACCAGATCCGCCAAAAAATCCTCCATCCCCAGGCCATTTTTTACGAGTACATCGGCCTTTGCCAGCTTACCGGCATCTTCTGGTTTGGCTTGATAATCATGGGGACCAACGTTGTCAGGCAACAGTTGGATTACCTCAGCCCGAGTTCCTGCCACCGCTTGGGTGAAATTGGTAATGGGCACAAAGGTTGTCACCACAATTAACCGCCCCGTTGGTTCAGGGCTGGAGGCTGGATGGGTGGCACAACTACTAGCATGGCAGGTAATCGCAGCTGCCATTAGGGCCAGTCGCCAGAGCCTTCTAGGGCTTAGGTTTGACCAAATCCACCCAGTTGCCACCCCAGCCCTCCCATGAGAATGATTATCATTTCGCCATTCTACAGCGCTTCTCTAAAAAAGACCGACCTGTTGCGAAAACGTAAACTAGCCCCAGGTTATGGCAAAGGCTCTAGTTCCAGGGGAGTACCACAATGCTTACAGAACCTGGCATCTTGATCGTGAACTGCTAGACCACAGCCACCGCAAGCCACCTGCTGACTATCGGTAACTTTCACCAAATAGCGAATCAGGCTACTAATCTGGGTGGGAATCAGGGCAATGCCGGTCAGAATCATCATCAGAGTGAGGGCCCGCCCGGGTTCCGATAGGGGAATAATATCGCCGTAACCCACCGTGGTCATGGTGACAATGGCAAAGTAAAGGGCATCTAAAAAGGTTCGAAAGCCCTCGGGGTTACGGGGATGTTCCACCTGGAAAATTAGCCCGGCGTAGATAAAGACAATGGCGCCCAGGGTAAAGAGAATCTGAATTAAAATCAAACTGTCGGCACTGGTAAATTTACCAAACCACACCCGGTTAGTTAGGATACGGGCCAGCCGTAAAATCCGCAAAGACCGAAAGAACCTTAGGAAGCGGACATCCACTACCCCTACCCAGAAGGGCAGGATGGAGAGTAAATCAATCAAACCGTAGAGACTTAGCAGGTATTGCCAGGGTCGTTCTGCCGCCCATAGCCGTACCCCATACTCAAGGGTAAAGATCACCACAATTAACCAGTCGATGGTTTCCAGGGTTGACCGTAGCCCCTCGTCGATAGGGTAGGTTTGAATTACAAAAATAATGGCGGAGAGAAAAATCAGGGCGGCGATCGCCCCGTTACAGATCCATCCCCCCAGGCTGTCGGTGGTATCCAGATAGTTACGTAGGCGTTCCCGGATGGCCATGGTGATACCGATGGGTAAATTGGATGGGCTGCTCTCTAAAACTCATTACAATAATCATTACAGACCATATTAGAGGTCTTCCCTACCGATGGAACTGATGGCATGGAACTGGCAATCTGGCTGGTGATGGTGGTAACTGTCCTGGGGATAGGGATGGGGTCCATGGTTTGGGCCTATCGTCGTCCGCTGGGGATAGAGCCTTTATTTGGGGTGGCCATGACCTCCTCCTCTTTGCCCCTGAGTGAGCGGGCTCGGGAAAAGTTTGAGCAGGGCTGCGGGGCTTTTCAGCAGGGGCGTTATGCTGCCGCTATAGCCGCCTTTAACCGTACCCTGGAGAGGGAACCAGGCTGTGCCGAAGCCTGGCATAATAGCGGCCGCTGTCAGGCAAACCTGGGTCAGGACGGGCTGGCGGTTGAGGCTTTCTTACAGGCCAGCGATCGCTACAACCAACAGGGCACTCGAGCTGGCCTGGATGCGGTTAAACAGGATCTAGAGGCCCTGGCCCACCGCCAGCGCCATCCTCAGAGCGGGGCGCAGCCCACCGGTGGCTAAGGAACGTCTAGATCGGCTGCTGGTGGAGCGGGGCCTGTGCGAGTCACGACAGCAGGCTCAACGCTTAATTCAGGCCGGTGCGGTGCAGGTTGACCATCGTGTGGTCGATAAGCCCGGTACAGTCATCGCCCCTACCGCTAGTCTGCAGGTCAAAGCCCGCTCTCCTTTTGTTTCCCGGGGCGGCGAAAAACTAGCCCGAGCTCTGGTTCACTTTGATCTTCAAGTAGAGGGGCGAGTTGCCCTGGATGGCGGCATTTCCACGGGGGGCTTTACCGATTGCCTGCTGCAGGCAGGAGTCCAGCGGGTTTACGGTATTGATGTGGGCTACGGCCAGGTAGCCTGGTCCCTGCGTCAGGACCCACGCGTGGTTTTGCGAGAACGCACCAACTTGAGAAACCTCACCCCAGATGACCTCTATGGTCCCGCAGATCGCCGCCCCGATTTAGGGGTAATGGATCTCTCCTTTATTTCCCTCACCAGGGTGTTACCAGCCCTTTGGCACCTACTGATTGCCCCCCGGGAGGTGGTGCTGCTGGTCAAGCCCCAGTTCGAGGTGGGTCGAGATCGGGTTGGCAAAAAGGGAGTAGTGCGGGATAGCCAGGATCAAGCTGCGGCGATCGCCACAGTGCTCCATAGCGCCTTAGCCCTGGGCTGGCATTACCGGGGGTTAACCTGGTCTCCCCTGGTGGGACCGGCGGGCAACCTTGAGTATCTGCTCTGGCTGGGGGAGTCCCAGTCTGCCCAGCCTACCCCCGACCAACAGGATCTAGAGTGTCTGGCGGCAGCGGCCCGTGTCCACCTTTCCTAACCTGAGCTTTTGTACAGGTAGACTAGGTTCTTAAGCCCTTGAGTTGCCTCTGGTATGGCCTTAGCCACCTGTAATGGGGCGAAGGTCAACTAAAACGCCTACCCAGTATTGACTTTCACCGTTTCAACCGGTCCTCAGCGGACTGGCCAAAGCGATAACCCTCAACTACCGCTGTAAATTGTCCCAGCCCTTACTTCTCCATTAATTCGGCCTATTTAGGTAGATTTATCTCCTTGAGTAGAAATCTCTATTTGCCACTGCCTTCATAAATGTTACAGTTGTTAACATCTGGTTTATGAAAGGTAAATTTAAATGAATTTTATTGAAATATCCTCGACTTTACTGGCAGGTGCCACCGTGGCAGCGGTTTTGGTTGCCCAGAGTCGAGAGTCCTCTACCCAGGCCGATCCTATTCCAGTCAGGGTAAATCCTCCTACCCCCCGTCGTCTTAAACCCTAATGGTTGTCTTTGCCTATGGATTGGGTGCTTCTGCTGACTGCATCTAGGATCGAAGTATTCACCTCCTTGATGTTTTTGATCTGGATCGGAGCATGTTTTTCCCTAGCTATTGACGGGTTCTGGTTTTTAGATTGCTGTGTTTCAGTCCTGGGGTAGGTTGGGGGCTAAGGCCCTAATACTTGCCAAATATCTCTAGTTATTTAAGTTTGCTTTCCCCATGGCCTCCGGGAGGATGGTATTGAGCTATGAGAACTCTGCATAATTCTAACGACCTGGTGCGTAGCTATCTTAAGGAAATTGGTCGCGTCCCGCTGTTAACCCATGAGGAAGAAATTGTCCTGGGTAAGCAGGTGCAGCGACTATACGGACTGCAGGTGCAGCGTCACACCCTAGAAGCAGAACTGGGCCGCAGCCCGACTTTGTCCGAATGGGCCGATGCCACCGCCATTACCCTGCAAGAGTTAGAAAAGGCCATTCAGGCTGGTGAGCTGGCCAAGCGGAGGATGGTGGAGGCTAATTTGCGGTTAGTGGTGTCTGTGGCTAAAAAGTACATTAAGCGCAACGTTGATTTATTGGATCTGATTCAGGAAGGCACCATTGGGATGCAACGGGGGGTAGAGAAATTTGACCCGACTAAGGGCTATCGTTTTTCAACCTATGCCTATTGGTGGATTCGTCAGGCTATTACCCGGGCGATCGCGGAGAAGAGTCGCACCATTCGTCTACCTATCCACATTACCGAGAAGTTAAATAAACTGAAGAAAGCCCAGCGCCAGTTATCCCAGCGCCATGGACGAGCAGCTACCATGGCTGAACTGGCCACCGAATGCGACCTCACGATTAAACAGGTGAGGGACTACCTGGAAAAGGCTCGCCATCCCCTTTCCCTGGATTTGAAGGTGGGGGATAACCAGGACACTGAACTGGTAGAACTGCTAGAAGATAATGGGCCTTCTCCCGAGGACTTTGCGGCCCAGACTGGCCTTCGCCAAGATCTGGATCGGTTGATGGCGGATCTGACTCCTCAGCAGCAAGAGGTAATCTGTCTACGTTTTGGTTTGGCCGATGGCCAGCCCATGACCCTGGCCAAAATTGGCGATCGCCTTTCTATCAGTCGGGAACGGGTGCGACAGATAGAGCGGGAAGCCTTGACCAAACTACGCAAACGTCAGGTGGATATGCGGGAATACCTGGCTAGTTAGGGCCTAGCCTATAGAGGCGAGTGTCATCACCTCTATAGGCTAAGGGCCAACTGGGAGCCGGTGGCGGTCTTGGTAACATCAATGCGAGTTTGAAAGGCTTCCCGAAAATGGGGGATGTGGGTAACCGTTAGGATGCAGGCAAAGTCACTGGCGATCGCATTAATAGCGGCAATCAGGCGATCGCAGCCAGCCTGATCCTGGGTACCAAAGCCCTCGTCAATAATCAGCAATTGCAAGGCCATACCCGATCGTTGGGCCATTAATCGGGCTAGGGCTAGGCGCAGGGCAAAGTTAACTCGAAAGGCTTCACCTCCGGAGTAGGTTTCGTAGGGTCGGGTTCCCCGATCATCAGCAATGAGAATATCGAGGGTGTCAATGGGCTTTGGTCGCCGCCCTTTCCCCGGCCGCTGGGTAGCAAAGCGGACATGCATCTGGTGGTTACTCAGACGTCCCAGAATTTGGTTGGTTTCGGTCTCCAGTTGGGGCAGCAGGTTTTCGATCATGAGCGATTGCATACCATCTCGACCAAAGGCCTGGGCTAGTTCGTGATAGACCTGGTAGCGTCGCTGCACCTGTTCTAATTCCTGTTGTTTGTGCTGGTACTGAGCCTGTAAATCGTCCAAATAGGCACAGGCCTGCCCCATGGCTCCCAGTTGGGCTAGCAGATCTTCCCGCTGGTGTTGCTGTTGGTGGAGCTGGCTCTCCAGGGTGGCCAGGCGATGGGGAATAGGGTGATCAGCCTCCAGTTCCGCCTGTAGGTGTGTGATAGTCTGGATTACCTGCTCTAGTTCTTGCTGTTGATTGGCGCGGCGCGCCTCTAGCCCCTGTTGCTGTGACGCCAGCAGGGGCAGTTGCTGGTTGGCCCAGTCTAGTTGCTGTTGCCGCTGTCGCCAAACTTGGGCGGCCTGTCGGCGGGTCCGTACCTGCCGATGGTGGTCCAGTCCGTAGCTCAACTCTTCCAGAGCTGTATCTAACTCCTGGATGGATTGCTTTAAAGGAGACTCTTGGAGGGCAGTCACTGCCATCTCCAGGGCCGAGATCTGATCTAACACCTGTTGCCGTTGATCTAACAGCCGTTTTTGCCGTCGCTGCCCCTGACTTAGCTCATGGTGTTTGATGTCAGCCCAGCGCAGACGGTTCACCTGTCCCCGCACCAGAGCATGGTCGCGATCGTCATAGGCCAGTTGGGCCAGGGTTTGTTGGATCTGCCTGAGTTCCATTTGCAGATCGGGGGCGTAGCGATCATGGTTAAGGCATTGTTCCAGGTCCCAGATCTCTGCCTCTACCTGCTGTAGTTGCTGTTGCAGGGTAAGTTGGGATGCCATTTGGGCGGCAATCTGACCCTGTTGATGGAGGGTAGGGGCGTAGGCTTCTAATTCTACCTCGACGGCTCGATACTCCTGGCGAAGCACCTGAATCTCTCGCTCAGAGACCGCCAGTTGTTCCCCAATTACCCAGATTTGTTCCTGGAGGTCCTGCTGTTCCAGGCGGTGGCGGTCTTCTACCAGGTTGCGGTGGTGATCATCTAGGGGGCGATCGCACACCGGACAGGCGGCTTGGGGTTGGCTGAGTAAGTACAGCTTTTGTTGTACCGCTGCGATTTGGGTTTGGCAGCTGCGCTGAGTAGCCTGTAGAGTTTCGACGAAGCTACGGCGTTCCTGTCCTTTTTCCCGTACCTGCTCCTGGTAAGCTCGTCTACGTTGCAGTTGACTCAGGGTTTGCCCCAGGACCTGGGCGGAGGCAACCAGTTGGGGCTGCTGGACCTGTTGGTTTTGTAACTGTTGAGCAGTGGCTCTGAGGTCCTTCACCCGGGTCTGCAAACGGGTTTGCTCCTGGGTGAGTTGGGTTTGGATCTGGCGTTGTCGTTGCAATAACGGACCCGTTTGCAGTTCTAAGGCATCAAGATGTTTGAGGCGGGCTTTGACGATATTCAGTTGTTGGTTGGCCTCCCTCACCTCTTTAGTCTGCTGAAGAATCTGATGGACCTCTTGTAGTTCGGCATCCAGACTATCAAGTTTGTCATGGCAGCGTTGCCGTCGCGCCGTCAGGGTCTGGAGCTGGTTTGTATAGTCAGTGGTGAGGGTCTGGCGTTGCTGCTGCCAGCTTTGGTATTGCTCAAATTGCTGATTCAGTCGGTCTTCTTCCAGTTCCAGGATTTGGAGCTCCTCCATACCGGCGGCGATCACCGCGGTCTCCGCCAATACCTGCTGACAATGCTGCCATTGAACCGCCAGATCCGCCAGGGTGGAGGCGGTTTGCTGCTGGGCTTCCACTAGGTGGTCGCGGCGCTGCTGAAGCAGTTGCAACTGTTGGTAGTGATGATAATAGGTCTGCTCTAACTGTCTGATCTGGCGCAGCTGCTCTTGATTAAGCTCCTGAATCTGCTCTAGCCAAGCTAATTGCTTTTGTAAATCGACCTGACGTTGCTGAGTGGCAGCGTAGTCCTTCAAGCTTACTGCCAGTTCCCTAATTTGGGCCTGTCGCAAAAGAACTTCCGCTCTGGCCTGGTGAGCTTTTTCTCGAGCTCGCTCAGCTAGGTTATCATAGCGATCAAGCTTAAGTAGACCCGCTAGAATTTCCTTACGCTCGGCGGGCCGCTTTAGCATAAAGTCATCGGCCCGTCCCTGACGCAGGTAAGCCGAGTTAATAAAGGTGTCGTAATCTAGTTTCAGGTAGCGGCAAATCAGGCGTTGGGTTGGACGTACCCCACCCTGGGTCAAAACTCGATAACCCGCCTCTGTTTGCACCTGAAACTCTAAACCAGCCCCCTGTACCCGATGACGGCTGCGAATAATGCGATAGACCTCGCCTCCCTGCTCAAATACAAAGGCGACCCGGGCTTCTGTGGCCCCTTGATAGATGACATGATCATCACTGGCTACCCGACTTTGTCCCCAAATAGCCCAGCTAACGGCCTCCAGCAAGGAGGACTTGCCAGCTCCGTTGGGTCCGGCAATACAGGCTACGTGCAGGCCATCAAAATCAAGGCTGGCCTGACGATAACTCAGGAAATTGGTCAGGGTGATGTGCCTAGGGATCATTGATACAAGAGCATCACTCCCTTAAGCTTACAGTACATCAGAACCTGAAGTACAGATGATCTGCAAAAGACTTTAAATATAGCTTTTGCCAGAACCCTGAGGACAGGGTTGACCCATTCACATGATGGCTCGTAAGGATCAGCCCTGCTGGTCAGTTACGAGCCATTCAACAGCACAGTAGGAGAGGCTAGGGTTAACCCAGGGCATTAGCTCCTGAGACAACCTCCAGAATTTCCTGGGTAATAGCGGCCTGACGCGCTTTGTTATAGGTCAAATTCAGGGACTTTGCCAGTTCCTTGGCATTATCACTGGCATTATTCATGGCGGTCATTCTGGCCGCCAACTCACTGGCCGCAGACTCCTGTAGGGCTCGCAAAATCTGATTATTCAGATACAGCGGTAAAAGGGCATCTAGGATTTGCACCGGATCCTGCTCGAAGAGCATATCCTGCGGAAAGGCAGCGGGAGTGGCTCTAGTAACCTTTTTCCCGGGTAACCTCAAACTCCCCTTCCCGGGTAGTGAGCCGAAAGATTTCATCATCAGCAGCTTCTAAACCCTGGGTATCAAAGGGTAGCAAGGTCTGTACCACAGGGCGAGAGCTGACTAGGGAAACGAAGCGGGTATAGATCATTTCTACCCGATCAACCTGACCCGACAGAAACAAAGCTAGGAGTTCATCGGCAATGCGGGAAGCTTCCTCCGCGTTGGGAATTTGCTCCAGACCTGTAAAACTGGCTTCAATCGGCTGGTTACGACGTTTAAAGTACTGGTTAGCCTTACGACCTACCAATACGTACTGATAATTAACCGCTTCAGCTGTGAGTTCCTGGGCCCGAATTTCAGCCCGACGAATAACATTACTGTTATATCCGCCGCACAGACCCCGGTCGCCGGAAATAACCAGAATGGCTACCCGACTCACCTGCCGTTGTTTCAGTAGGGGTAGGTCTACGTCCTCAAACTTGAGCCGACTCTGCAGGCCGTAGAGCACCTGGGCCAAACGATCGGCGAAGGGACGGGTGGCAATTACCTGTTCCTGGGCGCGTCGCACCTTAGCGGCGGCCACCAGGCGCATAGCCTCAGTAATTTTGCGGGTATTTTTAACGGACTTGATGCGATCGCGAATAGCTTTCAGGTTAGGCATGGGTATGTCCTCAGCAGAGTCAAGGGGGCCTACCTTCCTGGGTTGACTCCAGGAAGGTAGAAGGTCGAAACCTAAACAGCAGCAGCAAAGGCTTGCTTAGCCTCGTTAATGCCTTCCTTAAGAAGGGCTTCGCTCTCATCGGTGAGCTTCTTGTCGTTGCGCACCAGATCGGCGTACTTGGGCTTGTTGTTGCGGATATAGTCCCGCATTTCACGGGCAAAGGCGACCACCCGATCCGCTGGAACATCATCCATGAAGCCGTTAATCCCAGCATAGATAATGGCCACTTGCTCCTCCACCGGCAGAGGAGAATACTGGGGCTGCTTCAACAGTTCCCGTAGCCGCTGGCCCCGGGCCAGTTGCTTCTGGGTAGAGGCATCCAGGTCAGAGGCAAATTGGGAGAAGGCCTGCAGTTCATCAAACTGGGCCAGTTCCAGCTTCACCTTACCAGCCACCTGTTTCATGGCCTTGATTTGGGCCGCCGATCCTACCCGGGATACGGAAATGCCAGCGTTGATAGCGGGCCGTAAACCGGAGTTAAACAGATCGGAGGACAGGAAGATCTGACCATCAGTGATGGAAATTACGTTGGTGGGAATGTAGGCCGAAACGTCACCGGCCTGGGTTTCAATAATCGGCAGGGCAGTCATACTACCTTCTCCCAATTCAGGGCTGAGTTTGGCAGCCCGCTCTAGCAAGCGAGAGTGGAGGTAAAATACATCTCCAGGATAGGCTTCCCGACCGGGAGGACGACGTAGCAATAGAGACATTTGCCGATAGGCCTGGGCTTGCTTGGTGAGGTCATCGTAAACCACCAGGGTGGCTTTGCCCTTGTACATGAAGTATTCCGCCAGAGCCGCACCAGTGTAGGGGGCCAGGTATTGCAAAGGAGCCGGATCGTTGGCATTAGCTGCCACCACAATGGTGTAGTCGAGGGCACCCCGTTCCCGTAGTACATCTACTACCTGGGCGACAGACGCAGCCTTTTGACCGATCGCAACGTAAACACAGACCACATCTTCGGATTTCTGGTTGAGGATGGTGTCAATGGCAATGGCGGTCTTGCCAGTTTGCCGGTCACCAATAATCAGCTCCCGTTGACCCCGACCAATGGGAATCATGGCGTCAATGGCGGTAATCCCAGTTTGTAGCGGCTCGTACACCGATTTACGGGCAATAATACCTGGGGCAGCAGAGTCAATTAGACGGGACTCAGTGGTTGCGATATCTCCTTTGCCATCAATGGGGCGGGCCAGCGCATCTACTACCCGACCCAGCATGGCATCCCCCACGGGTACGGAGGCGATTTTGCCGGTGGTGGAGACGGGGCTACCCTCGCGGACATTGATACCATCTCCCATTAACACCGCCCCGACGTTATCTTCCTCCAGGTTAAGGGCGATGCCCACGGTGCCGTCTTCAAACTCCAGCAGTTCACTGGCCATGACATTCTCTAGGCCATAGATACGGGCAATACCATCACCCACCTGAAGTACGGTACCCACGTTGGACACCTTAACTTGCTGGTTGTACTGCTGAATCTGCTGCTTAATAATGCTGCTAATTTCGTCGGGTCTGATACTAACCATAGGATTTGCTCTGGTAAACCTACACAAGAAAACGAGATGGCAAAAAAGATGACTGGACAGCCTAGTTAGACCACACTGGCTAACTGCTGGCCAATTCGGCGCAATTGGGTACGCAGACTGGCGTCAATAACTTGAGAACCCACCTTGATAATTAACCCCCCCAACAGGGATGGGTCTATCTCTACAGATAGCTCCACGTTTCTAGCGCCAGTGAAGCCAATTACCTGGTCTTTGATCTGCGATCGCTGGTGATCTGACAACTCTATCGCTGTGGTGACATCGGCCAGTACCGTTTGATTCAACTCCCTGAGAAGAGCCTGGTACTGGCGCAGAACAGAGTCAAGGAAGACAATGCGATTGCGATCCACCAGGACCATCAAAAAGTTCAATAGGACAGAATTTACCTGATCTCCGACCACCTGGCGGAGTACGGCCTTTTTAGCCTCAGGGTCCAGCAAAGGATTGGCCAGAAACTGTCTCAAATCCTCGGAACTTTCTAGGGCAGTCAAGAGATCGCCCACCTCAGCCCCAATTTGATCAACCATCTGGTTAGCCTCGGCTACCTCGATCAGGGCCTGGGCGTAGGGCATGGTAATTGGGGTAGTCATGGTTGTATCTTTCATCCCTGACCTCCTGAAAGCATAGCAATACTGGCGTCAACTAAATTACGTTGCAGTTCATCATTCAAGCGCTGGGGCAATTCTGCTTCGGTGCGAGCGATCGCCAAGGCGGCAATGCGCTGCTGTAATTCCCGCATCACCCTGGCTTCTTGAGAGCTCAAGTCCTGGGCTGCAGTAGCCCGTAGCCGCTCAACATCAGCCTGAGCCTGGACCAGAATCGTTTCTCGGGAACGTTGCGCAGTCACCTCGGCTTCGGCCAGAATCCGCTTGGCCTCATCCTGGGCCTGGGCTAGCTTCTGTTGTTGCTCTGCTAGGGCAGCAGAAGCCTGCTGTTTCAGTTGTTCTGCCTCAAGAATAGCCGTTTCAATAGCAGTCTTGCGGGTTGACAGGGTCTTACCCAGAAACTTACTGCCGAAATAAACAAGTACGCCAATAATGATGACTAGATTAATCAGATTGGTCTCAAGAATATCGAAATTAAGACCAAACCCTCCCTCTTCCATGGCTAGCAACCAACCCATAATCACATCTCTCTTTCCGTCAATAACGCTGGGCTATACCCTAGCCTGAGTCTGAGTTGAATCACCTTAGGAGGCTACGGAACCCAGCAACTTATCCAAAATTTGACGACTTAATCCGTCCACCTGCTGTTCCAGGGAGTCAAGGGCTAAACGCTTTTGCTCGTCTAGCTCCCGCTGTACCTGTTCTCGCTGGGCCTGAGCTTCCTGCTGAGCTTCCGCCAGAGTCTGGGCCGCTAGTTTTTGAGCAGCCGCCTGAGCTTCAGTAATCACAGACTGGGCCTGGCGACGGGTATCAGCCAGCTCCTGTTGATAGGCCTTAGTGGTTTGTTCGACTTTGGCTAAACGCTCCGCCGCTTCCACCTTATTCTTTCTGATATAGTCATCTCTTTCGTCAATAGCCTGACCCAAAGGCTTGTAAAACAAAGCATTCAGGACAACAGCCAAGAGAATAAACTGTATGGCCATTAAGGGCAAAGTGGCATCTAGATCAAACAGACCACCACTGGCTTCCTCGGCGGCCTCCACCGCTAACCACCAGACTGAATTACTCACCATCCGCTTAGTTCCCCTTCACAGTACTGGGGCCTAGGACCTGATCATGGAGACATGAAACAGAGTCAGGCCCGGTTTATAGCTTTGGTCAGAAGGCTTAGAACACAGTTTATCGACCACTTTGAAGACTCATAACGGATCACTAGATCTGGAGTCACGAGATATCAAAAAGCGAAGACTGGGTGAGCATTCTGACTTGCCTGCGCACCGTTATAGGTGGCTACGGCTATATCAGGCAACAGCAGGGAAAGGACGATAACCCCTTCCCTGCCAACTGTCTTAGCTAAAGGGGTTAGCGAAAAGGAGTACCAGAGCTACCACCAGACCATAAATGGTTAAAGCTTCCATAAAAGCGAGGCTGAGTAGCAAGGTGCCGCGGATTTTACCTTCGGCCTCGGGTTGACGGGCAATACCTTCTACGGCTTGACCAGCGGCGTTACCTTGACCAATACCAGGGCCAATGGCTGCCAGGCCAACAGCTAGAGCGGCAGCCAATACGGAAGCGCCTGCAACAATAGGATCCATGTCTTTACCTCGATTTAGATTAGACAATCAACAACAGGGGAATCAGGTGATAGACAACGCCCAAGTGGCGTTTCTAAATCGGCGACCTCTAGGGTCGCCCCACTGGTTGGCAGAACCTGACCCGGCCAACCAGTGGAAACTGAGTGCCTCTAGGCAAGGTCACTCATGCTCTTCTCCACCGTGCCCATGGCCTTCGATGGCCTCACCGATGTAGGCTGCTGCCAGGGTGGCAAAGATCAGTGCCTGAATGGCACTGGTAAACAACCCTAGAATCATTACTGGCAGGGGAACGAAGAGAGGTACCAGCAAGACCAACACAGCAACCACCAATTCATCCGCAAGAATGTTTCCAAACAAACGGAAACTCAGGGATAGGGGCTTGGTGAAATCTTCTAAAATATTGATGGGCAAAAGAATCGGCGTAGGCTCGATGTACTTGGCAAAGTAACCCAAACCACGCTTACTAAAGCCAGCATAAAAATAGGCCAGAGAAGTTAATAGAGCCAGGGCAACGGTGGTATTGATATCGTTGGTGGGAGCAGCTAGCTCTCCCGCTGGCAGATGGATTAACTTCCAAGGGACGAGAGCCCCAGACCAGTTAGAGACAAAAATAAACAAAAACAAGGTGCCAACAAAGGGAATCCAGGGTCGGTATTCCTTTTCACCAATCTGGTTTTTGGCCAGATCACGAATAAAGTCCAGGGCGTATTCCATCACATTCTGGATACCGGAGGGAATTCGCTGAATATTGCGACTAGCCAAAAAAGACACCAGCACCAGCAGACCAATGACAAACCAGGAGGTGAGAAAAACCTGGCCATGGAGCTTTAGATTGCCAATTTGCCAGTAAAGATGCTGGCCAACTTCCAACTTCGCCAGAGTTAAGGGATAAAACATAGACATACTCAGGGCCATTGCTAACAAATTCACACTTTTTCGAGCCCAACCGAGGAACCGTGCTAGGCTAATGAGCTATTCTTCGTGGCATAGTTGGTGGACTAGGACTGATTAGGCAATACCGCTGTCCACAACGTATAGGCAATTAACGCCGCCTTATAGGTCAAAAAACCCAAGAAAACAGGCAATATCTGCAACTGTTGCCACTGGGTAGCCACCAAAATTAAACCAACGACAATGGCGAGGCGACCGCTACCAACTTTCTGTTGCCCCCGTCCTAGACTGGCAACATTTTTAGCCAACATTCTCAAGTAAACCACACCACCGCACGCTCCAAGTAAATAATTCAGAGCAATGGGTAAGGAGTACACCAGCCAAACACAAACAAAGATAAAACCACTGAAAGCCAGGGTGCAGATCAGGAGATTTTGCTGCAGCTGATAGTATTCTCCCATAGCTGAATCTACGGGAGGAGGAAGAATGCCTGCCTCAACTGTAACTGCAGTATCCTGAATTTCTATGTCGAGTTGGTCAGAAGAAGTCGGGGTCACGCCAGCACTAACCTTTAGGCCATGATGTCTCTAGCCTGATTAATCAAGCCGTAAACGATCATATCACGGCAATAATACTTAATCTGTACCACCGCCGGGAAAACCAGTTTTTTTCCTTAAAGTTACTCAGGAATTTCGGAATGTTGTAATAGTATTAGGTGTTTTGCCTGCATCTGGCGGATATCCGCCAGGGTAGCCTGAGTCTCGGCTATGACCGTTGCTACGGTGGGGGCTGGGGATTGGCTGCGATCGCAGCTTTTCAGTACCTCAAATTCCACTGTGGATAGGGACACAATCTCGTAGTTGTGATCAAAAATACTCTGGCTGGGCCAACCCTCCATGCAGGGATTGCGCTCCACCAGGGCCGCTAATAACCGATCGTCCTGACTCCAGTCGTAGCAAGGCCGGGGGGGCTTGGCTAAAAACCACTCAAAGTGGGTGATTTCCGGGTCTAGTAGTTCCACCAGGCGGTAGCGATCGCGGGGGGCAAGGGCCTGGCTGCGCTGCAGTAATGCTTGATCACCCCCCAACAATCGCTCCAACCCCCACACAGCTGGGTTCGAGAAGCCCACAAATTCCAGCCCAGAAGCCTGAATCAACTCAAACAAACTATCAATGGTGTAGTCCACTTCTTGGGGATGGACGTACATATCGGCAAAGCATTCATCCCGCTGGTTTTCCAGAGACCAGCGTTCCTGCTCCCGCCTTTTCAGGCGATTTCCCTCTGGCAAACAGGCAAAGATCTGGCGGCCCACCTGTACCCCGTCCCGGTAATCACCCCGCTGATTGCCCTGGACCAGACCAATGGCTCGCTGCATTAGGGAGATTTCCCAGCGGCCGATGGCGGCATAGACAAATAAATGGATTAAACCACCGGGGGCAAGTTTGCTGGCTAAAGCCCGTAACCCACGCTCAGGGTCGGGCAGGTGGTGCAGCACGCCGACACAGTTAATCCACTGGAACTGCCCTGGAATTTGGTCCACATCGTAAAGACTGAGCTGGCGAAAGCTAACGTTGGTGGCCTGCGATCGCCGACAGCGCTCCGTCGCTGTAGCCAGAGCCTGATCGCTGAGATCAATGCCCAGCACCGTAGCCTCGGGGTTAAGGTGGGCCAGGTATTCCGTACTGACACCCGTGCCACAGCCAGCGTCCAGCACCCGCACCCGGTTGTCAGCCGGTTTAGCTCCGGTGCAGAAGCTATGCACCGTGGGCCAATACCAGCGCCAGTTATACCCCGGTGGGGGCTCATCCAGGAGCGGTTCGGGGGGAAAGGGGTAGGTGTTATAGAGGTGGGCTACCGCCGCCGTCACCTGCTCAACCTGGCTGGATCCCAGATCATCCATAAGTCACTTCCCAACATTATCAAGATTGGACTGGTCAGAAACCGGGTATCAACTAACCACCATTACAAAATCTATCGCCCTCCCGGTTAGGACCTGGCTATCCTCTATGATGGCCGAAGACATTCCTGGAAAAGAATGCGACACAGTTTTTAACAAACCGGATTGCGGTTCTGAAACGGTTTAATCTGAATTCAGGTTTGTTTAATTTTTAATGCACTGATAGTCCGCATAGGGAGCCTTTGAATACGCATGAGTGTTAAAGCAAGTGGTGGCAGTGTCCTGGCGCGGCCCCAACTCTACCAAACCCTGCCGGTCGCAACCATTTCCCAGGCCGAGCAACAAGACCGCTATATGGCCCGTGGCGAGCTGGAGGAGCTATCCAGCTTTTTTAACTCCGGCCTCAAACGAGTACAAATTGCTGAAACTCTGACTCGTTATTCAGAGTTAATTGTCTCCCAGGCGGCTAACCGGATCTTTACCGGAGGGTCACCCCTGGCCTACCTGGAACGCCCGGCGGCTGAAACCCCCCTGGAAAAAACCAGAGCAGGCACTATCCTGGATGATCAGGAAGCTGCCAAGCTGGGCACCGCCACTTTTATTGAGAGCACTGGGGGAGGTGGCTTCTTCGGCGGTCTCTTTACCTCTACCCCCTCTGGTCCCATTCCCCCAGGGTTCCGCCCCATCAACGTATCCCGTTACGGGGCCAGCAACATGAAGAAATCCCTGCGGGATTTGAGCTGGTTCCTGCGCTATGTTACCTATGCGATCGTGGCGGGAGATCCCAACATTATTGCGGTTAACGTGCGGGGGCTGCGGGAAATTATTGAGCGGGTCTGCTCCTCGGCAGCGACCATCGTAGCCATTCAAACCATGCAGCAAGCCGCCCTCCGCTATGTCAGTGCTGACCCCGAAGCTAAGGAGATCGTAGCCCAGTACTTCGGTGTGCTGTTGAGTGAGTTTAAGGCTCCTACCCCTTCGGACAAACTCCGGCAACGGCCCTCTACCGATCTGCAGGGGCTGACCCTGCCTCAGATTTACTACAATGCGGCAGAACGGCGACCCAAATACGCCATGAAACCCGGCCTGTCGGCGGTAGAGAAAAACGATGTGATTAAAGCGGCCTATCGCCAGGTGTTTGAACGGGATATTACCCGGGCCTACTCCCTGTCCGTATCCGATCTGGAGTCAAAGGTGAAGAACGGCGAAATCTCCATGAAGGAGTTTATCCGTCGCCTCTGCAAAAGTCCCCTGTACCGTAAAAACTTCTTTGACCGCTATATCAACAGTCGCGCCCTAGAGCTGGCCTTTCGCCATATTCTAGGCCGTGCTCCCAGTTCTCGCGAAGAAGTGCGGAACTATTTTTCCATAGTATCTAGTGGTGGTCTGGCCGCCCTGGTGGACGCCCTGGTCGATTCCAAGGAATACGCCGATTATTTCGGAGAAGAAACTGTACCCTACCTGCGGGGTCTCGGGCAGGAAGCCCAAGAGTGCCGTAACTGGGGACCCCAGTTTGATCTGTTTAACTACAGCGCTCCTTTCCGCAAGACACCCCAGTTCATTACCCTCTTTGCCGCCTACGAGCAACCCCTGCCCGATCAGCATCCCTACGGCTCAGGTAATGATCCGTTGGAAATTCAGTTTGGGGCGATTTTCCCCAAGGAAACTCGTAATCCCAGCGCAACGCCTGCCTTCTTTAATAAGGACACCCGGCGAATCTTAATTCACCGGGGACCGGGGATTAATAATCAACTGAGTAACCCTGGGGCCCGTGGACAAAAACCCGGTTCTCTCGGTGCCAAGGTGTTTAAGCTGGATCAGGTGCCCGCTACTGGTAACACCCAGGCCAGTGTGCGTTATTCCGAAAGTTCTACCCAGGTGGTGATCAAGGCTGCCTATCGGCAAGTGTTTGGTCGCGATGTGTACTCGGGACAGCGTTCTCAGGTGGCGGAAATCAAGCTGGAAAACGGTGAGATTGCAGTGAAGGATTTCATTCGGGCGATCGCTAAGTCCGAAGCCTTCCGCAAAACCTACTGGTCTTCTCTGTACATCATGAAGGCCGTGGAATACATCCACCGGCGGCTACTGGGGCGTCCTACCTATGGACGTAACGAAACCAACCGCTACTTTGATATCTGCGCCAAGCAAGGGTTCTACGCTCTGGTCGATGCGATCCTCGATAGCCAGGAATACAACGACGCCTTTGGCGAAGATACCGTGCCCTACGAGCGCTACCTCACTCCCCAGGGCTTAGCTCTGCGTAGTCTACGAGCTGGCACCCTGGCCCAGAAGGGCCTGACCCCAATTGCCGATACTACCCCGCCCCGCTTTGTGGAACTAGGTAGCGTCGGTGCAGAACGGTCCATCCCTGAGGTACGCCAACGCATTGGTCAAGGGGTTAGCCCTCAGCGCCAACAAACCAAGGTGTTTAAGCTAACCTCCTTGGCGGACAAACCTAACCTGAACCTGGTGACCGCCGCTGCCTACCGGCAGATCTTCGAGCGCGATATCGCTCCCTATATCATCAAAAGCGAATTCACCGCTCTGGAAAGTAAGCTAGGTAATGGCGAGATTAACCTGAAGGAGTTCATTGAAGCAGTGGGCTGCTCCAGCCTTTACGTTAAAGAGTTCTACGCCCCCTACCCCAACACCCAGGTGATTGAGTTTGGGACCAAGCACTTTTTAGGTCGAGCTCCCCAGGATCAGGCGGAAATTCGTAAGTACAACCAGATTTTGGCCAGCGAAGGAATTCGCGGCTTTATTCGGGCTATGCTGGCTACCCCTGAATATGCCGAGAACTTTGGTGAAGATACGGTACCCTATCGGCGCTTCCCCACCCTACCGGCGGCTAATTTCCCCAACACCGAGAAGCTCTATAACCGGCTTACCAAGCAAACTCGAGACCTGGTGGTGCCCAGTTTTATCCCGGCTCAATCCACCATTGATGTGGCCAACCTGCCACTCCTGGCGGAGGCAGTCACCGCTCAAGCTGAAGCCACCAGTGCCCTGGTAGGTAGCCTCGGTCGTACTTCCCAGGCCCAGGACGGGCAAGATGCGGCGGTCTCCCCCGCCAGTCGGCTCTATCGTTGGCAGGAGGAAACCGGGGAGGATCAGCAACAGGTAGTCCTGAGGGCAATTTACGCTCAGATCATGGTGACTTCCCCAGAGCAGGTAAGTCCAGCCTGGCGCCTACCCGAGGCCGAACAGCGACTGATACAGGGGCAGCTAACGGTCAGGGAATTTATTGCTGAATTGGTGGCTACACCGGCTTACCAGCAACGATTTGTTACCCCCTATCCCCTAGCCAAACTGGTGAGTATCCTTGGTCGGCAGTTACTGGGACGGGATCTAGAAGGTACGGCCGATTATGGCCCCTACCTGACCATGGCCACCACCCAGGGATGGATGGCTGTGGCAGCCGCCATGCAGGGGTCAGCGGAGTATCGGCGCTACTTTGGTGACCAGGGCGTACCCTACCGTCGCAGTTAGGGAACCCTAGGCCCCAGAGACAATTGGCTACTCTGGGGCCTAGGGCGGTAGTATGAGGTGCGGTAGCCCCCACAAGCTTGCGGCGAAATAGTAAGGGTATTCCCTTTCTGGCTGTATCGTTCAAACGCCTTCTGGACGAGCTATCAGGAAATCGACGGGAGACTATTACAAAATATTTCAACGCTTTTAAGAAGGCGATCGCGATACTGGACAATAAATCGGGAAGGGCCTTGAGTCATGAACTTTAAGCTAATCGGAGTTGAACTGTACCGGCTTTAAAAGCCGCAGCTAGGTTGGCCTGATCAGACTCCAGTCTGTCACCCCATCAATGCCAGTTTCATAGATGTCTGGTTATATCTTTTTCGGAGGAATCCATCAATGAGTATTGTCACGAAGTCAATCGTGAATGCAGATGCTGAGGCTCGTTACCTGAGCCCCGGCGAACTAGATCGGATCAAGGGCTTTGTAAGCTCGGGTGAGCGTCGTCTGCGCATCGCCCAAGTGCTGACCGAGTCTCGCGAGCGCATCGTTAAAGAAGCCGGCAATCAGCTCTTCCAGAAGCGTCCTGACATTGTTTCTCCCGGTGGTAACGCCTACGGTGAAGAAATGACCGCCACCTGCCTGCGGGATATGGACTACTACCTGCGTCTAATCACCTACGGTGTGGTATCTGGCGATGTTACCCCCATTGAGGAAATTGGTCTGGTGGGTGTACGGGAAATGTACAATTCTTTGGGCACCCCCATCCCTGCCGTAGCAGAAGCCGTGCGCTCCATGAAGGGTGTCGCCACCTCCCTGCTGTCCAGTGAAGATGCGGCTGAAGCAGCCTCTTACTTCGACTATGTGGTTGGCGCCATGCAGTAGCTGGGGCTACCCTATTTCGTCAATTCGTTGTTGAGATTACGTCAGTTCTAAGGAAGCTTCACCATGCAAGATGCCATTACCTCTGTTATTAATTCTTCCGATGTGCAGGGCAAATACCTGGATGGTTCTGCCCTCAATAAGCTAAAGGCTTATTTCCAAACCGGTGAACTGCGGGTACGGGCCGCTACCACCATTAGCGCCAATGCCGCTGAAATCGTCAAGGAAGCAGTAGCCAAGTCCCTGCTGTACTCCGACATTACCCGTCCCGGTGGCAATATGTACACCACCCGTCGCTATGCTGCCTGTATTCGCGACCTGGACTACTACCTGCGCTACTCCACCTATGCCATGCTGGCTGGCGACCCCTCCATTCTGGATGAGCGGGTACTGAATGGCTTAAAGGAAACCTATAACTCCCTGGGCGTTCCCATCGGTTCTACCGTTAGCGCCATTCAAGCCATGAAGGAAGTCACCGCTAGCCTGGTGGGCGCCGATGCTGGTAAGGAAATGGGCGTGTACTTCGACTACATCAGCTCCGGCTTGAGCTAATCAAGTCTGATCGCCCGACCCTGGTGGTTAGGGCAACCCTGGGCCAGAGTCAGGAGCGAGTGTTAAGGACAATGGGTTGGCTGGAGTGTCTGCCTGATGTCCCCTACATTGGCTTTAGACTCTGGCTTTTCAGCAGATCTAGGGTATCTGGGTCATTGGCCCGATTAACCCCAAGCCTGATCTGATTTTTAGTAAGACCTTAGGAGATCGGTTAGCCATGCGCATGTTTAAAATTACGGCCTGTGTTCCCAGCCAAACTCGGATTCGCACCCAACGGGAGTTACAAAATACCTTCTTTACCAAGCTGGTACCCTACGACAATTGGTTTAAGGAACAGCAGCGGATTCAAAAGATGGGTGGCAAAATCGTTAAGGTGCAACTGGCCACCGGTCGGCAAGGTACCAACACGGGTCTACTCTAGAAACCCTTTGCGATCGCAAATCAGAACTAAACCGGAGGAGAAAGCACAGCTAGGGCTTTACTCCTCTTATTTTTTATATCTGCCCAGCCATGGGCCTGTAGCACAAATGTATGGTTAACAATCAACCCCTGGGCTCGGTCATTCAGGGATCCCTCAGTCAGGGATTGGAGATTCGCCTCCATGCCGATATCTCTGTTGAAGACATGCGGGTCGGTAAGTTTCTGGTGGTGCGGGGGCGGCGATCGCAGTTTTTTTGTATGCTCACAGATGTCGCCCTGGGTACTGGTAGTTCCCGGATTCTGGCCCATCCTCCAGAGCCAGAAAATCAGTTTCTACAGGAAGTGCTGGCAGGAACTGGCACCTACGGCACCCTCAGCCTGATTCCCATGCTGATGTTTACTGAAAATCTGGAGCCTACAGGTCAGCCCTCTGGGGTCAAAGACTCGGGCCGATCCACCGGCTACGCGGCCCTGCAGGTGCAGAGTAGTGCGGAGGTAGAACTGCTGCCGGTGAAAACTATTCCAGCCCACTTCAGCCAGGTTTACGAAGCCAGCGATCGCGACTTCCGGGTGATTTTTGGCTGGGAAGACGACCCCCACCGTCGTAACTTTGCCATTGGCCAGCCCATTGATATGGAAGTGCCAGTCTGCCTAGATCTGGACCGATTCGTGGAACGCAGCAACGGCATTTTTGGTAAATCCGGTACGGGTAAATCCTTTCTAACCCGGCTACTGCTGGCGGGTACAATTCAGCGTCAGGCGGCGGTGAATTTAATTTTCGACATGCATTCCGAATACGGTTGGGAAGCGGTCCAGGAGGGCAAGCACTTCAGTACCGTCAAGGGCTTGCGGCAGTTATTCCCAGGGCAAGTACAGATTTTCAGCCTCGATCCCGAATCCACCCAGCGACGAGGGGTGAGCGACAGTCAGGAGCTGTTCATAAGCTTCGATCAGATTGAGGTAGAAGACCTGGCCCTGGTGCGGGGGGAACTCAATCTTTCTGAAGCCAGCCTGGAGAATGCCATCATTCTACGTAACGAGTTTGGCAAGGGCTGGATTAACCGGTTACTCAGCCTCAGCAACGAGGAAATCCAAGAGTTCTGCGAAACCAAAATGGGGAGTAAATCCTCGATTATGGCTTTGCAACGCAAACTCACCCGTCTGACAGATTTAAAGTATCTACGTCCCACCGGCAAGACCAACTACGTGGCCAAAATTCTGGCGGCCCTAGACGAGGGTAAGCACGTGGTCGTTGAGTTTGGCTCCCAGTCCACCATGCTGGCCTATATGCTGGCCACCAATGTAATTGCCCGACGCATTCACGCCAGCTACGTCCACAAGGCCGATCGCTTTTTGCAAACCAAGAATCCCCTAGACCGCCCCCGCCAGTTGATGATTACCATCGAAGAGGCGCACCGTTTTCTTGACCCGGCTACTGCCCGGCAAACCATTTTTGGCACCATTGCCCGGGAAATGCGCAAGTACTTTGTCACCCTGCTGGTGGTGGATCAGCGCCCCTCCGGCATTGATAACGAGGTGATGTCCCAAATTGGCACCCGTATCACCGCCCTACTCAACGACGAGAAGGATATTGATGCGATTTTTACCGGCGTCTCCGGCGGCCACCATCTGCGATCGGTGCTGGCTAAGCTGGACTCCAAGCAGCAGGCCCTGGTATTGGGTCACGCCGTACCCATGCCCGTGGTGGTCCGAACCCGGCCCTACGACAGTACCTTTTACCGTCAGGTAGGCGCTACGGCCTGGGAAGAAGCGGCCGACGACCTGGTGTTTAAAGCCGCCGAAGTCGCCCGGACCGATTTGGGATTTTAGCCCTGGTTAGGGCCTTTGCCCCCAGGGCAGAGAGTAGCCATGGTAATAGGCCACAACATGGGATAATAGATCTTTACAATTCGACCTCTTACCTTAAGGAACTCTGGCATGGCCGAAATTCAATTTGCCCGTGGTATTGCCGAACCCGTAGTCCCCGATGTCAGGCTGACCCGGGCAAAGGATGGGTCTAACGGAATGGCCACCTTTTACTTCGACTATCCCCAGGCCCTTACCCAGGAAGGCGTAGAGGTGACCGGTATGTACATGGTGGATGAAGAGGGAGAGCTGGTCACCCGAGAAGTTAATGGCAAGTTTATCAACGGTGAGCCGGCAGGGATTGAGGCTACCTACGTCATGAAAAGCGCTGAGGACTGGGACCGCTTTATGCGCTTCATGACTCGCTATGCAGAGAAAAATGGTCTGGGCTTTACTAAAAGCTAGGTAAACCCTATGCATCCCCAGCCCCTGGCGAGGCCGATCAATTGCGGAGTCGGTACGATCAGCGATAGTCGTACCGCCGCTACCGACACCAGCGGCCAGTTAATTCAGACTCTGTTAGAGACGGCGGGACACCAGGTCAGGGACTACCAAATTCTTCCCGATCAACCACAGCAGATTACGGCTCTCTGTCGGTCTTGGGCTGAGGATGATCAGGTGGATGTAATTATTCTTACTGGTGGTACGGGCATCGCTCCCCGAGACGGTACCTACGAGGCGGTGGCTAGTTTACTGGAGAAAACCTTGCCTGGCTTTGGGGAGTTGTTTCGTTATCTGAGTTTTCAGCAGGTAGGGTCGCGGGCGATCGCCTCGCGGGCGATCGCTGGGGTCTACCGGTCAACCCTGGTCTTTTCCCTACCCGGTTCTAGCCGGGCTGTACAACTAGCCCTGGAAGCGTTAATTTTGCCAGAACTTCCCCACCTGGTAGGGCTGCTGCAGGGATAGAACCGCCTAGATCCGCAAAGGAGCTAGCCCCAGGTAGCGGAGGCCTGCAGGAGTAATGTCGAAGCGGCAGGGATAGACCGCTACCCCTGCCCCGATCGCCGCCCGCAACAGTTGGCCGTAGGTGGGGTCTGCCTGATCTCCTGGGGCAAACTCAGTGCAGTCACCCCGATTAATGAAATACACCATGGCGGCCCTAGCTGCAGGAATTACATCCATCAGTTCTTGCAGATGCTTTTGTCCCCGAGTGGTAACCGTATCGGGAAACAACGCCAGGGTTCCCTGTGCCCAGGTTGTGTTTTTAATCTCAACGTAGGTCGGGGGGCTATCCTCTGGGCCGCTGAGGAGAAAATCAATCCGGCTTTTGTTGTCCTTACCGTAGGGCACTTCTCCCTGAATTGTGGTGTAATCCCCCAACTCAGGAATTAACCGCGCCTCCAGCAGCGATCGCATAACCCGATTGGGCAGGGCGGTATTAGCCCCTACCCAGATTGGTAGGGTCTCATTAACTGCGGAAAGTTCCCAGGTATAGGCGAGTTTGCGTTTGGGACTGGGGTTGTGGGAGACCTGCACCCGTCCACCAATTTGGCACACACCGGTCATTGGTCCAGTATTGGGACAGTGGGCGGTAATCAGTTCACCGCTATCCAGTTCGATGTCGGCGAAGAAGCGCTTGTAGCGCCTTACCAGGGTACCGGGGTAAAGGGGCGGAAAGGGATAGAACCAGTCGCTAGCCATAGGCTTGGAAAAAGAGGGGGTCACCGTCTACCCTAGCAGCCCATGGACCCTGGAGAACTGGTGCGCCTGAATCTCTATCCGGGCGTGGTACCATAACCCTGGCGTAGCCATGGGAGTCCTGCAACTATCATGATGCCTCCTAAAATAGGCCCCAACCCTAGAGCATTAGTCCATTCAACCCGCAAGGCCCTGACCGTTGCCCGGGTCATGCTCTCTGTTTACTACGCCTATATGATGGAGTACCGGGCTGAACTGGTGCTCTGGGTACTTTCAGGTACCTTTCCCCTAATTTTTATGGGGCTGTGGGCCCAGGCAGCCCAGAGCGGGCAGTTCAGTCTTGCCCCGAGGGAACTGATCCAGTACTTTCTGGCGGTTTTTTTAGTCCGTCAATTTACCGTAGTCTGGGTAATCTGGGAATTTGAGCGGGAACTGGTAGAAGGCAAGCTGTCACCCTACCTCTTACAACCCCTTGACCCAGTCTGGCGACATTTCTTCGGCCACCTGGCAGAACGCTTCGCCCGCATTCCCTTTGCCTTGGTGCTGGTGGGGGCGTTTTTGCTGTTGTATCCCAATTCTGCCTGGGTACCTGATCTGGGCAATTTCATCCTGGCCTGTCTGGCGATCGCCCTAACCTTTTGCCTGCGCTTTACCATTCAGTACACTTTTGCCCTGGTAGCTTTCTGGACAGAGCGGGCCAGCGCCCTGGAGCAATTCTGGTTTTTGTTTTATATATTTCTATCCGGTATGGCGGCTCCCCTTACCCTATTTCCGGAGGGGGTAAGAGCTGTAGTCCTGTGGACTCCCTTCCCATACCTGATTTATTTTCCCGCTAGTTTACTGGTCAATCGCGCCGATCACGTCCTGCAGGGGTTTACGGCCATAGTGGTGTGGAGCCTGGTATTTTTGATCTTAAATCGGTGGCTATGGCGGCGGGGACTGAGCCAGTATTCTGGCATGGGGGCCTGATGGAACGTTACCTGCGGGTACTAGGGCTATTCTGGGGTTCAGCCATTGCAGCTGAATTGGAGTATCGCATCAACTTTGTTATTGCCACCTTGACCAGTTTAGGAGGACTGACTGGCAGCATTTTTGGGCTATTTTTGTTCTACCGCACTGGCTATCAGTTTCAGGGATGGAACTGGTTAGAGGCACTGTTGGTACTGGGCATTTTCACCCTGCTCCAGGGCTTCTCTGCCACGATTTTGATTCCTAACTTAAATAAAATAGTTACCCAGGTACAACAGGGTACTTTAGACTTTGTGTTACTTAAGCCCATTAGCTCCCAATTTTGGCTGTCTGTACGGGAGCTTTCTCCTTGGGGAGTCCCCGATCTAATCTTTGGTTTAATCATGATTGCCTATGCGGGGCAACGCCTGGGTCTGGGTTGGCAGGCCTATTGGTTGGGGTTGCCACCAATCATAGCTGGGGCTCTGAGCCTCTATAGCCTATGGTTTATGTTAGGAGCCACCAGTATCTGGTTTGTCAAGATCTATAACGTGACCGAGGTGTTGCGAGGGTTATTGGAGGCGGGGCGCTTTCCCATTACTGCCTACCCGGTTGCCTACCGGATTTTCTTTACCTTCGTTATCCCCGTAGTTTTTTTGACGACGGTACCGGCCCAGGCCATGCTCAACACCGGCAGCCCCGGGTGGCTGGTGGCATCGGTCCTACTGGCCATCGCTCTATTGGTGGTGGCTAATCGTTTCTGGCGTTTTGCCCTGAGCTTTTACACCAGTGCCTCCAGTTAGGCGGATAATTTAATCCCTCGCAGTCGTAGGGCATTGCTAACTACGGATAGGGAACTCAAAGCCATGGCAGCCCCAGCGACAACGGGACTAAGGAGCAACCCCCAAAATGGATAGAGAATACCGGCGGCGATGGGAATGGCAATCAGGTTGTAAATGAAGGCGAAGAAAAGGTTCTGACGAATATTGGTCAGGGTGGCCCGACTTAGGGCGATCGCCGTCACCAAGCCCCCGAGATCTCCGGAAACCAGAGTAATATCGCTGGCGGCCATGGCGATGTCAGTACCAGTGCCAATGGCAATGCCGACATCAGCCTGGGCTAGGGCAGGGGCATCATTAATGCCATCCCCCACCATCCCCACGATCTGGCCCTGCTGCTGTAAATCCAGAATGGCAGCGGCCTTGCGATCGGCAGAGACTCCGGCCAGTACCCGCTGAATCCCAACCTGGTTAGCAATGGCACGGGCAGTTTGGAGATTATCACCCGTGAGCATGATCACCTCCAGACCTAACCGGCGTAGGCGGTGAATGGCTGCCGCTGCTGAGGGCTTAAGGGCATCGGCAATGGCAAAAACAGCCACCACCTGACCATTTACCGCCATCCAAACAATGGTTTTAGCCTCTACCTCCCAGGTTTGGGCCGTAGACAGCAGGGGGGATAGGTCTAGTCCCTGAGTCACCAGTCCCTGGGCCGTGCCTAGATAGGCCGCGACTTCCCCCACCTGTCCCTCTACCCCCTCTCCGACCAGGGCCCGAAAGCCCTCCACCCTAGCTCCCTCTGCTGGTTGTAGGGACAGGCCCTGGCTCCGGGCGTAGGCGACGATCGCCTCGCCCAGGGGGTGTTCTGAGTATTGCTCCAGGGTCGCCGCCAGTTCTAAAAGTCCTAATTCCCCTCCAAATTGTTGACTAGCGGCAGCTGCGGTGCGATAGTCGGTGACCCGAGGTTGCCCCTGGGTTAGGGTACCGGTCTTATCCAGCACCAGGGTTTGGATTTCATGCACCCGTTCCAGGCTGGTGGCATCTTTGATTAAAATTCCCTGTTTCGCCCCCCGGCCAGTTCCTACCATAATCGAGGTGGGGGTGGCCAGACCTAAGGCGCAGGGACAGGCAATAATTAAAACGCTGATGGTGGTAAATAGAGATAACACCAGGTTCTGGGTAGTAATCCACCAGGTTGCCAGGGTGATCAGGGCAATACCCATGACTCCGGGTACAAACCAGGCAATGATGCGATCGGCTAATCGTTGAATTGGGGCTCGGGACCCCTGCGCTTGATGAACTAAACGCACAATTTGGGCCAGGACCGTATCCCGACCTACCCGTTCGGCACGACAGGTTAACTGGCCGGTATGGTTTAGGGTAGCACCGATGACCCCATCCCCCGGGTGCTTGGGTACGGGAAAGGCTTCGCCGCTGATCATGGATTCGTCTACAGTTGACTGTCCTGCCAGCACAACCCCATCGACGGGAATTTTTTCCCCTGGTCGCACCACCACCGTATCGCCCACCTGCACCTCAGTCAGGGGTAGGTCCAGGGTTTTACCCTGGCGAATGACCCGGGCCGTCTTCACCTGTAGATCCATGAGTTGCCGTAGGGCCAGGGATGTCTGCCCCCGGGCCCGACTTTCTAAGTAGCGGCCTAACAATACCAGGGTAATAACCACCGCTGCGACTTCGTAATAAACCTCGGGTTCCAGGCCCTGGCCCCTGATCACCCCTGGGGCGACGGTAATCACCAGAGAATACAGGAAGGCGGAACCGGTACCCAAAGCCACCAGGCTATTCATGTCGGCTCGCCGGTGCTGGAGGCCACGCCAGGCACCGACAAAAAATCCCTGACCGCACCACATCATGACTGGCAGGGTCAGCAATAGCTGTATCCAGGGGTCGGTCAGCAAATCTGGCACCCAGCCCAGCGATCGCCCCATCATCATGGGAGTATGGCCAATGGTCAGCAGGCCACTACAGACCAGACCCACGATCACCCGCTGGCGAAGTTGGTGTTGCTGCTGCCGCCGCTGGTGGTCTTCCCGATCTAGCTGTTGTGCCAGAGATAGGCTTTCATCCAGGGGTGTGGCGCCATAGCCCGCTGCCGCCACCGCCCGCTGCAAGGTGGGTAGGTCCGTCCTCTGATCATCGTAATCGACGCTGGCCCGGTCGGTGGCAAAGTTGACCCGGCATGCCCTTACCCCGGCCACCTGTCGCAGCGATCGCTCCACTGCCGCAGCGCAGGCCGCACAGCTCATGCCAGTGATTTGTAATTCTCCGATCGCCATCTGCAATCCCTGCCCCCATCTGACTTTAGA
The DNA here is from genome assembly GCA_040374765.1 of Leptolyngbya sp. Classification (GTDB taxonomy): domain Bacteria; phylum Cyanobacteriota; class Cyanobacteriia; order Phormidesmidales; family Phormidesmidaceae; genus Nodosilinea. Next base: position 56,000 of record JBEITR010000010.1, read on the forward strand.
GAGTAGCTAAAAGGTCAGGCAGTGGACGCACCGTAGAACAGTTGGACATCCTCTAGAGACCTTTTTAATTATTTCCTAGCTTAGTCCCTCCAGTTGGCTGGAGAGTCAAGGATAACGAACCTGGGGCTGACGAAAGGAATAGATATCTTCAAATACCTTGACCCAACCCTGCACCAGGGAGGCCAGGAAGCGATCGCCCTTCTCCACCGTGGCCACTGTAGGATCGCCAAATACTCCACTACTAGATAGATCACCAGTCACCCAGGCAAAGGGGAGGGGTCCTTCCATAGACAGACAACTGCCTTCGGCCATAGGGGGGGGGAACTCGGCCTTAGCCCTATGGATCCGGACCTGATCCGGCATGATCGCCAGCATCAGACTGGTTTCGCCATCGCCAGCATGAATACCGAACTCTAATTCTTGGGGGGTAAATAGCTCCCGGCTACAATTGGGGACCGATCCTATAAACAGGGGAAACACCATCAGGTCAGGATAGATCTGGTGCAAATCCCGAGCCACAATTTCCACCACCTGGGGTTGGCCGCCATGGGCGTTGATTAGGACCAATTTTCGGAAGCCAGCCCGATAGATACTTTTCCCCACATCGTGGAGGACCCCCAGCAAGGTTTCTGCCGATAGGCTAATGGTGCCAGGAAACTGGTAGTGCTCATTAGACTTACCGTAATAGAGGGGAGGCAAACTATACACAGGCAGGGCCGGATCCAAAGCTGCCAGTGCCTGACCAATAACCGCCGTACAAATGGCACTGTCCACCGCCAGGGGCAAATGGGGCCCATGCTGTTCGATCGCCCCCAGAGGCTGAATAATCACCACTTGGTCGCGATCGGCCATAGCTTCAATCTCAGTCCAGGTTAAATAGGGAAAATATCGCTCGGGGGGAATGGGGCCGTGCATGGTAAGGGTGATAGCAACAGATAGGACCTATCCTAGCCTGACCCTGAGGGGGGATGATCATGGGTTTTCCCTGACATGGCAACTCCACCTCCAGGGGTAATGGAAAAATTTGGAAACTGGTCTTGATAGGTTTAGCCAAAACCCTAAGGCCCGAGGGGATTGGCTCAATGGGGGGCTGGGCAAGCATTCTGGCTCGTTACCCGTGGCTACAGCTCTAGAGTCCCTCAGACTGGGGTCAACCCTCTGGTCCAAGAGAGCCCCACCATGCCCCGCTAACGGTACGTTTGTGGGGGCGTTTTTTTGCGCTAGGCTTAAACACAGGTTGGCCTCAGGCTAGCCTGTGTTATCGGTGCTAAGTGGGGAACTGTGGCCGTTATTGGGTATTTGGTGGGGCTAATAACCGGTATCTTACTAATGCTGTGGGGCTGGCGACGACGAGAACGGCGTTTACTGGCCCTGGCTAAGGTGAATTCCTGGCAGGCTGCCTTAGATCGGCTGCGCCAGTTGCTGGCCGATCACCCGGAGCAGCAGCTCCAGCTACATGATTTAGGGAGTAGTCGCGATACCCTGGAGCAAATCCTGCAAGCAGCGCCCGTAGGCTATCTCCAGGTCGATGAGGAAAACCAGTTGATCTGGTGCAATAACGAAGCCAAACGTCTGCTGCGCATGAATCAACTCTTGGCGGGACCTATCCAGCGGCCTCGCCTCTTGCTGGAGGTAGCTCGTTCCTACGAACTTGACGCCCTCATTGATCAGGCTAGACAGAAACAAAGTCCCTGCCAGCAGGAATGGATGCTGTATCAAATTTCTCCCGATCCCATGCACCCCAAGGAAGAACCTACCTATCCGCTGCGGGGCTATGCCCTCCCCCTTAACCAGGGGGAAGTAGGGGTATTCCTCGAGAATCGTCAGGAAGCAGCCCTATTGATCCAACAGCGCGATCGCTGGACCTCCGACGTGGCCCATGAACTGAGAACCCCCCTCACATCCATTCGGCTAGTGGCCGAAACGCTCCAGTCGCGGGTTGATCCAGGGCTTAAAACCTGGTTAGATCGCTTAGTCAACGAAGCTATTCGCCTGGGCAACCTGGTAGAAGACTTATTAAAACTAAGCCGCCTCCAAACCGATCAGTTGCAGGGTCTTCACCTTACCCTGGTGGATCTGCCCCAACTGATCCAAGCTGCCTGGCAGAGTTTAGAACCCCTGGCCGAAGTTAAGCATCTGCACCTAAACTACAGTGGCCCAGTTCAGTATCAAGCCCAGCTTGATAAAACCCTGTTTCATCGGGTACTTCTAAATTTAATTGACAATGCCATTAAACATAGTCCACCAGAATCTCTGATCTATGTTCAATTATCGGCACCCGACCCGGAGGCTGCACCGAATTGCCAAAACAAAGATGGCTTCACCCTAGAAGTTATTGATCGGGGATCGGGCTTTAACCCTCGAGATTTACCCTACGTTTTCGATCGCTTTTACCGGGCTGACCCATCCCGCAGCCGTCCTGGTAGTTTGGCCTCCTCTCTGCCCGCATCCCTGGATAGGACCGAAGAGATCAACCGGGGTACGGGGTTAGGACTAGCCATTGTAAGCCAGATCATTGAAGCTCATGGTGGTACAATTACGGCCTCAAACCATCCTGATCGGGGGGGAGGTCACCTTTGCCTTACCATCCCTTCCATAACTTCCCCTGTCCCATCACTATGACCTATAGCCCTAGCCACCTTTAACGTCGCCCCTAGAATCCCCTTTGATCGATCATCTGGATCCTGAATATCCTAGCCAAAGCTATAAATATTTGTGATAGTCTAATTTCAATGGTTTTCCAGAATCTATGCCCGAAGAGCGGCTGCAAAAATTACTGGCTCAGCATGGATTAGCCTCCCGTCGACAGGCTGAGCAATGGATACAGTCAGGGCGAGTGACGGTAAATGGCCAGCCCGCCCATCTGGGCCAAAAAGCTAACCTGGAAAGGGATCAGGTAGCTATCGATCAGATTTCTCTCAGTTCCAAAGATCGGCCTTGCCATCATTATCTGCTGCTCCATAAGCCCCTTGGCATGGTCTCCACCTGTTTCGATCCAGACGGCAGACCAACTGTGATCGATGCTTTCCCCAGTCACCTCCATGGTCTCGGCCTGCATCCAGTGGGCCGCTTAGATGCTTATTCAACGGGTGCTTTGATTGTTACTAACGATGGTGGCCTCACCTATCGTCTCACCCATCCTAAACACGATGTTCCCAAAACCTACCAAGTCACCTTAGACAGAGTTCCATCGGAACATACTCTGGCCCGTTGGCGTCAGGGAGTTTATCTGGGTGACTATTTGACTCGACCTGCTAAAGTAATAAAAGTTAATCAAAACCATGGACAGGACAGGCAACTTTTGATTACTCTGTGGGAAGGTCGTAATCGTCAGATTCGCCGAGTTGCCGAGGTATTGGGGCATCGCGTGGTTAGCCTACATCGATTGGCTATCGGTTCAGTTCAGTTGGGTTCCCTCAAAAGTGGTGCCTATCGTCCACTATCCTTGGATGAAATCAATGCCCTACTAGTTGAGAATCCTTAGTTTTACAAAATTAGTAATAACGTAAATTTAGCCGACCAGGTCGGACCTTTTCCTTAATCCTTCGCTCACCACCTTGTGTTTCCCCTTGTAGTCAATGCTTTCGGTATGAATACAAACGTGTTGGTTGACCCTAATACCTTTTATCAAGAGCAATTAGTAGAGTTGGGTAGCCTGCTAAAGGTGGCTCGAGAGAGTCAAGGCCAGACCCTCGAGACCATGGCTACCCAGACCCTGATCCGCTCCAGCCTACTGCAGGCCATTGAGGAGGGAGATATGCGCCGATTGCCTGAGCCTGTTTACCTGCGTGGTTTCATTCGGCGCTATGGAGAAGCCCTGGCCCTGGATGGAGATGCCCTAGCTAATCAGCTGTTTACCACCCCTCAGGTTAAAAAACCATCCTGGCAGCAGTCGGCGAATGCCCAACTAAGACCTCTTCATCTCTATCTGACCTATTTTGTCATACTGATCGCAGCTGTCAGTGGATTGTCCTACTTACTCAAGCGCAACACACCTGAAATGGCTGTGCTACCGCCCCTCGAACCCCTTCACTCTCCGGCCGCCGCCGCACCATCGTCACCGTCCAATCTCAACCCGGCCAAGTCTTCAGAGGCTCATCCTTTTTCTATCCCTAAGTCTCCTATTCAGGTAGAAATGACCTTGACATCCCAATCATGGTTGCGCATCGTAGCGGATGGAACTACAGAATTTGAGGGGATTTTACAGCCTGGGGATACCCGCCTTTTAAAGGCTGATAAGAGCCTTACCATTCGGGCAGGCAACGCTGGCGGTGTGATGGTGAGTTTTAACAGCAGTAAGGCTGTAGCTCTCGGCAAACCTGGTACGGTCCAGGAAGTCACCTATTCACCAGATAAGGTGATTAGCCTGGTTTACTAAGCTCTCAGTCTATCCCTCTGGTACACCTAGCAATTCCCCCGACCCTGCCACTACTTCACCAATAACGTAGGCATTCATTCCTTGTTGTTCAAACCAGGATAGTGTCTTATCAACTTGATCGGCACCCATCACCAGAGCAAAACCAATACCCATATTAAAGGTATGGTACATTTCCGCAGTTGGTATTTTCCCGGTCATTTCCAGCCAGTTAAATAGGCCAGGCACCTGCCAGCTGGTGAAATCAAGTCTAATGCTTTGCCCTCTTCCCAGGCACCGGGGTAAATTCTCGGGCAAGCCCCCCCCAGTAATGTGGGCCATGCCATGGATAGCTAAACCTGCCCTTCGAGCTGCCAGCACTGGCCCAGCATAGATAAAGGTAGGAGTCAAAAAGATCTCTCCCAGAGTCGAAACGCCTAGAGCTTCCACCCGATCGTTCCAGGTGTAGCCCGCGGTTGATTGACCTGGATGAGAGCCCTGCTCAATCACCCTACGGACTAAACTGAAGCCATTACTGTGAATACCACTGCTGGCCAGACCAATAACCTGATCACCGATCTGTACCTGACTGCCGTCCAACAGCTCAGATTTCTCCACAATTCCCACACAAAAGCCTGCCAGATCGTACTCTCCATGGGCGTAGAAGCCAGGCATTTCGGCAGTTTCTCCCCCCAGCAGGGCACAACCTGCCTGCCGACAGCCACTGGCAATACCCTCTACCACCTGGGCCGAGAGTTCTGGTTCCAGCTTCCCAGTGGCCAAATAATCCAGAAAGAATAAAGGCTCTGCTCCACTGGTAAGGATATCGTTGACGCACATGGCGACTAAATCAATACCAATAGTACTGTGGCAATTAACGGCCTGGGCAATTTTAAGCTTGGTACCAACCCCGTCGGTTCCAGACACCAATACAGGTTCACGATAACCGGAAGGTATCTGGCAAAGACCACTGAACCCCCCTAAAGCCCCTAGCACCTCAGGACGCCGGGTACTATCCACCATCGAGCGAATGCGGCGAACAAAGTCTCGCCCAGCGACCACATCGACTCCAGCCTCTCGATAATCCATCTGCGATTTCACTCTCCTACCCAGAGGAGCACCATAGCGATTCTCTGAATTGTATTTACAAAGCCGTTATAAATATATCGATAAATACAAAATTTTAATGAAAACCCATAAATCTGAAAGCCTAGCTGGATCCATCTAATATTATTTTTTATAGAAATAAAAATAAAATGACTTGAATGAGTAAATAGACTCATGAGTCTTCTATAACTGAATCGGACGACTGATAAAAAAATTAAAACCAAATTCGGCCCCCGTCTGACCGGCACAAGGCAGATGACGCGGTAGATCCAGGTTTTTTTCTAAAGTCTTTACCGAAATAATTCTCTAGCGAAATAAATATTTGAGAAAAAATACCCGGATTCGCAATACAAGCTGTTCATGTTAGGTTACTTAACGTTGAAGGACCGAGAGTAAACCTTTGTAACGAGCGTGGCCTAAAAGGCTGTTTCTTGATTGCCTGTTCTGATTTCCTCTTTGGATTGACGAATCAAGCCCACCTCTTTCTGTTGATCTCTTCTGGTGTGTATGAAGTATCCCGTTATAAGGGGGCTAACGATTGCCGTTATAAGGGGGCTAACGATTGCCGTTACCCTCGCTGCTTTTGGAGCCCACTCGCCTGCACAAGCCCAGGATTCTAAAGAGTCTTCCCCTGTTCAGGCCCATCAGGTTATTGCCGATCATGGCGTTCCTGTGACTGATCAGCCGGAACTTCTAGCTAATCTGAATCAGTTACCTGGTAACCAACTCAATTCCCAGTCAGCTTCGATCATTTCGCCATCCTCATACCTGCCTGCAGCTGCTCCGGGACGTTATGCCGTAGCAACCGTACATCCCCATGCTTTGGATGATCGGCAGGCAGCTACGATTTACATTAAATCAATTCCAGTCATTACCCTGATCGGTGCTGAACTACCCACCCTAAGTGCCACTAGACCGGATACCAATAGCATGGTGGCTAGTGGGGCTAATTCGGTTGAATCTCTATCTGACCCGGTAGAGCGGGCCAATAATCTGGCCAGTCAGCTGCAAGACTTAGCCAGTACCCGCAATGCCTCTGATATTTCCGTCCGGTGGGATAACCATCAGCAAGCCTTTCTGGTGAGTTGGGGAAAAGAAGACTTAATTAAGATCGATAGCCACGCCACTCTGCCAGATACTACCGAAAATAAGGCAGAAGATGCGCTACAAGTGGCCAACCGACTCAGACGGCTCCTCGGTAATGTTCCCGCACTGGCCAGGGTAGAAGGGTTGCCCGAGCCCAAGGTTACCTCTCCTAATCGAGTTGGGGCTGTTAGTTCTACGCTAATCGGTATGGCTTCATGGTACGGGCCTGGTTTGCACGGAAAACGGAGCGCCAGTGGAGAAGTTTTTAACCAACAAGACTTGACCGCTGCCCATCGTACCCTACCTTTCGGGACACGGGTCCGAGTCACCAATCTCAACACCGGGCAACAGGTAATCGTACGGATTAACGATCGCGGTCCCTTTAGCCACGGACGACTGATTGACCTATCCTCGGCCGCAGCTTCCAGTATTGGCATTCGGTCGGCGGGAGTTGGTCGTGTAGCCCTCGAGGTTCTAAGCCAATAAGCGACCGATGTTGATTGGTAACAACCCTTTGTAATTGCCCTATCCGACCTCCCCGGCTGACCCGGTGAGGTTTTTTTCTGCCCAATTTGAGCCCGATAGACCATGTAGGATGGCTGTGAAGGAGGACACTCTAAGGTTAATCTGATAGGGGGTCAGCCCGGTGCCAGAGTAGCCAGATGGTGATCTGGCACAACCTTAAACGGGTATGTCCATGGAATGGAGGGAGGCAATTGTGCGGATATTAAAAACAGTTAACGGGTTAAGCTGCTACCTAAACCACCGCCGCTGTCTACCCTCAAGGGATTGGACCGAACAATTAACAGTAGGTCTGGTGCCTACCATGGGTAATTTACATCGAGGCCATCGGAGTCTAATCGATCGGGCTCGACAGGAAAACGACCTGGTGGTGGTCAGTATTTTTATTAACCCCATCCAATTTGCTCCGGGGGAGGATCTAGCTACCTATCCCCAAACTCCAATGGAGGACCTGGAAATTTGCGAGCAAGTCGGAGTAGATGCGGTCTTCATACCCACCACCTCAGAACTCTACGGTAGTTCCCAGCCGGACGGGGACAAAATTACCCGGGTAGTCCCTCCCTCCCCCATGCTGGCGGTACTCTGTGGCCCCCATCGACCAGGACATTTTGAGGGGGTAGCCACCGTGGTCACCAAGCTCCTGAGTCTGGTCAGTCCCCACCGCACCTACCTGGGACTTAAGGATGCCCAGCAAGTGGCTATCCTCCAGCAGGTGGCCGCCGATCTGCAACTGCCAGGAGAACTGGTCCCCTGTCCTACCGTCAGGGATAGCGATGGCTTAGCCCTGAGTTCCCGCAATCGCTACTTAAGTCCGTCGCAACGGGCCCAGGCCGCTACCCTTTACCAGGGCCTAAAGGCCGCCGAGTCCCTATTTAAAGCTGGAGAACGCCATCGTTCTACCCTGACAGCGACGGTGAAACATCACCTTGCCCAGGTACCTGCCCTTACCCTCGAGTATGTGGATCTGGTCCATCCCCATAGCCTGGTACCGCTGGAGCAGGTGGAATCGGTCGGCTTACTGGGAGTAGCGGCTTACCTGGGTAAAACCCGCCTAATTGATAATCTAGTCCTAAGACACCGAAAACCGATTGTGGCCATTGATGGTCCGGCTGGGGCTGGCAAGTCTACTGTGGCTCGTCAGGTGGCCCAACGCCTTAACCTGCTTTACCTGGACAGTGGAGCCATGTACCGGGCGATCGCTTGGAAGGCGCTGGACCTGGGGCTGGATCCTGAGGACGAAGTCGCCATGGCGGAATTAGTGCAGAGCTGTGAATTACGGCTGGCCGCCACAGGGGACGATCCGGCCTGGGCCGCCTACCCCAGTCGCCTCTGGCTGAATGGGCAGGAAGTGACTGAGTTAATTCGCCGCCCGGCCGTCACTAAAAAGGTTTCTACCATTGCGGCCCAGCCTATGGTTCGTCAGATCCTACTGGATCAGCAGCGGCAGTACGGTGTGGCTGGTGGAGTGGTGATGGAAGGCCGGGATATTGGTACCCAGGTTTTTCCCGAGGCGGAATTGAAGGTTTTTCTCACCGCTTCCGTAGGGGAACGGGCCCGGCGTCGCTGGAGGGATCTACAGGGACAACAGCAAGCCTCTGGAAACCTGGAAGAGTTGGAGCGGGCGATCGCCGATCGGGATCATCAAGATAGTACCCGGCGGGTTGCCCCCTTACGCAAGGCCGATGATGCCCTGGAACTAAATACCGATGGGTTAGGGATTGAGGCGGTGGTTGACCAGATTGTCACCTGGTTTCACGCTAGAGTAGAAAGTTAGCATCTATTCCAGCTCTATGACCATTACCGGCACAACCCAACTGCTGGGAGTGATGGGCGACCCCGTTACCCATAGCCTTTCGCCAGTTATGCACAATGCTGCTCTGACTGAGTTGGGGGCTGACTATGTCTACGTTGCCTTTCCCATCACCAGTTCGAACCTGGCCTCCGCCATGGTGGGCCTGGCTACGATCGGAGTGCAGGGTTTTAACGTCACCATTCCCCATAAGCAACGGATCATACCCCTGCTGGCAGAACTTACCGCCGATGCCCAGGCGATTGGGGCCGTTAATACGGTCTGGCCTACAGCCCGGGGTTGGGCTGGTACCAATACGGATATCCGAGGATTTACAGCCCCCCTCACCCTGGTTAGAGACTGGTCAGGGGGCACTGCCCTGGTGCTGGGTAATGGGGGTGCGGCCCGGGCGGTGGTGGCGGGCTGTGTTCAACTGGGACTGGAAAAAATCGCGATCGCGGGCCGTAATCCTGAAAAACTAGAGGCGTTTCAGAGTAGTTGGCAAACCTCTCCAATCCAGCCCCACCTCACCGTCTACCCCTGGACTAATCTGGCCGATATTTTGCCTCAAGTCGATTTAATTGTGAATACCACCCCTCTGGGGATGGGAGCCAGCCCTGACCAGAGTCCTCTAGGAAAAGCCGATCTAGATCGGGTGTCAGGCCACACCCTTGTCTACGATTTGATCTATACACCTCGCCCCACGCGCCTGCTGACCCTTGCCGCTGAGCGAGGACTGGCCACCCTGGATGGTTTGGAAATGCTGGTGCAGCAAGGGGCCGCCGCTCTAGAAATCTGGCTACAGCGGCCCGTGCCCGTGGCCACTATGCGCCAGGCTTTGCTGAACCAACTGGGAGAGCATTAAGATAGAGGTTATGTAACCGTGAGGCAAATTATGGTAAGACGGGCGATCGCCACTACTCTTCTGGCTATCGGGCTATGGGTCTTCACCACCCTGGGAATGACCGCCCAGGCCCTAACTGCGATTGATCTTAAGGATATTGCCTACCAACCCTGTCCAGCCGAGTATGCCGATGGCATGGTTACACCAGGTTCCATTCAAGCTGCCAAATGTTATTTGATTGTCGGCAAGGCCATTAACCAATCTGGTAGAACCGTGATTAACGCCGATATCTTTGGCCGCATCTACGACGCTAACGATAATCCGGTCATGCAAAACCGTAATCGCCTGGGTTCCATTGACATTGTGCCTCCAGGGGAAAGTGATTTTCAAATTCGTGTCTCAGTGGCGGCCAACCAGCCCGAACCGCTCCAACTCAAACAGTTCCGAGCCTCTGGTTTTTCTGGTCAGGTGCGCCGGTAACCCCAGGCAGTTTTAAGCTGGTAAGGGAGAGAAGAACAGCATCCCCTGAACCCTTCTGCTGACCATATCTGGGATGGTTTTGCCGCGACAAGGCCCTAACCCAGACTAGGGGGTTACGGCCTGTCTGGCTTCAAACTTCAACTTAGATCGCTTAAAGGGTTCCGGAATGTCCACCGGATAGTTTCCGGTAAAACAAGCCGAGCAGAAACTTTCCGGATCCTGTTGGGTAGCCTTGAGCATGCCTCCCCAACTTAGGTAGGCGAGGGAATCGACATTAATCTGCTGGGCAATATCCTCCGTGGAGTGGGTGGCGGCGATCAGCTGATCCTGACTGTCCGTGTCAATCCCATAAAAACAGGGATGGGTGACGGGGGGGGAGGAAATGCGCATATGCACCTCTATGGCTCCCGCGTCTCTTAGGGCCTGGACGATTTTACGGCTAGTGGTGCCCCGCACAATGGAGTCATCCACAATCAGGACTCGCTTACCCATCAGGACATCCTTCAGGGGATTAAGTTTTATCCGAATACCGACCTCCCGCATAGACTGGGTGGGCTGGATGAAGGTACGACCGACATAGCGGTTTTTAATCAAACCTTCGGCGTAGGGAATGCCTGACTCTTGGGAAAAGCCTATAGCCGCAGGCACTCCGGAATCGGGGACCCCCATAATTAAATCAACATCAACGAAGGCCTCCCTGGCTAGTTGATGCCCGAGACGACGACGATAACTATAAAGACTCTCCTCGTTAACAATGCTATCGGGGCGAGAAAAGTAGATCATCTCAAAGATACAAAGCTTACGTGGGGTAGGATTAGCCCACTGATAGGTGGTCAAACCCTGGTGCGTAATCCAAACCAGTTCTCCGGGTTGAACATCCCGCAAATAGGTGGCTCCAATAATGTCGAGGGCACAGGTTTCTGAAGCCAGTACGTAGGCTGTCGGACTCCCTTCCCCTGGTAGGTTGGATCCTAAAACCCCCAGGACAAGGGGACGAATTCCCTGGTGATCGCGGACTCCCATCAGACCATCGGCCGTACCAATCACCAGACTGAAGGCACCCTGACAACGATTAAAGGCTTTTTCAGCCGCCTTGACCCAATCTTCTCCATCGTTGACAGCTTCGGCCAGGGCAAAGGCAATCATCTCTGAATCGGTGGTGGTGTTTAGGTCGTGGTTTCGCTGCAGCAGTTCCTCCCGCAGATCGGCGGCATTTACCAGATTACCGTTGTGGGCCAGGGCCAGGTCACCCAGGCGAGTAGGCACGATCGCCGGCTGGGCATTGCACACATGGCTAGATCCGGTGGTGGAGTAGCGGGTATGACCGACGGCCATTTGGCCGGGCAAAGATTGCAATACCTGATCATCAAACACCTGGGAAACCAGACCCATATGTTTATAACAGTGGCTTCGACGCTGATCAAAGGTGGCGATACCAGCTGATTCCTGCCCCCGATGCTGGAGGGCAAACAGGCCAAAATAGGCAAGCCGGGCAACATCTTCGCCGGGGGCGTAGAGGCCGAATATACCACAGGCTTCTTCCGGTTTATCGGGGCGATCTAGGGCAACAGCATCCGACTGGCTGGGAGTTGGGTTGGGAGTGTCCAGATCTTGGGAAGGAAAAGTCATTAGGTTGGCCAGTAGGGTCAGGGGTAGAGAAAAGGGAATTTAGGGTGGCTCGACGGCTGAAAAATCAGCCTATGGCTTTCGCCAAAACGCTGAGAACACAGTTGATCGGTCAAGCGTGGCTATGGCCAGAAAGCCATAGTCGATTGATTACATCCTCCTCGGGCCCCCTTTCCATCATAGGATGGGAGTCCACAAAAAAGATGGAGCCGGGATGGCTAAGCCGATAGTTGCCCAGGAATCGCTCCTTGCCAAGTCTGGCTGAGCTGGTCCACCGCAGTGCTGATCAAAACCGAGCCATCCCTACTGGTGAGGGTGAGGAGTGATCCTCCCACCTCACCCAAAAGCTGCCAATCCGCCGGTGCCCGGTCCCCCAGGTAGGCCTCCCAAGCGGCCTGATACAGGGGGTCTACCGATACCACAATGCGAGCCCCCCCTTCGCCAAACAGGACTCGGTCCCAACGCTGCTCAGTCTGGCCGCTAGCCAGGGTTAGGTGAATGCTAGCCCCTTGATCGCCGCTAATGCAGGACTCCGCCAGGGCGATCGCCAGTCCCCCTTCGGCGCAGTCATGGGCAGATCGAATCCAGCCCTGGCCGATCCCGTAGCGACAGACCGCCTGTACTCGCTGTTCCAGGGCCAGGTCGATTTTGGGGGGGTGGCCCGTCACTTGCTGATGGAGGGCCGCCAGATATTCTGATCCGCCCAGGGTGACCAGGGGCCGGTTCTCTAGACTGGCGCTACTGGTCCGTTCTAGGCTTACCCCCAGTAGATAGATTAAATCCCCCGCTGCCCGCCAGCCCTGGCCACAGGTGTGCTGTAGATCCTCCACCAAACCCACCATGCCCACCACAGGAGTAGGGTAGATGGGTTGGGGTTGGCCCTGGCTATCGACGGTTTCGTTATAGAGGGAAACATTCCCCCCCGTAACCGGGGTAGCCAGCTGGCGACAGGCTTCCGCCAAGCCCCGACAGGCCTCCGCTAGTTGCCAGTAACCAATGGGGTTTTCTGGACTGCCAAAGTTGAGGTTATCGGTTACCGCCAGGGGCAGGGCTCCCACGCAGCTAAGGTTACGAGCGGCTTCAGCTACGGCCGCCACCGCCCCCTCGTAGGGATGCAAGTAGACGTAGCGACCATTGCAGTCAACGGTGGCCGCTAGACCTCGAGTCACCGCCGCTGGTTGGTAGTCGGGCACTGGCTCTAAGGGCCGCAAACGAATCACGGCAGCATCCCCCTCTCCAGGACAGCGCAGCGTATTATTTTGCACCTGGTGGTCGTACTGGCGGTAGATCCATTGTTTAGAAGCAATGGTGGGCTGGGCCAAGAGCTGGTGCAACACGGTGGTCCAGGTCAGGGGGCGATCGCCCCCCCGATCCAAACCTGCTACCCTAGCTGGCGGCAACCTCTGCTCTTGCCAGGCCCAGGCAGTCTGGGCATAGTCGGGTGGGGTGGGCAACAAATCTCGGTGGTAGATGGGGGTATTTTCGGCCAGGGCCAGGGCGGGAATTTCCGCCGCCACCCTACCCTGGAACAAAATACGAACAATCGGGTCGGCGATCACCTGACCGGCCACTACGCCCTGCAGGCCCCAGCGCTGGAAAATCTCGATTACCTCCTCGGTCCGCCCCGCCTGCACCACAAACAGCATGCGTTCCTGGGACTCCGAGAGCAAATACTCATAGGCTGTCATACCAGTTTCCCGTACAGGGATTAAATCCAGGTCCAGCTCAATACCCACGCCCCCCTTGGCCGCCATCTCGGCGGTGGAGCAGGTCAAACCAGCGGCCCCCATGTCCTGGGCAGCAACAATAGCACCGGTCTTAAAGGCCTCCAGGCAAGCCTCCACCAGACATTTCTCCAGAAAGGGATCGCCCACCTGCACCGCCGGGCGATCGCGCTCTGATTCCTCGGTCAACTCCGCACTGGCAAAGCTCGCCCCCCCCATGCCATCTCGGCCGGTGGTAGAGCCCACGTAGACGACCGGATTACCCAGCCCGGCCGCCCCCGACTTAACGATCTCAGGGGTTTCCAGAATACCAATCGCCATAGCATTAACTAGGGGATTGCCGTTATAGGCGCTGTCAAAGTACACCTCTCCCCCCACCGTCGGTACCCCAAAGCAGTTGCCATAGTGGGCAATACCCTCCACCACTCCCTGACAGAGGCGCCGAGTACGGGAATCGGTTAGATCCCCAAAGCGTAGGGAATTGAGGACCGCAATGGGGCGCGCTCCCATAGTAAAAATATCTCGCAGAATACCCCCCACACCAGTGGCCGCTCCCTGGAAAGGCTCTACCGCCGACGGATGGTTGTGGGACTCGATTTTGAAGGCCACCCGTAGGCCATCGCCAGCGTCGATGACCCCAGCATTTTCCCCTGGCCCCACCAACACCCGATCACCACTGGTGGGAAACTGCTTAAGTAGGGGGCGGGAGTTTTTATAGCAACAATGCTCTGACCACATAACGCCGAACATGCCCAGTTCGGCCTGGTTAGGATGGCGCCCCAGCCGCTGAACAATCTCGTCGTACTCAGCTGGCTTGATACCAGTGGCAGCAATCTGCTCAGGGCTAAAGGGAGCTGTGGCAAAGGCAGTCATGGCAGGCTGGGGAAAGGTGCCTATAGATTGTAGGATTTTCTAGGGGATATTGGGACGGTGGCAGGGCCTCTATAGTCCTAGCCATGGGTCTCGCCGCTGCACAGTAACCAGACCGCCAGCAACAGCACTAACCAGAAAAGACGACGGCGCAGCAACAGCAACAGAACGCGAGACCTGGCCATACCCTGCCCCTAAAATAAGTTCATGTCCGTAACCGCTCCTAAGCTGCTGGAGGACACCAGTTTGGCATACTTACCCAACACCCCCCGGCGATAGCGAGGGGGCGGAGCCACCCAGGCGGCCCGGCGTTGAGCCAGTTCTGCCTCAGGTACATTCAGTTCCAGCAGATTCTGGTCGGCATCAATAGTAATCCGATCGCCTTCCTTGACCAGGGCAATGGCACCGCCCACGGCGGCTTCGGGAGCCACATGGCCCACCACCATGCCGTAGGTGCCACCGGAGAAGCGGCCATCGGTAATTAAGCCCACCCTATCCCCCAGTCCGGCACCAATAATGGCGGCCGTCGGCGCCAGCATTTCCCGCATCCCTGGTCCACCCTTAGGCCCTTCGTAGCGAATCACGATCACATCACCGGGCTCAATGGTCTTAGCCAGAATTGCGTTGAGACAGTCTTCCTCTGATTCAAACACTCGAGCTGGGCCGGTAATTCGTCGATGCTTGACCCCAGTTAGTTTCGCTACCGCCCCTTCCGTAGCCAGGTTACCCTTCAAAATCCCCAGGTGGCCTACCGGGTAAAGGGGCTGGCTAAAGGGACGAATCACATCCTGGTCTGGCCGGGGCTCGGTTGGAATCTCTGCCAGCAGTTCAGCGATGGTTTGCCCCGTAATGGTCAGGGCATCGCCATGGATTAATCCCTGACTGAGGAGCATTTTCATCACCTGGGGAACCCCTCCTACCCGATGAAAATCGGTAGCTACATAACGTCCGGAGGGTTTGAGATCGCAAAGAACCGGGACCCGGTGGCGAATGATTTCAAAATCGTCAATGGTGAGAGGTACGCCAATGGCATTGGCGATCGCCAGTAAATGTAGCACCGAGTTGGTCGATCCCCCCACCGCCATAATCACGGCGATCGCATTTTCAAAGGCCTTACGGGTAAGAATCTGACTGGGCAAAATTTGCTGACGAATGGCCTGCACCAGTACCTGGGCAGATTCTTCTGCACTGTCAGCCTTTTCGCCGTCTTCGGCAGCCATGGTAGACGAAGACATCAAGCTCATGCCCATAGCCTCAAAGGCAGAGGACATGGTATTGGCCGTGTACATTCCGCCACAGGAGCCCGCCCCTGGGCAGGCGTGGCGCTCCACGGCTAGAAGCCGATCCTCAGTAATTTTTCCAGCACTGTACTGCCCCACTGCCTCAAAAGCACTCACTACCGTCAGGTCTTCCCCATCGTAGTGACCGGGCTTAATGGTGCCGCCGTAGACAAAAATAGCAGGCAGGTTCATACGGGCAATGGCAATCATGGCTCCGGGCATATTTTTGTCACAGCCCCCGATCGCCAGTACCCCATCCAGACTTTGCCCATTGCAAACGGTCTCAATAGAATCGGCAATCACCTCTCGGGAAACCAGGGAATACTTCATCCCCTCGGTACCCATGGAAATGCCATCGCTGATGGTAATAGTGCCGAATAGCTGGGGCATAGCTCCCGCCGTCCGCACCCCTGCCTCGGCCCGGTCAGCAAGGATACCGAGACCCATATTGCAGGGGGTAATGGTGCTGAAGCCATTGGCAATTCCTACAATGGGTTTAGTAAAGTCCTGGTCACCAAAGCCCACGGCTCGTAACATGGCACGGTTAGGGGTACGCTGCACCCCTTGGGTGATCACCTGGCTTTTAAGGTTGTCGGGCATAGTTAACCTCTAGGGGCAATTCGGGGACTGTTCAGATTTTTGTGTAAACGGGGATTAGTCAGAAATTGAAGCGTCCTGGAAACAGGATAGCAAAATGGGAAACAGCCGCCTTCCAATTTTGAATAGGTTGGCGCCAGCGTTTAGAAATATTGTTAAGGGCCA
>JBEITR010000072.1:0-11053 GCA_040374765.1 Leptolyngbya sp.
CAGAAATGGAGAATAGGAGATTCGTTGGCGTAGCCTCTCCCTTGGGGAGAAACTCCTGACCTCTGCGGTGCGATTGGCCTGAGGCCAGGCTTTGCCAACGCAGCGCTCTACCAGCTGAGTTTTACCAAGATAAATATGGAGAATAGGAGATTCGTTGGCGTAGCCTCTCCCTTGGGGAGAAACTCCTGACCTCTGCGGTGCGATTGGCCTGAGGCCAGGCTTTACCAACGCAGCGCTCTACCAGCTGAGTTTTACCAAGATAAATATGGAGAATAGGAGATTCGAACTCCTGACCTCTGCGGTGCGATCGCAGCGCTCTACCAGCTGAGCTAATTCCCCTTTAGCTTTTCTGTATCCTACCAAAACCCTTGCTAAGCGTCCCGAGGAAAAACAGTAATTAACGACAACTCCAATAAAATTCTGGTGAGTGGGTGTAAGTCTCTGCTACACTAACCAAAGACTAATTCTTGGAAGCGTGGCTGAGTGGTCGAAAGCGCCTCCCTGCTAAGGAGGTAGGGGAGTAAACCTTCCCTCGTGGGTTCAAATCCCACCGCTTCCGTTGAAAAATTGAGCAGTCAAAGTTATAGATAGCCCATAGGGTTAACAGGGTTACCGTTTTGGCGCACTTCAAAGTGCAGATGGGGACCTGTAGACAATCCAGTTGAACCAACGGCCCCGATCGGCTGGCCCTGTTGTACGGCCTCACCTTCCCGTACAAATAAGCGACTGGTGTGGGCGTAAAGGGTGGTTAGGCCACCGCCATGGTCAATAATCACCGCCTGGCCATAGCCCCCATACCAGCCTGAGAAAATTACCCGTCCCGAGTCAGCGGCTCGAATGGTACTGCCATAGGCGCCGGAAAAATCTACTCCAGCATGGAAACGCCGGTACCCTAAAATGGGATGCATGCGATAGCCAAAACCACTGGAGAGTCCGGCACTCGAGGGGGCAATAAAACGCCCAGTGCCGCGGATCACAGTGGACTGGGACTCCGCTGCCAGCCTTTGCCGAATCAGGTTGGCCAGTTGCTCCGAATCCCGCATTAACTGGGCTTCTGCCGCCTCTAGGGCCGATCTCTGCTGCTGTAGCCGGTTAATCAGTTGTTTTTCTTCCCCCGCCTCAGCCTGGTATTGCTTTTTCTGGGAAAGGAATTGTTGCCGTAACAGGGCCACCTGATTTTTCTGATCTTCAACGGCAGCTTTTTGAGTTTGGATGGCTGCAGCTTTCACCTTGATATTCTCAAGTACTTGGCGGTCGGCGGCATAAACCCGCTTCAACTGGTACTGGCGATCGAGAAATTGGTTCAAGTCCTGGCTTTGCAGCAGTACGGCCCAGCCTTCACTGGCTTGCTGTCGCTGTAAAAATTGCAATCGGCCAACGGTAGCGTTTCTAGCCTTTTCGTAGTCGGTCTCCGCCTGTTTGAGCTGGGTTTGAAATTTCTCTAAGGATTTTTGGGCCTGGGCGAGGCGATATTCGGTTTCCGCAATCTGGTTGTCGGTATAGGTAATATTTTGCTCCAGGTTTTTCAGGTTGACTTCGGAGTGATGCTGGCGATTTTGCAGTTGTTCCTGCTGCTGGTCAATCTGACGGCGCTCTTGGTTTAAAGTTTTTTGTCTATGTTGCAGCTCTTTTATGGAGGTACTGACCAGTAGAGGTTGGGGTAAGGAAGCCAGGGCTGGGGCGATCGCCCCTAGAATCAGGCAGATAGCCAGACCCAGACCCACCAGGGCCAGCCAGGGCCAGACCCTGATGCGGCAGACGGTAGAGGAAAGCAATGGGGATTTTCCAGGGGTCATAGCATTTCTATCCGCAAGAAGGCTGGCCAGACAGGAACAGGAAAGTGGGAGGGGCGGTGACCTATGGATGCACCACCGTGGTTACCCCAAAGACCAACAGCACCAACCCTGCTGCCCGATTTAACCAGATCAGTCGGGTTGAAGTCAGATGGGGGCTAAACAATGTTACTCCCCAGGTCAAGCATAGCCACCATAGGGCTGACCCCCCCCATACCCCGATTACCATCGCCACAGCTGAGGGCCAGGCTTGGCTAGGGTTGCCCAGACCCAGGCTAGCAAAAATAGCCATGAAGGACACCATAGTGGCGGGATTACTCAGCGTCAATAGAAATGTAGACCCATAGGCCAACCACCCACCAGTGCGCGGTCCTGAATTTTTGCGGCTCCCTGCTTTAGAACGGAGGGTGGCTATTCCTAGACAGCAGAGGGCTAGGCCGCCTCCCATCTTCAGCCAGTGGGACTGGTGGATGAAAGGTTGGACCAGGGTTACCAGGCCAAAGGCGGCAATACTACCGTACAAGCCATCGGCGGTGGCCGCCCCCAGCCCGGTGGCCAGCCCTATCCTTGGCCCCTGGGTTAGGGTTCGACCGATGCATAGCAACGCAATTGGCCCTACCGGAGCGGCGATCGCCAGTCCCAGGGCCAGTCCCTTGAGAAAATATCCAATCTCCATGGCCAGAAAATATGGCACTTTAATAAATAGTTGTTTAGCGTGGTTTGGCAATTTACCATGGTTTCCACTATACGGAATGTCTTACAGCCCATTGCCGACTGGTTTGCCGGCTTTGGTGTCCCCGATCCCATTGTGCATTGGGGCCATCCCCTGATGATGGGTATTGTGTTGTTTGTAATGGGGAGTGTTACCGCCTGGGCTGGGTGGCAGGGCCGTCTCAGCCAGGATGCTGAAAAAAAAGTTGAGAACTTTACCATGCATAAGCGTCTGGCCCTCTGGTTATTTACCTTTATTAGCTTGGGCTATACCGGTGGGGTGCTGTCCCTGGTAATGCAAGACAAACCCATTTTTGAAAGTCCTCACTTTTGGACGGGCACCACTCTGGTAAGCCTACTGGCCATTAACGGCGGCATTTCTGCCAGCAAATTTGGCGGTGGCCAGTCCAGTCTACGTACTGCCCATGCCTATGTGGGTAGCGTCGCGGTAGTCCTGATGGTAATTCACGCTGTGTTGGGGCTACGCCTGGGTCTGGCAATCTAGGGTACGGTCCCTACCTGGGAAGGTGTATGATAGGGGATCAATTCACGCCTAATTTTGTTCAGGAGACCAGGTTTGACCTTTTCCGCTGAAGACTTTGCCAGGGCCCTCGAGGCTCACGACTACACCTTTCAGCTCGGCAGCACCGTGCGTGGTACCGTGGTAGCCCTTGCTAACGACGGAGCCACCGTTGACATTGGCGGTAAATCGGCGGCTTTTCTGCCGACTCGGGAAGCGGCGGTAAAGGCCGTTAGCTCCCTTGAAGGAGTGGTGGAAGTCGGCAAAGACTACGAGTTTGAGGTAATTCGCGACCAGGATGCGGATGGTCAGGTATTGCTGTCAATTCGCCGCATCAAGGTCAAGCAACTCTGGGCCAGTCTAGCTCAGCGGGCGGAGCAGGGAGCCGTGGTAGAGGCCAGGGTGACCGGTCACAATAAAGGCGGGGTGACCGTTGACGTGGAAGGCTTGCGGGGATTTGTACCCAGATCCCACCTGGCTTCCACCTACGAATCCCTAGAGGACTGGCTGGGGCAAAAAATTACCCTGGGCTTTTTAGAGGTCAACCCGGCCAACAACAAGTTAGTCATGTCTCAACGGCTGGCCGCCCGCAGCCAGGTCATGGGGCAACTGGCCCTGGGCCAATTGGTGACGGGTACGGTGGCCAGTCTTAAGCCCTTTGGCGCCTTTGTGGATTTCGAGGGTATCACTGGCTTGCTTCACATTAAGCAAATCAGTAAAACCTATATCGATTCACTGTCTACGGTGCTGCGGGTAGGACAGCCGATTAAGGCGGTAGTGGTTGCCCTGGATGGCGATCGCAACCGCATTTCCCTTTCCACCAAAGTTCTCGAAAAATATCCAGGGGAATTTCTCAAGGAACCCGATACCCTCATGGCCGAGGCTGAAAATCGGATCGCTGACGTGGGCCAGCTGCTGGCCGCCAGTGAGGCCTAGGATAAAACTATGGGATCGGTCTGGGAACTTGATTTCTACTCCCGTCCATTGCTGGACGAGAACCAGAAAAGGCGTTGGGAAGTGCTAATTTGTGAGGGTTTTGTAGATGTCCATAGCCAGCCTGATCAGCTGTTTCGCTACAGCAAATTTTTGAGCAATACCGAGGTTAACTCTCTCAATCTTCAGGCGGCAATTCAGGAGGCGATCGCCCAAGCTCCTACCCCTCCCGGTCGCATCCGCTATTTTCGTTATCAGATGCAGAACATGATTCAGCGGGCTTGCGATCAACTGGGTATTCCCGCTGTGGCCAGCCGCCGAACTCTGGCTCTGCAGCGATGGATTGAAGACCGCCACCAGTCCTTCTACCCCCACCAACCCGGCTATACAGCAGTACCCGCCCCCACCGTTGCGGCTCCACCTCCCACCCCTCGTCCCCTACCCGATGCCCTGATTGGTCAGCGGTGGGCTTTCGTTACGCTAGAGGCCAACAGCTTTGGGGACTTACCGGAGTGGCCGATCGGTTTTGGGGAATCCTTTCCCCTGCAAGGCATAGACCCCTCCACCCCCATACCCGGCTTACTGATTTTCTCTCCTCGGGCCACAGCCTTAGCCGCCTGGCTATCGGGCCTAGAACTGGCCTACTGGTGGGTAGAAACCGGCAAAAAGCCCCAACTGGTCCTGGAAACCGGGGCTGCTGACAGTTGGGTTTTAGCATCCTTGACAACTCCGGCCCTATTACAGGAGGCTCAAACCTTCGAGGCTGCCAAGACCAGGGCTAATCAGTTACATTTTATTGGTGTGCAAACCACTCCAGAAAGCGATAAATTTGAGGGCTTTTGGTTACTCCAGGGAGACATCCAAGGAACCGATTAATCCAGTCCTCAGCGCCCTGACCCATAGCCCTACCCTACGGAACTAAGAATAGGGACTAGACCAAACTATTACGGTCCCCAATCATAAAATTAAAGCCTGGTAGAGGATGATACTTAACCGGGCACAGAGCCATTAGAATCGCTTCACGCCACCTGGCCGCCTGCTGCTGGAGCGGAGACAAGGAACGGGTCATTTTTCGTACAGCCCAATGGGAGTGGGGCCAAATAATGCACCGATGGGGATAATGGGGACGACGACTGGTGTAAGTCCAAAATAACACCGACCGTTTTTCATGCCTTAAGGGCATGCCATGATGTAGGGTCAAACTAGTGTCTGCCAGTATCAGGGTACCCTTTTTGCCGCATAAAGTAATCGGATAACCATCCTTAACCAGGGTAAATGGTCCTGTATTCTCAGTAACGTCACTTACATAAAGGACTGCTTTCAGCATAGGGTAGATCTGGCCCTCTTCGGCGTCGTAATGGGGAACCCGTGGTCCTGTCCAATCTAGCCTGCCGGGAACCGCTCGACTGACGCGAATTTCTACGCCATGATAAGCGATAGGTAGCCTGATATAGTGATGGGCAATTTTTAGAATTTGCTCATTTAAACCAGCTTGATAAATAACCCAATTATTAATATCGTTGAGAATTTCAGAGGGATTCAAGGCCACTGTATTACATCGGCTGTGACTTTGTTTCTGAAGTTGTTGCTCTAGTTGCTGACTGACTTCCTGGGACCGAGATAACAGCTGATCAACGACTTCTGCTGGTAGTAGAGAGTGAATGTTTCCCTGCCAGTAGCCTTGCGTAGCGATAGTAGAGATAATTTCCTTCTGAAAGTCAGTGAGGATCTCCTGGTTAAGTAAAGTTTGCTCTTTGATAATGGCTTTTTGACGTTGGTTGGCGAGATAGGTTTTTACCGATCTAAGGTTTATTATTTGTTCAATAAGGTTAGCCCCCTCCTCAGAGGCTAACCTTTTGAAGGCATCTCTATAGTGTCTCCTTTTCGGTATTGTCTTGGTGCCAGGAACTAAAAACGCACTCTGAAAAGTTATAGATATTTTTTCCATTGGATGAATAAATTACTATTTAGTTAATCTTTGAAGTATTCTAAGTACCTACTTAATTCATAAAAACTCTCGAAAATTCCTCGAGAAATTTAGTGGAAGTTTTACTTGGTATTGCCAGTCCCTGATAATTCTAAGTATTTGATAGATTCTGCCTAGATGACGGTGATATAGTTACCCATCAAGATTGGCTTTCAACAGTCACCAATGTCAGTGCACTGATTGGAGAAAGTACACTGGAGAAAATAGCTTTGGTAACGGTAGAAGTAGAGTTTGAGGAGCCGTTCGGACCCATCTACATTCCACCAAACGTTGCTAAGGTTACAAAACAACCCTATATTCTGGAAAATATAAGTGTTTTAGCTCTTTATCTTTAATCAGAATAGCCTAAAGCTCAGGAGACAGTATTAAAAACATCGGCTGCTACGATGCAATCTTTAAAGAGTAATTCTTAATGTGAACGTAAGATAAGTAATCCGTCGTTTCTAGGCATACTTAATCCTTTCCCCGCAAATTAATCGGCAATATTAAGGCTATTGTAGGGTGGGCCAAGTTGGATGGCTAGGTCCTACGCTAAGCAAGAAAATTGCGCCGAAACTGAGTTACCTGATCAGCTAGATTCAAGAGCTCTGCTGGCATAGCAGGACCAGTTAAGATCACATCTACTTCAGGGGGCCGCTGTTGAATAAGCTCTAGCACCTCCCCCATGGGAATTAAACCGTAGTTTAGAGCCAGACTCACTTCATCAAGTACCACCAGACCATAGCGTCCTTTGTCCACAACACTTCTGGTATGGTTCCATAGGTCGACCACTGCTTTGCGATCGCCTTCATCTAGGTTGGGCCCATCAACGCAGCAGAGCATATCGGGTCGAAGCCAGTCCAGGTTTTGTCCCAATTGAGTAGGGTGATCGGCACCTTGATGGATTCCCCCCTTGAGCAGCTGTACCACCAGGACCATTTTTCCTTGATCGGCAATGCGTAGGGACTGCACCATGACGTCGGTAAAAAAGTTCCGATGCACAGAGGTGAAAACCTGCACGCTACCCTCGATAGTTTGCAGCAGGGGATGGCGAACAACGGTAGCCGGAGTGGGATGCAAACTGGGAACCTGGAGTTGGGAAACCATCAGAAGAATGCCACTAGGAAGCTAGGCTAAATATAGCGTATTTTTGGGATTGGGAACGGGGGTAGGACTCTATATGTAAACATAGTACATGAATGCTACGGGAAAAATAAGTCTGGGAATGAAAACCAGATCTTAAGGTATTCTAGTTAGGCCCCTTCAGCAAAGCACCTATGGCCTGGCAACGCCCCGATGGTCGGCGACCGGATCAGTTGCGTCCGATTACCTTTGAGCGACGATTTACGAAATTTGCCGCCGGGTCGGTATTGACTCGTTGTGGTGATACCCAGGTCCTCTGTACCGTCTCCGTTGAGGAAGGAGTCCCTAGGTTTCTCCAGGGGTCGGGCCGAGGTTGGCTGACCGCCGAATACCGCATGCTACCAGGAGCAACTCCCCAGCGCCATGCTAGGGAAGTTTTGACTCTGTCGGGAAGAACCCAGGAAATTCAGCGTCTGATTGGTCGTAGTCTGAGGTCAACTCTAGACTTTACCCGCCTGGGGGAGCGGACCCTGACCGTTGATGCTGATGTGTTACAGGCCGACGCCGGTACTCGTACCGCCTCTATTACCGGCGGTTACGTTGCCCTCAGGGAGGCAGTGAAAACCCTGCTAGACCAGGGCAAATTAAGGGAAAACCCCTTGATCCATGGGGTAGCGGCGGTCTCCGTGGGCTTATTGGCAGACCAGGTCTACTTAGACCTAAATTACACAGAGGATGTAGCTGCCTCTGTAGACTTTAATCTGGTGATGAATGATAGGTTGGCTCTGATCGAAGTGCAGGGCACCGCTGAGGCCGGTAGCTTTAGTCGGCAGCAGATGAATGACATGCTAGCGGTAGGAGAGATGGGTATCGAGACCCTACTGGCGGCTCAACAGGCAGTTTTTTTAGAGCCTTAACTTTAGAGCCCTAGAGGGGATTCCTGTTCAATGATGGGGCAGATGACCGGGACAGCAGTATGACAATGATCGCCCTGGTTAAGTAGGTTTTGTAGGGTATCCCTGAGATTCGTCAGGTTAAGGATGCGATCATCGATGCCGCGAATTTTCTCCTCCAGGGTTGATCGCACCAGTAAACAGGGGGGCTGGCCGCGATCGTGGAGTGAGAGAATCTGACCAATTTCGGATAAAGTCAGGCCCAAGGCCTGAGCCTGTTTAATAAAGCTGAGTCGCGATAGACAACTGGGAGAAAACTGGCGGAATCCCCCCCGGCTACGACTTACCGAGGTAACTAGGCCAATTTCTTCATAGTAGCGAATGGTTTTAATCGGTAAGCCACTACGGCGACTTACCTCACCGATTTGCAGCAAGGATGGATCAACAAGAGCGGATTGCATAGCAAGCCTCGACCTACTTTTTCAGCATAGCTCCTAGATTGAAGAACCGGTCATGGCTGTGATGGTCAGCAACGGTGGTTCAGGCCTACCGCTTCACCAATATTGGATAGATCAGCCTGATCTAAATAGGTGAGTAGACCGGTTAGGACTCGGCGGACCATCCAGGGTCCTTCGTAGATCCAGCCGGTGTAGGTCTGTACCAGACTGGCCCCAGCGGTAATTTTCTCCCAGGCATCGGCAGCGGTAAAAATTCCCCCAACTCCAATGATCGGTAAGGTCCCTTGGGTTCGACTGTAAACATGACTAATGATCTCTGTGGACCGCTGACGCAGGGGTACGCCGCTGATCCCGCCTGTTTCCTCTGCGATCGGGTTGCCGGTTTGGGGTAGGTGGTGGGTCTTTAAACCCTGGCGAGAAATGGTTGTGTTAGTCGCAATAATGCCAGCCAAACCACTGGAAAGAGCCAGATCTACGATCGCATCAATATCGGGCCAGGCCAGGTCGGGGGCAATTTTCACCAGCAAGGGTTTACCCGAGCTGTTGGCCGTCGTCAAGACAGTCAGAATTTCTTGTAACTGATCCACTGATTGGAGCGATCGCAGTCCTGGGGTATTGGGGGAGGAGACATTGACTACAAAGTAGTCACCATAGGGCTGCAACTGTTGGAAGCTAGCCTCATAGTCAGCGGCGGCCTCAGCTAGGGGAGTCACCTTAGACTTACCCAGGTTAATCCCAATGGGGATGGTTGGAGGGTGATCGCCCCAGTATTTCTCTAAACGCCTGGCTAGAGCCGTTGCACCCTGATTATTGAAGCCCATACGATTCAGCACGGCCCCATCTTCCATGAGGCGAAATAGGCGCGGCGTCGGGTTGCCAGGCTGACCATAACGGGTCACTGTCCCCAATTCTGCCAGGCCAAAACCCAGTAAGGACCAGACCAGGGCAGCCTCTCCGTCCTTATCGAAACCAGCGGCTAAACCCAGGGGATTAGCAAAGCTTAAGCCCCAGTAAGATTGGGTAAGGCGGGGATTGGTGAGACAAAACTGCTGCTGTAACCAGTGCTGTTGCCACTGTTGCCAGACCGATTCAGGGCCAGGTCGCCCCAGATAGCTAAGGGTTCTGATAGCATAACCGTGGAGTAACTCGGCATCTAGCTTAAGCCCGGAAAAGAGGGCTGGTCTCAGGAATTGGCGATAGGGATCTTTCACAGACTCTACTAATGCCTATTAATAAGGGGTGTCCGCAACTGTCAGATGATGGCCAGGCGAAGTCCTGGATATCTGGGCTGTAACCAACCCAACGGGCAGGATAGCCTGGTTGGGCTTGGCTAGGTCCATCTTCGATCACGTCAGGGGTTTTCTACAAGCCTGATGATACCTGTTCATTGCCCGCAGCTTTAACCCCTATGGTGCAACCCCAATCTCCTGGGCCTGCTAGCCCCCAGTCAATAAAGATGCTCTCCAGTCTATTCAAGGCTGTCAGAGATGTTCAGACTACCGATCAGATTATAGATTTAACCCTTGGCTATATCCACCAGCAGGTTAGTTTTGAAGTAGTCTGGTCTGCCCTCTACGACCCAGAGACAGGCCAGTTAGTCCTGCAGGGATGCCGGGGCCTAGCTTCCCTGCAGGCTCTAGTTGGCACTAGACTTGGCCTTACCCCTGGCGATTTATTGGAACAGGCCCTGGTGCGGGGACGGGCCTTAGGGGTAGCTGATGTCAGGCAAGAAGGACGTTCCGGTGAGTTGGGAGAGATTTGCCAACGGCTGGGCTTGGCCAGTCTTGTGGTCTATCCTCTACAGTGGTCCAGCCAGTCTTTAGGGGTAGTGATTCTGGCTTCCCCGCGTTTGGGGGTTAGCCTATCTTCAGAACAGCGATCATGGCTGGCGATCGCGGGCGATCTGGCCGCCCAGGGGCTTTACGTCCTGACCAACCGGCAACAGGAGGACGCCGAACCAGGCTACCAACCGCTGCTGGCCTTACTTAGCAGGCTAGGGGATAGAGCCAATGGCGACGATCAGCTGGAAGCGGTCCTAGATGCAACCCAGCAGTTTATTCATCCCACCCAGACCCGTATCCTCTGGTTAGATTCCCAGGCTAACTACTTCTGGCAATGGCAACCCCGGTCCCAGGCCAGCCAGACTCAAGGATTTACAATTACCGTTGCCCAGATGGGGGCTCTCTATGGGGATTTACAGTATCAATCCCTGATTAGGCTGGAGAAGAGTTCTGGGTCGGTTACGGCTGGAGTCTCCCATAGCCTCCTGCTGCAACTTCAGGTTCAGGCTTTGATGGTGGCTCCAATTCGGCATCAGGGAAACCTGGTGGGGTTGATCTGGGTTGAAAATCACCGATCCCACCGCTGGCGATCCACAGACCAGTCATGGCTCAAAGCTATGGCTGATGTACTGGGATGCCTGCAGACGGCGGTCCCTGCCCCTAAGCCAGAACTGCCCCTTGCCCAGGCACAACTTGCCGACTGGCCCTTCCTCCTAGCCGATCTCTACGGAGAAGGGCAGGGCGACCCAGTTGATCAGATGGATCAACTGGAGCCAGCAATTCTCATTTTGACAAAAAGCTATCCAACGGCCAGGAATAAGGGTATGGTAATGCCATCTGAGAGAGCTAAGAGAGCCAGGGCTGTTGAAAGAACCCGGTTTGTTTAACAGGCTAGTGGACTCGTTTCGCCAGCGG
>JBEITR010000090.1:0-6056 GCA_040374765.1 Leptolyngbya sp.
CCTGGAGAGATAGCGTTCACCTAGCCAAAGCGAAACAGCTTGACCAATACGTAGAAGAAAAAGATACAAATCAAACACGATCTGACACCCTTCTACGTGTCTGATATGTCCCATCTGTCAGATGAGGTTTGATCTATTACAGGAGAACAGAGATCTGACAACAACAGATCCACCTCCGCTACCCAGGGCAGGTGGCGTAGAAATTCATTCCGCAGGTAGCTGAGCAGTTCTGGGGTGAGTACCAGGGGTAGGGCGGCATGGTAAACCAACTCCAGGTAGCCAGGCTCAAACCGGCTGACAAACCGGTTGACCCGCAGTGCGGCCAACTCCCGTCGTTCCTGTAGGCTGAGGGGGTGACTCATGGCCGCAGCCGGGGTAGCCCCAGCCCACGCACCACATCAACGGCCCGGCTCAAGCCCTCCTGATCCATCTGAAACATGGGAATTAGGCGGGCAATCATTTCCGCAGAGCTACCTGACCAGCGATCCACTGGCAAGGGGTTTAGCCAGGCATAGAGTTGGGTAATGCGCCGCAACTCGCTCAAAAAATCAATGGTCATGCGAATCCGGTCTAACCGTCGATAGCCCCGGGCCGCCCCGGCATCACTGACAATTAAGACACTGGTGTTAGCGTTACAGCGACCCAGTAGGGTCTGTCGTTCTATTGGCTCCGTCAAAAAACTATCCCGGTAGAGAAACTCCCCCGGCACATTTTGAAAGTAGCTCACCGTCACCTGCTCCGGTGGTAATCCACTTTCATAGCGGGCGGTGTCTGCCACCTCACGGGTAAAGGGATGGAGGGGCATCATCGACCCCTTTTGATCGATGAGCAACAGCAGTTCGGCCCGGTTATAGTCTCGTTGGGTAAAGATGGGTTGTAGATAAAACCCCTGCTCAGCGGTCTGGCGCACCGTAGCGGCAATGTCTAGAACCTCCGGGGCCCCCGCTGGGACAATGCGGCGCAAATAACGCCAGCTATAGCTCATGGAGCGGCGAGATACGGGCCAGTAATGCTGTAAATCCCCGGAATGGTCCACCTCTGCCGGGGTGAAGGGGGCTCGCACTGGCTGAGGGGCTGGGGTCAGGTCACCAAGGGCTGGCTGGGGGTCTCGGCCCTGGGTTGAATCGGCGGAAACTGGAGGCGAGGTCCAGGGGGATTGCTCTGGCCAGGCGGGGGACGGAGGGGTAGGGTTTTGAGGGGCGATGTCTTCGATGGTGACCTGGGGAGAGGCGGCGATCGCCGATAGGGCTTGTTCCCAAATCCCATCAAACTGCCCCTGCTCAGACCTGGAGGTACACCAAAGCATCTTTAACCCCTGTTGCAGGGTAGCCAGGCTCTGGCCATAGGGTAGTGATTCAGCCCCTGCGCTGATTAAGCTCAACCCCGCCAGGTACTCATCAATGCCCAGATTAAAGCCCCGCCTGCGTAACCGCAGGAAAGTCTCTAACACCAGGGTTTCTCCCCCTACCCCCTCAATGGTGGTCATGGCGATGTACTCAGTTCGCTCTGACGCCAGTCCCCCCGCAACTTAAATAGCAACTCCCGGTAGGGTAAGTTGGCAATGGTGGCCGTCTTCAGGGTCTCCAGGGGATAGGGGGCCTGGTTGCCAAACTGGGCTAACACCCTCAGCCAGTCTAGAAATTCACTGGTGCCGGGTAGCTTAGCCAGGCCCTTCTGGTTCCGCACCTCTAGGAAGCGGTCAATGGCCACATCCACCAACTCCTTGGGGAGAGCCGTTGATCCCTCCTGGGCCGGGCTGGGGGCCTGGGCCTGAAAGTGAATCTCCGCAATGCGTTTAAGCTGCTCCGGTTGATCAGGAAATTCGACGTAGTGATAGATACAACGCCGCAAAAAGGGGGCTGGGAGATTGCCCTTCTCCTTATTACTGGTGATGATCACAATGGGAGGATGGTGAGCTCGGATGGGGGTATCGGTTTCTCGAATCCTAAACTCGTAGGGGGCCTCCAGCAGGGTCAACAGATCATTGGGAAAATCCAGATCGGCCTTGTCAATTTCATCGATCAACACCACCGCTGGGCAATCCCGCAGGGTGAAGGCCTTACCCAATTCCTTCAAGGCTAGATAGTTCTCTACATTACCGGGATCGATGGAGCGTTCCCCATCTCGCTGCTGATCGGCAAGCTTCTGACCCAGGTTCACATCATGGAGCCGCAGCAGGGCATCGTATTCGTATAAGCCTTCCTGGTAGCGGGTTTTAGATCGAATGTTCCAGCGATAAAGGGGGTACCCCAACTCGCAGGCTACCGCAGCGGCTAGGCGGGTTTTACCGCAACCGGCTTCCCCCTCTAACAGCAGGGGGCGTTGCAGAAAAATAGCCAGATTCACCGCCATGACCAGATCCGCTGCCGCCAGGTAGGGTTCACCCTGGGGCGCATCGGGATGCACCTCGGCGGAGCGGTTAGCAGGGTTACCCGTAAAAAATTTCATGGCTGATGTTTAGAATGGGGACTGGGCATAGACTCTTTCTAAAGCCGTCTTAATTTTAATCGGTAGCTCCTCTTCAACCCCACCGAAAATATAGTTGACCAGTTGATTGCTTTCGGTCTTGGTCAGTTTCGAGGAGTAAGTACTCAGCCATTGCTTGAGATCTGATTGACTCCAAAGGGTCAGGGGTAAGGGCATTAACCCTCTGTCGGTAACCTTGTTCCCATCGCTCAGATATGCACTATGGCCGCAGTTATCCGCCATCCCGTAGTCATTCATAATGATGAAAAATAACCTAGGGGAATAGTCTTGCCTAGCCTGATTAACAGCGCCAACCAGCTCGGGCCAAAATTGCTTCATTAGCCATTGGATAAAGGTCGCCTGATAATCCGGTGGAACCGCGTGCCAGCTGGTTAGGGGAATGAGGATGGTGGTACCGGATTTTAACAACCCCGACAACTTAGCCATGATCTCCCTGACCAGTGGTTTGAGATTTTCTTCTGTGTCAGCCTGATCATCCAGGTTGAACCCCAGCCCTAAATGCTCACTAAAAACCTTGAGGAAAGTGACCCTGGTGACCGGCATGGTGGGGATAAACTCGATGGGAAATTCCTGTAGTTCGCTGGTCTGGGGCTTTAAGGTATCCCTGATGCTATCAAGCAGAAGACGCCCTTCCCGCTCCAGGCAGTTTTCCATCATCAATAACGCTAGCCCTCCCTCCTGTTCTGCGAGCTGATTGGCAATCACTTCAAACCTTGATCTGGCCTGGCGGAAATCGAGTTTACACAGATTTTGCTTAAACAGGAGGGTAGCTTGGTTATTGTTAGATGGCGTTTTCTCCAGTTCAGCTAACGCTTGCTCCTTTTCTTTGATTTGCTTATCAAGTCTATTTTCTAGTCGCTCTAAGGTGACCAGTCGATCAGGATCATTGGACAGCATCCGTTGTTCAAAGCACTTGGATACTTTGTCCTTCAACTCCTCAATCTCTTCTTTCAGTCGAATCACCTTATCCATACTTCATTACCTTTTAACCCTACCCCAGTCCACTTTCTGATTACGGCAATTTCTGTAGCTGGTCTCGTTTCGCTGCTATCTCCTCCTCCAGCTTTTTCTCCAGCCGCTCCAGGGTAACTAGCCGATCTGGGTCACTGGTGAGTAACCGTTGTTCAAAACAGCGCTGAAGCTTTTCTTCCAGGAGGGCGATCTCCGTTTGTAGTCGCCCTTTCTTGCCTGTTTCTAGTGGCTGTTCTGGTGGTTGGGGCGTTGACTTCGGTTCATGTTTTTCAGTATCCCCAGAGCTAGACTGAGCCGTCTGGCCCCTCAACAATACCGGCGTTAAATCTTCCCTCAACCCCGCCATCTGGATACTGTTACAGGCATACCTGAAGGCAAACTCCATGTCTCGCCCTGCCCCCAGGGCATCATAAAACCCCACGGCAAATTCCCGGGCGGCGGTGTCGCCGATCGCCTGTTTCATGCCGATCACGTAGGGAATATGCTGGGCAATCGCCTGGCCCTGTACCGCTGAATAGCAGGCATTCAATAGAACGCACTGCACCTGATCGGCAAACAATTCAAACAGGCCCGCCAGGGCTGCCGTGGGCACCAACTGTGCCTGACCCTGGTCATCCTCCAGGGCCAGACCCCCCTCCCCCTCCCCATGGCCAGAGAAGTGGACAATTTGCGGGTTTAGATCCAAGATTGCTCGCCGCACATCCCTGGGGCGGGCCGCCCAGCGTTGCACCAGTTCAAAGCGATCGCGCTGCTGTGCCCGAGTCAGGCCCTCCTCAATATCGCGCACCTCCTGATCTAACCGGAGATGGGGGGTGTTCTTGGGGTTGGCGGCCAGTATCAGGATTTTCATTTTTGTGAGGGGGCTTGCAGGGGCCGGGGTTTCTGGGGTAGGCGGGGCCTGGCCTGAGACGGCTGGCGGCTGGGCCCCAAGAGCAACCTCCTTATCGGTAATCTTGGCTAGGGTCTGATGCTGAACTGGTTCAGGGACTGTGGTAGCAGGATAATTAATGGTAATGGTGTTGCCGGTCATCGGGCGCGTAAACACCGGGCCGGTGGGGTCATTTACCTGAGAGGCATTGCTGCCCATAACAGTTTGGCTAGCCGCCGCCGGTGAGGGCGCGGGTGACGGCTGATCTGGGGGGTTGGGTTGCTGAAAATAGTCCCGCAAGCCTTTGACCAACCGGCCCATGTCAGCATGAAAGCGCGGATCTTGCCCCACCTGGGTACCATTGCGGCGGATTAGGGGCTGGAGGGACTGCGGTAGTTGGTCTCGGGGGGGCGGGCCGGTGACCCCCTCCAGGAACACCGGCACCACTGGGATACCGCGATTAAGGGCCGATTCTATCTCCAGGCGGACAAAGTCATCGGGGCTTTGTAGGCGGGGGGTAAGCCAGGTCTTACCGATCACCACCAGCAACACCTGACAGCGGCCCACCTCCTGATCAATGTGCTGGGCAAAGTCCACCCCAAGGGGGATGCTGTCTACGTCCTTAAATATATTGTCACGGCCAAACTCGTGGGCCAGGCGGTCATAGATGCGGCCGGTGTCGCTGGCGCTATCGTCCCGACGGTAGGAAATGAAGATGCTACCGGTGGGGGTTGGTTCAGGGGTAGGTGGCGGCGCTGGCGGGACTGGCGAGGAGATCGCGGCACCGGTGATCTGGGCCAGGGCCTGCTGCAACACGGCCAGCCCCGGCCCGTTGTTTTCCACCCATTGCAGCAGGCTGGCGGCGCGATCGCCCAGGGCTGACTGGTCAGCGGGGAGGATGCCGGGGGGTGGGTTCAGGGCAAAGACTAACCGCTTAAACTGGGGGTCAGGCAGTTTGAGCAGGGCCTCACTCAGGGCCAGCCGGGCTTCAAAGGATAGAGAATTGTCGCCAGACATTCGCTATGATGGGGGGACATTAGTATCACTTAAAAACGGCGCTAATCCAGAGATTAGGAGCCGTTTTTTCCATTTATTACTATTAAATCTTAACGGCTCTGCTGTTCTGGGGATAACTGATTTTCAGGATTCGGTTAGAGATCTGCCCCGGCGATGCCCGGGCAGATATTTTAGAGGCTCCGGCTACGCCCGAGCCCTTGAGACAGTAGGCAATATTGGAGGCAAGGTGCGCTAAAACTAGAAAGCAAGAATTCAATCACATTCAGGGATCCATCCCTACCAAGTTAGACATGAATAGATACAAGTACTTGATTCCCGGGACCCTGGCTCTACTACTTCTGGTAGGCACCAGTGCCACCGCCGATCTCACGAAACCAGCCCCTACGCCAGCGCTACAAACTGCCAGTCCGAGTCCCAATCTACCTACTGGTACGGTCATTTCTGTCGGTGATGGAGATACCTTTCGGATGGCCTATCAAGGTCAACTGCTAACGATACGGATGGCCTGTATTGATGCTCCGGAATCAACCCAGGCTCCCTACGGTCCTGCTGCCGCTGCTCGTCTGCGGGAACTATAGCGGTTCTTGAGCTAACGAGGTACGATCGAAGTAGATGAGACGCAAAGGATCCTACACTACTGCGTCTTCCTCAGGAGGGCCTGATGAAAGCCTACTCACTTGATTTCCGAGAAAAGATTATCCATATTTACTTC
>JBEITR010000058.1:0-20135 GCA_040374765.1 Leptolyngbya sp.
CCATTTCGGCTCGAACTGCTGGCAAAAATCATCAATATGGCAAAACAACTCTTCTAGACTGTCCATAGGGGGGCCGGCTGAATCGTTTAGGTAATTTCAGCTTACAGAGCCCCTCCTTTCCTTATCCCGAACTGAGGTTAAAACAAACTGAGTCAATCCGTTGCCAGCCTTGAGCTAAGGCCGTTTTGACCCAGTCCCAGCCAATGCCGGGTTTAATTTTGGCCAGAACGCTTAGAGTCCAGTGGATCGCTCAAAGCCCTTATTGAGAAGGCGTTCTGGCCTACTGTCACCGCCAGGATAAAGCAAAAGCGAATTTCGGACTTTTGTAAGTTCCAGCCACCTGACTGGTCATCTAAAAAACTTTCCTCGATATCGAACGCAACCCGTATTTCTCAAAGGTGTGCAGGCTGGTGGGTTTATCGCTCTCTTCCCCATTTTCTTTTGGATACTTTGGGTTCTAACCCTACGGTTAATGCCCCAGAGATTAGTCCAGCGCCTCCAGTCCCTGACGGGCGTAGTCAAGACGCAACTTTAAACCCAGAGTAATCTGCTTCATCAACCAGTACAGCCCGGTCAAAATCAAGAAAGTTAGGATAATCACCACCAGGGGTCGCTTGGAACTGAGCAGGTTGAGGGTGTTGATCAGCACATCCAAGGGATCGGTGACGAGATCCCAACTATTCAATCGAATAAATCGACCTAAATAGACCCCCAGGGCACAGAGGGCATGGATTAGTAGCTCGGTAGGTAGGATCCAGGCTTTCCCTCCATGCTGCTTTAAGTAGTAGGCTAAATTCAAAATCGACAGCACATAGGCTTCAAATCCGATCAAAATCGCCGTTATGTGCAGGGGCACAAAGATCAGGGCTGCTACCCAAGTGGCTACTTGCCCAGAGCTGAGACCGCGAATCAGGTGAATAATATCCGTCAGCAGATAGGGGGCGTTGGGTAGAAAAGCCATAAAAACCCCGACTCCCAGTCCCCAGCCCCAGGCCCTAGCACCCTCTCGAGAACCCAGCACAGAACGCCCCAGTCCCAGGGCAAATCCTGCTGCTAGTACTAACCATCCTAGCTTTA
The DNA here is from genome assembly GCA_040374765.1 of Leptolyngbya sp. Lineage (GTDB taxonomy): Bacteria > Cyanobacteriota > Cyanobacteriia > Phormidesmidales > Phormidesmidaceae > Nodosilinea. The sequence continues at coordinate 1,078 of JBEITR010000058.1, forward strand.
GCAAGGCTCTGCGATCGCCGGTTAAGCCCTCTGTCAGCAGACCCATCCAGGTCTGGACTATCCAGGGTAGTCTAGACCAGATACCTGGTAGACCAATCAACCCCACGATGCCACAGATGGCTGTAAACCAGGGTTTAGGAAGCGCGCGGGGACGAAAGAGACGAAAGCTCAGCAGCAGAGGAACTAGAGCTAGAAAGAGATTCCATAGAATCCAACCGCTGTAGGTATTATTGAGGGCTATAACAATGTCTCTATACAGGAGTTGCATCATACCGTTCTCTTGTTCAAGGAAAAACCTGGTTGCCCGGGTTTCTATAGGTTTGGCCAGAAGGCGGAGGACAGTGTTGACCGGTGCATGGGCTGTTTATTCCCGCAGTCTTGATTTATCAAGAAGACCTCAATGGATCTTAAGCCCCTACCGGGGAAAGAATAAGCCGCCAAACAGAGATTTTTTCTTAACCTCGGCGGTTGTTTCCGGTTTGGGACCGACGGTTTCCCTAGGGGAAGGGGTTAGATCGATGTTGAGCTGGCGAGCATAGCTGAGGGCGACCCGGTGCCCGGGCTCTAAGCGAAGCGCTTGCTTAACATGCACCTTAGCCATACCGGGAAGATTGGCCAGCAAATAGGCCTGTCCCATCAGGCAGTGATAGTTGCTATTTTTAGGATCCATCTTAATAGCATCCTTCAGCTCCTGGATGGCGGCCGTGGCATTCTGGGCTCTCAGATAGTCCTCAGCCCGCCTAAAGTGGCGATCGGCATAGTTAATCAACGGGGACTGGCTAGTCATACCCGTGTCTATGGATGGGGAACTGGTCAGGGTGCTGGTGGCCATTAGCCCGGTTCGTTTTTCTCGAATTACCATCTCACCCATCTTCCGTTTGAGATAGATCAAATTGAGCTCCGTAATTTCCTGGGTCACCGTTTCAAAACAGGCCAGGCTGTCGTATTGGCGATCGCAGAGCTGACTCAGCCCATGCTCGTACACCAGATCTACCTCCTCTTCAGGGGTCTTCAAGAGCTGACGGCCGGCCTCCGTCTGTGGCTTCAGGTCCTTCTCCCGACTCAAGCGCCGGACTTTAAAGCGCAGGGTGGCCAGCACCTCGCTACGGCCCTTTTCCCGTTTTAGCCGTTGATAGGCGGGATTGACCAGCTTGGGCAATACCTGGTTAATAAAATCCTGATGCTCAAGGGGTGTGGTGATCTGGGTATCGGGATGGAGCTGTTTGGCTACGGCACGGTAGCGCTTTAGGATGCGCTGATCATCGGCGGCCACTGACACCCCTAAAATGGCGTAGGGATCGTTGAAAAACTGGTTAAGCCAATTAGGGGAGAAGGCAGGGTAAGACATCCAAACACAAGCGTGGTAAGTAGCCAGACTGAGGACCGATTGACAGGAATTGGGTTGAGCTTGAATGCGGAGTAGGTAGCAGGTTGGTTAGGGTATCCAGCGATGGCCATAGCCCATCAGGAGGGGATTCAGGGTTAGATCCTGACTTCAGGCTAGATCGGACGCCTCGCAACGTTTAAACTTCCACCGCAGCTAATGCCACTACCTCTAGTGTAAGCCTATCTCCCTGGTGTATGCCAAGGGAAAGTACCCGGTCAGTCCCCGGTTCCCATCCCGATGGGTTCATAGGCTAAACTTTTGGGGTTAGTGTGTATTTGTATTGAGTTTGGGATCGCGATGTCAACGGAACTGCGCCGTCGTCATAGGGCTGTTGCCCTGGCCTGGTTAGGAGCGCTTGCCCCAGGTCCTGTGCCCCTATCGGGATTACATAAGTTCTATCTGGGCCAGCCGGTTTGGGGAGTGGTGTATCTGCTGCTGGGCTGGACCCAAATTCCCCGGGTGGCCTGCGCGATCGAAGGTTTCTGGCTGCTGACCCGACCCCTAGAGGACTTCAGGCTGGATAGCACGGGGGCAACAGCTCCTGCTAACCCCAGTTTAGATGCCGATCGCATTAATGCCCTGGGGATAGCGCTGCGAGAACTAGACCGGCTCAGGCAGGAGGGGCTGATCTCCGAGTTAGAATTCGAGCAAAAGCGTCGTCACCTCCTTGATCAATTGGGGCCTGGCTGATGATGGCGGATTGGCGGCGGCGGTGGTATAGATTAACGGCCCCCATCCATCCCCTGGCGGCTCGTCTGGCGGAGGATCGGACCTATCGCTTGCGATCGCACCAGGAGGTTCAACTGGCGGCTGAACTGGGGTTTAGCCTGGACGTCAACCAGGCGGGCGTCGATGACTGGCTCAGACTACCTGGGATTTCCATTCGCCAGGCCCAGGTGATTAACCATCTACGTGAAACCGGAGTTCAGTTCTACAGCCCGGAGGATCTGGCGGCAGCCCTGGGGTTATCCCCGAACCATTTTCAACCATTGGCCAGGGTCCTCAAGTTTTGCTACTACGATCCGGACAACCTCAGCCCTCCCGGTCGAGTTAGCCTTAACCGGAGCACGGTGGGCCAACTGAGCCAACTACCGGGTGTGACCCCAGCCCAAGCTCAGATCATCGTTTGGGAACGGCAACAGCGGGGGGTCTTTCGCGACCTGGCGGATTTTCAACGACGGCTACAGGTACCACCTGCAGTTCTAGAAACCCTAATCCATTATCTCCGGGTCGATTAAGGTTAATGCCTTGCAGCCCTGCGGTTTACCCTTCCCCAGCCCTCACCTGAATTTCCCCCAGGCGTTGCTGGAGATACTGACCGGCGGTTATCGCTGGAAAGCAAGGGATGCCCCCAGTACGGTGAATAAACTCAGGTCGGGGCGATAGATCGACCTCAGGACGGGGATGGACAAAAAAAGGCATGGATAGCCGCCGCTGTGTCCCCCGGTGGGAATTGACAACCCGGTGGGTGGTACTTTTCAGCAGTCCATTGGTGAGGTTTTGCAGCATATCCCCCGTGTCTACCACCATCTGGTTAGGGTTGGCCTGAATGGGCAGCCACGTACCCTCCTGACTGAGAATTTCTAGCCCCGGTGCCGTGGCGGAACACAGGAGGGTAATCAGATTAATATCTTCATGGGGGGCGGCTCGTAAACTACCAACCGGGGGATTCACCAGTAGGGGAGGGTAATGGGCCAGGCGCAGAAGGGTATTGCCGCCCCTGGCCATGGCCACTAACCATTGCTCGGCCTGCCCCAGGTAAAGGGCGCAGGCCTCCAGCAGGGTCATGGCACAGCTGTAAAGCTGATTGTATAAACGGGTCATGACGGGTTGAAAGTTCGGCACTTCCCCTGGCCAGAGGGACTCTACATGGTTCAGGCTGGCGGGGTTGACATGCCAGAACTCCTTCAGGTCAGGCCGACTAGAGCCCTTAGCCTGTTCACTTCCAAAGGCAGAAAACCCCCCCTGGCCAGGATGCTGGTACTGCAGCTTGACCACCTCCGGCAGGGTAAAAAACTCCATGGCCGTCTGATAGGCGCGACCCAGGACCTCCGGGGCAACCGGGCTCTGATCGAGGATGAAAAAGCCGATCTGTTCTAAGGCCAGGCCCATGGCGGCGATCCCTCGATGCCGGGTGTCAGGGTCGGTACTGACCAGATCGCCGTAGTTAATCACTGGAACCGTTGGTTGGGGCATGGCAGGACTTCGGTAGGGGGGCAGGGTTTTCCTAGTAGGCCAGGGCTAGCCCATCCGATCGCGGGTCGGAGGCAGCAACCAGTGCTCCCTGGTGTCTCAAGATCATTTGGCCCTTACCAAACTGGGTTTCAGGAGCCACCTGTAGATCATGGCCCCGGTCGCGCAACCCATCCACGACCCCAGCTCCAACTCCTCCCTCCACAAGGATTTGCCGACCCTGGAGGAATCGCCATCGGGGGGCATCTAAGGCGGCCTGGGGGTTCATCCCATAATTGGCTAAGTTAACTACCATCTGCAGGTGCCCCTGGGGTTGCATGGGAGCCCCCATCACACCAATAGGCCCCAGGGGTTGGTCGGCCTCGGTGAGAAAACCGGGAATGATGGTGTGAAAGGGCCGCTTATGGGGGGCGATCTGGTTAGGGTGGCCAGGTTCCAGGGAAAAACCGGCGGCTCGGCAATGGAGGGAAATGCCGGTGTCGGGCACTAAAATACCACTACCAAAGCCCTCGTAGTTGGATTGAATAAACGACACCATTAAGTCGGCATCGGCGGTACAGAGATAGACCGTCCCGCCCCGGGGTAGGCCGGTCCTGGCCAGGGGAAGGGCGCGATCGCCGATCAGGGCCTGACGTTCCCTGGCGTATTGGGGGTCCAATAGTTGATCGACCCGGACCTGCATGGCGTCGGGGTCACCGACATGGCCATAGACATCGGCAAAGGCCAGCTTCATCGCCTCAATTTGGGCGTGAAAACTGGCGGCTGAATCCCGATCGCTGGCTTCGATCGGTAGGCCGGCCAGTATATTTAGGGCCATCAAGGCAGCAATACCCTGACCATTGGGGGGAATTTCCCAGAGGCGTAGGTTTTTGTAGGGGGTACTAATCGGATTAACCCACTCCGATTGATGTTGGGCAAAGTCGGACTGGGTCAAGTGGCCGCCGGTAGCTGCCGAGAAATGGGCGATCGCCGTGGCCAGTTTACCGCGATAGAAGCTTTCGCCTCCGGTGCGGGCAATTTCCCTAAGGGTGTGGGCAAAGGCCACACTGCCCCAGGTTTCGCCGGTCCTGGGAGCCCGATCGCCAGCAAAGAAGGTCTGCTTAAAGGCTTGAAACTCTGGATCCTGTAGGGGTAAAAACACCTTTTCCTGCTGTTGCCAGGCCAGGGCGGTTACCGGTGAGACTGGAAAGCCGGTCTCGGCATACCGAATGGCGGGGGCAAAAAGCTGTTCAAAGGGTAGTTTTCCCCAGCGTTGCCACAACTGAAACCAGGCGGACACCGCACCGGGCACAGTCACCGAGAGCCAGCCCAGGGTCGGCACCTCAGACCGATCGGCGTAGTCCTGCAGCGATAGATGAGCCGAACTTCTGCCCGAACCATTGAGGCCATGTAATTGACCATCCCAGACCAGGGCAAAGGCATCGGAGCCAATGCCATTGGCGGTAGGTTCCACTACGGTTAGGGCAATGGCCGTTGCGATCGCCGCATCCACGGCGTTGCCCCCCGCCCAAAACATCTCCATCCCGGCCAGGGTGGCGAGATGTTGGCTGGTGGCTACGGCCCCTCGCTGGCCTAAAATCACACGCCGTCGAGAGGGGTAGGGATAGTCATTCAGATCAAAGCGCATGAACTAGGGTAGCGAGCCAAGTTGGCTAATTAATAGTGTCCTGAGGGTTCTGGCCAAGGCCATATCATACCCTATCAGTTCCGCCGTATTCCACAGCCCAGTGGGGAGTTAGAACGCCAACCCAGCTCTGACTTTCGCCGATTAACCCCTGCCTAAGGGGGCTGACCAAAGCCATAATCTTCTATCGGAGTTAGTGAAACTCTTTAAAATCCAGGGTGCAGGAGTTGAACCTGCCTGGGGCGAATTATGAGTTCGCTGCCTAATCCGCTCGGCCAACCCTGGGATCAAGGCTGTACTGATTGCTTTGGGCAGAAGGACCGGGTTCCATTACCCATAGCTCTAACATTATAGGGTCTAGAAAATCCATAGAACATTGCATCCTGTGAAGATTTTTTCAGACCTATTGGTTTTCACCTCAGATATTTTCTCTAGGGAGTAGCCCAGCAGGTAGGCGAACCTGGGACTTCTGACAAAAGTCATATTTCGCCATCAAGATTGCGATCGGCTATCCGGGAAAGCCGCTATAGTTAGCCTATGTTCGTGGTATACGCTTAAGACTATCTATGGGCTTGAAACTATAGCCGTAGCCATGGTCAAGGGGGCCAAGGCGAGCCAGACGCCTCCCCAGGCTCCCCTTTCCCTGCTCCATCCTACTTTCAGTGTTCTGGCCAAAGCTACATATTCTTCTAAAAGACCGCCATGAATCCTGCTGTCGCCTTAACCTTGATCCTGTTATCTCTCATGATTGGTACGGGTGTGGTCAGTGCATCCTGGGGGTTTACCGCGGGTCGGCAAGCCCTGGGGGTGATTCGTCAGCCCGATGCTCGACCCACCAGTGGAACCCCCATTAATCGTGAGTCTGGGGCGAAAGGTCAGGGTCAATTGGTGTTGGCCAAAGAAGCCGATATCTTGGAGCGGGTTAAGGTGTTGACCAGTGGTGGTGGCCAGTAACAGGGTGGGGTTTGGGCCCATTGTAACGGTCTCCTATGTACCCTTTAGCGCTACCCTTGGGTTTGATTGTTCCCGACACCCTGACCGCCAGTGCTATCGCTTCCCGTTTAATGGCGGTATCGCTCTTAATTGGAATTAATGCGTTTTTCGTTGCGGCTGAATTTTCCATAGTTTCTGTACGTCGTTCCCGCATTAGTCAATTGGTGTCCCAGGGGGATGTTCAATCTAGAACAGTCCAGTACTTACAGCGCAACCTAGATCGTTTGCTATCTACAACCCAATTGGGAATCACCCTTTCCAGCTTAGCCCTGGGCTGGATCGGTGAAAGTACCATGGCGGTGATTTTGGCTTTTTGGCTCAGCCATAGCCCTCTGACCCGGGGTCAGGGAGAATCTCTAGCCCATGGGATTGCCATTCCTACCGCCTTTTTGCTGGTCGCTTACTTGCAAATCGTCCTGGGGGAGTTATGTCCTAAATCTGTGGCCATGCTCTATCCGGAGGAACTGGCCCGTTATCTAGCCCCCCTCAGCTTGACGATCGCGCGGTTATTTAACCCATTTATCTGGATTTTGAACCAATCTACCCGGTGCCTACTGCGTCTAGTCAGAATCCAGTACAGCGACCAATTCAGCTACAGTCGGCTGACCCCCGAGGAACTCCAGTTGATCATCCGCAATACAACTGAGATCCCTGACCTGGAGGCAGAAGAGCGAGAGCTGCTAAACAATGTGTTTGAATTTCGGGATGTGGCGGCTGGAGAAATCATGGTTCCCCGTACCCAGATCCACGCAGTTAGTGTTTCAGCCCAACTCGCAGACCTACTGCAAACCGTAGCCACCACAGAGCATTCCCGCTACCCAGTAATCGGTGATTCCATTGATGATATTGAAGGTATTGTTGACCTGAAACATCTTCTAGGCCCCTTAGCGCGAGAAGAAATTACCCTGGCTACATCCATCCAGCCCTGGGTGAGACCGGCTCGCTTTGTGCTTGAACATACCCCCTTGCATGAAATTTTGGTGACGATTCAACGCACTGGCCAGGAACTGGTGATCGTGGTAGATGAATTTGGTGGCACTGCGGGTCTACTCACCTTGCGGGATTTAACAACGGAGATTATTGGAGAAGTCCATGGTCCTAATCGGCAGGCAGCCAGCCTAGTGCAACGCCTGGATGAGAGTACCTATCGAGTTAGGGCCCAGGTAGATCTCGACACAGTGAATGAACTGTTGGGACTGGAGTTGCCCTATAGTGATAACTATCAAACCTTAGGAGGGTTTTTGATTCACCAAATGCAAAAAATTCCCCAACCGGGTGAGACCTGTACCTATGGTGGACATCAGTGGACTGTCCTATCGACCCAGGGACCTAGATTGCAGGATATCCTCGTGAAAAGGATAGACGCCATGGCGGTTTAGCTATGTACTGCTACTCCTTATAAAGCCATCCCTTAGCCTTGCCAGTAGAATTTTGTCCCCATTAAGGAGGGACAGACGTGCACAATAAAACTGTTCAGTCTTCATCACTATTAGATATGACGTCTTCCCGAAATTTGCCTGACCCCATTCGTGTCGGTGTAATTGGTGTTGGTAATATGGGACAGCACCACACTCGGGTACTCAGCCGTTTTAAAGACGTGGAACTGGTGGGTATTTCTGACCTAAATGTGGAGCGGGGGTTAGACACAGCCGGTAAGTATCGAGTCCGTTTCTTTGAAGAATATCAGGATTTGCTAGGCCATGTAGATGCGGTGTGTATAGCTGTACCGACCCGGTTCCATCACAGCGTGGGCATGGCCTGTCTACAATCTGGTATTCACGTCTTAATTGAAAAACCCATAGCCGCTAGTATTGCTGAGGCTGAGTCCCTGGTAAATGCCGCCGTAGAGGCCAATTGTATTTTACAAGTTGGCCATATTGAGCGCTTTAATCCTGCCTTTCAGGAGCTGCATAAAGTCCTAAAGACAGAAAAACTGCTGGCCATTGAAGCCCGTCGCATGAGCCCCTATTCCCAACGGGCCAACGATGTCTCAGTGGTTCTCGACTTAATGATCCACGATATTGACTTACTCCTGGAGTTGGCCGGATCAGGTGTTTCCACCTTGACAGCCAGCGGCGGACGGGTGACTGACTCTGACTATCTTGACTACGTTACCGCCACCCTGGGTTTTAGTAATGGAATTGTGGCCACCCTAACCGCCAGTAAGGTCACCCACCGTAAAATTCGGACGATTACCGCCCATTGCAAAAATTCCCTGACTGAGGCCGATTTTCTCAATAACGAAATTTTAATTCACCGTCAGACTACCGCTGATTGCTCCGCCGACTACGGCCAGGTACTCTACCGCCAGGACGGTTTAATTGAAAAGGTTTATACCAGTAACATTGAGCCCCTCCATGCCGAACTGGAACATTTTATTAACTGTGTTCGGGGCGGCGAACCACCCTCGGTTGGCGGTGAACAAGCTCTTAAGGCCTTACGATTAGCCAGTCTCATTGAACAGATGGCCGTAGATGAGAAGCCCTGGCAACCCGTTGATCTGAGGGCCGCAGGTATTGATGTACCCCTATCGGTGTAGCCCTATCTAAGGTTTTACCAGAATAGGAGTACCAATCCTGATGTGATCGTAGAGCCTACGGATATCTTTTTCCAGCATGCGTACACAACCGTGGGATACAGCTGCACCGATCAGGGTTTCCTGGTTGGTGCCGTGAATGCCAATGTGGTAGCCTCCTTTCACTAAGAATCCAATCCACCGTGATCCCAGGGGGTTATCTGGGCCTGGCTGAATTGCCTGTTTGGTAATTGGATGTTGCCAGATTGGATTAATACGCATGGTTTGGACAGCAAAATCACCAGAGGGTGTACGCCAGTCTGCCTGACCAATGGCAATGGGAGCTTTCATCAACACCTGGCTGTTCTGGTAGAGGGTAAGGCGGCGCTGGCTCAGAACTATTTCAATACGGGTATTGGTGGAAATCAGGGAACGGGGGGCCTGGCTAAGGGGGGTGGTGAGTCTTTGCAGGGCAGCGGATTGAAACAGGTTATGGGCTGGCTGGCGATCGCCATCGCGGTAGTCATGCCAGGTTGTCCAGGCCAGCAAGGCTGCCGCCCCGTAACACAAAACCACCACACAGCGATGCAGCGGAGAAGGCCCGATCATACTGGTGTCGGGGGGGCGAGGAGAATGGTCATCATGCCCTCTAGCCAATAGGCCTCACGATAGATAGGTCAACTCACCAGTCAGCCCTGGATTGCTATGATTAAAGTCAACTATATCGGGAAACAAAGCGGTGGCGGTAAAACCAGATTGGTTAAGGGTCAAGGCTCCTCAGTGGGAACGGGTAGGGGCAGTCAAGGCAATTCTTCAAGACCTGGGCCTGAATACGGTCTGTGAAGAGGCCTCCTGTCCTAACATTGGCGAGTGCTTTCAAGCCGGGACAGCTACTTTTTTAATTATGGGACCGGCCTGTACCCGCGCCTGCCCCTACTGCGATATCGACTTTGAAAAACACCCCCAGGCCCTTGACCCTAGCGAACCCCTCCGCCTGGCAGAATCAGTACGGCGCCTGGGCCTTAAGCATGTGGTGATTACCTCGGTGAATCGCGACGATTTAGAGGATGGTGGGGCTAGCCAGTTTGTAGCCTGCCTTAGGGCAGTCAGAGAACATTCCCCCGCCACTACCATCGAAGTCCTGATTCCTGACCTGTGTGGCAACTGGAAGGCCCTGGCCACCATCCTCACAGCTCGGCCAGACGTACTTAACCACAATACGGAAACCGTACCGCGACTCTACCGCCGGGTCCGGCCCCAGGGCGATTACCAGCGCTCCTTAGAACTACTGAAGCGCACCCGCGACCTGGCCCCGTCTGTTTATACGAAATCAGGTTTGATGGTCGGCCTGGGGGAAACCGATGAAGAAGTAGGGCAGGTTATGGAAGATCTACGTCGGGTCGATTGCGATATTCTGACCCTGGGACAATACCTGCAACCCAGTCCCAAGCATCTACCCGTCCATGAGTTTGTTACGCCCGATCAATTTCAACGGTGGCGTCAGGTAGGGGAGACTAAGGGCTTTTTACAGGTGGTATCCTCACCTCTGACCCGTAGCTCTTACCACGCCGAGGCCGTACAAACCCTGATGACCCAGTATCCCCGTAGCTAGGGCTCGCCTCAGCTATAGCTGTGGCCACAGAAAACCGCGGGGATGGGTTACGGCAGTCGCCAGTCCGGTGAGGACAAGACGGCCATGGGATTGGCGGTGGGCGAAGACCCGCAGCCTGGGGCGGTGTCCTCAGCTAAAGGGCTAGAGCGATAGGTGTATGGCTCGCCACGGACCATCTTATCTGGCCTGACCAGACAGGAAAAAGCTAGGGCCTAGCCCATCGGGGGCGCAGGACCTGGGAAAAAGTATTAAAAATAGCCTGAGATGGATCTATTGACGGCAAAATAAACCTAGCTTGCTTACCCTCCCTTGGTAATCCATATTTTTATGCGACCGATTCGTACTTTTAACGTTACTCCAGCCCTACCTCAGCGTCTGGAGGCTCTTCGGAGCCTTGCCTATAACCTGCATTGGGATTGGGACGTGGAGACCGTAGACCTGTTTCGTCGCCTTGATGCTGATCTGTGGCAGTCGAGCCGCTACAACCCGGTGCTGATGTTAGGCACCATCAGCCAGGATCGGTTGAACGACGTTACGGAGGATGATGGCTTTTTGGCCCAGATGGACCGGGCGGCGCAGCGGTTAGAAGATTACTTAAATAATCGCCTCTGGTATAAGAAGCATCGTCTGACGCCGGTCCATGGAGAGCGGTATGCCTACTTCTCTATGGAGTTTGGCCTCACCTCCTGCATGCCCGTTTACTCAGGGGGGCTGGGAGTACTGGCGGGAGATCACCTGAAGTCAGCCAGTGACCTGGGCCTACCCCTGGTGGGGGTGGGTTTGCTCTATCAGGAAGGTTATTTCGCCCAATACCTCAATGCTGACGGCTGGCAGCAAGAGCGCTATCCCATTAATGACTTTTACAACATGCCCCTCCATTTGGAGCGGGATGACCAGGGAGCAGAATTACGAATTGGGGTGGAGTATCCTGGCCGCACCGTTTATGCCCGCATCTGGCGAGTACAGGTGGGAACCGTGCCCCTGTACCTGCTAGACACCAACATTGAGCCCAATAACCAGTACGACCAGGATATCTGCGATCGCCTCTACGGTGGCGACATTGATATGCGCATTCACCAGGAAATCATGCTGGGAATTGGCGGTATTCGCATGCTCAAGGCCCTGGGGCTGAACCCGACCGCTTACCATATGAATGAAGGCCATTCCGCCTTTATGGCTTTAGAACGGATTCGGGTCTTCATGGAGGAAGATGGCCTGAGTTTCTCTGAGGCCCTCCAGGTAGCCCAGGCCAGCCAGATGTTTACCACCCACACTCCGGTCCCAGCCGGTATTGACCTGTTTCCCCCCGATAAGGTGCTGCACTACCTGGGGCGTTACCGTCAGCGCTTTGGTCTGGGGGATGATGAATTTTTAGCCCTGGGGCGCACCCAGACCGGTGATTTCTCAGCCCCCTTTAGTATGGCGGTGCTGGCTATTAAAACCGCTACCTTCATCAATGGCGTCAGTAAGCTCCATGCAGAGGTTTCCCGCGCCATGTTTGGCGAACTTTGGTCTGAGCTCCCCCTGAGTGAGGTGCCGGTCTATGCCATCACTAACGGCGTCCACGCCCGTAGTTGTGTGGCTAGATCTACCCAGACCCTCTACGATCGCTACCTGGGCCCTAGCTGGTCTGAGGCCGGTCCTGGCGCCTCTCTCTGGAAGCGGGTCCATGCCATTCCCGACGAAGAACTCTGGCGTAACCACGAGCAGTGTCGCTCTAACCTGGTGGTAACCGTGCGGGAACGACTGACCCGCAGCTTGCTGGAACGGGGGGGATCAGCCCGGGAACTGAAGCAAGCCCAGGAATGTCTCGATCCCTTTGTGCTGACCATTGGCTTTGCCCGACGGTTTGCCACCTATAAACGGGCCACCCTCTTCCTCCACAATCTAGAGCGCATCCGCAAAATTATTAACGGTGACGGCCACGGTCGTCGAGTGCAGTTTGTAATTGCTGGTAAGGCTCACCCCAAGGACATTCCAGGGAAGGAACTGATCCGCAGCATCATCCACTTTACCCGAGATGAAGGCCTACACCAATCCATTGTCTTTGTGCCCAACTACGATATTCACCTTTCCCGGGATATGGTAGCGGGTTGTGATGTTTGGTTAAACAATCCCCGTCGTCCCCGGGAGGCCTCGGGCACCAGCGGTATGAAGGCGGCCATGAATGGGCTGCCCAATCTCAGCGTCCTGGATGGTTGGTGGGACGAAGCCGATTACATTCGCACCGGTTGGCCCATCGGTCATGGAGAAGATTATGACGATCCTGACTACCAGGATGATGTGGAGGCTAACGCCCTCTACGAAATCCTAGAAAAGGAAGTGGTTCCCCTTTTCTATGAGCGGGACAAGGAAGAAATTCCCCGGGGCTGGGTGGCCAAAATGAAGGAGGCCATCTACTTCAACACTCCCATGTTTAACACCGCCCGTATGGTCAAAGACTACGCTAATCAAGGCTACTTTGCCGCTAGTGATCGGGCCCAGGTGCTAATTTCCCAAGATTATGGTCCTGGCAAAGAATTAGCGGTGTGGAAATCTCGCCTGCAAGAGCACTGGTACGACATGCGTATTGAGGAAATTGTTATATCCAATACCAGCGATCTGCGCGTCAACCAGCCCTTTAAAGTCATGGCCCGCCTGCAATTAGGGGCAATTACCCCTGAGGATATTCAGGTTGAACTCTACCGGGGCAGTATCGCCGTTGACGGTGAAATCCACACGGGCGTAGCGACTCCCATGATCTACCAAGGAGAAGATCAGCATGGCAAGAGTTGCTATAGCATTGAAGTCGAGTACGCATCCAGTGGGTTACAGGGACTGTCTCTACGGATTTTGCCCCGGCATCGCTACTTAAATAGCTCCTACGACTTGAAGATGATTCTGTGGGCTAACCCCGATCAGGTATCGATTAAGTCTAATCTGGTGGCCATACCCTAGGGGCTAATCATCCCAATTTCATTCAGGGCTATGGCGGCGGGTTGCCATGGCCCTGTTCTATTCTGATGGAGTAAAGTAGTGTACTATTTTTAAAGTTTTAGCAGATTTATAGCCGTAGCCACCTGCAGGGAGGCGAGCTAGAAGGTTCCCTGGCATTCGTTTTTTCATGGCTCTTAATACGGGAAAAGTCTGTCAGTTAAGAGACATGAAAATGAATAATTAACTGGGTCCTAGGCGTTCTGGCAGAAACTACACTGCCACCCCTACCCAATGGGGACACGGTAGGATAGATCCCTGGGTCGATGCAGGACAGACGAGGATGACGGGATTGATAGGGTCCTTCGTCTCCAATAATGGGTGGCTACACGGCCATAACCCCAATCCAGGGGCGTAGCATTTTTATGGACGGGTGAATTAGTCATAATCGGGAAATAGGTAAACTTGAGTTAAAGATGTATATAGTGGATAGGAGTATTTTGATCGATTTATATAGTGGATTGGGGTAAAGTACATAGTTACTCTGTTTCTCCTAATTTAGAAGGGATAAGGTAACTGCTGTAGAGTCTCATCTCTTTAAAAAACCGGCATATTTGCCTGCTAATAATGAAGATTACTTTTGTAATTCCATGCTTGACGATTTCCGGGGGTATTCGGGTGGTTGCCACCCATGCAAAATACCTACGAGATAAAGGGCATGATGTTTTTATAATTGTTCCTAAGCCGAAGCATAAGCATTTTCTACCATCCCTTCGATCCTTTATTAAAAATAGGTCTTTTCTCGCTGATGACTATTCTGATTCTACTTATTTTGAAATAAATCAGTTATCAGTCCATATCTCGAAAACTTCTGATATTCAAGAATCCGATCTGCCAGATGCTGATTTTATTGTGGCAACCTGGTGGGAGACTGCAGAATGGATAGCCAAATTTTCCGATAGAAAAGGACAAAAAATATATTTTGTCCAGCATCATGAAATAGTGATTGATCACCAACGTCAGAATCGCGTGAAAGCTACCTATAGGCTCCCGTTTCCAAAGGTGACGATTTCTCAGTGGTTAGTTAATTTAATGATTGAAGAATATGGAAATAATAGAAATGATGTGTATTTAGTCCCTAATAGTGTAGATACTAGCCTGTTCAACGCCCAGGCTCGGAGTAAGAATCGTAAACCGGTTATAGGCTTTATGTATTCTGATCTGGTCTGGAAAGGATCGGATATTTGCTTGGGAGCCATTCAGTTAGTTAGAGATAGGTTTCCAGAGGTGAGTGTGGTTGCCTTTAGCTCTGTTTATTCATCTTCTAAAATTCCTCTTCCTCCTGAAGTAGAGTTTAGTTTTAGACCTCCTCAAAATACCATTCGGGATATTTACGCTTCCTGTGATGTTTGGTTATGTGGTTCCCGGTCAGAGGGGTTTAGTTTACCCATTCTTGAGGCTATGGCCTGTCGTTGTCCAGTGGTATCGGTGTCAACTGGTATAGCTCCTGAGATTATCAGGCCAGGCATTAATGGTTTTCTTGCTCCTGTAGAGGATATTGAAAGTCTGGCTTCTTATTTGATTAAAGTTATTCAACTACCTGACTTCCAGTGGCAATTGATGTCGAATGCTGCCTATGAAACCGCCACTGGTTACACCTGGGATGATGCCGCCTCTCTCTTGGAAGAAGCCCTGGTAAGGATCCATCGGTCAGTTGACAGAGACCTCTCTAGGAAGATTGCCGATAGCTCAGCCCCTTAAGGTTACGGCTTAACCGTAGATAAAGCTCCTCAGGCTTAGACAACTCCTTTGTCAATCACCTTACTGCCGACGAGAACCAAAATTACGTGTGTTATATTTTGCGATGTGATAAGTGGACTGACAGGCGACCTGGCCGAGGTTATTCTGATATATAGCAATGGCAGGGTCAGTATTTTCGACCTTACTCAATCTTAACCACAGCCCCCAGCATGGTGAGGGTCGCCAGTTGGGCTTCGGTTAAGCCCATCACCCCAGAAACATCCATGCCCTCGTAGGGCCTTTCTATCCTCAGGGTTTTCCAGCAAGTCCCCTTATCCACCCGCCAGAGTTTGATGGTTTCGTCCCGACTGCCGCTGGCCAGGAGTTGGCCGTCGGGGCTAAAGGCGACGGAAAACACCAGGTTGGTGTGGCCGGTCAGGGTTTGGTGGCAGGCACCGCTGGCCACGCTCCACAGTTTAATGGTTTGGTCGGCACTGCAACTGGCGAGCCACTGTCCATCGGGGCTAAAGCTGGCTAGAAAAACCGCACTGCTATGGCTGACCAGGTGATGCCGGCAGGTGCCGGTCTCCACCTCCCATAGCTTAATGGTTTGGTCGGCGCTACTGCTGACCAGCTGGCTACCGTCGGGGCTAAAGGCCACGGAGGTGACACTGCTGGTGTGTTCCCGCAGGGTGATCAGCCCCTTACCCGTCGCCCTGTCCCACAGTTTGACCGTCTGGTCATCGCCACAACTAGCCAGGTAGCGGCCATCGGGGCTAAAGGCCACGCACCAAACCCAGTTACTATGGCCCCGCAGGGTCCTCAGGCAGGCACCGGTGTTGAGATCCCAGATTTTCACCAGGCAATCACCGCCGCCGCTGACCAGCAGAGTACCGCAGGGGCTAAAGGCCACCGATCGAATCCAGGAACCGTGACCCTCCAGCACCCTCAGGCAGGTACCGGTACTGACCTGCCAAAGCCACACCCGGTGGTCAAATCCGGCCCCGGCCAACCACTCTCCATCGGGGCTGAAGGCCACGGACAGGAGGGCGCTGTTGGGCCCCCCCAGGCTACCCAGACAGGCTCCACTGGTGAGGTCCCAGAGGCGGGCGGTGTGATCTTCGCTGCTGCTGGCCAGCAGGTTGCCCCGGGGGCTAAAGGCCACGGACTGAATCCAGCTGGCGTAGCCCCGAATGGTGGTCAGGCAATCCCCGGTTTGGGGGTCCCAGAGACGGATGGTTTGGTCTTCGCTGCCGCTGGCGATCGCCCTCCCCTCGGGGCTAAAGGCCACGGACTGGACCCAACTGGAATGGCCGGTGAGGGTTTGCCGACAGGTGCCGGTGGAGCGGTCCCAGATTTTCACCGTCTGGTCCTGACTGCCGCTGACCAGGGTGTCCCCCTCGGGGCTAAAGGCCACCGACCAGACCCAGTGATCGTGGCCCCGCAGGGTTTGCAGGCATTCGCCGCTGTCTACGCTCCAGAGTTTGACGGTTTTATCTTCACTGGCGCTGGCCAACCATTGGCCGTCGGGGCTAAAGGCCACCAGGCACACCCAACTGCCATGGCCCTCACAGGTGAGGATTTGCTTGCCATCACTGACCTGCCAAAGCCGAATAATGCCATTGATATCACTGGTGGCTAACCGCTGGCCGTCGGGGCTAAAGGTCACCGATAGGGCGCCCCCCAGGGTTTTGGTAAAAATCGACCGGGCCAGGTGAGCCCGGCTGAAATTGACCTGCTGGAGCGCCATCCCCTGCAGGTCTGCCTGCCACACCATCAGCTGAGAAAAGTCATAGCCCCGCAGGTTAAACCCCAGCTCACAGAGCAGGTTGAGCAGGTTGCCGGGGGCGTAACTGGGGCGATCGCGGTAGTGCTGGTGCAGCCGGTCTAACAGCCGCCGCAACTGCAACTCCAACTGTTGGGGGTGGTGGGGGAGTCGGGCTGTGGTAAGAGCACCACGGGGCTGGCGATTTTGCAACTGCTACCGGTGACCGGTGGATCGGTGCGGTTGGCGGGGGTCGAATTAACCCAGCTCAAGGGGGAGGCCCTGCGCCAGCGGCGGCGGCAGATGCAGATGGTGTTTCAAGACCCCTATGCCTCCCTCAACCCCCGCATGACGGTGGGGGCAATGTTGGCGGAACCCCTGGCGATCTTTGGTGAGCCCAGGGGGGAGTCGGTTAGCCAGCGGGTCAGGCAATTGCTAGAGATGGTGGGGCTGCCCTGGGAGGTTAGAGATCGCTATCCCCACCAGTTTTCCGGTGGCCAGCGGCAGCGCCTGGCGATCGCCCGGGCCCTGGCCCTGAATCCGGGCTTGATTGTCTGCGATGAACCCATCGCCGCCCTGGATGTCTCGATTCAGGCCCAGATCCTTAACCTGCTGCAGGACCTACAGCGACAGTTGGGCCTCACCTATCTATTTATTTCCCATGACCTGAGCGTGGTGCGCCACCTCTGCGATCGAATCGCGGTCATGTACCTGGGCCAGCTGGTGGAGCTAGCGGACCGGCAAACCCTCTACCGTCAGCCCCTCCATCCCTACACCCAGGCCTTGCTTTCGGCGGTGCCGATTCCTGACCCCGCCGTCGAGGCCAAACGTCAACGGATAGTCCTGAGCGGCGACGTACCCAACCCGGCTAACCCCCCCCAGGGCTGCCAATTCCACCCCCGCTGCCCGCTGGCGGAGGCGATCTGTCGGCAGGCCCCGGCACCCCAACTGCTGGAGGTAGATCCGGGTCACCATGTCGCTTGCCACAAGGTAGCCGACAGTCGGCCCAGGGCTTCTGAATTCTGATCCTGCTTCCCTACTCGCGGCAGGTAGACAGGTCGGGGGGGACCGCTGCTACAATACATCTAAACTACTCCTGGTTTGGCTATGTCTACCGCCCAGCCCACCTACGAGGATATCCTGCGCCTCTTTCAGGAAACCGATCGTCAACTTAAGGAAACTACTCTCCTGCTTCGGGAAAAATCCCTGGAGACCGATCGAAAATTCCAGGAGACCGATCACCAGCTCAAGGAGTTGGGTAAACAAATTGGCGGGTTGGGGGCTAAGTTTGGTAGTTTTACCGAGGGTTTGGCTCTGCCTTCTATGGAAGCTATCCTGCAGCAGCGGTTTGGCATGACGGTGGTGACTCCCCGGGTGCGGGCACGACAAAAGGGTGCCCACCTGGAGATTGATGTGCTGGCCTATGCCAATGGGGATATCAATCGGGCTTTTCTGGTGGAGGTGAAGAGCCATCCCCGGGAGGAGGCAATTTCCCAGTTAAAGACTACCCTGAGTCGGTTTCGTGAGTTTTTTCCAGAGCATCGGGATAAGCACCTCTACGGCATTCTGGCGGCGGTGGATTGGTCTGAGGCGGTGAAGGCCCAGGCGATCGCCGAGGGGCTTTACGTGGCCCGTATCCATGATGATGTTTTTGATCTAGAGGTGGCCCCAACCTTTGAGCCCAGGGCTTTTTAACCGCTGAACCGGCAAGCCTAGGATGGGCCAAGGGCTACTCAGGTTGGGGTTTTCTTTCCGGGGGAATGGCGGTTTCCCCCGGACCCCCTCGCCCAGGGCGTGCCGCCGCCCTGGACCTCGCGGAAGGGGTGGGCGGCCGATCTCGCTTCCCATTGCTCTTAGCCTGTAGACCCCGGCTGCTTGGAGGAGAAACTGCCTGTGGGTTGGAACCTGGGTACAGACTGCTCCTGATTACTGACCCCTGATCCCTCAAGGGAAAGTGCTTCTGATGGAGGGATGGGGCCAATTACATGACCCAGGAGTGATGTAACTCAAACTTTTGCGATGCTTATTTGTGGTTTTAGGACTGATCTATAACCCTTAGGCCATGGAGCTTAACGATTGGTTGTTAACCTTTGCAGGTTGGTGGCTGATCATCGACGGTTGGTGATGGATTATCAAAGGACGGTCGCTAATCATCACCAGTAGATTGATCAGCTCCCCCTTAACCTAACCTCAGTTCGGGATAAGGAAAGGAGGGGCTCTGTAAGCTGAAATTACCTAAACGATTCAGCCGGCCCCCCTATGGACAGTCTAGAAGAGTTGTTTTGCCATATTGATGATTTTTGCCAGCAGTTCGAG
>JBEITR010000041.1:0-26854 GCA_040374765.1 Leptolyngbya sp.
CCCGATGTTGCCACCAGCCTTAATAATCTGGCCGGACTCTACCGTGCACAGGGGCGCTACGACGAGGCGGAACCGCTGTACCGCCAGGCCCTGGAGCTGCGCCGGGAGCTATTGGGGGAACGCCATCCCGATGTCGCCGCCAGCCTCAACAATCTGGCCGGACTCTACGAGTCACAGGGGCGCTACGACGAGGCGGAACCGCTGTACCTGGAAGCTCTGGCTATGCTGGCTGAAGCGGTGGGCACCGATCACCCCAACTTTCAAACCGTCTTTGGCAACTTTGTCGCCTTTCTGCAGGGGGTTGTTGGGGCTAACCAAACCCATCAACTCTCCGATCATCCCCTGGTTAAACACCTGCTGGCTCAGATGGGGGTGGCTTGAGGGGCCTGGCTAGGGGAAACTTGCCTATTGATTACTGTTTTTTTGCCGGGGGAATGGCGATTTCCCCCGGACGGGGCGGGCCGCCGCGGCGGCAGGGGTTAGCCGATCGCGCTTCGCTTTGCTCTCGGCCTGTAGACCTGGGTGGGGAGATATTTTCCGTGGGTGAGGGGGTGGGTGGAAGGGATTTCTCAGTGCTGAGTACTGACTGCTGGATTGCTGTTTTTTTACCGGGGGAATGGCGATTTCCCCCGGACCCCCTCGCCCTGGGCGTGCCGCCGCCCTGGACTTCGCGGAAGGGTTCGAGGGTGGGTGGCCCAGGGTTGACAGTGCCAGTCGGGTTACCAGGTGATTGATCTGGAGTAGGCGGGGGGATCGGTGATCTGGCCTATATTTGGGCGGGGGCGGACCCTGGTTAAGGGGACAGGGCATATTACCTGAGTAGTTCCTGAAAATCCAGAAGTTCCCTACGGCGACTACGGTAACTGTGGGGAACTTTTCTGTTGTCCTACTCCCTGTTATGCAGCGGTTAACCCAACTGGGTTGTGAAATCACCGATCGCTCGGTGTCTAGGGTAATGGGCCATGGCTCGGTGACCTCTAGGGGGTCTCCCCAGATAGCAGTCCGGCTGGCGCTTATCTTTCCGCATGCCTCTGAGGCCCAGTCACTTGTCATTCTGGTGACGAGAGGGCCTATCCTGAAAGAATTAGTCCTACAGACTTAGTTCAAACTGTAATCATAGTGGGCCTTCACCAACCTGGTGACAATTTGGGTTTCGTAGTCGATGATGCCTCGGATGCTGGCAAGCTTGTTAAAGAATCGCAGTGAACCATCCTGGGTGTCGAAGCTAGCGTTGACGACGATGTTATGACGGCCAGCGACAATGGAGAGAAACTGGACCTCCTCTAACTGGGCCAGTTGATCGGCTATGGAGTTTAGTTGACCATTCTTTACCGTCAAATTAACGATAACGGAGCTGGTGGCCTTTATCTGGTTGGGATTGATCCAGGCTTCCAGTTGCAACAGGTCGCTGCTAAGTAGACGCTGGACGCGATAACGGGCGGTGGCTTCGGGGACGCTAACCCGATCGCTGACTTCTTTGAAGCTGATCCGTCCGTTTTTCTTCATCAGCTCAATGATGCTATGGTCCAGGTCATCCAGGTTGGGGGAGGAAAGGTGGTTTTCCATGGGAGAGAGCAAAGGATTCTTCCCTTATAGCCCATTAACTCAGGCCTTAGCTAGGGGTATTCCCACCCTATGTAGGGGTGGGCGATCGCGGTAAAACTCAAAGCAGAGCAACGGCTAGGGTTCCTATCCTGGTTGCGATCAACAGGTTAGCCTGACTCATCTTTATTGAAATCGGAGTGCATGCCCTACTACTCGGTAGCCGTTGGTATGCCCTGGGCTGAGGTAGACCCGGCTTTTCAGGTCGTTATTCTGGCTTTGATGGGGGCGATGGGAGGGGCCTGATGTAGAATGGCTTGCCTATCCCAGGGAAAGCACCTTAGGGTGAGATATTCACGAAGAACTTAAACTCACCATGAAGAATCTTTGAACCAGCAACCATTTCAGCAGATTGCCATTTAGGCTAGACCTATCTACCCTTGGTGGCACGGAAATCTATTTCAGTATCAAAGTGGGCAGACCTAACTATGGCATGCAACCCCACCGTGGGGCTGGAATTGGGTTATTCTCGATCGGCCATGCTATTGGGAATGGGCCGTTTACTGGGTTTCAGACGCTTTCCGCGCTACTAAGTCCCTAGCCTTTTAACCTTAGAGCCAATCCGATTTACACAGGTAACTGCTATGGCTATTGATCTACACAATTTTCTTTGGGAAGAAGTCCGTCTGGTTCAGGTAGAATCCCAGCCTCACCATATCGCTGGAGTATTGGCTAATATTCGGGACACCCTGGAGAACTCAGATTGCGAATGGGAAGATGTTTACTCCGCTTACTATGACTGCGAGGCAGATGGGACGGTTACCTTCTACGAAGGAGAGAGTGCGGAAGCAGGGAATCCAGGAATTTGGACCTACGTTGTCTACGACTGCACCGCCGCAGAGGAAGAAGTGGTGGCCAACTTAACCATTGACACCCTTGATCCAGTCCTACAACTACGCAAGCTTGCGGGTGTTTAGGGCAATCGAGTCAGGGTTCACGCAAAAATCCCATCCCTCTCGGTATCGCCCTGCCTGTCCCTAGCGTTGGAGTCTTGCCCAGACAAACCCAGATCCCAAGCCCTGCACCCGGGCCCTATGAATCCACAGCAGGGTCATGTGTTCCAAATGTAAGCTCATGGCTAAGGGGCCTACATCCACCGGTTCCCAACCCAATTCTTGACATAGGCTAGCGACGGTTTGCCCCTACAACGGGGTTACCACCATGGCCGCCCCGCCCCCCCGTCGGGTGGGTTCGGCCACCGCCAGTAGAGTACCGTCGGCATCCATGACTAACCCCACCGCCGCCCCTATTTCCGCCACTGGGGTGAGGCGATGGCCAAGTTTGATTAAACCCTGTCCTAGGGGTGTCTGCTCCAGTTGGTTATCTACCTGGGTCAGGCCGGTGTTGCGCTGGGAAAGGCGGGGGGCGGCGATCGCCTCGGGGAGGGACAGGCCAAAATCAATTAGATTGACGGCGATACCGGCCACCGTCGTAATAATGGTGGAACCACCGGGGGAGCCAAAGGCCAGCATTGCACCCTTGGGGCTACGCATAATGGTGGGAGCCATACTACTGCGGGGGCGCTTGTAGGGTTCAGGGGCATTGGGGTGGGGGCTGACGGGGTCAAAGTCGGTCAACTCGTTATTCAGGATAAAACCATAGCCTGGCACCACCATGGCCGATCCGCCGGTGGATTCAAGGGTACAGGTGTAGGAGACCAGATTACCCCAGCGGTCACTGGTCACCAGGTGGGTGGTGGACAGGCCCGATTGTTCATCTCCCTGAGCCACCGTTGGCAGGCTGGTGAGGCTGGGGCTGGGGTCCTGCTGAAAGGGTAGGGGATCCCCGGGGGGTGCCCTAAAGTCTGGATCCTCGGGTCGGCTAGCGTCCAGCTGCGCCCGCCGGGTTTGAATAAAACCCGGACTCTGCAGGCCCGTTAGGGGCACATCCACAAACTCCGGATCCCCCAGGTAGGCGTTGCGATCGGCAAAGGCTAGCCGTTCCGCCTCGATCACGCTATGCCAGGCCTGGGCGCGATCCCCCTGGCTCAGATCAAAACCCTCCAGTAATTTGAGAATGGCCCCGGTGGTGATCCCCCCACTGCTGGGCAGCCCCATGCTGTAGAGGGTATAGCCCCGATACTGGGTGACCGTGGGGGGCCGCACCCGCACACCATAGCGATCGAGGTCGGTTAGGGTCATGGCTCCGGGGACAATCGGGAAGGGAGGGGTAGCCACCGCCGGTGGCCGTTGGACCGTCTGCACCATGGCCGCCGCGATTTCCCCTCGATAGAAGGCATTGACGCCCTGCTCCGCCAGCAGGCCGTAGGTTTTGGCCAGGTCAGGATTTTTAAATCGGCTGCCGATCGCCGGTGGCTGCCCCTTGGGGAGATAGAGGGCCCGGGTAGAGCTAAAGGCCCTAAAGCGGACCTGGTTTTGTTCAATCTGTTGGGCAAAGGTGCGATCGACTATAAACCCCTGCTTTGCTAAAGCCATGGCGGGTTGCAGGGCGGCGGCTAGGGAGAGGGTGCCATAACGGTTTAGGGCTTCGGCCCACTCCAGGGGGGTGCCAGGTACCCCCACCGCTACCCCAGAAGAGATGCGGTGGGGAAAGAAGGGCAGCAATTCCCCAGGGTTAGATGGGTCCCGAAAAAGGTCGACGGTGGTGGCGGCTGGGGCCTGCTCGCGGCCGTCTAGGGTGATAACCCGGTCCTGATCTTTGAGATAGATGACCATGAACCCACCCCCGCCAATCCCGGTGGAGAACGGTTCGGTAACCCCCAGGGCAGCAGCGGCAGCGATCGCCGCATCGATAGCATTACCCCCCTGGCGCAATACCTCTAGGCCAATGCGGGTGGCATCGCCATCGACGGTGGCCACCGCCCCGCCCCGGCCTGTAGCAACGGCCAAACTCCCCTGGGTAAGTCCAGCCCGACTCAGCCAGAAACCCAGACAAATCACTACAGATAGGGCTAGGGCAAGAAGACGCCGGACCATGGCAAAGGTTTCCAGTTTCAGTTTCCGTTGGGTTTCCCAGCGACCAGGGAGTTATCACTCCCCATACAACGCCGGAAAAATGTTAGGGTACAAATCGTTAACTTTTCTAAAGTAATACTATGAAAGCTATATGGAATAATGCTGTTTTAGCCGAAAGCGATAATACGGTAGTTGTGGAAGGAAATCATTACTTTCCTGCCGACGCTCTTAACCGACAATACTTCACCGATAGTAGTACTCACACCAGTTGTCCCTGGAAGGGCGTGGCTAGTTACTATAGTATTGAAGTCGATGGACAAGTAAACAAGGATGCGGCCTGGTATTACCCCATCACTAAGGAAAAAGCCAAACAAATCGAAGGCTATGTTGCCTTCTGGAAAGGGGTAAAAGTCGAAGCTTAGCTTAATCCTAAACCACAGTTTCGGTCTAGTCTTGGGTTTTGAAAAGAAAGGTTAGGGTGGGTTATACCCACCTCCTAGTCCGGTCCACCTGCGATCGCCTGAATAATCACCATGCCAGCCTCGGATGACCCGAACTGACCGCATGGCAAGGAAAGGCCAGCGATAAAGGCCTCATCGGCCCGACAGACTTTGCCGATGGCCATCAACAGTGCTGGCATCTCTACGCAGACTGTTCCATCTGCCCTACCCATTGGTTAGAATCAAAGAATTACAGGAGCGCCTGCGATGCTGTCCTCAGGTGTCTACCTGGGTTGCATGGCTACGGGTGATCCCTCAATGGATAAAGCCATGCCCTCCGTCCCCGAACGCCTCAAGGTCTTTAATCAAGGTCGCGATCCTCAGCGCCTCGCCATGAAATATGGGGCGATGGCCAGTGATCCCTTTGCCTTCTTCCGGGGAACCTGCCATCTCTTCTACGAAGACTGGCCGCAGCATTCATCCTTAGATGCCACCCCCGCCGCCTGGATCAGTGGCGATCTGCACCTGCAAAACTTTGGCAGTTACAAGGGGGATAACCGGCTGACCTACTTCGATATCAACGATTTCGATGAGGCCGCCAAGGCTCCCGCCGCCTGGGATTTGGCGCGCATCTTGGCCAGCCTGTGGACAGCCCGCAAGGGATTCCATTTGGATAAGGGCCAGGCGGAATCCCTCAGCCAGATCTTTTTGGATGCTTACACGGTGGAACTGGGCTTGGGTAAGGCGCGATGGCTGGAACGCGCCACGGCCAAAGGTATGATCCGCGACCTGCTGAAAAGCCTGAAAAAGCGCTCCCGTCTGGACTTCATCAAGGAACGCACCGAACCCGGGGGTGGCCGCTTACGCATCGACGGTAAGCGCACCCTTGTCGCTGACGGGGATAGCCAGGCCAAGGTGCGGGCGATTCTGGCTGAGGTGGAGAAGGTCCATGAAAAGGTGCCTGAAAAAGCGAACTTTTTCAAGGTGCTAGATGTCGCCCGCCGCATTGCCGGCGTTGGTAGTTTGGGCCTGGAGCGTTATACCATTCTCGTAGACGGCAGGGGAAAAACCGATGGACACTTCCTGCTGGACCTGAAGGTGCAGCCCGGATCTAGTCTGAAGCCCTATCTCCACCTTCCCCAACCCTCCTGGCCCCACGAGGCTGCGCGGGTGGTGGCGGTGCAAAGCCGAGGTCAGGCGATCGCCTCTGCCTTTGCCGTTCCCGTGGCCTATGGTGGTACGTCCTACGTCTTGCGGGAACTTATGCCCACCTCCGACAGTTTGACCCTGCAAAGCTGGAACGGTAAGCTTTCCCGCCTGGAAGTCGTTTTGGCCTCCATGGGCCGCCTCGTGGCCTGGAGTCACTTACGCAGCGCCAGCTGGCAAGGAGCTGCCGGCCTGGATGAATGGATGGACTTTGGCCACCAGCAATCCTGGCAGCCTCCCCTGCTCAACTATGCCAAGAGCTATGCCCGACAGGTAAAAAAAGATTGGCAGGAGTTCAGTAGTGCCTATGCAAGCGGTGAATTTCAGTAGGGGCTACCTCCGGCCCGGCCGTAGCCCCTTGAGGCGATTAGCGAAGACCGTCTGGCAGACAACCATCTGATGATTCCTAGCTACCGGGGTCGAGGTCCACTGTGAACCTATTTGTAGAAACAATAACCGGTTGCAATCCTGGGGGAATTCCCTTAGAACGCGGCAGATAATGGGGGTAGGTATGAATCCAGCCCCGGTGATTGGTTAGGCCCCTCCCTGCCTGAAACGGCCAGAGCCGTCAAAATAGGGCTTTGACTAGAAGGTTTAGGGCCAGGTGAAGCGATAAAAGCAGGCGTTCTGGTTCCCCTCTGCCCCCTTCCAGGTGGCTCCGGCTATGGGGGCCGCAGCCTGGCTATTGCCCCCCCCATAGTTTGGATGGAGCGGGTCTGAAGAATACCGGGGAGATCCAGCCCTTGGGTCTTGAAGCGGGGGTATTCCTATGGCTACTCAATCTCAGCCCTGGCGATCGCCCATTGCCCTCACCAGTCTTTGTGCCATTCTTTTAGCGGCTTCCCCAGGATCGCCCAGTCTGGATGCGGTTAGGAGCAGTAACTCCCTGCTCCCTGCCTTTGGCCTGACCCAGACTGCTCAACAGTCAGATCGAGAGCGCGCCCAACAACTGAACCAACAGGCCATCGAGTTATATCGGCAGGGTCGTTATGCAGAGGCCATTCCCCTGGTAGAGCAGGCTCTAGCGATTCAGGAAAAAGTCCTGGGGGCGCAACATGTTGATACCATTGAAAGCCTTAACAATCTAGCGTGGTTGTACAACTCCGTGAGTCGTTACGGGGAGGCAGAAACCTTGCTGCAGAGACTCCTGGCTCTCCATCGCCAGCTAGGGAATAGAGCGGAAGAAGGCACTATTCTCAATAATATTGGGGAGGTCTATCGTCAGCAGGGAAACTACACCCAAGCCCTGGACTATTACCAGCAAAGCCTAAAGATTGACCGCGAAGTTGGCAATCGGGGGGGGGAAGGCATCACCCTCAATAACATTGGCGGAGTGTATTATACCCAGGGAAACTATCCCCAGGCCCTGAATTATTGTCGGCAAGCCCTTGACATCCTTCGCCAGGTGGGGGACCGCGTATGGGAAAGCATCACCCTCAATAACATTGGTCTGGCTTACCATTATCAGGGAAACTATGGCCAAGCCTTAGAATACTATCAGCAGGCTGTCAGCCTTCGTCACCAGATAGGCGATCGGGCGGGGGAAGGGGTCACCCTAAATAATATTGGTTTGGTATACCACCTCCAAGGCAACTACCTCAAAGCCGTAGACTACTACCAGCAAGCCCTTCAACTCGCTCGCCAGGTGAGTAATCGGCGAGGGGAAGCTACTGTCCTCTGGAATATGGGAGCAAGTTATGCCAACCAGGGTTTTTACGACCAAGCCTTGGTTAATTTTCAGCAGTCCTTTCTGATTTTCAGAGCTATTCCTATTTCAGCCAGCCAAGAAGTGGCTGCCAGGTCAATTCGTGATGTTTTAAACGCCATTCGTCAGCAGGGTGATTTGGCTACCTATCAAAGCCATTGTCAAGCCACGGCGACAGCGACGGGGATAGCGATAACCCAGTGGTGTGAGGGGTTATGAGTATGGAGATCGGGCGATCGCCGGTGCTGGATAGCTGTGGCCAGCAGTGGTTTTCTGGCTTGACATTGGGGAGTACTTTACCAAGGTCTATTACCCGTCTTGAAGGCGAAGGGCTATGAGCTGGTTGACCCCCGTGTCGATCTTCGCGGCCCACAGCCAGGGGCCTGGCATCAAGGGCCCTAGTCCCCAGCAGCGATCGCACCTCCCCGGGCAAGATTAGGGCCATCCTACCCCCGCTAGCCCTACAATGGAGCCTATCCCTCAAGTTCTTTTTCCCTAAGGTACCCAAGGTGAGGATCATCCCATCCCTTCCCAAACTCCTGCCCCTGGCCCTGCTCACCCTGGGCCTGGGGGCCTGTGGCGGTGTACAGCTGGGGGCCATGACTTCCCCAACCTCCCAGCCAGCCATGGACCATACCCACGGCATGGATTTAGGACCCGCCGACGCCACCTACGACCTGCGCTTTTTAGATGCCATGGTGGTGCACCACCAGGGGGCGGTGACCATGGCAGAAACCGCCCTGAAACACTCCCAGCGGCCAGAGGTGCGTCAGCTGGCACAGGCGATGCTGGCCAGCCAAAACCGTGAAATCGCCCAAATGCAGGCCTGGCGTCAGGCCTGGTATCCCCAGGCCAGTTCTAGCCCGATCATGTACCATGCCGAAATGGCCCACGACATGCCCATGACCGGAGAAATGGCCGCCGCTATGCGCATGGATGGGGATTTAGGTGCAGCGGATCAGAACTTTGATCGCCGCTTCCTTGAGGCCATGGTGCTCCATCACCAGGGTGCCCTCACCATGGCCGCTGACCTGCAGGCTAAGACCCAGCGCCCTGAACTCAAAGCCCTGGCAGCGGATATTATCGCTGTTCAAACCCGGGAAATCGCCCAAATGCAAAGCTGGCGCCAGGCCTGGTATGGCTCCTAGACTACAGGGTTGATAGACTAAGTTGTTGCTTGCAGGTAAATGTCATAGCTATTTTTTGCTCGTAATACGCCGCCTCATTAATAAAGACGGGGTAAACCCTATCTTTTCCGCGATAAGGAATTGATTCTCCTGTAAATGTGATAAACATCGGTTCACCATCGTGTAGAGGTGCATAGTCTTTGAACTGAAGCTGGGGATGAACCATGGCTTGCAGTTCACCCGGTGATGCTCTGGGATAGTCCACCGATGAAATCATTTGGTACACATTTAAACTCGATGGCACAGACAAACTCTCTCCCCGATTGAGGGCGTCGAGATAATCTAAAATGGCGTGAACCAATTGTTCGGTTTGGTGCAAATAATTGGCATTGAGTACACCTTGGGCAATCGCCCCAACTTCAAGGGTGCAGCCCAAGGGTGAGAGCGATCGCAACACTGCAGCATCCTGGTTGAACTTCACTCCATAACAAACACGAACCAATGGATTTAATGTACTCAGATAGGCCGTCAATTTCAAATTCAATGGATCTTTACTGGATGGTAAAACGGTCAAGCCCATATTCGCAGTTGTGCTATGAAGGTCAATAATCACATCCGCTTGGGGCCGAGATTTTGGTCCCAGTTGGGCAGCAATTTCCTTAGCCCGTATATCTTCCTAGCTCCTTAAGGCTGGATTAGCCAAATCTTCGTTAGCAAAACAACGGTTCAAGTCACGATCTATATAACGTCGATTGGCTGCGATCGCCCTGGGATTCGCTAATAAAGTGACACATTCGAGACTTTTTCGATACAGCAAATCTGGGTATTGTTGAAACTTCTTGTGGAGGCCATCCCCACCCTGATCCGCCTGATTCAGGGGGAGGTGACCCTGGTTGAGGCCTTAGCAGAACTAGGCCCCAGGCTGCTGACCTCGGGCATTGTGACAGTGATGGTGCTGTTATTCCCACCGGTGGGTGTAGCTGTAGGGGCCGCCATCGTAACCGCTGTCTCAACGGCAGGTATAGGCCTGGCGATTTTGGGAGCTGGAATCCTTGGCTACCAGATCTGGGAAAATAGCGATCGCCAGGAACGCCTAAAGGCGATGCAGCTAGCCTCT
Organism: Leptolyngbya sp.; assembly: GCA_040374765.1. Lineage (GTDB taxonomy): Bacteria > Cyanobacteriota > Cyanobacteriia > Phormidesmidales > Phormidesmidaceae > Nodosilinea. The sequence continues at coordinate 10,113 of JBEITR010000041.1, forward strand.
AGTCCGTCCCCCAGTTGGATGGGTAACTCCCAAAGCATCAGCCAGCTCCTTGACCAGCTACTCATGTAGAAAGGGGAAAGTCTTTGGCGATGGATATTCGTGGGTATTCAATAGTGCTCAGTGGTGTCTACCCAACTGAGGCAGGGGGCTGCGGTTCCCTGGCAGCGGTTGAGGCGATCGCCGATCCCCTGACCTCCCAGCTATAAGCTATACATTCACATCTCTGGCTGCAACGGTTAGACGGATAACAGAAAGCACCAGAATAGCCAGAAATAAAGCTAACCCAATGGTGCAACCGTAGCTGATCTCGAGTTTTTCAAAGGCCTGCTCATAGACGTAGTAGACTACGGTTTTCGAGCTGTTGCGGGGGCCACCCTGGGTCATGATGTAAACTTCTTCAAAGACCTTAGTGGCCGCGATCGCTGAAATCACTGCCACCAGTAGTAGGTAGGGACGCATTAAGGGTACGGTAATATCTCGATGGCGTCGCCAACCGTCCGATCCATCAATGGCCGCTGCTTCGTATAAATCTTGGGGAATGCCCTGCAACCCAGCCAGGTAGATCACCATGTAATAGCCCAAACCTTTCCAAATGGTCACGACCATGACGCTGATCAAGGCCAGGGTGGGACTGGTGAGCCAGGGAATACCCTGCTGAGTCAGTCCCAGGCCCTTCAAAATCTGGTTAAAAAGACCGTTCTCAGCATATAGCCAGCGCCAGGCAATGCCCGCCACCACCATCGATACCACCACTGGGGAGTAGTAGGCCACCCGCAGCCAGTGCATACCCGGTAGCGATCGGTTCACCAGAATCGCCAAAAGCAAAGGGGCAATGGTGAGTACGGGCACCACCCCCAGCAGATACACCAGGCTATTGCGAATAGTTTGCCAGAATACCCGATCCGCTGCCAATCGCTGCACATTTGCCCAACCCACCCAGGTGGGGGCAGCGGTCAGGTCCACTCCAAAGCTGGTAAAGCTCAAGTAGAAAGCCTGCAAAGCGGGCCAGAAGACTGAGATACCCAGGGCTAGCAGAGCTGGTAGTAAGAAGAGGTAGGCGATCGCCACCCGGGGAAGACGAAGGTCTCGGAGCCAGGAGGAGATTGCAGACGCAAGGGAAGAAGCAGGCATTCAGGCTAAATAAAATTACAGATCCTTACCAATTTAGATAGGATACTGCCTGGCCAAGGCTATATCGATGGATAGCCAGGAGGATTTTGGGGGATCAAATTTTCACCTTAACCCTCTGAGAGATTTCTCCCCAGAGTGCTATAACAATGGTATCCAGGAGAGGTGGCAGAGTGGTCGAATGCGCCCGACTTGAAATCGGGTGTCCCAAAAGGACCGAGGGTTCGAATCCCTCCCTCTCCGTAAGCGTTTCAAGGCTTTCAGCTATCGGTCTAGAATCCAGACAGTACAGATACACCAGTTTTTTGATCCAAAATTGCGCCAATTAACCGATAAACGGGATCAGTTTAGGATCAGTTTTTAGGCAATGGATCAAGTTGACGAGGCAATCCGGCAAGCTAACCAGGCCCTGGGTAGGGTCAAAATCCTGAGGCGGGATCGTAAGCTTGCCCTCCGTGGGTTACTTCCCCGCAAGCCAGGGGAGGGGAAGGGCACTAAGCGAGCGGTCCTATCCCTGGGTATTTATGCCAACAATGCGGGGGTCAAGGTCGCCATTGCCAAGGCTCAACGCCTGGAGTCTGATCTAAACCTAGATCGGTTTAGCTGGGCTGACTGGATAGACAGGGACGTGGGAGAGGAGAAAACCGCCGCCGCCTGGGGGCAGGAACTAGCCATCATCAAGCAATCTACAATCAGCCCTACCGCTTTTGAGTCAAACTACAGGGAGCCCCTAGCGTCGTTACCAGAGAAGCCACTAACTGAGGAGATGCTGATCGCCCATATCCTGAGCCGCAGTCAGCCCAGCACCTGGAAACGCCATAACGATTGCATGGTGTTTAAGCAGGTTGCCAAGCTTGCCGGGGTATCAGTGGACCTTAGCGCTATCAGAGGCCGCTATAGTCCTGCACTGTTGAGCCCTGGTGATGTGCCTACCGATGACGAGATAGAGGCCGCCTGGGGAGCGCTTAGCCCTAGCTGGCGATGGGTTTACGGGATGCTGGCCACCTACGGACTGAGGCCCCATGAGGCGTTCAAGGTTGCCCCCCAGGGACTGGATGCCGCAACTGGCAAGATAGCCATCCTCGATGATTCCAAGACAGGCCGCCGCGATGTATGGCCATTGCCTGAGAGATGGCGGTATCTGTTCGAGTTGGATAAAGTCAAGCTGCCTAATATCCGCATTGCCGGTCGGAGTAACAGGGAGCTGGGGCAACGTATCAGCGCCAACTTAAAAGGCAAAATCCCCCATCACCCGTACGCCCTCAGACACGCCTGGGCGATCAGGTCAGCAGTGATGGGGGTTCCTGATAGTATTGCCGCCCGATGGATGGGCCATAGCGTAGCGGTCCATGCCAAGACTTACCACGCCGCTATCGACCAGCTACAGCATGAAGCTATATGGCGGAAGGCTAACCAGGCCGCCGCTCAGGGGGAAGAAAAATGATTGCTTCAAACGCCACCGGGTTAACCTGCCAATGTTCACCATTTTTCCGATAGTGAGTCCCCCAGGTTAGGTCGAAGGCTTTACCGTGGATTCTAGCGGTCTCTGCCTTATTGATTTCAGCCAGTATCCGCGACCGGCTCACTCCCATTAGTTGGGCCGCCTGTTGGGGGCTCACCCATGGCGAGGTAGGCAAGCCTAGCGCCTGGTGTACCTTCACCAGTTGCTCAACCTGGGCCTTAAGGGCCTTGATTTCCTTCTCAAGATTTTTCACTATGCTGCCCTCCTGTAGCTGCCACCCTTGGCCATCAGCCATTTCCTAACGTTTGGGGCAGTCTCCCCCAGCCATCCCCAAAAAAAGCGTTTATCGCCTGGCTCTAGCTGTCCCAGCAGGTCAAACAGGTCCGCGAGGTCGCGATCGCTGTGGGGGGCCATCCTGATATAGCTCTGAATTACTCCCAGGAGTGCTTTACAGTCTCTAGCTTCCATGGGGGGCACCTCCGAGTAACCGGGCTAACTCTTCTTCTGAGATATCCTCTACCTGATCATCAACGTGATCGGGTAGATCATTTGGTGATCGGGAGATCACTTGTAGATCACTTATCTGATCGGGTTGAAACTCTTGCTCTGCATGGGCTTGAGTAGCATTGTGATCTTTTGATCTCAAATTTTCAGGATTTTTTTTCTCAGACCGATCATCATTTGGTGATCGGGAGATCACTTGTAGATCACTTATCTGATCGGGTTGAAACTCTTGCTCTGCATGGGCTTGAGTAGCATTGTGATCTTTTGATCTCAAATTTCCGGAATTTTTTTCCTCAGACCGATCACCAACCCGATCACCAACCTGATCGAGGGATGGCAATTTGCAGGAGTACACCCACGCTTTACCCGCCTTTCTCCGGAGGATTAAGCCCTGAGAGCGTAATTCAGCACAGATCCGCCGCACGTTGTTGTAAGAGGCCCCCAAGGTTTCAGCGATTTCTAGCGCCTCAAAGCCTTTCCCCTGGTGATGAGCCAGGAACCGGATGACATTCTCCCGACAGTTCAACTTTTCATCAGGAGTAAAGCCGCCGTCATCCTCAAGGGGATTTCCTTCCTTGCTGCATGGGAATTTGTACTCCCAGGAGTAATCTTCCAGGTTGAGCCCGATTAGCCAGGCACTCTGGCCACTGCTACGGCTACCTACCCGCACCAGTACCCGGTCGCAGTCGTTAGCGGGATCTGTGGGTCTGGTCAGCATGAAGATCTCACTCACCGCCGCCGTAATAGAGTAGGAACCCGCTACTTTATCCAGGCCCAGATCAATGGGTGCCTTATTGGTATGGGTGATCAGAATCGGGGTGATCCGGCATTCAGCGGCAAAGTCTTTGAGGTCATACAACCAATAGCCATACTCAGGATCTTTAGGGCTGTAGCCGCTATGGCGCTGGATACTGGTTAGGGAGTCAAAAATGATGACTTCCGCCCCCCAGTCGAGGGCCACCCGCCGCAGCCGTGGCATCAATGCCGGAGTAAAGCTACGGATGATCCGCACGTTGTCCAATTCATTCAGGCCCCGAGCGTTGATCCTCTCCTGACAGTCGATCTCTGATTCGTCAGTCTGGACTATCAAAACCTTTCGAGGGCGATCGCAGGGGAACTCCCCCCAGGCTTGACCCGTTGCCAGAGCATAGGCCCAGTCGTAAACCAGCAATGATTTGCCTGTCTTGGCATCCGCCCCTATCAGGATTGATCGGTTAGCAGGTAACAGGCCCTCTAACAGCCACTCCCTAGCGCCTAAATCCAATCCGCCAAAAGCTTTGGCACTAATGGCCCATTCTTCGTCGGATGCCTCAGCTTTAACCTTGATGGCTTTAACAAGATCCATCAGGTCTCTATGGGTCTTGCCGGAGTCCCCTTTCAGTGATTCCCAAGCTTGCCACCGTTCTTTAGGTTCTTCTATTTCCTCCCATGCCTCAATTCTGGCTACCAGATCATCAATAGATAGGCCAGTAACAGGGCCAGGGGTGGGAGCATCGTTGGCCAAAGGAGCCACCGCCGCCCGGATGGTTTCAGCCGTCGCCCCCTCATCAATCCAATCTGCAATATCCAGGCCACCATCCTTAGGCAAGTTGGCCCACGTAGGATCATCAGGCCATGGCTTTAGCCATCGGGTTATTCCCAGGTCAGTCGCCACAGTTTCAGCATAGGAAAGGCCGGGGCTGTCCTGGTCGGGGCAAATCACCAGAGAGGCAGAGAGGCCACCCAGAAGCGCTTTATAGTCCCCATAGTTGCCGTAACTCTTAGAGCCCCCGATAGAGGTAATGGCAGGGATACCCAGGGACCAGAGAGCATCAGCACAGGGCTCACCTTCCACCCAGATCACGACATCAGCGCCTGCCTTGACGGCCTCTAGCACCTCAAGGTATCGGTAGGGGGTAACAGCTTTCTTATGCGCTGCTTTCTTTCCTGTGGGAGCTTTGCCGCCTGATACCCAGGCACCATCAATCAGATATTCCTGCCAGATGTTCTTCCTACCCTGGCCATCGTCTAAGCGCCTGGTGCGAATGATCGGTTTACCCTGGCTATCGGTATAGGTCCAGGTCCGATCAGCTTTGGGCCGGGCCGGTTTAGTTGGGGCCGGAGGAGCAGCCGGAGGGGTAACAGGCTTGACCTTGACAGGCTTGGTAGTGGTCAGGGCTGCTGTGGCCCCAGTCGAGCGTTCTAATGGGGCCACGGTATTTCTTATGTCCTTATTTTCACAGCCATTCCAGCATTGATATGCACCGTTATTAGGGTCAATGCTCATGTTGTTGCCATGGCAGGCCGGGCAAAAATAGCGGTTGCGCTTGCCTTCGACAGCGGTTAACTTCTGGGCAAAGTTGCGAATGTCAAACATGGCGATTCCTCCTAAAGTGAGGGGTCAGACCTTCCAGATCTCGATAAATAACTTGCTCGTCTAGTCGCAAAGAATCAGCCCGGCTCCACGAATGATCCAGGCAATTTTCTCTAGATGGATCCATCACAGATCCATCGCTTTTGCGGGGTGCAGGGTTGCAATCACCCACACCATGAGGCAAAATTGGGTTAAGCATTTATTAGAAGTAGAAGTAAACGACAGTCCCCAGGAGCTTTTGCGGAGCTTCTGGGGCAATTTTTTGGGACCTACCCAACTAACCGATCCGGCTCAGTCTCGTACTGTGCCCGGATCGACGCGGCTTTGATTGCCGCCCGCATCGCGTGAGTGACGTAGGTTGCCACGTGGCAACCTTGGCCCCATGCAAGTTGCTGCAACGCCGCATATTCATCCTGAGTGAGTCTAAAATTCACGTTTCTAGCCCTAGGGCTGGGGGGACGAGTCGCTAACTGAGCCATAAGTGTTCCTCCAAAACGTTGTTCACCTCTGTAAATTCATCGTGCCCAGGTCTCCTGTTTTGCCGCTGATGGCCTGAGCCACCCTGGTAAATGGCTGTATCGGCCTACCAGCAAGCGATACAGCCCAATTGAGTCTAAAAAAAATGCCCTGGCTGAATGGCCAGAAAAGTCACGCGTAACAAAAATTTACAAAACAAATTTCCCAGGGACTAGAAGCGCCTGGGATGCCCGTTGTGGCGGCTATTTGCCGGAGCTGCCGGGGTTGGGCTGGGGGGCTGGGGGTTGAATTTTCCCCTCTGAGATTGCCTGATCAACTGCCTCAATGATCAAGGTCTCTACATAGTTGCTCATAGATCGATTGTGCATAGCTGCTAATCGCCCCAGCCCTTCTTTGTAGGTGGGGTCAACGTAGATCATCAGCTTTGCCTTATCTGTTGCCATTCCTGAATTGTAAGGGCTTCCGGCAAGCATGGTTGTACCTCGCTATCGCTAAATGGTTGAAGTAATTTTACTCTGTTGTCAGAGTGTTAATACTATGCTATCACAGTATTATTGAATTACTGGAACACCAAGGGAACGGCTTAGGACCATTGCAGGAACTAGGCACCATTCCAAAAACCTTCACTTTTGCCCGTTCCGGAATATTCCAAAGTGTTCCAATTCAGTCCAACCCAGTTCCTATAACTATTCCAAGGACACGAGACATGATTTCCCTTAATCAATTCTGCAAAGACCACAGCCTACCTAAGACCAGCGTTTACCGTTGGCTGACTGAGCAGGGGCACCCCACCAATAACGGCATCGAATCCGAGCTACAAGACCTGATTCTGGAGCAGTTCTGCAAGCCAGAACCGGCACCAGAGCCCGCCCCGGAGGTCACCCAGGATGAGCCTGTTAGCCCCACGGCGATCACCGTGACTACTGGTAATCACTGCCAAGCCTTAACGGTTCCAGCGTTTGACGGCTTTACGGTGGATTTAGCTCAGTTCAGGGAGTCCGAAACCCTGGTAATTGACGATCCGCTATCCGTTGCAGCTCAATTTATTGCCACTGCTGGAGCTATCAAGCAGGCCCTAAACGGTGACATCAAAGCCAGAGAGCAGCGCCTTCACGAAACCAAGCAAGCCAAAGACGCGATCGCTACCGCTGCCCAGCAATTAGAGCTAGAGCAACGGCTTTATAAGTTGCAAACTAGCCAACTTGATCACGCTCAAACGCTTGAATCTCAGACCTTGGCCGCCAGCCTTGCTGCTTTGCAATCCCTGGGAAAGCCCGCACCCGCTGGAGAACAGTAACTATGCTGAGAGTCCTTTTAGTCCTGATCGCGGGGTTTAGCGGGATCTTTATCGCGGTTAGCCTGAACCCACCAGTACCCGCGATCGCGCCGACAGCCCCCACGTCCACCCCTTGTAATTGCCCAGGAGGAAACCCATGACTACTCGAGACTTTGATATTGATTCTGATGATGAGCCCTATTGGCCTTACGTTGACAACGATGCAACAAGGCAATGGGGCCGGCTTTTGGGTGAGTTATGGGATCTCCGTGGGACAGGAATTAGCGAAGAACTAGCTAATTCATACCGCCAGCAATTCCAGGTATTGGGGCCAGCAATACAAGAATCCTACCGAGAGGAAGGGTTTGATCCCGATCAGGCAAAAGAGCTTAATCAGGACTCTTTTGAAGATGCAGAAGCCCGCATTGAGTCAGCAAAAAAGACATTTTACCGCCCAGGAGATTAGCCATGACCATTGACTTTGATTTCTCCGAAAACCGCACCGCCCTGATCATCGGTGGTTGTGCTGCCATCATCGCGGGTTCCCTGGCCACCGGGGGGGCCGAGCGCTGGCAGCAAACCCAGGCCACCCGCCAGGCTGACCAGGCCGGGAAAGCTGCCCAGGCTAGGGCTGAGAGTATCTTTACCGATCTGGGTTGCACCGCTCAGGCATTGAGCCAAAACACCCGCACCAGTAACTTCACCGTGGGGGACGTGGCGGTAGATCCCATGAGCATCACCACCGATAACCCGAGCGGTTCACCCATTGCCGGAGGGTATGTTTGCTCAACTGATGGGAGCGTTTTTAGGGTAGAGAACGGCACCATTGCCGAGCTTATTGGTACGTCACCCAAGATCCGTGACCAGTTGATCGCCGGAGGGTTTGCCCAGGAGGCGCAAATGATGCAGCAGAGAGCGCAACAGATCTATCAACTAACCGGAGGACAGTAGGCCATGGAATATTCAGAGACAACCAAGCATGACACCACCGCACCCAAGTCCACCCGCCCTGGTGGTCTGGCGTGGTTGCGTTACCCGGTCTATGCCACTGCTGGAATGGCTGGGATCTTTCTCTTGTATCGCAGCTTAGGGCTGTATCAGACTGCCTTTGCAAGGTGGGGGGTGGATGGCATGGGCCGAGCTTGCCAGCCGCTAAGTAAGACGCCGTTGATCGGTAGCCTGATTTCTGGTGGCTGTGGCCAGATTGCCGCCTTGGTTGCCGGGTTGATCGTCCTGATGGTTCTGGTCGTGCTGACCATCCTCCAGAGCTTGCCAACCCTGCTATGGTTCCACCCCAGGACGATCACCCGCATGGTCGATCAGTTACGTGCCAACCGTCGCTACCGCCGCACCCTGACCACCGAGGGCAGTGATAGCGATGAGGTCAAGGCACTGGTGACCCGTCACAACTCGATCAGTAGTGACAAGAACCTAAGGACACTGCTAGTTTTCAGCGTTCTAGCTTTCGCCCTGGAGGGGTGGATTATCTGGACCGCCCGCCAGGGCACCGCCGATCTAACCGCCGTCCTGGTAGACTCCCTAGCCTTCGAGGGTCTAGTGACTGCTGTGCTGTCCTTTGCTGCTGTGTTCCGTCCCGTCCCCCAATCTGGTCGTCACTATGGAGAGTAACGCCATGGCAACCCTAACCGAGCTGAAACCTAACCGGAAGTCAGAACCCATGATCCGCCCTAGCGGTGGTGGCATCCTTGAAAAAGCCGCTGTGGTGGGAGGTGGTTTAGTGGTGGTCTATACCTTTGCCGCTACCCTGCCTATCGCCTCAGCCGCTGCACTGGTGGGCATTGCCGCCTATTGCTGGGATGAGGTAAAGAAATTCCAGTCCAGGGAGACTTCAGAGCAACTTGAAGCCATCCTGAGTGCATCCACGCCAAAGCACCCCAGCATCAATGAAGTCAGGGCAGAGCTTAAGCGCCTATACCCTGTAGCCGCCATCAACCGGGCCATTGAGAGCATGGTAGGGCATTGTGAGCCGGTCTACTTCAAGCCTGGTGATAAGCATCCCCTGGCTGCCTTTGGTGAGTGCTATTGCTGGATAGACCCGGATGACCCTAAAAACGTCATGCTGCCACTGCAACGCCTGGAGCAACTATTCACCGCTTGGGAGCTGCTACCCACGGTCACGACCGCCGCCACGCCAGCCACGCCGCACCAGGGTCAGGAACTAGCCAGCAACCCGCCAGCCATGGCTACCCCAGCAACTCCATCCGGTTCATCTGCTGCTGCTGCTGAGCTACTGGCTAGGCTCAAGGTAGAAGTTCCTGAGCTGCTACGCCTGGTGAAAGCACCGCCGATCAGGTTGGTGGGCTTGCAGCGTACCGGGAAATCCACCTTTGCCGCCCGGTTAGCCTTACTCAGAATGGTGCTACTCCCTGGCCACACCGCCGCCTGGGCCACGCCTCACCGCGAACTAGACAACCCGGTTCCCAGTGTCCTTAATCCGACCGGCTACACCGCCACTGGTGCTAAGGATTATGCGGCTATCGAAGCCCTTTGGACTGCCACCCAAGACCGGATAGACCAGGGCCAGGCATTAAATCAGACGGTGGTCTGGGATGAGTTCGGGGGATATGACCAGTTCCAGGATGGGGAGCTGTTAAAAGGATCCCTTCGGTCAATGCTCAGAGAAGCTAGCAAATTCAGTTATCACCCGATCATCATTGCTCACGGTGACCAAGGTGCGTTTTATCCAGGCATTGCCAACATCGTCACCACCGTTAGGAATAGCACCGTCAAGGTCGAAACCCATGGAGAGCCCGCCGATCATTTCGGCACCATGCGACCCACGGGCAAAGTGACGATCACATGGTTGGATGGCACCACCACCGGGCTAGCCTGGCCAGCTTGGTTAACTACGGACTTCCTTCTTTCCTGCCTACAGGAGCCCCCAGGGGCACCCCCAGGGCAACCGCAAAGTCAGCCGATAGTATCAGCTCCTATGTCAGTAGAAGCTACCCTAGACCCTCTCCCTGTTCTGCCTGAAAGTGATCCGATTCGGGAAAGGGTACGGGAAAAGTTGACGGCAAAGTTAGAGGAAAATCGCGGTGAATGGTTCAATATTCGAGAGCTAACAGCCAACCTATTTAGGCAACCTCAGGACAGAGAAATTCTGATAGAGGTTATCCGAGAAATGATAAACGCCTATACGGTTGAAACGATGGAAAAAGAAAACGCTAATAAAACCGTTAGCTACTTTATCCGTCTGCCTAGTAGTAATTCAGCTACTAATAAAGTCGATGACTGTGGAACCGCTGGAACCGATGGAGAAAAATAAAACGGGCTAAAAATGCCCTCTCCATCAGTTCCACAAGCCTTGCCACAGTTCCACAGTTCCATCAGTTCCATCAGTACCCAGCAAAAAATAGGATTCTAACAATGGCTAAATTTCAACTGAACAATGTGACCCATACTGACCTGACTATTCACAAAGTAACCGCTGGTTATCTGGTAGATTTCGACTTACCAGAGGAGGTTAAAGAGAGCATGTCATCCGTTGACGTTGCAAACATCAATGGAGTTTTTTGCATGTCATACTATGACGCGCCACAGATAGGAGATCGGCTCATTCACAAGGGGCATCAGTGGCGGGTAAAGGAAAGGATCATCTACGCTACCCGATGGCATGACACACGCAGCAAAAAGCGTATTCCCTTGATTCGGGTAGACTACCTTGGCCCCGTGGAAGATCCAACCTTGCTATGACAGCCACCGGCACCCACAGCACCACCAAAAGAGAACCCGCCAGGTTAGCCTAGCGGGTTTTTGTTTGCTGCCCTAGCACCTGGTGGGAGATGGGGAGCTGGGTTAGGCATGGTAGAGAAGGCTAGAGGCAGGATTGACGATAGTGGCCACCCTGATCGGGTTACCGTAACCATCCCAGCCCCACCAGCCTTGTCCGTACTCCCAACCAGGAACCCGAAGGTAGATCCCACCCTGGCAGAAACCAGCCACCCGCCATAACCGGCCAAGGTAAAAAACTAGGTCACCAAACTGATAGAGCGATCGCTTCATAGCTATTCTTCCTCTTCAAACTTTTGGGCCATGGCTTCTATCTCTTCAGCAGTAGCTTCTCTAGGCTTTCCGAAGTCGTCAACCATCCACTTTTGCCGGGTTTCGTCCCAGTAGGGTCTAACCATGGGTTAGCCCTCCCTGACGTATTCGAGAATATCCCCAGGCTGCACGTTAAACGCCTCACAGATTTTGTCCATGACACCGGGGCCAGGGTATTGCCCCGAGTTGTGATAGAGGTCATACGCCGTTCTGTTAGCGATACCGGTTCTCTTGCGAAACTCGTAGATGCTGATGCCCTGGGAGTCGATAAGCTCCTTAACTTTGTTTCTCATTGGCATAGGTAGAATCCAACCCCTTTACACTAGCACTAATCTTTTAGTATGGCTAATACATTAGCTACTACTATTGGTCTAGTCAATATAGATAAGCGATTATGATGTTTAACCGCTTGACTATGGCTAGACGTTTAGCTATATTAGGTACATGCCGAGGGAGAGAAAACCCAAGGTCAGGAGGTGAAAGACTCCGAACCGGGCCACACTCCCCGCCGCCGCTGGGATGGGACCGGGCCACAACAGCACCGCCACCCGGCGGGATACCAAATAGGGTGCCACCTCGGAATAGGACGAGGATTTTCCAAACCCTCCCACCTCCAGGGAGTAACAAACAGGAGGCGGTTTACTTTCCGGTTGGTGTCTCGTTAGCAACGAACCGGAGCCCGCAAGGGTGGATCAATGCAAAGCCCCCCGATGGCTGGAAACCCATCGAGAGGCATTTAATCCCACTATTCAAAGGATTGACAACCATGTTACACGCTATTCCCCCGACCGTACCCGCTATCATCGCCCCTGCTACCGTTGCCCTGGGTGACCGCGATTCCTTCCCTAAATGCAGGGCCGCCGGCGGCGGTGGCCCGGTTGTCTACACGTGCCCTAAGGCTCAGACCCGCCTTTACTGGGTAGACTTGGCCCGCACCGTGACCGACCCCGAGCATGGCCCGATGGTTGAAGAGTTCACGGTAGATGCCGAAGTGACCATGGGCTACCTCCCAGAACAGGGAGGTGGAGAGGTGACCCGCCTGAAGGCCCTGATTGCTGCTGACATGCCTGGATGGGAAATTATCGGGCTCCAACTGGCAGACGCTCCAGAAGTCGAGTTCTAAGCCTAACCCGTAGTCAACGCCCTGGACCTCTCCAGGGCATCACCCCAGCCCAGCAAACCATTACCAGAGCAACCACCATGGCAACTATCAGAACCGCTAGCGATCGGATACAGGCCACCGTAGCCGCCTTCGGTCAAGTGAAGCAGTCGCAGTTTAACGACTCCTGTTTTCAGTCTGTCCTATTCGAGTCTGAGCAACTCCCAGACGGGAAGCTGTGGAGGTCCATGACCCCCGATCAGGCCCAGGGATTCACCAAAGGCCAGACCGTCTACCTAGTCCCCACCACGAACAAACACGGCAAGCCCAGCTATGACATTGAGCTGATCGCCACCACCCAAGCACCCACCACGGCACCAGCCAGCCACCAGGCCCCAGCCAATGCCAGAGCTGCCTATATGGAAACGCTGGAAAGGGTAGGGAACCGATACGCCGCCTGTATCGGCAAGGCAAAGGAAATCTGGGGCAGTGAATACAGCCCAGAGGATTTAGCCGCCTTGCCTGAGTTGCTGCACACCACGGCAACCACCCTGTTTATCGAGTGCAACCGGATGACCCGCTAGCACCGCCATCCCTAGGGGCAACCCTGGGGCATTCCACCAACCTTTACCAATAAAGAAATCACCATGCAAAAGACAATCATGATCGCGGTTCAGGATAATTCTTGCTGGATCCGCCCTGACCAGATCGAGCATATCGATCCCGCCTACGATGGCGACAACCTAATCGAACTTGAGGTTTATCTGCTATCTGGAGAGAACGTCACCATTGACGATCCAGAAGACATCAAGAAACTGATGCGGTTCCTGGTAGTCCTCCAAAGCTTTGCCGAAGTGCAGGAGTTTTTAGCGCCTGACGTTCCCTTTTAACCCGCCTGGAGCAACCATGAACTTCCCCACGCCCCTAGAAGCCGTAGCAGCCAACCCGCACCGACTTGACGATGATGATCGAGTCATCCTGCCTGATGGCCGGGTAGCCACCCTATTCAGAGTGGGCTACACCCTGGCCCAGGCCAAAGCCGACGATGGGAGCCACTGGGTAGGGCGACTGGCTGACCTCAGGCCCTACTCCCCAGCCCGCACCGGAAACGCCAGCCAGGAGCAGGAGCAGCTAAGCCTCTGGTAAGCCGGGCATCCTGAATACAGATTTCTACCCACTCCCTGGCCCTCCTGCCAGGGAGTTTTTTTGTGAGTGGGTATGCTGAACTTGCAAGATATCTCTGTTGGGTGGCCCTGGCTTCTGTCAGGGTCTTTTTTCGTGGGCACCCTGAGCAAAACAGGAGGGACTATGAGCAAGGACTTATCCGATCACTACCTTGATCGCATTGCCGAGTTTGCCGTCACTGGAAAAGGGAAGCGCAAATCGACCCGCCCGGTCCGATCTGCCTGGCTGGATCGGCTAAGCCAGAGCCAGGGCCAGCGCTAGGGCACTCTGAGGGAAACAACCCAGGAGGGACCCATGATTACTTCAACCACCGCCGCAGCCGCCCTAGCCGATAGCCAGGCCCAGCATGCGCTAGTCTCTAGCCAACTCGAGGCCATTGCCCAGGAAATCGCCAGCGCCAGCCCGGGCACTGCTCACCACCTGGCCCTGAGTCAGAGAGCCGTTAATCTCTCTGGCCAGGTGAAGGACTGGAGGCCACCGCCACTATTTCGATAGAGGCCTTTGCATACAAAATTTCTCAGGAGGTGAACAGTGGAAATAATTGAATTTTTGAAGCTGAAGCCAGCGGATCAGGTGAAGGCGTTGGACGAGCTAACCAAGGCCGCTGGCCGCGTGGCGGCGCTGGAGGAGGCGCTGAAGGCCTCCAGAGGCCGTGAACATTGGCTGGAGTTGGGAGGATCGGCGGTGGATTGGGATAGTGGCCTTTCTGGCGTGGTGAGCCAGTTTATGCAGTTCGATGCTGAGCTAAACGCTAGCCTGGATCTGGAGGCTCACCCGGCGCTGAGGCGCCACCTAGGCCAGCCTCAGGAGGAGGCCGGCGCCATGGCCACCACCAACCTAACCCGCGCTGAAGACTGGCGCCAGGCCACCGCGGCCAGGGAGGCCAGATTTCCTAGGGTGAGTGTATAAGGATCTAACCAATGGCGGCAACTGGCACAACCCGCCCGGCTAGACCCTGGACTGAGCTAGGCCACCTCCAAAACGCTGTAACCCGCTCTCTGCATGGGTTTGCCGGTTTAGTGCATCTTGAATAGTTGCGTCCGATGCAACTATTCAAAAGTCTAAAGTCGTTGCTGTGACTTGACTGTAGACCGTCACATTCACTTCTGGACTACATCTGGACTAAGCCACGGCTGATCAGGTCGTTGATCAGGTCAGGTCAACTGGCACATTGCCGGAAGGATGGATCCATAAACCCGTGCAATGATGCACAGGTTTAGCCGCCCATGACCGCCCGCACCAGGGCCAGGAAGCTTGCCGGAGTCTCCCACACGTCGCCATCAAGGCTATCGATCAACCTCTCCTTATCGGGAATATCCAGGCTTGCCAGCTTCTTTACCGCGGCCCTGGGTGACTTGCCAAGGTATTGATAACGCTTAACCCGCCGATCTTCCAGACGCTCATTCCAGGAAAGATACAGATAGGGCTTACCGCTAATGGTCTTGGTTACGATGTGCATGGTTTGAGTACCTAAGGGTTTAGGTACTCATTTTAACAAGCCACTAGCGCGATCCTGAACAGTAGGATGGTTTACCCAAGATTCTGGAAACTCACTTGCTGAGTTTAGTCTGCCAACCAATGCATCAACCTGACTAACGCTTGTTGGCAATGGCAAGATTTCTGCGCCACATTGTGGCGCAGAAATTGAGTTATGCATTTCGATCAACTTAAACAAAATCGCAGCGCACAACTGCCACCCGCCACCCAAGTTACGCCGGTTTCTACCTTAGAGAATCTATATTTTCTAAGGTAAAAACAACGAGAAATCAGTACTTTCAGTCGTTGCCCTGTGCGAGTCGTCCATAAGACAGGATGAGACAGCCGGAAACCCTTTCAGGTCAACGCCTCTAAGCGTTTGCGTTCTATCACAGTACCCAATTAATCCCGATCCTGGCCCTGGCCATCCTGGAGCCTGGCCCTCCATTCTCGCTTCACCGCTTGCCACAAAATTTGGTTTTTTGGGATGAAGCGGGTTGGGCTGGCTGCCAGTCGCTCCCATTCCGACTTCAGACGCAAATCATTAATCGTTGCCATTGTTGAGCCTCCACTGCTCCATTAACTCGCGTTGGAAATCTTCAGGACTGGTATTCATCTCAATCGCCAGCATAGCCAGAGCAGCCGGAGTCGCAGGATGTCTACGCTCCCAGGCTTCCAGAACCTTGACTATAGCTGTTGCCAAGTTCGGTAAAGTGCGGGTTTCTTGGTGGCGAATTGCCAGAGCCAGGCCCCGCCTCAAATCTGCAATAGTCTCAGCCAGGATAAGGTCTACATCAGGTGGCGTTGCGTCGATCTCCCTGGTGCCTTCCGTGTCTGCCTGTCCCTCTGGCTCTGGCTGTGGCCTCTCCCAGTTGCCAGCCCTGGCCCAGGCATACACGGTGGTGCGATCTACGCCGGTAGACGTAGCGATGTCCGTTACCGCCATGCCGCGTTCCCAGGCGGTTTTTACCTGGCTCCGGGTCTTGGCTGTGTGCTTAGCGCCTGGCGGTGGTCGCTTGCTGGGTAGTGGCATAGTCGGATGGATGGAGATGCCCTCAGAATGCCCGTGGCCTCTCTGCCTGGATGGCCACCAACACCACCACGCGCGCTACATCGCCCTAGGGATGGCAGTTTTCAGGGCTGTGTACCTTTGCCAGCCCTCCAAAGTGAGAGGTTGAAAGCCGCTTAAGTATGAGGAATTTCAGCCCAAAGTATGACACCTTTCTCTATAGGTAGCCTTAATAAAAGGGTAGATAATGATAATTATTCTAACACGGTAAAAGAGGCTGAAACCCTTACACCGCAAGGGATACAGCCATTTAAGCCAGAATTATCTTTCCAGAGGGAATAACCAGCCAGGAAGCCGGAAGCCAGGCCCAGAGGGAGATCCGGGCCGCTGTGCAGGTGTGGAGGGTGGGGAAGGGTACCCAGCCGGGCTAGCGCCTGGTGGGAGTGGGAGAGGTTTTCTAGCTGCCAGAAGTGGAGGTGGTGATCGCCTGAGAAAAAAAATTCTCAGAAAATCAGGCTCAAAAGATCACAATGCTACTCAACGCCATATATATCAACGGTTTTAACCCGATCAGATAAGTGATCTACAAGTGATCTCCCGATCACCAAAAAACATCAGGTCATTGGTGATCTTTGTTTTTTATGAGCCTCTATCCCTTGCACAGCAACGGTTTCAACCCGATCAGGTTTGTGATCTCCAAGTGATCTA
>JBEITR010000017.1:0-52854 GCA_040374765.1 Leptolyngbya sp.
AGTAAATATGGATAATCTTTTCTCGGAAATCAAGTGAGTAGGCTTTCATCAGGCCCTCCTGAGGAAGACGCAGTAGTGTAGGATCCTTTGCGTCTCATCTACTTCGATCGTACCTCGTTAGCTCAAGAACCGCTATAGGCACCGCGAGTATCTGCTTGAGCAACCACCCTGGAAAACACATCAAAGGCCATAGTCCTACTCTCCTAAAAATTGACAATTATGGATAATTCAGTTTGTTCTTGACTCTAGAGTCAAACCGATATTATCTACAAAGGGTAACCAGCCTCAGGACAACTCAATAACACCTGGAGTCAAGATGGGAATTAATAAAGAGTGTTGACAGGGTTCAAGAAGGTCTCCATAAGTAGCTCAATCATCCTAAATAAAGAAGATTTTAAGGCGCTAATTTTGGATGGTTAAATTTCAGTACAGGGCAAGATTTCTTAAGTATTTTAAGCCGTAGGAAATTTTGCAGCTACATAGGAATTTATGCCTAATATCCCAACCATGATCTTAGGACTGGTAGAAAAGGGTATTAATCCTTAGCTAATCGATGTCTAACCAGTCATCGATTAGATTCTCAGGTACCTATGAACTTTAGAAATCTAAGGTAAAAGTAACTCTAGACTCTATAGCCCGAGTCACTATCCGATCCTTCTAAAGACCCTTATGCTTAGGTGTTGTAGACCAAATAAAGATCGCTGTATACGAACTAAGGGTCCCTACCTGTTTTCTTTATACAACAGTTTTTGGCCTAATCTTTAGGATAAAAACTTTAATATTTTTATTTGTTTCTGGAGTTACAAATAACCCTCGAATTTGGAGTTGATTCGTTGTTTGAATTACAAATAAACGCCAGAATTTATCAAATTGGGGAGATGGATGATTGCAAAAGTTTAAAAGTGTTTGTGTGATTACATTTGTTGGGTCTGCTCCGATTTACCTGGATAGGCCAAAAATTGAACCTATTAGCCTGGGGATAGAAAGGATCGGAATACCTATGGCTTGGTTGAGTTTGATTGCAATTGTAATTTGATCTACCAGAAATCTGCCCTGACCTATGGGATACTGCTGCAGATTATTTTTCTTTCCCTAGTTATTGAATCTGCTTTATGACCGCAGTTGATTTTAAGGTTCAGCCTGTGGCTGGGCGTATTGGTGCTGAAATTATTGACCTGAAGTTGAGTGAGTCCCTTGAGGAGGAGGTGATTGACGGTATCCGTCAGGCTTTGGTGCAACATAAGGTGCTGTTCTTTCGCAACCAACACCACCTGGACGCCACTAGTCAGATTGCCTTTACCCAGCGCTTTGGTTCCCTGACTGGGGCTCACCCCACCCTGCCCCCTTTGGATTACCAGCCTGAGGTGTTGGATCTGGATTACGGCAAAAACCACGCCTACGCCAATTACTGGCATACCGATGTTACCTTTATCGATCGCCCGCCCATGGGGGCAGTTTTGCGTGCAGTAGAGCTCCCACCAGTGGGGGGAGATACGATCTGGGCGAATACGGTTGCCGCCTATCAAGACCTACCGACTCCCTTGCGATCGCTGGTGGATTCTCTCTGGGCTATCCATAGTAACGCCTACGACTATGTTACCGGGGTCACCAACCTGGATGAGGAGTTCAGAAGCTATCGTCAGGTGTTTGAGTCTACCCTGTTCCAGTCCCTTCATCCCGTGGTGCGGGTCCATCCTGAGTCAGGGGAACCGTCTCTGATCTTAGGGGGCTTTGTTCGCCGATTTCAGGGGTTGTCCCAGGCGGAGTCGGAAGACTTGCTGCGCACGCTGCAGAGTTACATTACCCGACCAGAAAATACCGTGCGTTGGCGCTGGCAATTGGGAGATGTGGCCTTCTGGGATAACCGGGCTACCCAGCACTATGCGATCGCTGACTACGGTGATCTACCCCGTCGGGTGCAGCGGGTCACTGTCGTGGGAGACCTACCGGTGAGCCTGGAGGGCCAGACCAGCATTGCGCTTAAGGGCGACTCCGCCCCATATAGCCGTAGCCATCGGCAAGCCAGGGAAGGCGAGCCAGAACCCTCCCCTGGTATGAGCTTTAACCACTCAACCCGGTCCTAAGGGTTCTGGTTAAAGCTAGAGATAACCTCGGCCAAAAGTCCGATCGGCTGATGGCAATGTCCCAAACCCGGATATTTTATTAGTATGGAATACTCCTAGTAGGGAAAGGCGGGGTAGGGGAACCCCTGCCTGGGGCAGTGAGGCGACCGGGGTAGCCAGACCCTTGAGTCTGCTGGAGACAATAGGGAGGGCTAACGCGCCATGTGCCAGTTGTTGGGCATGAACTGTAATGTTCCCACCGATATTTGTTTTTCCTTTGAGGGCTTTTGCGCTCGGGGTGGCAAAACTGACGACCATAAAGATGGTTGGGGAATTGCCTTTTTCGAAGGATTAGGGTGTCGAGTTTTTCTGGATGACCATCCCTCCAGTTCATCCCCGGTTGCGGCCTTTATTCGGCAATACCCAATCAAGTCTACGAATGTGATCGCCCACATTCGTAAGGCGACGATTGGGCCGGTGGGGTTAGAAAACTGCCATCCCTTTAAGCGAGAGCTCTGGGGACGCTATTGGGTGTTTGCCCATAACGGTGATTTGCCAACCCTACCGCTGGAGCTCAAGGGTACTTATCGTCCAGTGGGAGAAACCGATAGTGAGCGTGCCTTTTGCTTAATACTCAATGCCATTCGGCAGCAATTCGCCAACCGTAAGCCAGAAATCGCCGATCTGTACCCGGTACTGCGGAGTATTACCGAGGAAATTAGCCGTCACGGCATCTTTAACTATCTACTCTCCGATGGTGAGCATTGCTTCGCCCACTGCTCCACCAAACTTTGTTATGTTGTGCGTCAGGCTCCCTTTGCGGCAGCTCACCTGATCGATGAGGACATTACGGTGGATTTTCAGGAACTGACGGCCCCCAGCGATCGGGTCGCTGTCATCGCTACCACCAGCTTAACTGACAACGAAATCTGGACTCCATTGCAGCCCGGTCAGTTGATGGTCTTTCAGGATGGCCTCCCCCTGCAACTATAGCCAACAGAGGCTGGGCGATATATTTTGGGCAGCCAGTTTAATACCTGGCTATTTAAGCGTTTTAGCTGCACCCTTCCAAAAAGTAAAAATAAATTTCAATTGTAATTCAAATTACTCGAGATTCAAAATTTGGTCTGCCATACTGCCACTTGTCCTGGTATTGGTCCACTGGGGATGGCCCCCCAGCATGGGACTATTCTGCGCTTTGCCTGTGATTGTCCGGGAAACTACGGCCCAGACTTGGGATGCCGCCAATGATCTGATTCGTCACCTGGACGATGACACCATTAAGACCGCCCAGGCGGCTCTCCACCGGATTGATTCGGAGGGTTAGCGCGATCGCCTGGAGGTGAGTCCCAACCTCTGGGCGGGGGTGGGCCTGGTGCGGGGGGGAGCGGGTACGGCTTTGGTGGGTGCCCCTGAAACCGTAGCAGCCCGCATGCAGGAATACATCGATCTGGGTATCGACACTTTTATCTTCTCCGGTTACCCCCACCTGGAAGAAGCCTACCGCTTTGCGGAACTGGTGTTTCCCCTGTTACCTCTGGATTACCTGCCCCGGGCCGTCCCCAGTCGTTACCTGAGCCCCATTGGGGAAATTATTGCCAATGAGAAAATGCCCGCCAGCGCTAGCTGATGGTGGCCCTGAAGGCACCAAGGGTCTTGATTCTGGCCTCGGGTAGTGGGGTGGAAACGGGCCAGAACGCCGATCCGGCCTTTGCTGTGATCCACAGCTGGCAGGGGCGTAGCAAATTCTGGGTCTTTCCCTCCAGTTTCGGGCTGCTATGTCTGTTCATTAACGGTAAATCCGGCTCTATGGTCTCTGAAAAACAACCCTCTCCCCCATCCCTAGCCTCGAAGTTGTCCAGTCTTTCTGGGGACGGCTGGATTTCCCTGGCCACCGTAACCGGGGTGCTAGCCCTCTGGTGGCTGGCTAGCCACGCTGGCTGGGTGAGCGATCTGTTTCTGCCCAGACCAGAGCAGGTTTTGCGCACCTTCTGGGAGATTCTCACCCAGGGCTATAAGGGGGTCTCCCTGCTATTGCACCTGCGCGACAGTCTCTACCGTTTGGCCGTAGCCCTGGTTTTAGCGGTGATCACCGCTGTCCCCCTGGGCATGACCTGCGGTACGTACCGGCCCCTGCGGGCGGTGTTTGAACCCTTAATCGAGTTCTACCGCCCCCTGCCCCCCCTGGCCTACTACACCCTGCTGGTGATCTGGCTGGGCATTGAGGATGGCTCCAAAATTGCCCTGCTGTTTTTGGCGGCCTTTGCTCCCCTCTACATTGCCGCTGTGGCTGGAGTGCAACGGGTGCCCCGCGATCGCATCCTGGGTTCCCAATCCCTGGGAGCGACTCCCTGGCAAATCTTTCGTCACGTCATCTTTCCTTCTGTCCTGCCGGATTTATTCACCGGACTGCGAACGGCGATCGGCTTTGCCTACACCACCCTGGTGGCGGCAGAGATGGTGGCGGCGGTTTCCGGCATCGGTTGGATGGTGTTAGATGCCAGTAAGTTTCTGCGCAGTGACGTGATTTTTGTCGGAGTGGTGATCATGGGGGGCATTGCCGTTGCCCTGGATGGCTTGCTGCGCTGGATCATGGGGTCTCGTCTCACCTGGGTGGGACGGGAGTAGGCGCGAGTCAGCCCTAGCCCAGCCATCCTCACAGTTATTCAACATTAGAAGGAATTGATTACCTATGTCCCTGATTAAACGACGCCATTTTATTTACACATTAGCCGGGCTGAGTTTGCCTGTGGTAGCCGCCAGTTGCGGAGTCTCCACCCCGACGCCCCCCCAGGGTGAAACCCCAGCCTCTCCCGCTGCCGCTACCCCGGCCACCCTCAGAATTGGCTACCAGGTGATTCCCAACGCTGAGTTGCTGGCGAAGGCCCTGGGGCTCACCACCAAGGCCTTCCCCAACACCAAGGTGGTGTACACCAGCTTTGATTCCGGTCGGGATGTTAATACCGCCTTCGCCGCCGATGGCATTGATCTGGGGCTGGCGGGTTCGGTGCCCGTCTCCGTGGGAATTTCCCGGGGCCTTCCCTACGAGGTTTATTTCATTCACGATGTGATTGGCGCCGCCGAAGCCCTAGCCGCTCGCAAGGAGATTACTAAGGTGGCCGATCTGGTAGGCAAGAAAGTGGCGGCCCCCTTTGGCTCCACCACCCATTTCAGCCTGTTGGCTCTGTTGAAGCTCGAAAATGTCGATGCCAGCCGGGTTACCCTGCTGGATCTACAGCCCAAGGATCTGGTGGCTGCTTGGCAACGGGGAGATATTGATGCGGGCTACGTGTGGGAGCCCCACCTGACTAAGTTGACCAGTGGGGGCGGCCAGGTGTTGGTCACCTCTGCCGATCTGGCCGATCGCGGTGCCTTGACCGCCGATGTTGGCCTGGTCAGTAAGGACTTTGCTCAAAAATACCCCGATGCCCTGAAACAGTACGTTGCCGTTCTGGATGAGGCGGTGGCCTACTACCGGAAAGATCCGAAAGCGGCGGCCGCGGCTCTGGCAAAAGAACTAGGACTCACTCCTGAAGAGTCTCTGAAGGCATCGGAGGGGATTATCTGGCTGACCTCCAGTGAGCAGGCTACCTCTAAATACCTGGGCAAACCCGGCCAACCGGGAGATTTCGCCAAGGTGCTGAAAAGTTCCGCAGACTTTATGGTGGGCCAGAAGGCGATCGAGAAGGCCGCCGATCTTCCCACCTTTGAGCAGCACCTCCGTAATGATGTGTTGAAATCCTAGGAGCTGTGATGACCTCTCCATTCCAGACCTCTTCCCCAGGCTTAGGCCAGGGTAGTCGGGCCCTAGGTGATGCTGTGGTCACCCTGCGCCACATCGATCTCCACCTGGGTCAGGGTCCGCACCGCCTTGAGGTGCTGCGTACTATTGAGCTAGACCTGGCCCTGGGGGATTTCGTTTGCGTGTTGGGGTCATCGGGCTGTGGCAAGACCTCCCTGCTGCGGGTGATCGCCGGTTATCAAGCCCCCACCAATGGAGTGGTCTATGTGGATGGTCAGGTGCACACCGCCCCCAATGCCCAGGTGGGGGTGGTGTTTCAGCGGCCCAACCTGTTGCCCTGGCTTTCCATTGCTGACAATGTGGAGTTTGGCCCCAAAATGCAGGGGGTACCTCTGGAGGAACGCCAGCACCGGGTCGGTCATTATCTCGATCTGGTGGGCCTGACGGAGGCCAGACGACGCTTGCCCCACCAGCTTTCTGGGGGTATGCAACAACGGGCGGCGATCGCCCGTACCCTGGCCGCCAACCCCCGGGTTGTGCTCATGGATGAGCCCTTTGGGGCCCTCGATGCCCTCACCCGGGAAGCCATGCAGTTGCACCTGCGCACCCTCTGGCAGCAAACCCAGAAAACCATCTTTTTCATTACCCACGACGTGGAAGAAGCCCTAATTCTCGCCACCCGCATTGTGGTCATGCACGCCCGTCCGGGGCGTATTGTCGATCAGCTGGCCAATCCTTTTCGGGGATTTCTGGATCACCTCAGCCCCACGGAATTACGCACCACCCCTGAGTTTATTCGGCTGCGGCAACAGTTAATCGCCAGTATCCATTCCTAGGGTTATTTCAGTTCCCCCTTGTCTCCACTCCTACCCCTGTTTATCTATGACCCAGATTGTTGCCATTGCCGGTAGTCCCTCCCATCCCTCGCGGTCCTACGCCGTGCTGGAGTCAGCCCAGGAAGTTTTAGCTACCCAGGGTATTCGCCTGGAGATTCTTCAGGTCCGGGATTTACCCGCCGAGGCCCTGGTCTACGGCCAGTTTGATTACCCCGCCATAGTCACCGCCGCCGCCCAGGTGACGGCGGCCCGGGCGGTGATTATCTCCACTCCCATCTACAAGGCCGCCTACACCGGCCTGCTGAAAACCTTCCTCGATCTGCTGCCCCAAAAGGCCCTGGTGAATAAGCCGATTTTACCCATCGCCACCGGCGGGACCCTGGCCCACCTGCTGGCGATCGACTACGCCCTCAACCCCGTGTTGGGGGTGCTGGGAGCCACCCAGATTCGACCGGGGCTCTACCTGGTGGATAACCAATTCCAGCGACGAGCCGATCAGGGGGTCGAGTTTCTCGATCCCGATCTGGAGGACCGGTTTACCACCGCCCTGGCGGGCCTGGTGGCCGCCCTTCCCGTCGCTGTTCCTAGCCCCTGACCCCTACCCCCTTTTGCCATGATCTCTCGATTGTTTATCCCGCCCCTGGGGCGTTGGCCTCGACTGCCCTGGGATCGTCTGATTCCCTGGTTAGTGCCCCTGACCCTGCTGATAGTTTGGCAACTCCTGGCCCAGGGGGGCTTGATTAATAGTCGCGTCTTACCCGCCCCCACGGATGTGGCGGAGGCGGCCCTGCGGCTGACCACCAGCGGCGAGTTGCTAAAACACCTGAGCATTAGCACCTGGCGGGCGGCGGTGGGCTTTTTGATCGGTGGGGGGGCTTTTCTTTGGCGTGGTGAATGGGGTTTTTAGGCCAGTAGAACTATTGGCGGATAGTTCCATTCAAATGATCCGCAACATTCCCCACCTGGCCATGATTCCCCTGGTAATTCATCAAGGGACCATTGACCTGGATGTTTCCATTAATCTGCCCCGCCCCCGCGATCTGACCCAAACGGAATTAGCCGTGCTCAAGCAACGAATTTTGCAACGGATTCTGAGCCGGTAGGGCAGTCGAGTTAGGTCATCTTCTTTATTGTTTCAGGTATAGCCCTATGCAACAGTCAAATCTAGTCGGTCCTGCCTCCCGATCCGTCAACCACAGTCGTAATCTCTTTTGGGTAACTCTGCTCAGCCTGGCGGTATTGACTGGCATAGTTGGCTTCATGATTACTCCAGCGGCTAGTTTTACCACAGCCTTTGTCGGATCGGTGATCACCCCAGGTCAATAAAGGCCTTTGAAATTTAGCCCTAGCCAGGTTTAGCGGGCCAGAGGTGAGCCGGACCCCTTACCTCGTCTTAGTCTTTCATGTCTGGAAGCCCGAGAATATCCGGTCAGCGATCAGCCATCCCATCCAGGGTCTAACCCAACGCCGTGCTGAAGGTCAGCCTTGGAAGAACCCCCAGGTGTAATCCATTAGCTCTCCCCTGGGGAGTTTTTTTAGAGTTCTTCCGCTCAAATCTATAAATGGCCCTTTCCAATCATCTTTTCGTCCCGTTACCCATGACTATAGTCATTTAGGTTATCTTGCCTGATTGAAGATATTCCAACCCCATAGCGATACTATTTACATCAACTTTGAAAGGTTGTTTAATAGGTCCAAGCAAGGGAGATAGATTATTACCCCACTCTTTGAAGTCGATGCTATTCAGACATTCTGGAGTAATCTGACCCCGAACAGCACACCATTTCCCATTTAAAACAGAGGCTAAATATCGCCTACCTCGAAGTACAAAGGCTGGCGAGAAAATTTCTAATATCTTTACACCGTCAAAGGCTTCGCTAGAGTTTTCCAGGCCAACTCGATTAAAAGACATATGGACTGAGGCTGCTCCATGAACGATGACTATAACCTTTGCATTGCGCATAATCTGCCATTGTTCCAGGGGCGTCAGATCTTCAAAGTAGTATGTGACAAAGCCTTTTTGTTCTAGGAAAGTAGTTATCTCATCATTATTAATAATGCCTCGATCACCGCGACGGGGAACGAAAATTAAATCAGGAGTATCCTTATGACCCAAATCAAGGTTGAAGAGCTCAGGTATACTGCTGTAAAGCTGATTGGTAGAAACGTTAACAATTTTACCGAAAACATTGTCATCGGTATAAATGGCAGGAATACCTACGGTTTCATAGACTCGTCTGGCTAAATTACTGGCTTTTTCCCTAAGGATAACGTGAATCTCAACTTTTTCTCCTAAATATTCAGATAGGACTTTTTGAGCGAATAGAACCGGTAAAACAGTGTTATCTATAACGTGGGCAATATTTTTATCGGTATCAAATCGGCAGTCAAAGACAAATTTATCTTTGTAGTCTAGGGTCGAGATCCGGCCCATGATTTTTCGCATACCCTGGTAAGCTTTTAGCTTAAGAGAACCAGCAGGTCTTGGACCGGTGTCACCAGAGCGAACGCTGAGGGTGACCTCAACATCTAGGGAGCTATGCCCTGGAAGATAGATGCGCTCAACGTCTGGTGTGTACAGATCAGCTAGTCTGGTAGGGTAGGCAAACATCATGGAAGGCTCTACAGCAAAACCTGGGAGCTTCTTAGTGATTACAATATCTGCAATTTCAGGCTTGTTCAGTGATTCCAGCATTTTATATACCTACTCGATAAAATTTAATAGACTGAGGTGACTATCAACTGGTTGAGTCCAGAGCCCCTTAGGTTAACCATGTATCTATGGATGTAACTCCGGGTAACGGACCGAAACCCACTCAGAACCCCTACCAAACCTCTGCCTGTGATCGATCCCCTCTGTCTTTGGTGTTCTGGTCAAAGCTATATATAATTAGTTAGTGATAGTTATAATCATAAATATATTCACTAGGCATATTAATAATCTTTTGTATTCTTATAATTTGTAAATAGGATAGTGTGGTTTTTGTAACTGGAAGATCCAAAATCCGGATGATGATCACATGAGTAGATTAGGGATCGAAGTTTTTAACCAGGGATCAGGTAATTCCTTCAGCTTTGAGACAAGGCAAAGAATGCAAGTAGCTTCGGAAATCTAAATGTAATAGGGTAGGCTGATAGTGTTAGCCAGAATGTCTCCACCTAGATCCAGAATAGCCTTTTAACCCGGTTTAGAGGTTGTTTGAAAAGGGTTATCCCAGGTATGGTTCGCCGCCGAGGAACCGCTAAAATATTGAATTTTACGGTGATTATCCTACTCCATAGGTGTCGTTTGAAACTCCCTTTGGCTTTTTAAACAACTTCTTAGAGGCGGCTTAAAGAATCGGGCCTAAGCCCTGGTTTAAGAATTCTACCAGTCCTACCTATTTGAGGTCGCTTTGAGCGTGCTGAGGAATATAGAAATAAAGAGGAGCATTATATACAACACTCCTCTTTATTTCCTTGTAAAACCGGTACCGTTAGACTCGAGCAGTAGCTACGGAAGAACCTGCCGCAATCAGACGCTCATAGGTGGCACGCATTTTCAATCCTACTAAAACCTGGAATAGACCACTGCCATTAGTGGAACCAGGGTATTCCCGGTGTTTCAGGAGCAGCTCGGTCATTTCTCCGTAATACTTGGTGGAGGTATTACTGAGATGGCTCTCGATATAGATCATTTCTTCAAGGCGATCAAACTGACCATCTACTTCAAGAACTGAGACCTCGTTGCCATAGTAGGAGTCAGGACCGTAATGAAGGCGAATACCGGGATAGGAGCAGGTAAGTTTACGACCGCAGGGAATCCAGTCGATAGTAGAGCCTTCGTCAAATAGGTAGACGGGGTCGAAACCGACGACGCCTTCCCGTTGCATTAACCGAACTCTGAGAACCTTGCGCTCTTCATCGTTGGGAATAAGCTGGGTGGGGAGAATTTGAATGACTACATCGGCATATTGCTTTTGAATGTCAATGTAGGCTTCAAAGTCGGGGCGACGGGCATTAATTGAAGCTAGAACATCTTCATAGCGATGGCCCCGTTCAGCCATATCTCGCTGAATCTTCCAGGCAATTTTGACTTCATCGCTAATGTCAAGGTAGACGCTAAAGTCAATCAGCTCTCGTACGCGTTCGTCATAAAGGGGGTGGAGCCCTTCAATTACAACGATACGATTGGGGTCAACCCGTTCGGGAGGATCAATTTCGCCAGTTTCATGGTTATAAATAGGCTTATTAATACTGTTGCCTTCTTTCAAAGCTTTGATCTGCTCGTACATCAGATCAAAATTGTTGGCTTGAGGATTAAGAGCTGTTACACCAGCTTCTTTGCGTTGCTTTCGATCAAGGCTGTGATAGTCATCTAAACAAATGACCGTCATCAGTTCAGCCCCGAACAAATCGCTTAGCCGTCTTAGGAAGGTAGACTTGCCACACCCAGAATCCCCTGCAACACCGATTAAAACCACTCTGTCTGGCTTGCTGATCATAAATTTCCCTCTATACAACTCCTAATTAAATGCATTTAGATGCAATGCACCGAATTTCAAAGAAGACACTGGCTAGCTGGTAGTAAAACTATATTGCCACTAGCTCTACGAAATATTTTTTAAATATTTCGCTTAATGTTGCGTCTATAAAAGCAGGCTTCACGATAGCATCACGCCGACATCGCCCCTGGAAGTCGGGAACAGGTGTGACCACGTCAAAGAACCTCCTGTGGTAGGCGATTTTAATCATCCCAGCCAATCCCATCATTTACGAAAGAATGGGGCCAAATAATCTACTTGAACCCAGAGGCTAGGTAACCTAAACCTATTACCCCGACACAGAACAAATCTAACCTGTCTGTTTAGACCAATATCTGTTAAGGGTAAGTATTTCTACCATTGCCCTTAGATTTTATCAGAAGACAGTATCCCTCACAACTGAATTTATCAAGCTCTTCAAGGGGCTGCTTGATATCCGCCAGGATCATCGTTGCCATGGGTAAGGGATCGGAGGCGAGGTACAACGCCTACCCGGTCTTTGCTTTTGATATTTCCTAACCCGAGCCCTGTTGATCTGTGGTGAGCCGTCACATTGATCGATCTACTCGGTCCTGACCATTTTTGCTAAAAACCAACCAGTTGGTTTTTTGAACCGACTTGGGTTGTTTTAGCCCATTGAACTATCCAGCTTGCCGCCTTTGATTAATTTGATCAAAGGCGGAATCAGTAATTATCGCAAGTGATTATCCCCGCATAGCCTTGATCAGGGCCTTTTTCTAGCACTTCCTAGGGGGCTGCGGTATTTAGGTAGCCCTGTTAAGTAAATAGTTAGTTGTTGATTGTGCTGCAAGGAATACAGTCTTTAGTTAGGGTTTTTGCCTAAATTAAACCACGATGGGTGCAAAATCAGAAGTTGTTTGAAAAGTTTGTCCTAGGTCAAAGATTCTGATTGATTTTGTCAACGACCTACTGCCTCTAGTCTCTAGGTCCTCCTACAGTGATACTCTAAGGTGTAGAGCATCACTATTGATCAAGGGTTACCCTGATCAGAATCTCCTAAGGGAGCAAGCCATGGAGTCATGGTTATGTTATGCCTAGTTGGGTCTAGAGAGTGGCAAGTTGAGTATGTACAATCCAAGCGTGAGCGGCGGTAACCCCAGTTCCCTGGCCGGAAGCCGTTTGTTTTTATACGAAGTTCAGGGTCTACGCCAGAGTGTCGAAACCGATCAGATGGCTAATCCTATTCGCAAAAGTGGCAGTGTATTTATCACTGTTCCTTATGTCCGAATGAATCAAGAGATGCAGCGGATTACGCGAATGGGAGGCAAAATTGTTAGCATTCGCCCTGTTGATGGCGACGGTGCCAAGAGCAGCAATGCAACGCCTGTTTTGACTGAAGCACCGTCTTCCCAACCTGTAACTCCATCCAAGTCCATGACTCAAACTACCCCTAAGGCCCCTGCTGCCAGTATTCCTGTCAATCTGTACAAGCCTAATGCTCCCTTTGTCGGCAAGGTGATTTCTAACGAACCCCTTGTAGGTGAAGGAGGTTCGGGGATTGTACAGCATATTATGTTTGATCTGTCGGAAGGTAATCTCCACTACGTTGAAGGCCAGAGTATTGGCATTATCCCGGCTGGCGTTGATGGAAATGGTAAGCCTCACAAGTTAAGGTTGTATTCCATTGCCTCCACTCGCCATGGCGATCGCCTGGACGATAAGACTGTTTCCCTTTGTGTACGCCAGCTAGAGTACCAGCATCCCGAAACCAAAGAAACCGTCTACGGGGTTTGTTCGACTTACCTGTGTCACATTGAGCCGGGGACAGAGGTAAAGATTACTGGCCCGGTCGGTAAGGAAATGCTCTTACCCGATGATCCTGAAGCCACCATTATCATGCTTGCCACTGGTACTGGTATTGCACCCTTCCGTGCCTATTTGTGGCGCATGTTTAAGGAGGCTGAGCGTAGAGCTAACCCCGACTATCAATTCAAAGGTCTAGCCTGGCTAATCTTTGGAGTTCCCTATACCCCTAACATTCTGTACAAAGAAGAACTAGAGCAGATTCAAGCGGAGTATGCCGATAACTTCCGATTAACCTATGCCATTAGCCGGGAGCAGCAAAACGCTGAGGGTGGGCGTATGTACATCCAAGACCGGGTAGCCGAACATGCGGTGGAGCTCTGGGAACTGATGCAGAAACCCAACACCCACACCTACATGTGCGGTCTGAAGGGTATGGAAGATGGCATTGACGCGGCGCTGTCGGCAGTAGCCAGCCAGAAGGGGGTCGATTGGGTCGAATTCCGTAAACAAATGAAGAAAGATCACCGCTGGCACGTAGAAACCTACTAAA
Source organism: Leptolyngbya sp. (assembly GCA_040374765.1). Taxonomy (GTDB): domain Bacteria; phylum Cyanobacteriota; class Cyanobacteriia; order Phormidesmidales; family Phormidesmidaceae; genus Nodosilinea. The sequence goes on from JBEITR010000017.1 coordinate 13,482, forward strand.
CCTGTTGGGTTATCTTTTGGATAGTTGAGAGGGGTCAGGGGCATGCGACGGTATGTCCTTGACCCTTTAAACTGATAACGGAATCGATCTTGATGTAGGAATTAACAACCTTGAGCATTAACGTTGGGCTACTGGGTTTGGGCACCGTGGGGGTTGGAACCGCCAGGATCTTACTGGACCCGGTGGGGCGTCATCCCTTAATAGGTCAATTAAATTTGGCCAGGGTAGGTGTCAGAGATTTGCATAAATCCCGCCCAATAGCCCTTTCTGCTAGTTGTCTCACCACCGATCTTGAAAGCATTGTCACCGATCCTGAGATTGCCGTGGTGGTCGAAGTTTTAGGAGGGTTGGAGCCGGCCCGATCGCTAATCCTCAAAGCTATCACCCACGGTAAGCATGTGGTTACAGCCAACAAGGCAGTCATTGCCCGTTATGGTGACGAAATATTTACTGCCGCCAACCAGGCTGGCGTCTATGTAATGTTAGAAGCTGCCGTGGGGGGAGGTATTCCCATCGTGCAGCCCCTGAAACAGGCTCTAGGGGTGAACCGCATCCACGCCCTGACCGGTATTGTCAATGGCACCACCAACTATATTCTGACTCGCATGCAGCGAGAGGGGGGTGACTTTGAATCCATTCTGGCCGATGCCCAGCGCCTGGGTTATGCCGAGGCTGATCCCTCCGCCGATGTCGATGGACTTGATGCCGCCGACAAGATTGCTATTCTCGCGTCCCTTGCCTTTGGGGGTCGCATTAAACTTGCCGATGTATATAGCGAGGGAATTCGCCAGGTCACCGCAGCGGATATGGCCTACGCCCAGCGCTTGGGATTTGTGATTAAACTTCTGGCGATCGCCCGGCGGCAGTTGGGTACCGATACCCACCCCGCTCTGGAGGAGCTGGAATTACGCGTCCATCCTACCCTGTTGCCCCTATCCCACCCCCTAGCGGCGGTGAACGACGTTTACAACGCTATTTTAGTGGAAGGGGATCCCATCGGGCAGGTGATGTTTTTCGGCCCTGGAGCAGGAGAGGGGCCTACCGCCAGTGCGATAGTTTCCGATCTAATGGCCGTCGCCGCTGCCCTGATGGCAGGACCCACTGCCGCCCTGAACCCCTTGCTGAGTTGCAGTCATCAGCACTACTGCAAAATTCTACCCATGGCAGATATTAGGAGTCGCTTTTACCTGCGCCTGATGGCGAGGGATCGACCCGGGGTCATTGGTAAGTTAGGCCTGTGCTTTGGTAACCACGCCGTTAGTCTGGAATCGATTGTGCAAACTGGTATGCGGGATGACTACGCCGAAATTGTGATTGTTAGTCATGCTGTCATGGAAGCTAACTTCCAGACGGCCCTGGATGAAATTCGCGATTTTCCTGAAATTAAGAGTGTGGCTAGTGTACTACGGGTTTTGTAAATTCTCCCTACAGGTCTCAGTCCTCTGGAGTGATAGGGCTATCTTCAGGCCCGTCCACAGAGCTATTGCCTTTATGGTATAAGGCATCTAGCTGTTCTCGAGCATCTTTAACAGAAATAGATCGCATAACCAACAAGGGTTCACGAATTACCTGCCCAGCTTCATCCAATAACTCAGGATGGGGTGGTATGCCTTTTCTGGGTGTATTTGCCCTGGATTGAGGACTGGCGGTATTCTTGCCGAAAAGAATTAAGTTCTTAATTAAATTAACGATCGCCAGAACGGCCAGCAATGCAAAGGCGATAACATAAAGAAGCTGCCACATAAACCCTAGCCCCCGGTAGAGTCCTTGACTCTTCTTATCTTAGCGTAATTTTAAAGGTCTTCCTGGTTCACCTCAGATTCCGTCTGGTTCAGGGGCTGCCATCCAGCCTGCCAGAGTTGACGATTTTTCAGTTGCTTGGCATTTACCCATAGCCGTACGGCTGGATCACAGGCGGCCACCAGTTCAGCAAATATCCAGGCTCCCTCCTGTTTGCGATTTAGCACCTGAAAATGGCGCCAGCCTTCCGTTGTCTGTCGTGCAGTCCATTTTGACCCCAATAAATGGGGAAACCTTTGTTTACCAGCCATAGGGGGTAATCCTGAATATCCTTGACGCTTCCATCGTACAACCTTGGCCAGAACCCTGAGGTCAGCCTGGATTGGTTGGAGGGAATCTGGCGGTTCTGGGGTCCATCCCCGTCACTCCGGCAAGAAAATGCTAGGCTAGGGCATGGTTTTATTTGGAAAATCAGTGCTGTGGTCAACCCTAACGCTGAAATTAGTCGGCTGAAGGAACTAATGCCTGCCTCGGCCCGCATGAAAACCAAACTTGCCCTCAGCGATCGCCAGATCGACGTGATCAAAGCTGAGTTTCCTCGGCCCTGGCATCAGAGCCATACCGTTACCCTTAACCTTGACCTCTGGCAACAGTTAGCGGTATCCCAGCGAGATTTGCTATTTCTACGCACGGTTTGCTGGGTTGCCCTAGCCAATCTACTTAAGCCAAACTGGTATCAGGCAATGGCTGGAGCTGGCTTGTTGGGAGCCTGTTTTGAACTACTCCAGGCCGATGCGGTGGGGGTATTGGCGGCTGGGGGAGTAACGGCTCTGGCGGGCTGGCAGATCTGGCGAGGGGTGCGTGGTCCCCAAATCGAAGTAGCTGCCGATGATCGGGCCATCCAGGTGGCTCAGCGCCGGGGCTACTCCCAAGCTGAGGCGGTCAGGGCCTTAATTCAGGCGATTGAAGCGGTACCGGCTCTAGAGGGTCGCTCGGTTCTGAACGTCAATGAATTGCTTCGCTGCCAAAACCTGCGGGTCCAAGGGGGGCGATCGGAGGTGTCTATGCCTGGTAGTTATCTATAACCCCAGTGATGATTCAAACCTTACCACTAGAATCCAGGGGTTGGCAGGGTGCGGCCAATATGGTTTATAGCTGTAAACAGGGGATTTGTCGGCCCACCCAGACCTATACTCGGGCTCCCCTACGCATACAGCGTCCCCTATACCCTGAAGGGCTAGAGGTGTGCCATACCGTGTTGGTCCATACGGCTGGTGGTATGGTGGAAGGCGATCGCCTCACCGTTGACCTAGAATTGCAGGATCACAGTCGGGCCTTGGTTACCACCGCTGCTGCCAGTAAGGTTTACGGGGGTCCGGGGGAGGGGGTGGCTGAGCAGATGACTACCCTGACTCTGGCACCCCAGACCTGTTTGGAGTGGTTTCCCCAGGAAACGATTTTGTTTGATCGGGCCTGGTATCGCCAGCATTTACGGATTAATCTAGCCCCTCAGTCGGTCTGGTGTGGTTGGGAAATCACTCGCTTCGGTCGTACCGCTCGGGGCGAGCGTTTTAACCAGGGCCACTGGCAATCGTCCCTGGAAGTCTGGCAGGGTAACCAACCCCTATGGCTGGACTGTCAATCATTGCTGGGGGGTAGTTTGGCCCTGGAAAGCGTGAATGGGCTAGGGGGGCAACCGGTGGTGGCCAGTCTGGCCCTGGTGGGGATGGTGTTGACTACAGACCAACTCACCCACCTGCGATCGCTGGGGCTATCCACCGATAGCGCCAGAGTCGGTCTGACCCGACTCCAAGCGGGATTACTGTGCCGTTATCGAGGCTCCTCTACCACTGAGGCTCGGCAGTGGTTACTCTCTTTGTGGCAAGAGTTACGACCCTGGTATCTAGGTCGACCGGCTCTAGTATCCCGGGTCTGGCCCTCCTAAGCTATAGTCCTAGCTACCTGTAAGGGGGCGGAAGTGAGCCAGACCCCCTATCCAGGCACCGCTGTGGCCAATTCCCTTGGTCCTCAAGGTTTGGCCAAGGCTATAAAAGCGACTCAGTTAGCCCTAACTCTCTGCCCTTGACTCCAGGTCATGGGGCTAACCTGACCTGATCGCGACCACCATGTTTAGCCGCATACAAAGCCCCATCCGCCTGCTTCAATAAACCAGCTGAATCTACCCTAGGGCTAGGGATACAACTGGCTACCCCCAGACTCATGGTGACAATACCATCGATGGTACTCTTGCCCAGATGGGTAATGCGGCGACTCCGAACAGAGTGCCGTATATCTTCAGCCACCGTTTCCGCTCCCTTTAGATCAGCACCGGGCAAAATCACGACAAACTCCTCACCTCCATAGCGGGCTACTAGATCGCCGGGTCGCTTGGCCGCTCGGCTCAGGATGCGAGCGACCAGGCGTAGACAGTTATCTCCGGCCTGATGACCATAGAGGTCGTTAAATTCTTTAAAATAATCAATATCCGCCAAAATAATTCCCAGGGGTGTTTCCTGACGGGCCATCCGTCGCCATTCATTGTCTAGATGGTGCTCAAAGCGGTGCCGGTTAGCGACCTGGGTCAGCCCATCCAGGTAGGCCATACGTTTTAGCTTCTGATTCACCAGAGTTAGGCGCTGGTGCAATTTAGCCTGGTGAATCGCAATTCCTACCTGGGTGGCCAGGGTCTGTAAAAGCCTGAGATCGCTACTTCGCCATTGCCGGGGGGCGTCGCACTGGTGTACTATCACCAAACCCCAGAGGGATTGCCCCTGGAGCAGTGGTGCCACCATTTCCGCCTGAATTTTGAAGTATTCCAGAAAGAGTAATTGACTTTCTGCTAGTCCCTGTTCATAGATATTCGGTATGGCCAAACCATTTCCTAGGCGATAGTGGGCCAGGAACTTTTCCTGTACGGTCCAGGGATCCCGTAGGGACCAACCTAACATGGTTGGATAACCCTCTACACAGGCTTCCTGAACCACTTTACCGCTCACATCGGGAGCGCACTGAAGAATAATTACCCGATCGGCTTCGATAAACTCCCTGACCAGAACCACGGTTTGCTCAAGAATATTTTCTAGATCCAGAAGGGAGCGAATACGCTGGGCAATTTCACCCACTAGCCGTTCTCGCCTGGCCTGTAACTTAAGTTCGCTTTCAGCCTGTTTTTGATCTGAAATATCTAGAGTGATGCCCACGAGGCGAGGTGATATACCACCGTGGTTGAATCCCTGCCCCTGAGATAGTAGCCAGCGAATGGTGCCATCCGGCTGAACTACTCGAAAGTCAATATCGTACCGTTGACCTTGAGTAATAGCGGCTTGCAATACCTGGTGAACCGCTGCCCGGTCCTCCCGATAGATATAGTTAAAGATGGTCTCGTAACGGCCATCAAAGTCGCCGGGACTAATGTCTAGAAGTTGCTCTAATTCCTCCGATACAGTCAAGGTATTGGTCATCAGATCCCAATCCCAGGCCCCCACTTTAGCGCCCTTGAGAGCAAGGGTGAGGTGTTCCTGGTGAAGCTTTCCCTGGGGCTGGGGTAAGGAGGGAAAAGAGGCAGGGCGCGGCAGGAAGGCCTCGGGGGTAATTTTATAGTCCCCTTCTGGAGTCAGTAATCCTACCCAGTGCTGGGCTGGACTCAGCACTGGAAAATAGTCGTCAGGTTGGAAATTATTGCCATCTTCCAGGCGATCGCCTGGTACCCGACGGAGCCTGTCTAGAGTCGTCAGCCAATTGCTGACGGCGGCCTGCCTGAAATCCACTCCGCAGCTGGTCGCTTGTCCTAGGTGGTTATAGGTCAATACTCCAATTAAGGTCGGCCCGGTGTAGATCAGCGCACAGGTTTTAGCCGCTCCTGCCATGGCTTCTACCCCCTGCTGCAGGGAGGAATCGGCTCCAATCCTGAGGGGATCCTGGTCAATGGCCAGGGGTTCCCCAGCGATTGATAAGGGATGGATAGAATTGAATGGATCCATAGCCTGATAAAACAGATGGGGGATCACGGGCGATCACGATCGCTCAGGCTATTCAAGCCTAACTTACTTAGCTGGAGTTGCCTTAACTCCGTCCTACTTACGAGCTAAATCTTTTTGTATCCAGTCTTTAATTTTCCAGGTACTGGCATCCCAGGGCGTAAACTCCACCCCAGTCAGGCGATCGCTAACGGCATTAACCATGGCCCGGTGGACAACCGGAATCACCGCCACATCCCTGGTTAAGAGTTGGTTCATTTGCTGAAATAGTTGGATCCGTCTTTCTGGATCTAACTCGACCCTGGCTTGATTCCAGAGGCGATCGTAGTCCGCACTGCAATAACGAGCATTGTTGGGCTCCTGCCACTGGTTAGCCAGGGAGGCGATTTTGGCGCAGGTCCACCATCCCATATAGGTGGTTGGGTCCGGGCTTTCGTTACCGGTGGAGTAAAGTTGTAGGTCGGCATAGAAGTGGTTGAGGGTGTTGCTATCTTTAGGGTTAGCCGAGAAAAACTCATCCACCCGGATGCGGGCAATTTTTACATCCATACCCAATTCCTTTAGGCGATCGCTGACAATTGCCTGGGTGCGCTGACGGACCGGATTGATGGGAGCCTGAAACAGAACTTCCATCGGGACTCCGTCTTTGTCACGAATACCATCACCGTCACTGTCGACCCACCCGGATCGATCCAGTAGTGTCCTAGCCTTGGTCAGGTTGTACTCATAGGTTAAATTAGGGGCCCGATAGCGATCGGGTTCCACCAATAACTGGGCTGTCGGTTGACCCGCCTCACCATAGAGATCACGGCTAATGGTATCCCGATCTATAGCCAGGTTAACCGCCTGACGTACTCGCCAATCACTGAAGTAGGGATGGGGAATGGCAGCACTGGAACGTTCACCCTGTTCTGTTTGGGCAAAGGGATTGGCAAAGTTCACCATGATCCGTTCTACCTGGGCCCCAAACAGATTCACCACGTGACCCTTAGCATCTTTTTCCAAATCCTGTAGGCCACTTGCCTCCACCTGTAGGTTGGGAGCAACGTCAGCCACCCCTGCCCGCAGCACATCTCGCGCCGCAGCATAGGGAGCCATACCGCCGAGCCACTCCACCCGCTTAAAGCCAGGTTTCCCTCCCCAATGGGTAGGGTTGGGCTCAAAGACAATTGTCCCAGTCTGAAACCCTACCACCTGATAGGGGCCAGTACCCACGGGCTGTAAATTAGGGCTAGCGGCTCTGGCCTGACGATTATTGTAGGCAGCAAAAATATGGCGGGGTAGAATCAGACCGGTTTGGCCGGTAAAAATAGTAGCCCAGGCTGGATCGGGCTGATTGAAGGTAATTCTCACCCGATGATCATCCAGGGCTTCTACCTGTTTAACCGTCTCGTAGTACTGGGCCGTTACCGCCGCCACTTCAGGGTTGTGGATAAACTCAAAGGTGAACACCACATCGTCAGCGGTAAAGGCTTTACCATCGCTCCAGGTGACCTCTGGGCGTAGTTCCCAGGTGACGGTGCCGCCGTTCTCCGCCACACCGCCATTGGCCTGGATAGGTATATCCCGGGCCAGAATGGGAACCAACTCCCCTGCCTGGTTATAACTGGCCAGGGGTTCATACACCAGACGGGCTGCTTCGAAGTCCTGGAAGCCAGTTGCCAGGTGAGGGTTGAGGGTGACGGCGGATCGGCTATAGAGAAGTCGAAGGGTATCTGCATTCGCCGAGGTCGGGGAATTGGGTTGCTGTTCCATACCCGCCTGCCCTGATTTCAGATTTACCATCCGATCAAGGGCCAGAGCGGCTAGAAAGACCAACCCCGCTATCACCAATAGGACGGTAATTCGAGATTTTAGACGCTTCATTCGAGTTTTATCATGACTAAGCAATAAATAGGGAGAGGTGCAGCAACTGCCGCACCTCTCCAGAAAATTCAGTTGGGTGAAGGGGAGAATTAAGCGGCTTCCATCCAATCATAAATCTGCTCGAGTTGTTCAAGGGTGACTAATCCGTATTGCCAGAGAATCATTGGCAAGGGACCCGGATCTTGCTCGCTGTGCTTTAGGGCAACCTGCAAGGAGGCTGCCGAAATGGCTAACTCATCCTGTAGAAACTGAATCAAATTCGACCTGGAGTTTGATGTCATTAAAAATCACCTGCTTAAAATAAAAAGTTAAAAAAGAACTGTGTTGACCTAGATTTTACCCAAGGATGAGGAGATAGCAACATCAACTTTCTATATCCTTCACCAAGGCTTTATAGCTATTGCCAGCCAGGTCTTCAGGCTCAGGAACACCATGGTCCAATCCAGGGATCACCGCCTACTTCCAGAGCGGCTTGGTGACTGGTGGCGGTTAGCTGCAAAGTTAGATTTCCCCCTTGTTTATGCCAGAGGTTGAGGTGGATTTGGCCTTGGGTAGTATGGCGACAGCGATAAACCATGCCCTCTTCATCAGGGGTTCGTAATTTTATCCCGGGCTGATTGGCTGTAGCCTTAATCTCTACAATATAGTTGAAGCGTTCCGCCCTCAGGTACCAGTCTCCCCAGGCGTAAACCTGCCAGGTAAAGGTGGCATTCCAGGGAACAAATTCATAAAACTGATTCCGATGGTGCAGGCCCACCAGGGCGACCCGATCGGTTTGTCGCTGGCGGTCAGCACCGACGGCGGTCAGACTCAGATCCCTATCCTGGTCAAAGGCATTGCATTGTAGCCAGAACCAGCGATGGGGAAAGGCCCGGCCCCAGTTTTTTTCGCAGTAAGCGGGCGCCCTGGTGAAGTTATAACGGGTCTTTTGCCACTCAATCCAACCGGTGGCGTGGCCGTGAGCCATTAATACCTGCCATCCGGGTTCGAATACTGACCAGTCCGATAGCCAGCCAGCGGTGGCCTGTTGAGGCTGCTGGGGATTGCCCCAACCGTAGACCGGTTCGGTCTGGTATTGCCAGGTTACGGTGTGCTGACCGGTGGGCTGTTGCAGGCAACCCTGGTGCCAGCTGGTGGTAGCCTGGTAACCTTCGACAATGCGATCGCTAAATTGATGGGGGGGTAAAAACTGGGGAACCTGGTCCCTCAGTGGTTGCCGCCAATGGCCCAGGCCCAATCCTTCTGACCAGGCCCAGAACAACTGAGGATTGGGTAGGGTACGCCAGATATAGGTGTCTGCCGGTCCCAGCACCTGAGCTACTCCGCCGCTGCGGAATTGGCCTCCGATCGGGTCTTGAATGGAGTACATAAAGGCAAAGGTTATTCCTGGCTCTGGCAGGGTAACCCGAAAATACCATCCTTCAAAGAAGTAAGCCCTGCGACTATCCCACTGGTAGCCACTGTGGGGAGTTTGCAGGGGGTGGAGTTTCCGACTGGGGAACCCAAACAAGATACCTAACCCTCAATCCAGCCCGGCACGTAGCGCCAACCTTCTCGCAGTTGATCGCGGGCAGTCCTATAGGCCGGGTATTTTTCCGATACCAGCCGCCAGAAGCCAGAGGAATGATTCATATGAATGGTATGACAGAGCTCATGGACAAAAATATAGTGCACCAGATGAGGGGGTAAAAAGAGTAATTTATAGTTAAGACTAATGTCTTTCTGGCTAGAACAGCTGGCCCAACGAGTCTTCTGACCCCGAATGGAGATCCGTCGAAAGGGTAGGCTGAGGTCGAAGCTCAGCTCTCGTAACCAGGGGGCTAGTTCTGCCCTGGCTTTACGCCCTAACCACTGCCGCAACAAATCATGACAGCTGGCCGGCTGGTTAATGTCACCCAACAGAGTCAGGGTGAGGGGTTGGGGCTGGGTCAGTCTGATCTCCCGTAGTGGACTCTCCTGATAGAGCACCAGCCAGGTTTGCTGGCGCGATCGCAGCTCGATCTGGTGGGGGCGGGTTTCAAAATGGTCTTTCCCCAAGTGGGTCTCGACCTGCCCCACCATTTCCCACAGCCACTCCCGGCGGCTTTGGAGCAATGCGGGTAATTCTGCGTGGTTAAAGCCCTGGGGAACAACCACCTCCACCCGACCATTCAGGTGGACCTTAAGGGAAACATGGCGGGCGCGACGGCTTTCCCGTACGGAATAGGGGGGGAGGGTGGAAATAGGGGCTGACGCCGATTGCAAACCTTGTTTGGGGCTACCCACCGTTCAACTCCATGTTTGAGTACTGAAGGAAAGATAGCAAAATTTCTCGATGGGGAGCGGCGATCGCGCAGGTCTTACCCACCTTATCGGAATGACAAAATCCCTGATGAATATCTGTTGGGCTCAAGAGGCCCAGATCGGCTCCTTCCTGGAGTACTAAATCGGTCGTGGAAACCAGCAGGGATCCATGAAATACATGGCGAATTACCTGCTCTGTCTCCATCCGCAGAAATCGCTCTAAACTGGTAGGCTGGTAGCTAATCTCCTCTTGCAATTCCCGCTTCAGAGCCGCTAGGGGTGTCTCTCCTGCTTCCAGATGGCCACCAAAAAAGCCCCACTGGCCAGGATAAACGATTCCAGGAACGTCATCCCGCAATTGCAGTAAAAACCTATTTTCTTGGTAAAGAATAGCGACAGCCACCTCAGTCTTGTTAACCATTGGTGGGTGGATGCTTGAAAGGTCAGGTACACATGGTTTGGGTGAGAAGGCTTAGAACCCGGTTATGGCAGGCTTCTGTTCCCCTGTCTGGGGCTGTAACTATAGGTTCGATAATCCTATGCAGGCCAATTTGAACCCTGGATCGGTGGCAACACCATGGAGCTTTGGCCCATCTGGTGAGTTTTTTCAGGTAACCCGGTGCGCCCCAATCCAGCCATGCCCGTTGCCATGGGGAAGTCGGGACCAGTTTTGACTTCCCCGTTATAGAACTAAACCATCGCTAGTTCGGGTGCAGGCCGCTTGCTGTGCCGAATACCCTCAATGGCAGCGGCATAATCCGGGGCATTAAACACGGCGGATCCGGCCACAATGGCATTGGCCCCAGCCTCTAAAACCTGCCAGGTGTTATTGGCCTTCAGGCCCCCATCAACTTCGATCCAGGGGTCCAGTCCCCGTTCGTCGCACAGTGCTCGCAGATCGCGAATCTTAGCCACCATTCCCGGAATAAAGCTCTGACCACCAAACCCAGGATTGACGCTCATAATCAAAACCAGGTCGCACAGATCAAGGACATGATCGATCAAGGATAGGGGAGATGAGGGATTGAGCACGACCCCGGCCTGTTTGCCCAATTCCTTAATTTGTCCCAGGGTGCGGTGAAGATGGGGCGAGGCATTGTGCTCAGCATGAACAGAGATAATATCGGCCCCTGCCTTAGCAAAGTCAGCCACGTATTTCTCTGGTTCCACGATCATCAGGTGGACATCTAGGGGCTTTTGCGTAATGGGGCGGATGGCGCTAACTATCAGGGGACCAATGGTAATGTTAGGCACGAAGCGACCATCCATTACATCAACGTGAATCCAATCGGCACCGGCTTCGTCAGCCGCCTTGATCTCTTCACCCAAACGACTAAAGTCTGCCGATAAAATGGAAGGGGAAATCACAACAGACTTTTGGGAATGGCTACTCGTCATAACTGGGAGGTTCTCCTGCGCGCACAGTGCTTCTATCGTAACAAAAGATTAAAGTCACTTCTCATGAAAAAGCGGTGAAGTTATGGCCTCTGTCGGTTCACGCCGACCTTTCCGGTTGAAACCGTCGGCCAACCTGGAATTCTTGATAGAATGGGATAGCCAATGTTCAGAGGTTCTCCATGCTCAAACGCTCTCCCTTCGATAATATGCAGTTGATGCGCCGCAGCGAAGAGTTAATTCGAGCCGCCTCAAACCGTTATCGAATTACAGTGCAGGTGGCGAACCGGGCCCAGCGTCGGCGCTTTGAAGATTTTGAAAACTACGAAGATCCGAAAATGAAGCCTGTGCTGCGGGCGATTATCGAAATGTCTGACGAACTCACCCAGCCCGAAATTATTGGCGAATAGTGGCCGCCTGGTAGGGTCAGAACCGTGGTGATCAGCGGCGAACGAGTAATTCAAGAGGGTGCGGGATGGCGCTTGGGTTGGGATACCACCGCCCCTGAGTATCCGGCCCTATTGGCGGGGGACGGTTGGGCCATAGAGCTGACGGCCTTGGAATTTAAGGATTTTTGTCGCCTGGCCCAGAGGCTTGCAGAGACCATGCAGTCTATGGCCCACGCTTTGATGGACCAGGAGCAATTAACCTGTGAACTAGAATCACCATATATCTGGCTAGAAGCCGAAGGATTTCCCGATCAGTATTGTCTGCGGTTTATTTTACAAACGGGGCGACGGGGTGAGGGGTTATGGCGGGAGCACACAAGTAGGGAGGTTGTGGCGGCGATCGCGAGCTTGGCTCCAGACCAAATACTCCCTTAACTGCCCCAGCCTCCGCCCGGCAGTAGACCGATGAATAGGGTGGGGCACCGGGCAGTTGTTAAGGTTTACAAGGTTGACCGATGTTCTATGACCTCCGCGTTGATTTGCTAGACAGCGATCCTGCCATCTGGAGGCAGCTACGGGTCAGTCCAACCCTAGAGCTGTTAGAACTCCATAGAATTCTGGTGATTGCCATGGGTTGGTCTGGCGATGGCGATTATGATTTCCGGACTACCGGCTTGAGTTCCCCCTCATCCCTCCCCTGCCCTAGTAACCTGCCAGCTACAACCCCTCTGGAGCAGGTCCTCTCCCTTCAGGGAGATAGTTTACTCTACATCTATGATTCAGCTCGAGGCTGGCGACACAAAATTACCCTCGAGACCATCCTAACGGCACCGCTGCAAGCCGGGGAGGCTAGCCTGCCCCAGGTCCGCTGCTTAGCCGGAGAGGGCAGTGGACCGCCAGAGTTCTGTGACGGAGTCTGGGGATACGTGGAGTTGCTAGAGCGCCTGAATGATAGTGATGACCCGGAGTATGATCATCTCTGGCAGCGGGTTGGCTATGACTTTGACCCCTACAGGTTCAACCTGGATGCCCTTAACCAGCATCTCCAGGGCATTTAAGATAGCCGTTGTCCGGTGTAACGGGGCGGCGGCGAGTCCGGCCCATCTCCTAGGGCATCAACCAAGCTGGAGATGGAGTTTTCCCCATCCCTTTCCTAGGGAGCGGACCGGCGCAATTGTTTTGGATCTTGAATCAAATCGACCTGGCTCAGGCTAATTTGCTGCCCCGACCCGAGCCACTTTACTTGCACCAGGGCCTGGGTGGCTTCTTCTTCCCCCAGGATCAGGCAAACTGGGGCCCCACTGCGATCGGCCCGTTTAAACTGTTTACCGAAGGCAGAACCACTCAGATCTAGATCGGTGGCGAGCCCAGCCTGGCGGAGTTGCTGCGCTAGTTGCAGAGCATTGGCTTCCGCTTTCTCGCCCCGGGAAACAATATAGACCTCGGGATTGGCTGGGCCTTCAGGATTGAGTTTCTCCAGTAATAGGGTGAGCCGTTCTAACCCGATCGCCCAGCCCACTGCTGGGGTGCCTGGCCCCCCTAGCTCTTCTACCAGGCCATCATAGCGACCACCGCCACAAACCGTGGCCTGGGACCCTAAGTCGTAGGACTGAATTTCAAAGGCGGTGTGGGTATAGTAGTCTAACCCCCGTACCAACCGGGGATTCAAAATAAACTCAATGCCCAGGGTGGTGAGCTGCTGTTGAACCTGATCAAAGTGGCGTCTGGATCGATCCCCCAGGTAATCGAGAATGCTGGGAGCGCTGGCTACAATGGCCTGGGTTTTCTCGTCTTTGCTATCGAGAATACGCAGGGGGTTGTGCACAAGCCGATGTTGGGAGTCGGGATCAAGGTCGGCCTGATAGGGGGTGAGGTAGGCTACCAGGGCTTCACGATACTGTTGGCGATCCTCCCGATCGCCAACGGAATTCAGGTAAAAGGTGAGGTTCCTTAACCCTAGCCCCCGGAGTAGATCGGTGGCCAGGGCAATTACCTCTACATCGGCCCGGGGGTCGGCGCTGCCTAGAACCTCTACGCCAATTTGGTGAAACTGGCGCTGACGCCCCTTTTGTGGCCGCTCGTAGCGAAACATGGGGCCACCGTACCAGAGCCGTTGCACTCCCCCCTGGCCATAGAGACTGTGTTGAATGTAGGCTCGCACCACCCCAGCCGTACCTTCAGGACGCAGGGTGCAGCCGCGATCGCTGCGGTCTCGGAAACTATACATTTCCTTGCTGACCACATCGGTAGCGGTACCAATACCGCGCTCAAATAGGGAGGTTTGCTCAAAACAGGGGGTGCGAATTTCCCGATAGGCCGCCCGTCGAAACAGGTCCCTGGCGACCTGCTCAACCCGCTGCCAGGTGTGTATATCGGCAACCTTCAAGTCGTTGCCAACCCACTGGGAGGTGGGTAAAATATCTTCCGTCCCTGGCAGGGATTGAATGGACTCCATAGTTAAATATTAATTAGATGAGTTGGGGTCATTTACCGACCTTTCATCATAACCCGGGCTGGACTAACCCCCAACCACTCCCTGGGAGATCTGGCTAAGCTCACTCCGCAGAGGACTGCTGATCGGCCCTAGTGCCGGGTGTTTGGGGTAAACGACAACAGTTGACTTCATCGATGCATACCTTACCTGACTGTAGGGCCCAGCGAAATAAGGCCACCCGGTTGCCCGTAGCGGTTTTAGTGAGAATGTTACTGATGTGGTTGTCTACCGTACGCTTGCTGATCTCTAGTTGATCAGAGATCTCCTGGTTGGTGAGACCCGATGCTACCAGTTCAACAATCTGCAACTCCCGGTCTGAAAGGCTACTCTGCCCATGTATTGCAGAGGTATCGTTGCTTGCCATGCCTAACGCTTCCTTCTATGTATTTATGCTTACCCTACTACCACTATACGCGCTTATTTTCAGACTGTTGGGAGTTTTTTGATTCCCTTCAGAGGTTGGCTGGAAAACCTCTAAAGCCCCTTCGTGCATACTGGTACGCCCCTGAAGAATTGCCATGCCGAGCTATACGGCCTTGCTCGGAAGGCTGGAGGAAAACTGCCAGGGCCATCTAGAAGGGGATGGGCTAGGGCTTGATAAAATCTGAAGGTCGTTTAAAACCCTCTACGGGCACGTTGGCCAGGGCTCGCTGCATAAAATCTCGCCAGACCGGGGCAGCATAGGTGCCTCCCGTAGCCCCAGCCCGCAGTCTGGCATAGTTGTCGTTACCCACCCATACGGCGGCGGCTAACTGGGGCACGTAACCCACAAACCACACATCTCGCTGGGCGTCTGTGGTACCGGTTTTACCAGCGGCGGGGCGATCTATTTGGGCGCTTTTACCCGTACCCCGGGCAACAACGCCCTGTAACACATCGGTGAGGGAGGCTGCTGCCCAGGGGTCTAACACCAGCTTAGGATGGGGCGTGTTATCTAACAGCACATTACCGCTACTATCAGTCACCTGAACGATAAAGGTAGGAGCTGAGTACCAACCATTACTGGCAAAGGTGGCATAGGCTCCAGCAATTTCCATCGGGGTTAGGTCAACCGCTCCCAGGGGTAAGGACGTCACCGGTTGCATAGGACTTTGAATGCCCAGGGTACGACAGACCTCGATCACCTGGTTGATCCCCACTGCCTGTCCCAACTTGACGGCCGGTACGTTGCGAGACAATTCTAAAGCAGTACGAATGGGAATATTCCCCATAAAGGAACCGTCGTAGTTTTTGGGGGTGTAGTACCTGTAGCCGTCAGGGTAACTAACGGGGGTATCAGCGATCAAACTGGCTGGGGTAAAACGACCGGTGGCAAAGGCGGTGTAGTAAACAAAGGGTTTAAAGGCCGAACCGGGCTGACGGTGCGCTTGTAGTACCCGATTATACTGACTTTGCTGGTAGTCAACCCCGCCCACCATAGCCTTAACAAAGTGGGTACGGGGATCGATCGCCACCAGGGCCATCTGGTCAGCCATGGTAGCGATGCGGGCATGATGGGCCTGGACAACTTCCTCCGCAATTCGTTGGAGGCCAAGATCAACGGTGGTTTGTACCCGCATTCCGCCCTTCAACACAGCCTCGCTGCCAAAACGCTGTTTAATTTCCTTGACCGCCGCTTCTGTCACGTAGGGTAGAACACTGCTGCGAAAGGATTTTACCTCTCCCAGAACCAGGGGGGCAGCTTTGGCCGAGGCCTCTTCCTGGGGAGTAATCCAGCCTAGCTGCCGCATACGATTCAGAACAGTTAGCTGTCGCTCCTTAGTGTACTGGTAATGGTTAAAGGGACTGTAGTCCTCCGGGGCCTGAATTAACCCCGCCATCATGGCCGCCTCGGGTAAGGTCAGATCTCTGGCGGACTTATTGAAATAGCTCTGGGCCGCCGTTTCAGCTCCATAGTTGTTGTGCCCCCAGTAGACCTGGTTAAGATACATCTCCAGAATCTCATCCTTAGAGAAGATCTGCTCCAGGCGCAAGGCCAGAACGGCCTCTGCCAGTTTACGACTGAAGGCCCGGCGGGGGGTGAGAAAGAGGTTTTTAACCAGCTGCATGGTGATGGTAGATCCACCTTCCACCGTTGATCCAGCGGCAAAGTTGGCCAGTAGAGCCCGACCCAGGCTGCTGGGGTTGATGCCGTTATGGGAGTAGAAGTAGCTATCTTCGATCGCCAGCACCGCCCGTTTAAGATGGGGCGAAATGCGATTGATATCCACCACCTCTCGGTTAGCCTCATCGTGCAGACTATAGAGCAGTTTGCCGTTAATGTCGTAGATATAGCTGGTTTCGGTGGGTACGTAATTACGCAGGATACGTACATCCGGCAGATTACGAAAACTGATGGCCAGCCCCACCAGGCCTCCAGCCACCACGGAACTACCGATCATGGCGATACCCAACAGTGTGGCCGCCGTTACCTGGCCCACATCCTGAACATATTTCAGCAGGCTGTTGGTGCGTTGCAAACGTTTGGGCTGAGGGTAGCTTTGATGGCGAAGGGTGCTAGGGGGAGACACGTTAGTTATGGCGGGGTAGGTGAGGATAGATAGCTTTGACCAGAACCCTGGGGACCCCCTTGGCTGGTTAATTGCATGTCTCGTAGCGGACCAGCGGGTCTCGGGTTAGGACAAATCAAAAAACGAAGCCTGGGTAGGCGTTGTCATGCGCCTTTGCCCTGGTTCTATGGCTATGGCTAAAAACTACCGGAGGTTAATCAGGCAGTTAATTGCTGCAATTATAGTCGGCCCCTTCCAAATCTGCAGATCTAGAGGGGCAGGAAGGGCATAAAATGCAACCTAGCCCAGCAATTGCCGAATTCCTATGACTCTCTCCCTCGCTTTAGAGTCCCTCCCCCCCGCCCTCCGGTGGATTTACCGGGGCATTAGTGAAGTTTTTCCCGATCAGCCCGAGGCTAGGGATGGCGATCAAAATCTGGTCTATCGGTTAATCAATGGTGATCGCCCCCTACGGATCAAGCTGGGCATCGACCCCACGATGACCGAAATTCACCTGGGCCATAGTATTCCTGTGCGTAAGTTGCGGGCCTTTCAAGACGCTGGCCACACCGCTGTACTGATCATCGGCGACTTTACCGCCCGGATTGGTGATCCCACCGGTAAATCCGAGGTGCGCCGCCAACTAACCCAGGCAGAGGTGCAGGCCAATGCCCAAACCTATCTGGATCAGCTACGGCCCATCCTGGACTTTGATACCCCCGGTCGTCTGGAAATTCGTTACAACTCAGAATGGCTATCGGCCCTGGATCTGGGCAAAATTATCGAGCTGTTGGGTACCATGACCGTTGGTCAAATGCTGGCCAAAGAAGGATTTGCCGATCGCTACGAGAAAGGTAATCCAGTGTTTCTCCACGAGTTTCTCTACCCCCTGATGCAGGGCTACGACTCAGTGGCGGTGCAGTCGGACGTGGAACTGGGGGGCACCGATCAAAAGTTCAACATTGCCGTTGGCCGCGACCTGCAACGCCACTTTGGCCAATCTCCCCAGTTTGGTATGCTGCTTCCCCTGCTATTGGGGACGGATGGCCACCAGAAAATGTCTAAGTCCCTGGGAAATTACATCGGTCTGCGGGAAGATCCCCTGACCATGTATTCCAAGCTGGAGAAAATCCCTGACACCCTCATCCAAAACTACTTTGAACTGCTAACCACCACCGATCTGGCCAACCTGCCCGCCAATCCCCGGGATCAGCAAAAACAACTGGCCTTGACGGTTACGGCCCAGTTCCACGGCCCTGAGGCCGCCCAACAGGCCCAACAGGCCTCCCTTACCCTAGTCCAGGGAGGAGGGGAAGGGGCGGCGGGGGTGCCAGAGTTTTCCCTGAGGACGATCAATTTTCCTGCCAAGATGTTCTATATTGTCGCGGCCACCGGACTCTGCGCCACCAGTAGCGAGGCCCGGCGGCAAATGCAAGGGGGTGGGGTTAAGCTGGAGGGCGAAAAGGTTGCCGATCCTAATCAGTTGGTGGAGAACGCTACTACCCTGGCGGGTAAAGTGCTGCAGGTGGGTAGGAAAAAGTTTGTTCGGCTGGTGATGTAATTCCTCTATCGAAGTGGGGTCAAATCTGTATTCTTCCACTAGTTCAAACAACGTCAATGGATTGGAGAATCCAACAATGACCCAATAGGGTTATGGCCGTAGCAAGGCTTGGCGGGGCTGTAAGGGTATTGGAAATTTCGGTAAAAGCCTTTTTCCCACCACCCTTGCAGACTAGTCAGAGCACTTGCCCAGCCTTCGGTAGGTTCAGCCCGAATCTACAGGAAGAGGCTCCCTGCAGCTTAATGCTTGCGCTAGTATATCCCCAACTCGTGACCCCAACCACCGCATTACGGACCGCCACGCTTCCGTAATCTGCTCCAGCGGCGTCAATTTGGTTGCGTTTTTGGTAACGCTAAGACGGGTTAGGAAGGGAGCTACTATCCTGGAATGAAGAATTAGCTATTGCAGCAGTTTTGGCGGTTTCTCAATCAAGCTTACAGGGATGAATGACCCTGTAGTTCCTGATCCTGTCTTTGCTAATTAAGATGGCTGGAGGGATCCACCAAAATCTGACTTAGCAATAATGAGATGATTCAGGTCTGACTCGATTCCTGTTGTGATGAACCCTACTGTAGTGCAAATGCTTTGAGGTAATCCATGAAAATCCTTATTGCCCGCCATTCCCTCGCCCCTGCCATCACAGCTACTGTGCTGGCAGTTAACCTTTTCACCTTTAGTTTGCTGCTATCTGCTTGTAAAGACTCTACCGCTGGAGTATCCGTGATCTCTAATCCAGGTTCAAGTTCCCCCCCAACCCCCAATCCAGATGCTAATTCTGGGATTAGTTCTAGCGTTCTCCCATCTCCATCTCCATCTCCAGGCCAAAACCAGCCCAGTTGGCGACTCACCGCCTGGACCCAGAATGGCAAGCCTGTCACCCTACTGCCTGGGGTAGAGGTGTCCCTGGGGATAGCCACTCAAGAAGCGCAAATTAACGGGTTTGGGGGATGTAATCAGTTCGGTGCTGCCTATCATCTAGTCGGCGATCGGGTGGTGGTAGATCCGTTGCGTGCCACGCGGCGAGCCTGCGATGGACCGATTATGGCCCAAGAAGAGACGTTTTTAGCCGCCCTACAGCAGGTGAATCAGATAAACCTGAAGGCGGGGGAACGAGTAACCCTCACCTACGGAGAAAAAAACGCTGCTGGTTCCCTCGTGTTTGCTCCCCAGTAGTTCGCCTGAAACTGTTAGCGGCAACTGTAATCAGCAGTTGTCAAGGAATCCAGCATTAAGGCCGCGGCTCGGCGGCAGGCTCCCGGCTCTCCCAGCATCTGCCGTAGGCTTTCATAGCCCGCCAACATGGCCTGGCGGGCAGTTGGCTGTTGTAGCAGTTCTAGGGCCGCCGCGGCGATCGCGGTAGGGGTTGCCTGCCATTGTAGAAATTCGGGTACTACGGCCCGGCCCACCGTTAGGTTGACGGGAGATACAAAGGGTACGTCAAATTTCAAAATATGGCGTCCAATCCAGGCGCTGATGGGGTTGAGGCGGTAGGCTACGACCTGGGGCACGTTCATCAGGGCAATTTCTAAATTGGCCGTACCGGACTTGGTGATGGCCAGATCGGCGGCGGCAATGGCGTCGGCGGTTTGGTCGGTGACCACCCGACCGGCTAGCTGGTATTGGGCCAAGCCCTCTTCAAAGCTGGTTTGCAGGGTGGGGGACGAAACCGGTAGCAGAAAAAATAGGTCTGGTTGCTGTTGTTGCAGCTGGTAGGCTGCTGCCAGTATGACCGGAAGCAGGTACTTCACCTCTTGTTGGCGGGAGGCTGGGAGTAGGGTGATGACCGTTTGATTGGGGTCCAGCCCCAGGCGCTGGCGAGCTAGAGACTGGTCGGGGGGAGTGGGGTAGCGGTCCACTAGGGGATGGCCTACCCAGGTGACATCGGCCCCAAAGCGACGGTAGTATTCAGCTTCAGCCGGAAAAATAGCCACCATGCGATCGCTGCAGTTGACCAGCGCCTGGGTATCCTTATCGGAAAAGGCCCATACCCATTGCTGGGGAGCAATGTAGTAGATCACCGGCACCTGGGGATGGTGTTGCTTCAGGTAGCGCCCCATCATCAGGTTAGGATTCATGTAGTCGATCAAGATGGTCAGATCGGGAGGATGGGCCGCCAGGGAGCGGTAAGCCTGCCGTTGTCGCTGCCAGGTGGGTAAAAGATAGGGCAGGGCCTCAAATAATCCTACAGAACCAATGGCCAGGGTATCGGCCACCAGGTCGGCCCCGGCGGCGGCCATACGAGATCCACCCAGGCCCACAATTTCCAGGGTTAGTCCCCGATCAGTGGCCTCCTGTTGGAGGGCGTCGATCAGCAGAGCCGCCTGTAAATCTCCAGATACTTCCCCAGTGCTGATGAAGATACGTTTGCGGCGATCGCTGGCCTGGGCCATGGCTGTTCCACCCGGTTGGTTAATCATCGTCCTCAGCTTGGTGACCGGTTTGGCGACGGCCAGGCAAGAACCCGCGGCGATGGGGATGCTGAGAAGAAGCCAGCAAGAACTGGCTGAAGTGGTGGACCAGCTCGTTATCATCCCACTGACTCAGTTTTGCTAGGGCGTCCGTTAGAGACCCCCCGGAACGATAGACCAGTCGGTAGGCCTGCTTCAGCTGGCGATAGTCTTCTCCCTGGTGTTGGGCCGCCAGACCCGCCCGTTGCAAGCCTACCTGATTTAACCCCCGTACCCGAGCCGGGTTGCCATTCACCATGGTAAAAGGCGGTACATCTCGATCAATCCGACTCAGACCACCAATGTAGGCAAAACGACCAATATGAACAAACTGGTGTACTCCCACCAGGCCACTAATGCGGGCCCAGGACTCAACGTATACGTGGCCCGCCAGGGCGGCGGAATTGGCAACCACCACCTGATCTTCAACGATACAGTTGTGGGCCACATGGGAATAGGCCATCAGCAGATTGTGGTGACCTATCCGGGTGGATTCCCCAGCATTGGTAGCCCGGTTGATGGTCACCCCCTCCCGAATCAGATTATGGTCGCCAATATCAACCCGGCTCATGGCACCGTCATACTTTAGATCTTGAGGTTCTAGGCCAATGGCACTGCCAGGAAAGATTCGGTTTCTTGAGCCTATGGTAGTCTGACCATCGATCACTACGTGGGCGCCAATTTCTGTGTCAGGGCCAATGGTTACCTGTTCGCCAATCACGGCATAGGGACCCACCTTAACCGTGGGATGGAGACGAGCGCCGGTATGAATAACTGCTGTGGGGTGAATTAAGGTAGTAGTCAAGGAATTACCTCCGGAGGTCAGGGATGGAGAGGGATGCATACCTAACAACTCGCCTGACCCGAAGTAGGGGTGGCTTCAACGACCGAGAACATCAGTTCTCCTTCGCAGGCCAGTTGACCATCAACCTCTGCTCGTCCGTGCATTTTGCCAAATCGTAACCGTTTAATGGCTAGTAACTCTACGGTCATAATTAACTGATCGCCCGGCACCACCGGTCGCCGAAAGCGGACCTTATCGATGCCAGCAAAAACGCACAGACCATCGACGCCAGGAATCTGGGTTAGCACAATTCCCCCTACCTGGGCCATGGCTTCTACAATCAAGACCCCTGGCATGATTGGACGACTGGGAAAATGGCCCTGAAAATGGGGCTCATTGAAGCTAACATTTTTAATTCCAGTGGCCTGTTTGCCCGGTACATAGTCGATGATGCGATCAACCAGAGCAAAGGGATAGCGGTGGGGTAGGAGAGAATAGATTTCCTCCGCGGAGTAATGGGTCTTGATGTCTTCCAGGGGGGCTGCTTCGGTTTCCCCTGGAGGGTCTGAAATATCCCTGGAAATGACACTTACCGCATTAGATGAAGTTAAATTACTCACAATGACCTTACAATCCCCCTATCCTTAGCACCATTAGAGCTGGCCCTAGCTCAGGGCCAAGCAATCGACAACATCATGATTGTTCCACTATACAGTTTACTGGGACCAGTCTCCTGGGATTATGGCATCAGGGCCTGAATCGCCCTGGCCAGATTAATATGCAGGCGGTGACTGGCTTTGTAGGCAACCACATGGGCTTGGGGCAGCACTCCCAGCAAACTCAGATCGCCAATTAAATCCAGTAACTTATGGCGTACTGGCTCATTGACGAACCGTAGGGGAGGGTTGATCCATCCTTCTTGACTGCAGACCAGGGCGTTTTCCAGACTACCGCCTTTGATCAGACCCTGGGCGCGCAGATAATCAATTTGGTGAGCTAGACCGAAGGTACGGGCGGGGGCGATCGCCGTGGCGAAGTCATGCAAGTCCGTAGGATTAGGCTGCCAGCTAAACCATTGCTGACCAATGGCGGGCACCTCGAAATCAATACCGTAGGTGAGGCGGCAGGCCGCCGCCGGAAAGGCCGCTACCCAGGCGTCGCCCTCCTGGACGGAAACCGGTTGGGACAGTTCTATCGGAGAGGCAGCCGGGCTTTGCTGATCAAGGGTCCCCGCCCCTTCAATGGCCTCTACCCAGCCCCGGGCCGACCCGTCTAAGAGGGGTACCTCTGGGCCATCGATGTGAATGCGAAGATTATCAATACCCGCACTCACCAGGGCTGCTAGTAGATGTTCGACGGTGCGTACCCTAGCCTCTCCCTGGCATAACTCAGTGGATAAAATGGTCTGGTCAACCACCTCTAAACTGGCAGGAATTTGGGGATGGCCCGGCAGGTCGGTGCGGACAAAGTAGCGCCCTTCCCCTGCGGACGCCGGGTACAAGCTAACGGTGACCGGTACACCGGAGTGTAACCCTACCCCCTCACACTGTACCGGAGTGGCCAGGGTTTTCTGG
Organism: Leptolyngbya sp.; assembly: GCA_040374765.1. Taxonomy (GTDB): domain Bacteria; phylum Cyanobacteriota; class Cyanobacteriia; order Phormidesmidales; family Phormidesmidaceae; genus Nodosilinea. The sequence continues at coordinate 36,481 of JBEITR010000017.1, forward strand.
GGTAGACCCATTCTTGTCGCGATCGCGGACACCAGCTCAGGATTAGTCATTAGAACCGCTCCCCAATACCAAAGTGCAACCGCCCCTGACCTTGATCATTAAAGCCGTAGTCGATCCGCAGGGGGCCCAGGGGAGTTTGAACCCGCAGCCCAGCCCCGTAGCCAAAGCCCCCGCCGGGTTTGCCTCGGGATGGTCCTGGGGCACCAGGTACGGCATCGCCGCTGCCCAAATCGGAACCCGCATCCACAAACAAAGCTGCCCCTAAAAAGGAAAATACCGGAAAGCGATACTCAGCGGTAGCCTGAACATAACTGCGACCAGTGCCCACATCCCCTTCATCGTAGCCCCGAATTGAGTTGGTACCCCCCAGGGAAAAGGCATCGTAGGGGGGGACATCGCCCACTATGGTGCCGAGTTGCAGGTTTAAGGCCAGGGCCTGGGGGCCATCGGTCAAATGAATTAGATTGAGGGGAATGTAATGGCTATAGCTGGCCCGGAGGCGATTCATGAAAATACTGCCCCGTCCCAGGGGGATGGATTGTTCAGAGGTGAGGCGCAGGATACTTCCACTGGTGGGGTTGAAGGTATCGTTGCGTTGATCCAGGGTGGCACTCAGAGGAAAGGTCCACAAATCGTCTATCCCCGTATTACTGATGGTAAGGGGGTTGCCGGCAGCGTCTTGCGGATAGACCACGCTGCCCCCATCGCGGGCAGATATATTTTGAACTAGGGTGCCAACCGCTACTGTCCAACCGTTATCCAGCGGACGGCTAAAGGTAACACCTGCTCCCAAACGATTAATCCGTACCCGATCGCCGTTGCTCAGGTTGATTTTGTTAGGACCGCCATCAAAGTTCAGGTTAATGGCGCGTCGAGCAAAGGCATTGGCAGTGTAGGAGGTGCGTAGGGGGTCACCCGCAATCCAGGGATCGGTAAAGGAGACATCGAATAGTAAATCTCGGGTACTAATCTGGGCTTCAGCACTAAGTTTTTGGTTGTTACCGCCAACATTGTCCTGGCGGTAGCTGACCGTACCAAAAATATCTCCCGTAAAGTTGAATCCCAGGCCTGCTGCCACAGAACCAGTGCTACGCTCGGTGACCTTGACAATCAGCTTAACCTTGCGGGGATCGTTGGTGCCGGGTTCCAGGCCGGGGCTTACATCTTCAAAAATTTGTAAGCCAAATACCCGTTGAAAGTCCTTTTCTATGCGAGCCTGGTTGAACACATCTCCAGGCTTGGTTTCAAATTCCCGAGTAACAATGTATTCGTGGGTGTAGCCCTGGAGGGGTTTGCCCTCCCCATCGACCGATTCACCCTGGTCATTAAAGAAACGTACCTCTATAGTTTCAATTTCTCCTTCGGCCACCTCTAGGGTAACGACTCCATCCTCAGCTACCTTGGGTGCCCCGACTACCTGGCCCAGGACATAGCCGTTTTTCTGGTACCACTGGTTAAGGGCTACAATGCCAGACTGAAAGTCAAGTAAATTAATGATTTTGCCCTTTTGATCGGCAAAGATTTGATCGGCGATCGGCTGGGGTAGGACCCGGTTCCCCACCACCTTTACATCGGTGAGGACAGGGTTTGGCTGGACTAGAAAGGTGACCCGTACCCCTAAATCCGTATCCACGGGTTGGGCCTGGACATCGGCAAAGAATCCGGTGGCAAAAATACTATTAATATCTTGCTGGAGTTGGGTGCGGGTGGTTGTACGTCCGGCCCGGGTTTGTACCTTGCTGTAGATTAAATCCTTTAATGCTGGGGTTAGATCTCCCTTGGGGGCTTGCACCACCACCTCTGCCACCAGCACCCTAGGCTCGGGTTGGGGTTGGGCCGTTGCGGGTGGCAGAGTAGGGCTCGCTGCTGGGGGAGTGGTGGGAGAGGCGGGTGGGGCGGCGGGTTCCTTACTAGCAGGGGAGTTACGTCGCTCTACCGCCCGCCTGAGAATTTCCCGGGCATCGCTGGGGGAAATCTCTCGGGCCAACTGGGGCACCTGATCGGGCTGGCTAGCTGCAGCCAGGGGTGAGCCGGGACGCAAGCCAGTAGGATCAATTCTGTCGGGATGATCACCGCTGACCGCCGGGGAAGCTAGCGTTTGGTCCGAGGTTGCGATCGCCCCACGGTAGTGATCAATGGCGGTTTGGACAGGAGCCACCACCGCACTGGTGGAGGTACTATTTTGACGGGAAAACGGACCCTCCGGTAAAGCCGCCTCAGGGGTGGGGCTAGCCAACTTCTGGGTTGAAGGTTGGAGTAAATTGGCAGCGGTTACCGCTACCCCGGGGGTGGGCGGAACCTCCCCTGACCTGACAGCGGATGGAGCGGTAGGACTGGCTTGAACTGCCACATTCGACAAACCCAACAAACCCGAAGTAGCGAAAACAACTAAAAACTGAGGAGATAGTCGCATCCAAACCTGCCTGGTAATTACATCTACACACCACCCAACCTCTAACTCTAGGGCCACAACAACCCAGCTAGAAAGCTTGCCAGAGAAAGTATAGCTTTGCCCAGAAGTCTGGGAGCACAGCGGATTGATGCAATCCAGGCCCGGGTAGGCGTTCTGGCTCGCCCTCACCCCGTTAACCGTAGCTACAGCTATACCAACAATTCCGACAAATTCTACCGCATTGATGCCGTTAGTTTTTAGTCCATTGTGCCGCTACCCGTTCTAGCACATGCTGGTAGGCCTGTTCTACCTGACCCAGATCCTGCCGAAATCGGTCCTTGTCCATTACCCGTTGGGTTTCATCCTGAGTAGTCTGATCCCAAAGCCGGCAGGTGTCCGGGCTAATTTCGTCCCCCAGCAGGATATTGCCCCGGTGATCGACGCCAAACTCTAGTTTGAAATCCACCAGAATGATGGCGCAGGCCTGAAAGAAGTCCCGCAGGATATGATTAATTGCCAGGGCTTTTGTCGTTAAGGTATGGACCTGGTCTTCTGTGGCTAAACCCATAACCCGCAATCGATCTGGGGTTAATAGGGGATCGCCTAGAGAATCATTTTTGTAATAGAACTCTACCAGGGGGGGATTGAGGTGGTACCCCAGGGATAGGCCAGTTTGGCGACAAAGACTACCGGCAGCCAGGTTACGCACGACCACTTCCAGGGGAAAGATGGTCAGGGCTTTGACATACATCTGGCGATCTCCAGGGGTTGAAATCCAGTGGGTGGCGATGCCGGACTGTTCCAGGCATTGGAAAAGATAGGTGGAAATGGTGCAGTTAATTCTACCCTTATCGATAATTTGCCCTTTTTTTTGGGCATTAAAGGCCGTGGCATCATCCTTAAAGTAGGTCAGCAATACCTGGGGGTCAGGGGTGCGATAAATAATTTTAGCCTTACCTTCATAGAGCTTCTTACTGGTCTTGACTTGACTAGACATGGTGGAAGAGGGCTAGGAGCTTTCCCATATTAGCCCTAAATTTCCATAGGGGAAGGGAGAGGCCCTACTTCTGGTTAGGACGCTGGGGCGATCGCCCAAATACCTTTTGAAAAATACCCAGACGCCGGCCTTCCCCCAGTACCAATTGCTTGAGTAGTTGATATTGCCACAGGGGCATAACCTGGGTACTGGCCAGGGCCACCCTATACAATTGATGAATTTGAGCCAGATCGGCGGCAGCTTCTGCCTGGGCTGAGGTCAGCCAGGCCGCCATGGGGTGATCCCAACCCTGGAGAAATTCATCCAGCACGACCCGATCGGTATCATCCACCCTATCTTCGCCTTCTGTCCAGATGACTGCGGCGATGGTTTGCCGCAGTGCCCCCCGGGGTTTTGCACTAGCCGCCAAGACCTTGGGGGTAAACCCCTGCCAGTTTTCTGCCAGCAGGGGTGGCAGACTGGCCAGACTATTCTGCTGGTGCAGGTTGGTGGCCAGCGTCACCAGGTCAGTATCGCCGGTGCTCTGACTATACTGGTGGAGTCCCTGGAGCAGGGGCTGGAGAATTTCCTCAACCACAGCTCTGACCAGAGCCTGGGCTGGGCCAGAGTAGTCTAGCTGATCAGCGCCCTCCTCTGGTTGACTTTGCCAGGCGCTACAGAGGTGGGCTTGGGTGGCTGCGGCCAGACAGAACCATACCGGGTCACCTAGGGCGCTGCGAACTTGAGGCCCTGGATCTTCAGGATTGGCTGTCGATAGATTGGTTACCTCGGTTGGGTCTACAGTCCCTGGAACCCCTGGGGATGGGGACCGCAATTGTCCCTCCAGGTCTCCTATACGGGTTTGGAGAGCCAGAATTTGTTCTGCTTGGGAGGCCAGTTGGGATTCTTTGAGGGCTAGTAGTTGGCCCAGGCGATGCAACTCCAGGGCAGTTTGGCCAGCCTGAATTAAATTGATGTAGTGGGGTTCGCCCAGGTTAATGGGCCGGGGGGCCTGACCCGGCAAACACAGAGCTGCCTGCCCCCGGGTTAGGTTGACCTCCAGGTTCTGCCCTTCGGAGTTACTAATTATTAATTGAGAATCGGCAGAGGTGGGCATAGCTGTAACCCAGTAGGGTCGTTGACTGTAGGTAAAGGCTATGCCTGAGGGAGCGGCCTGGACAGAAGGGATGGGCCGCTCGGAGAAGGGTGGAGATGGCAGGGGGGAACTGGCAGGGTCGGTGGTTTTTTCCTGATCTGTTTGAGCTTGTTGCCCCCCCCGAGGGAGGTTAGGGGGCTGGGGGATAGATGGGGCAGGGCGCACCCCCACCAGCTCTAGCTCCAGGCTGGTTACCCCCTGCCATTCATTTTGCTTGAGTTTGTAGGCCACATCGATCGCGGCGGGTAGGGGATAATACTCTCCCCAACGCCAGGCGATCGCCTTGATCGTGGTATTACTGCTGACCTCCCGTAGTTCTAGCTTCAGATGGTCTCGCTGACGCCCGATGACCTGCTGATCGACCACCTGCAGGTCTGGGGTCCAGAAAATCGGGTCAGGATTTTCAATACCGCAGGGGTGGAGGTGATCGATTTGATCGTAGAGAATTGGGGTGAGATCCCTAAGGCTGGCCTGGGCATCTATACAGACCAGGGGTTTTAATAAATCGGGGGTGAGTTGCTGACAGGCATAGTTAACCAGCCGTGACTTCACCTGACGCAGGTGTTTGGCCGCAAAGGAAAAACCTCCGGCAGCCCGGTGCCCGCCAAACTTTTCCAGCAGATCGCTACAGGTTTCCAGGGCCCCAAACACATCAAACTCCGGGATGCCTCGAGCCGAACCCCGCACTACCTTCTGCTCGTCATCTTCGTAGGTGCCAATAAAGACCGGTACCCCGTACCGTTCTACCAGGCGGGAGGCGACAATACCGATCACCCCGTGGTGCCAGCGGGGCTGTACCAACAGCAATACCCGTTCCTGTAGCAGATCGATAGTACCCTGCCGTTGCTGTTGCTCGCACCAGGCGATCGCTTCCTGCTCAATCTCCTGGCAGAGTTCCTGGCGACGGGTATTAATTTGTTCACACTGCATAGCCCGCTCCAGGGCTCTACCCACATCATCGGTGGTGAGTAGGTCGATGACAATTTCAGGATCGCTGAGCCGCCCCACGGCGTTGATCCGTGGTCCCAGGCGAAAACCAATGTGTTCGGGCTTAAGGGGTTTATTCTGGTCCGCTAACCCAGCCACCTCAATCAGGGCTTGAATCCCCAGAATCCGAGATCGCGGCAATAGCGATAGTCCCCGTCGTACCCAGCGACGATTCACACCGATGAGGGGAGCCAGATCGGCGATGGTACCCAGGGTAAATAACTCCAGTAAGGGGGCGGTTAAATCCTGGGTCTGGTTTAAGGCCTGGGCCAGACATATGGCTAAGATGTAGGCTACCCCTACCCCCGCCATGCCTCGATAGGGAGAGCTATGGGGCAAGAGCTTGGGGTTGAGAATGGCATTGGCTGGGGGGAGTTGGGGGGGAATATCGTGGTGATCGGTGACGATCACGGCCAGGCCCAATTCCCTGGCCCGGGTGATGGGGTCCCGGGCGGCGATACCGTTATCTACCGTCAGGATCAACCCCACCCCAGCCCTATGGCAGTCTTCTACAATCCGTTGGTTAATGCCATAGCCCTCCCCCATACGACTGGGGATGGTATAGCTCACCTGGGCTCCCAGTAAACGCAGGGCCCGGAGCAGCAGGGCCGTACTGGTCATGCCGTCGGCGTCATAATCTCCGCAGATGGTAATTGCTGACTCAGTGGCGATCGCATCCCTGAGTAACTCTAGGCTCACCTCCAAATCAGGGAATTCCGCCAGGGGAGAAGGTAACCGCAGTTCCTCTGGGTTCAAAAATTCTGTTGCCTGGTGGGCATTGATTACACCACGCTGGCTCAACACCTGGGCCAGTAGGGGCGATAGCCCTGTAATCTGTACCAATTGGGCTACCAGGGCTGGGTCAGGAGTGGGAAGACGCCACCGCTGCCGTGGCAACATAGGTGCATCCCCAGGCAGGGAGGATGGCGTTCCTGAAGCACCAGTCTCTCCAGGTTGGGTTGGGTTGCTGTAGTCCTGTACCATTGGTCAATTAACCCCTGGGTCTCTGGTTAAGTCTCGATAGACTGGGCTATTTCGGGGTCGGTTTCAGGTCGAGATGGATTAACCATGCGAGAGAAAATCCTGAAGGCGGCCAGTTCCTCTGAGCTTAGCGGAGAAGGAGTGGTACCTGTGGCAGTTTCTCCAACTTTCACCAGGCTGTACTCAATGTTATCGGCACAAATTGCAAAGGTAACCTGGAAAACCTCTAGAAAGCTGATGACCCAATGGCACTGGTCATTGGGAAACCCTTGATAGTAGCGAATTAAGTCAGCAATTCGTACTTCTAAGTAGAGGTGCGAACTCCGGGATATCAAAATCAGCTTGAGTAGAATGATGGCTAGGGTAATGGAATTGCCCTGGGATAAAATCAGCGTGAAAAGGGGTGAGGGTATTGATTTATCCTCGGTCATTAGGCAATCAATCATACGATTACAGGTTCGTAGGATTAAGGATGTATCCAGGACCTGCTGATTGTGCTCTGAATAAAGATCCTTCAACCTATCCCCAAGGGAATTGTGGATTTGTTCAGAGATAGCATTGCCCCTAACGGTATAAAGCAAATAATTGGGTAAATTTGCCTTGAAGTTGGCGTAGGAGTCGTCCTTGGTTTGTTCTAGAAACAGCCGGGCTAAATTCTTATAGCTAAAATCTCCGCGCTTGGCCACGATCGCCTTAATTAGGCGTAAAGCACTATCTCCGAGCACGGTAGGATTACGTACCGATTTGGCCTGAGGTCCAGAATCTTGGGCATGGGCTGTATATAAAGCTAGATCCAGCTTGAACCTATCCTTCAGGCGACGAGAAAGGATTCTGGCAGCTTCCCGTTGCTCTAGAGGGTTGTCCTCGTTAGCATACTGGGGCACCAACAGGTAGGAGGTGTAGCGGTTAGCCCATTCCCCTGGACGATTAACGGTACGATCTTCGGTGAATCTGGCCGCAAATAATTTGAGATCTTGGAAGTCTGGGCTGCTAGAAAAGTTTAACAACCATCGCCGCAGCCGCTTCAGCATAGGAGAAACGGTTTGGCGCTGCAACAGAGCGTCGCTAAACAGATCGATTAGAGCCTGAATCGCATCAAACTGCCGGGCTAGTTCCCAGTTGTTCACCAGAATATAGCAACAGCGCTTCAAGGTATGGCGAAATTCTACTTCGTTATCAGCCGCAAGAATTTGATACAAGGCCGGTATGGTCTGGGAACTAACTGACTCAGTATGGTGGATAAATAGATGGCGAAACTCTTCTAAGACCTCCTCTGGAGGCCAGACCTTAACGATATCCAGTAGGAAGTCGTAAATAACTTGCTGGGCCTGCGGTAAGCTCAGCCCAGGTTTAGAAGTTTTATCCTTCACCCTGATTAAACGATGCTTTGAGACTGACATACTGTCGTCTACCATAGACCAGCAGCACTCCAAAACTTCTCTAACAGAAAGAATCTTTTAACAATAAGGATAGGTGGTCAGACCTGGGATAGGGGTTACTGGAGGGGGACTGAAATCAACCTATTTTGCTACGGGGTTAGGTGGTTAGCTAGAAGTCACAAAGTAAAAAAACTACCTAAATCTCTGGCTGGCTCTATCGATTTGTATAACGAATTCAGAAAAAACATAATAAATAAGCAGGTTACACCTACACCATAGACCTTCACATAAGTATAAAGTAGCACGAATGAATGGGTGATGGCTGGGCCTACCAGCTCCGCCAAAGTACTGAGCTTTAGGTCAGGCTTGGACAACCCCAATCTGATGGACTATCGGCCCATTGCGCCGGGTAGGCCATAGTTTAGGATAAAACCGTGAGTACCAGTTGGCCGACACAAGCGCAGCCTGGGTAGGTCAACTGGCTCGCCATAGGGGGATTGATGAGGCTACAAAGACGCCGCGATCGCCGCCGTATCCCGCTGAGGATGGAGGCTTTTCCCTGTCTGCAGGGAGGCATGGAGACGGTTCAGGGCATGTAAGTAGGCATGGGCTGAGGCCACCACAATATCGGTATTAGCCGCATGGCCAGAAAATACCCGATCGCCATGGCGAATACGAATGGTCACTTCTCCCAGGGCATCGATGCCAGCGGTAACCGATTGCACCGAAAATTCAATCAACTGGTTGGGCAACTGGACAACTCGATTAATGGCCTTGTAGACCGCATCTACCGGGCCCGTACCAATGGCGGCATCCATTAACTCCTGGCCATCGGGGGTATGGAGGATAACCGTAGCGGTTGGACGGGAGTTATTACCACAGGACACCTGAACCAGGTCCAGGGAGAAATGCTCGGGAGCCTGCTGAGTTTCGTCGTTAACGATGGACTCGATATCCCAATCGGTGATTTCCTTCTTCTTGTCAGCCAGTTCCTTAAACCGTAAAAAGGCCCGATTCAGAGACTGATCGTCGAGGTCGTAGCCTAATTCCTGCAGACGGGTGCGAAAGGCATTGCGTCCCGAGTGCTTACCCAAAACAATCTGGTTATCGGTAAGACCAATGGATTGGGCATCCATGATTTCGTAGGTTAGGCGATTCTTTAGCACCCCGTCTTGGTGGATCCCAGATTCGTGGGCAAAGGCATTGGCCCCAACGATCGCCTTGTTGGGCTGGACAAACATTCCCGTCAGGTTAGACACCAGCCGGGAAGTTTTGTAAATCTGGCGAGTATCAATACCCGTTAGGGGTTGATCCGACTCAGGGGGACGACCAAAGAAGGGGTTATAGAACGATCTTCGCACGTGGAGCGCCATCACCAGTTCTTCCAACGCGGCATTCCCGGCTCGTTCCCCAATGCCATTGATGGTACATTCCAACTGGCGAGCGCCCTGTTTTACCGCCTCTAAAAAATTGGCCACCGCCAGCCCCAGGTCATTATGGCCATGGACGGAGATTACCGCCTGATCAATGTTGGGCACATTGGCCTTAATACCGCGAATCAGCTCACCAAACTCAGAAGGGGTAAGATAGCCCACCGTATCAGGAATATTAACGGTGGTGGCCCCAGCCGCGATCGCCGCCTCCAGCACCTGATAAAGAAACTCCGGATCCGATCGACCCGCATCCTCTGGGGAAAACTCCACATCATCGGTAAAGGTTTTGGCGTAGGCCACCATGTCAGGGGCGATAGCTAATACCTCAGCCCGACTTTTACGCAGCTTATACTGCATATGAATATCGGAGGTGGCCAAAAAAGTATGGATTCGCCCCTTCGCTGCGGGTTTAATGGCTTCCCCAGCCCGTTCAATATCGGCGCGGGTGGCCCGGGCTAACCCACAAATGGTGGGACCGTCAGGGGTACCCACTTCCCGAGCAATCTTCTGTACCGCTTCAAAATCTCCCGGGCTGGCAAAGGGAAAACCAGCCTCGATAATGTCTACCCCCAGTCGTGCCAGTTGTTTGGCAATGGTTAGTTTCTCTTCCACATTTAGGGTGGCGCCTGGCGACTGTTCGCCGTCCCGCAGGGTGGTGTCGAAGATTAAAATGCGATCTGGATTGGAAGGGTGACTCATGGAGATTGCCCTGGAGATAGACAACGGAAATACTTGCAGAGCCCAGCCTAAGGGGTAGGGTCCGGGATCTATAGGTAGATAAATCTATAGAATAAATGTATCCATTCTAACGATTTTAGTCTAGGGGTAGGGATTGGGATTGGCTACGCTCCAGCCCTGAATCTTGAAGCTTTGATGACATACTAGCCATCGGGCGATCGGAATTGCCATTTAACCGATGGGTACCCATTGATAAGAAAGACTTTTGTCTAATCTGATGGCCCCAACGGATTTCCTATATATGGGTTCCATTGTGGTGGATTGGTATAGTTATGGGTCAATTCTACCAACCCATTCTTAGGGTTTGGCTATCCCTTTTCAACCCAGGGGTACCGTTGCCTAGCTGGGGACTATGGGTTCAGGGAAGGCGTAGGAGCCTGGCCTCAACCACCTGGTGCACCAGGTCCCTGAGGTGATGGGCGCTGTCTTTTACCGCTAGGTGACCCGCCGCTTCCCCCATTTGGGCCAGGCTTTGGGGTGCCTTCAGGAGCTGCAGCACCTGTTCTTCTAGGGCTTGGGGGTTGAGTTCCCGCTGATCCAGCAGCAGGGCTGCCCCCGCCTGGCTAAACACCCTGGCATTGAAGGTCTGGTGATCATCGGCGGCAAAGGGGTAGGGAATCAGGAGGGAGGGAGTTTGGGTGACGGCCAACTCGGTTAGGGTGCCGGCCCCAGCTCGACTAATCACCAGGTCAGCTCGATGGAGCAGGGCCGCCATGGTGCTAAAGAAAGGGCGATGAATGTAATGGGGATGGGCCAGGGTCTCACTGTCGGGATCATGGCTACCGGTTTGATGCACAATCCAGGCTCCCGCTTGGAGCCAGGCGGGAGCCGCCTGACGCACCTGCTGATTGACAGCGACGGCCCCCTGACTCCCCCCTACCACCAGAATCAGGGGCACTCCCTCGGGGATCGGAGGATCGCTGAGCCGGGGGGGATCGGGGGTAAGAAATTCCGGTCGGACTGGGGTACCCACCACCAGGGTGCGAGCTTTGCCCAGATAGGTTTGGCTGGCGGCAAAGCCCAGGGCCACCACACTACACCAGGGGCCCAGCCAGCGAGTGACCTTGCCGGGGAGGGCATTAGCTTCGTGGAGAATGGCCGGTAGTCCCAGGGACCGGGCGGCCAGGATGGCTGGGGCGGCAATGTAGCCGCCGGTGGTGAATACTCCCGCAAACTCTCCTTCCTTTAGGATGCGGCGAGTTTTTAGGGTGGCGCCGATAAACTGCACCAGGGTTCGCAGCGTACCATAGCCCCACCGACCCTGAAATCCCCTCATGGCCACTGTATGGCGGGGAAAGTCGGAGGGTACCAGGGTGGTTTCCAGGCGGTCAGGCACCCCCAGCCATTCAATCTGGTAGCCAGCCTGGCGCAGGGCCTCAGCCGTAGCGATCGCCGGAAAGAGATGACCACCAGTACCGCTGGCGGCCACAAGGAGTCGAGGAAAGGTCTGGACCACAATTAACGCTCGCAAGGAAGGTGCGCAAAAATCATCTTAATCTCCTATGGCCTTGGCTCCGGGCAAGGGAGCAGAAGGGGGGTGGGAAGAGGCCCTTAATCTAGGGGCTTTTGCTCAGGTTTTCAAAAACTCCTGCAGGCGAGTTAGAGTACCTACCCAGACTAGGTCTTACCCATGAACCGGGGTCTCGGCCTTGTGGCTCAAACGATTAACCTCGTCCCTGGGCCAGCTTGGAGAGATAAAGCGCCTCTAACTATACCAACACAGAGGACATTGCTATAAGCTTAGGCTAATCATTTTGTAAGGGCGTGAAATCCATGGGGTCCCCTATCCGAAGACTATTATCGACCTGCACCCTGGTTTTAGGATTAAGCCCTTGGGCCACCACTGTGCTGGCGGCTTCACCGGCAACCGCCCCGACAGAAGTAGTTCAAGTCTTGAAAAATATTGAGTCTGCTGCCAATCGCCATGACCTCGATCAGGTGATGCAATATTACGGCGCTGGTTTTGACAGTGATACTGGCTTTAACTACCTCCAGTTGCGCCAAACCCTGGCCAGCCTTTGGCAACAGTACCAGAGCCTTGACTACGAGATTGTCCTGCTTTCCTGGGAAGCTACCGGTCCCGACAGCTATACCATAGAAACCCTGACCCGGGTGAACGGGACCCAGACGCGCCCCGATCGCCAATTAAATCTAACTGCAGAAATCACCTCTCGCCAGAACCTGCAAAAGGGACAGGTGAACTATCAACAGATCCTGGCGGAAACCAGTCGCCTTACTTCGGGTTCCCATCCCCCTGCGGTACAAATTCAGTTATCCCCCACTCTGACGCCGGGTCAGTCCTTTACCTTTGATGCGGTGGTAACCGAACCCCTGGCGGGCCGTTCTCTCATGGGGGTAGCCGTGGACGAAGGGGTGAGGGCAGAAGACTTCCTTACCCCCCGACCCCTGCCCTTAGATGTCCTGTCGGGTGGTGGCCTGTATAAAGTCGGTGTGGCTCCTGACCAGCCTGGTAACCGCTGGATTTCCGCCGTTCTTCTCCGGGAAGATGGCCTGGTGATAGAAACCCGGCGAGTCAAGGTTGGTTCCTAACTTGTCGGGTTATTCTGATAGTGTTCCGCCCCCCAATCCCTATGGCCCGCTCCCAGCGATCCTCCTCTTCCCACCCCCAACCCAGGAGAGGGAGTAACTTGATCCCTTCCGCAGGTTGGGCCGAGGCTGGCGGCACTGCCCAGGAGGATTCCTCAGGTCCGAGTAAACGCCTCAGCCGTTACTGGTGGTTGGGGTTTTCAGGGCTTTTAGCTCTACTGACGGCCCTGGGGGTTGGGTCGGCGATTAATTTGCTACGACTGCCCAACTTACCCAACTGTCGAGCTATTTTCTGGCCTACTGCCTCCGCCGCAACCCGCTTGCAATGTGCTGAGGCCTACGCTGACCAAGGAACAGTAGAAAGTTACCTGAATGCCATCGACCTGATTGAGTCCCTGCCGTCGGATCATCCCCTCCATCAGCAGATCAGCCAGCGAATCGAAACATGGTCCAGGAGCATTCTAGATCTGGCGGAAAAATCCTTTCAGGCTGGTCAGATGGAGGCGGCTATCGCCGTAGCTCGACGGATTCCCAGTCGCACCGCTGTGGCCCTGGTAGTGACGGAGCGGGTGCGTCAGTGGCAACAGGTCTGGAAAGAGGGAGAAACCATTTATCAGGCGGTGGAAGATCTTCTGGGAAAGCTAGCGTTTCAACAGGCGTTTACCCAGGCAACTCAGTTGCTTAATTTGAACAATACCTACTGGAAAACCACTAAATACGATGAACTAATTCAAAAAATCACCGCCGCCCGCGCCGATCTGGACAAGCTGGGTAAGGCCAAACGGCTAGGTAGCCAGCGTACCCTGTCGGCCCTCCAGGAAGCTCTAGCTATGGCCCAGGCCGTTGACCAGAAAAGTCCCGTCTATGGTGAAGCCCAGAAAGTTATCCAGGAATTGGGTCAGGATCTCCTGGCTATGGCCCGTTCCGCCTTAGCCGATCGAAATGCGGCGGCGGCCAGGCAAATGTTGGACGCTATTCCACCGCAGCTTGATCTGGGGGGCCAAATAGCTGACATGGGGATCATTATTGATGCTAGCCAACTGGCCTGGCAGGCTAGTGTGGTGGGTTTAGAGTCAGCCATAGCCAGGCTGCAAAGCCTGGGGAATGATCGCCCCCTTTACGGCTACGCCCAAAGCCTGATTAGCCTCTGGCAAACTGAAATTGGTGAGCGGGCCCATCTAGACTGGGCTCAACAGTTGGCTCTAACGGGGGGGCCGGCTGACCTCCGGAGGGCGATTGCGGAGGCGCAAAAGGTCTCTGCTAACACGGCGGTTTGGCCAGAGGCAAAGGCCGCTATCGACGGTTGGCGACAACAAATTCAAACCTCTGAGGATAGTCCAGTTTTGACCCAGGCCCAGCAGCTGGCGGCAACTGGCAACCTGGCTGGTGCCGTGGCTATGGTTGATCGGATTGCTCCGGGGCGATCGCTCTATGGGCAAGCCCAAATCCTTAAAGACCGATGGCAGGCCGATCTAGAACGGACAGAGGACGGCCCTCTGCTTACCCAGGCCCAACAGTTAGCCCTTTCTGGACGCTTGGCTGAGGCCATTACCCTGGCCTCTCGCATTACTAAGGGGCGATCGCTCTACGATCAAGCCCAGGCTAATATAGCTACCTGGCAGGGGCAACTCGGGGGCGAACAACCCCTCCAGGACGCTTACCTGGTAGCCCAGGCTGGCACCGTCAGTGGGCTAGTCAAAGCGATTCAAATTGCCCAGCAGGTATCTAGTTCTAGTAGCCATCGAGGGGAAGCCAATCAGCTGATCTCCGAATGGAGTTTTGATCTGCTCCGTTTGGCAGAACAGCAAGCGCCACTAAACCCTGCCCGCGCCATTGAAATTGCCAGCCAGATTCCTTCCCAGAGCCAGGCCTATGCCCAGGCCCAGTTACGTCTGCGCCAATGGCAGACTCCTTAAAGATTGAAGTCACCAGCGGTAAGATGGCGTGTTACCATTAAAAACTGTGTTACTTTTGACCAACCTATATGCTGGGGGAGCGTACCTATGGGCCGTAAATGTGAATTAACTGGGAAGCAGGCTAATAATGCCTTTAGTATTTCCCACTCCCATCGCCGCACCAAACGCTTGCAAGAGGCTAATCTCCAGGAAAAGCGGGTTTGGTGGCCCCAGGGAAAGCGCTGGGTGAAGTTACGCATATCTACAAAGGCTATTAAGACGCTAGCCTCTAAGGGTATTGATGCTATGGCCAAGGAAGCGGGTATTAATCTCAACAAGTATTAGGCTCGTAGCAGCGACTAATCGACTAACCTGGCTGAAAAGAGCTGCCTTCGCTTAAGCGAAGGCAGCTCTTTGTCGTGACATAGTATTCTACAGCCGTAGCCATCGTCAACGCGGTCGAAAGGGGGCTCAGAAGCCGTCCGACCCAAGCTATGACGTTAATCCCTTGACTTCCTCAGACTAGGCCATAGACCCTCTTCCGAGTCACCTCCTAGCTTCTCCGAAGAACTCACCAGGCAGAATCGTTAATACCTCCCATTCCCCGTTCCAGAGACCGCTATCGCCCACCCAGGTCAAGTTCTGCTGCCCTTAGTGGACCTATTACCCTGGTTGAAACCCCCACTAAATAAGCTACTTCCCTGCCATTTCCTCAAATCTGGGAGGGGACATCATTCTGACCACGATTAAATCAATGTAGGTACTTCTCAATCAATAACTCCCGATTTATCGGTTTAGGCACACTTAACGGCATAGAGAAGAGCCAAAACCCATATCTGGCAGAACTTTTGCCAATCAACTTTGTTCCTGTAGGTTTGTGACCAAGGCTGTAAAAGCCGGAACGAAACATCGCCCGAGAAAATTTCCCTTAAAAAAGGGGGTAATGGGGTATTGACAGTTGAGGGTAGTGGGGGTTATGTTAGTAAAGCGCCTGAGGGAAGAGACGGATGTCCTACCGAGGGGGCGAGCACCTTGACAAAAGAATAGTCTAGAAACAAAGCCAAGGTTCCTGTCAAAGATTAAATTGTTAATACTGTAGCAGAGATGTTAAGTATTAGCAATAGACAGAACGGATACTGAGGTATTCGGGATTTACTTTTCGAGAGCCATTTAGCTTAGGTTAGATGGTTAATTAACATGGAGAGTTTGATCCTGGCTCAGGATGAACGCTGGCGGCGTGCTTAACACATGCAAGTCGAACGAGGTCCTTCGGGACTTAGTGGCGGACGGGTGAGTAACGCGTGAGGATCTGGCCCTAGGAGGGGGACAACAGTTGGAAACGACTGCTAATACCCCATATGCCGAGAGGTGAAAAGGTTAATTCTGCCTAGGGATGAACTCGCGTCTGATTAGCTAGTTGGTTGGGTAAAGGCTGACCAAGGCGACGATCAGTAGCTGGTCTAAGAGGATGATCAGCCACACTGGGACTGAGACACGGCCCAGACTCCTACGGGAGGCAGCAGTGGGGAATTTTCCGCAATGGGCGAAAGCCTGACGGAGCAACGCCGCGTGAGGGAGGAAGGCCTTAGGGTTGTAAACCTCTTTTCTCTGGGAAGAAGATCTGACGGTACCAGAGGAATAAGCCTCGGCTAACTCCGTGCCAGCAGCCGCGGTAAGACGGAGGAGGCAAGCGTTATCCGGAATTATTGGGCGTAAAGCGTCCGCAGGCGGTTTTTCAAGTCTGCTGTCAAAGACTACAGCTCAACTGTGGGCAGGCAGTGGAAACTGAGGGACTAGAGAGCGGTAGGGGTAGAGGGAATTCCCGGTGTAGCGGTGAAATGCGTAGATATCGGGAAGAACACCAGTGGCGAAGGCGCTCTGCTGGGCCAT
>JBEITR010000003.1:0-142124 GCA_040374765.1 Leptolyngbya sp.
AATCGTGAGCATCGGCGTGCAGGTTCCAAATCCATGTCGTGGTCTTTGGTCCCTTCGCTAAGGTCCGGTCAAAGTGACCCGGCTTTCCCCACTTCTCAAACGAAGTCGGCACCGGATCCCGATCCACTACTACCTTCACTTCTTGTCCCGACTTAGGGGGACTTATGGTCATGGGATTCTCCTCTCTACTACTCGAAAATACAGAGCGGAAAAGGCGCTTCTAGAATGCAGGTACTCATAAATAGAGTCCATAGAAAAGCCTTAGGGCAAAGCTTTCAGGCTATAAGTCCTGACCCCCGAGATCGAAACCGGCCAAGCCTGGACAACCATGCTTGACTGACTGTCTACCGGGAACGCTGTACCTTAGTCGCACTTTTTTTAAAAAATCCTGCTGCCAGGTTTCCTCGAGTTACGAAACAACCAGAAATAGCCAGAGCAAGCCAGGGTAGGTTAAGTATCAAAGTACAGAATCACCGTAGCCCTTGTAAGGGAAGTTTTCACAAGTTAATAATTCTGACAAGAGTAAAAATATTTGGATCCTGGAGAGGAGAAATTATACCTAGGGGTTGTGTGATAAGTTGACAAAAATCTCGGCTCATTTTATAGGAGTCTCCCCATAGTCAAAAATATCCCAGGATACTTGAAAAATCTGGGATATTTTGATAGTTCCAGACAGCCCTAGAGATTAAAGGATCCCTAGACTTTATCACCGACCCGGTTTGCCCATGGCTTAATTTTATTCAACCGCCTTTTTTAGTTCGCCTATAGTGGGCTTGGATATCACTCAGAGTAAATAGAGCCCTGAAGGAAAGTCCTCTTTCCCTGTAAAGCTCTGCACCTCCCTGCTGACGATCTACTAGAGCAAGAATTTGGTCAATGCGATAGCCAGCTTCCTGTAGACGTTCTACAGCTTGTAGGGCAGACTGACCGGTCGTAACCACGTCCTCTAAAACCGTAACAAGACTGCCAGTGGGTAGAGTAATTCCCTCAATGTAAGCCTTGGTACCATGGCCTTTAGCTTGTTTACGGATAATTAAAGGAAAGATCTCTCGGTTGGCGTAAAGACCCACTAGACTCACTGCTGTGACCATAGGATCAGCTCCCAGGGTTAGCCCTGCTACCCCCATCACTTCTGGTCCTAAGGACTCTAACAATAACCGCCCAATCATTAGAGAGCCCTGGGGATGGAGGGTAACCTGCTTGCCGTTAATATAGTAGGCACTATGCTGCCCTGAGGTAAGGACAAAGTCTCCCTCCTGATAAGCCTCCTGACAGATTAAATCAAGTAAGCGCGATCGCATCTGCTCTGGGTTAAGATCCGTCAATTGTTTTGCTAATGAAATCATAAAAAATAAAAATGTTCTAGTTTCCCATTTTTACGATATAAACGAGATAATAGCCTTATATTTGGTCCGATTCATTTTTTTACTCGTCAGTCTACTGAGTTCTTTGATCACAAAGACGTCGATATCTCGATTACCGATCAACTCTGTTCCTAAGATTCTAGCCAAGGCTATACCTTAAAAGAGTTCTCGATTATTACTACTGACCGACAAGGTAAGATCGGACTGCTCAACATAGTACTCAACGCTAAATCCCATCAGGAGATTAGATATGGCGATTAGATTCACCCAGATTTCTGGATTAGTCTTAACTGTTTTAAGCGTGGGAATCTTAGCTGCACCTAAGGCTCAGGCTGACAATATTACTCCCACAACGATCCCCCAGGCTGTGGATAATCTCACATCTACCCACTCCGGCAACTATCTTAGTAACCGTACGATTGGCCGCCAGATTACCCGTATGTTCGGCTTTGGCTTTCCAGAACAGGAACTGGAGTCAGACGCCCGTAACATTATGGTTGCCTTTAAAGAATTAATGTACTTGCAAAACAGTACCGATCCGATTCTGCGAGTGACCGATCTGCCTAGTCCCTATAACACTAGTCTGCTGACCTTGCCTCGACGACAGTCTTCCGTCGGCACAGAGTTTATTTTCGAGAATCGCTAGGAAGTTAATTACAGCTTTGTCCTATCCTATAGGCTGTGAAGTTGACCGAACCACCAGTTTCTAGGGGGTTGGGTAGGTTCTTGACTTTGCCCATGCTATCTCTTGCTCGATGGCGATGCGGGGCAAGCGGTGCTTAAATCCACAGAGAATTTCCCAGGAAATCGTGTTGGTCATAGCCGCCCAATCGTCAGCGGTAATCTGGTGCTGACCATCCTGACCCAACAGAGTGACCACATCTCCCTCCTGGAGCCCAGGAATATGGGTCACATCAATCATGAGTTGATCCATGGTAATAGCGCCAACCTGTTGGGCTAGTTGACCGTTGACTAGAACTTGCACCCGATTAGAGAGCGATCGCGGCACCCCATCGGCATAGCCAATTCCAACTACCCCTAGGCGCATGGGGCGATCGGCGACAAACTGATGGCCGTAGCTAACACCGGTCCCAGCCGGTACATCCTTCAGGTGAGTGAGACGGGCCTTAACCTGCATGACCGGTTGCAACTCTACTCTGGAGCGTAGATGGGGAGCAGGATAGAGGCCATAAAGACCCAGTCCAATGCGCACCATATCGTAGTGTAAGGATGGATCGGTAAGGCTGGCAGCAGTATTAGCTAGATGTAGTCGGGGGGGCATTAGCTGTTTGGCCTGCAACTGCCGAATAGCCTTAGCAAATCGCTGCTGCTGTTGCTCCATAATGGTGGGGTCGGGGCTATCAGCAGTAGCCAGATGGGAATAGAGACTGGCAATGCGGAGGTGAGGTAGTTGGCGAACAAACTGCACAAACTCTACCGCCTCAGAGCAGGGAAATCCTAAACGACTCATGCCCGTATCTAGCTTTAGGTGAACACTGGCAGGGCGAGCCGCCACGAACCCCGAGAGTACATCAGAAAATACCAAGGCCTGCTTTGGCATCACTAGAGTCGGTTGTAACCGCCAATGGGCGATCGCCTCCATTTCCTCCCGACTATTGACGGCCCCCATAACTAGAATTTGAGCCTGAATACCCGCCTCTCGCAGTTCTATTCCCTCGGGTACGGTGGCCACCCCCAGCCAGGTCGCCCCAGCCCGTAGAGCCACCTGGGCTACGGTCACCGCCCCGTGGCCGTAGGCATCAGCCTTAACCACCGCCATCAAATCCGTATGACCACCCAATAGACGCTTGATCTGCTGCAGATTATGGTGCAAGGCCAGGTGATTAATTTCTACCCAGGCTCGACAGCAACGCATTGGTTGCAAACTTGGAGTCTGTTCCCAACTCAGCATAGTTAGCTCCTGTCAACACCAGCACCTTCTAGCGACCCATCCTAACCCTAGGGGTTCTGGTTAGTCCAGTTTAGTGACCAAACTCTCCCATTGGGCATCTGTGCTAACATCAGGCTAAGGGGCTGTTCGTAAGGGAAATCATACCTGGTGTCGGCACAGACATTGTCAAATCCATTGAGATTCTACCTAATTTAGGGAATTTTCTTAATTTGGCGATATCTAAGCCTTTACAGGTATCTCTTATTTGTAGCTTCTAAGGGATGATGAAAAAACCCAGGAAAGGTTTCGCTGCGTATCGACGAGTTTTTTATATTCTCAACACGGTTGAGATGTTTCCCTGGGTAGACATACGGGCTAATCCCGGTAATTCTACTGACCATCCCCCTTGCCCATATCATAGCAATTAACCTGAAAGCTAATGAGTAAGGTTCTGGTGCTCAATGCCTCCTACGAACCGCTCAATATTACGAGCTGGCGGAGGGCTGCTGTACTGATTATTAAGGGTAAAGCCGAGCAGGTGGAGCATAATGGCAAGCTTCTATATACGGGCTTTCCCCTGCCTACGGTTATACGGTTGCGGCACTACGTCCGCCTTCCCTATAAGGATATTCCCCTGACTCGACGCAACCTATTGCAACGCGATAATCATACCTGCCAGTACTGTGGGTATAACGGTGATGGGCTCACTCTCGATCATGTTATTCCCCGTTCTCGTGGCGGCGGCGATAGCTGGGAAAATATGGTAACCGCCTGTGTGCACTGCAATGTTAAAAAAGGCAACCGGACCCCCAAGGAAGCCGGTATGCCCCTGTTTAGTCAACCCCGCAAGCCCCATAGCAGCCTCTACTTTGAGGTGACTCGCCAAATCCACAGTGGAGTACACCAGGAATGGAAAAAGTATGTCATCGGAATTTCCTAGGCCATCCTCCAGGGGACAGGGATGTTACCGATAGCCATGCTATCGTCTCGGCCTAGGGTAATTATTCCCCTGATCACTTTCTGTCCCAAGATTTGGTAGCGTTGATAACGGCAAGGTTACTCAGTCCCTTGAAATGATAATTGAATAACCATGAGTATCTGTCTATGACCCTATGTGAGTACAGACCAGGCTTAGAAGGGATACCGGCCACTCAGTCCAGCATCAGTTTTGTTGATGGCCAGGCCGGCCTACTAGAATATCGCGGCATCAGTATTGAGGAACTGGCTCACCATAGCAGTTTCCTTGAAACCGCCTATCTACTGATTTGGGGCACCCTACCCTCTCAGCCAGAGTTAGAGGCCTTCGAGCATCAAATTCGTTACCATCGACGGCTGAAATACCGCATCCGTGACATGATGAAGTGCTTCCCAGAAAGTGGCCATCCCATGGATGCTCTGCAGGCCTGTGCCGCCGCCCTCGGGCTGTTTTACTCCCGTCGCGCCCTGGATAATCCGATTTATATTCAAAAAGCTGTGGTGCGATTGCTGGCTAAAATCCCCACCATGGTAGCTGCCTTTCAACTCATGCGGAAGGGAAATGACCCAGTGCAGCCTCGGGATGATCTGGACTACGCGGCTAATTTCCTTTACATGCTGAACGAACGGCAGCCTGATCCTCTGGCCGCCCGTATTTTCGATATCTGCCTGATTCTACACGCCGAACACACCATTAATGCCTCGACTTTTTCGGCAATGGTAACGGCTTCCACCTTGACCGACCCCTATGCCGTGGTGGCGTCAGCAGTAGGCACCCTAGCCGGTCCCCTCCACGGAGGAGCGAACGAAGAAGTGATTGATATGCTACAAACCATTGGTAGCATTGAGAATGTTCGCCCCTTTGTAGATCGCTGTATCGAGCAAAAGGCTAAAATCATGGGATTTGGCCACCGGGTCTATAAAGTTAAGGATCCCCGGGCTACGATTCTACAAAAGCTGGCGGAACAACTGTTTGAGAAGTTTGGTCAAGATCATTACTACGCCATTGCCCTGGAAATGGAGCAGGCGGTATCAGAAAAGCTGGGCCATAAGGGAATTTATCCCAATGTTGACTTTTACTCCGGCTTAGTTTACCGGAAACTGGGTATTCCTACTGATTTATTCACCCCAGTTTTCGCCATCGCCCGGGTAGCCGGTTGGTTAGCCCACTGGAAAGAGCAACTAGGGGAAAATCGTATCTTCAGACCTACCCAGGTTTATACCGGGGAACGGGATCGTCCCTATATTGATCTTCCTAATCGACCCCAAACCTGGGACCAGCAGAAATTTCAAATTTCTCTCTCCTCCTGATGGGTCTGACCCCTCTGGGCATAAACCCAATCTAATTGCACTATATATTCAGTGACGATTTTCAGGAACTCCTGCCCCTCCAACCTTCTGGGTTGGAGGGCTTTTTCTATCTTACCACCTGATCAAGGGGCAGCGGACCGCCCGCACTACACCGCGAACACCAGCCCTAAGAAGGGAAGGGTCAAGCTAGTAAGCCGTGGAGATCTACCTCCTTTTCTTGGCTCCTAACTCACCCTGAAACGTTGCCGAATTTATGGCGCGAAGTACTAGGGGAATCTATTAATGATCCTATAGGATTTTTTTTATCGACTGAAAGTGTACTAGCGTCCAGTCCATCCCTGGGAAAGGGGGTAGAATTTTCCTATAGCCCATTTTTTAATGTGTAGCAGCTAATGTTGCCTGCTGACTAAATACAGGGTTTCCCATAGAGTATGGTTAATAACGGTTGTGCCAGGTACTGATAGATGAACCAAGGAATTGACCTACAAGGTAGTTTTGTGCAGATCCTTACGGATTTAGGTTTACCTCAAGGGGCAGCCAGGGCTCTCTGGTTGCCTTTCCCAATGGTTTTAATTTTGATTGGTGCCACCGTCAGTATTTTTGTAACTGTATGGTTAGAACGTAAGATTTCAGCCGCCGCCCAGCAGCGTATTGGCCCAGAATACGTAGGCCCGTTGGGTACCCTGCAAGCTGCTGCCGATGGTATTAAGCTCCTGTTTAAGGAAGATATTACCCCGGCTAAAGCCGATCCCATCCTATTTACCCTAGGCCCCGCGATCGTAGTTATTCCTGTATTTCTGTCCTATCTAATCGTCCCCTTTGGCCAGAATATGGTGATTACCGATATTGGTATCGGTATATTCCTATGGATTGCGCTCTCTAGCATTGCCCCGATTGGTTTGCTGATGGCTGGCTATTCCTCAAACAACAAGTACTCCCTACTAGGAGGTTTGAGGGCGGCTGCCCAGTCAATTAGCTATGAAATTCCCATGGCCCTAGCGGTACTAGCGGTAGTACTGATGTCTAACAGTCTCAGTACCATCGATATTGTCAATCAACAGTCGGGCTATGGCATTCTGGGATGGAATATCTGGCGTCAACCCGCCGGTTTTTTGATTTTTTGGATTGCTGCCCTGGCGGAATGTGAACGTCTGCCCTTTGACCTGCCAGAAGCTGAGGAAGAGCTGGTAGCTGGCTATCAAACCGAGTATACCGGCATGAAATTCGGTTTGTTTTATGTTGGCTCCTATGTCAATTTGGTCTTATCGGCCTTAATTGTCTCAATTTTATACCTGGGCGGATGGGAGTTTCCAATATCGGTAACCTGGTTATCTAGCTTGCTGGGAGTTAGCGAAAATACTCCCTGGCTTCAGGTGATTACGGCTGCCATTGGCATCATGATGACTTTGTTTAAGGCCTATGCCCTTGTCTTTACAGCTATCTTGTTACGCTGGACGGTACCTAGAGTACGCATTGACCAGCTGTTAGATTTTGGTTGGAAGTTTCTACTGCCCGTATCTCTGGTCAATCTGTTGCTAACCGCCGCTCTGAAGCTGGCTTTTCCCTTTGCCTTTGGTGGTTAGACCCACTATGGGAATTACGTTTCCTATCGTCTAACTCCAATCAACGTTGACAATTATCGATAATCTGGGAGATTTGCTCCATGCTGGGTTTTCTAAAACAAATTGGCGACTACGCAAAAGATAGCTTTCAGGCAGCCAAGTATATTGGTCAGGGGCTATCGGTAACTTTTGAGCATATGGGGCGACGTCCTGTTACGGTTCAATATCCCTACGAGAAGTTAATTCCCTCTGAGCGATTTCGGGGAAGGATCCATTTTGAATTTGATAAATGCATAGCCTGTGAAGTCTGTGTACGGGTATGCCCCATCAATCTGCCTGTAGTTGACTGGGATTTTGACAAAACTACTAAGAAAAAGACCCTCAAACATTACAGTATTGACTTTGGCGTGTGTATTTTTTGCGGTAATTGTGTTGAGTATTGCCCCACTAATTGCCTATCCATGACCGAGGAGTATGAGTTAGCGTCCTACGATCGCCACGAACTCAACTACGATAACGTGGCCCTGGGACGGCTCCCCTATAAGGTCACCCAAGACCCCATGGTCACTCCCCTGCGAGAGTTAGCCTATTTACCTAAGGGAGTTATGGATCCCCACGATTTACCTGCTAATACCCGACGAGCGGGTAAATTACCCCAGGAAATTCTTGAAGAAGCTACGGTCACCGGGGAACCTTAATCATTCTTCTGAGAGTTCTAACCCTGGTAGGGAAGGGACTGAGTCAAAAACTGAATTGCAATGTTTTATCAGGAGTAAAAGCGAGTGACATTAGCGCAAGGGGTTCAACTGGTTACTTTGGGATTGCTGTCAGCAATGATTCTGGGTAGTGCCCTAGCTGTTGTGCTGCTAGAAAATATTGTCTATTCGGCTTTTTTGCTGGGAGGCGTATTTATCAGCATGGCTGGTATGTATATTTTGCTCAATGCTGGATTTGTAGCTGCAGCCCAGGTTTTAGTCTATGTCGGTGCCGTTAACGTATTGATTCTGTTTGGAATCATGCTGGTGAACAAGCGCCAAGCTCTGGAACCCATAGCACGAGCCTGGCTAGGTCAACTTGTAACTGGCGGCGTTTGTGTCGGCCTATTCGCCCTATTAACCCTATCTGTAGTCAATACTGATTGGGCCATATCACCCGAGGTTCCAGCAGGTGAGGCCGCCATTGTTGAGATTGGCAAGCACTTCTTTTCTGACTATCTACTACCCTTTGAGTTGGCTTCAGTGCTGTTACTAATTGCCCTCATTGGAGCGATTGTATTGGCGCGTCGTGAATTTATTCCCGATGTTAGCCCTGGAGAACCGGAATCCGATACCCTACAACTGCCAGAGCGTCCCCGAGAACTGGTATCCACGGGTGATTTACGAGATTCTTAAGAACTGATTGATCAGTAGGGTACTTAAAAGAAATATCTGGGGGCGGTAACGTTTCCATTAAGTCGGTAGAAACCCAGAATCTTCATGGCTTTAGTGACTCTGGACCTATAAGTTCAAACCCTTAGATCAGCTGTGAAAGGCTTTCTCTTCTGAGCCTGTATCCCTGGTTTATCTTCTCCCAATATCTTTATTTACTGGATTAGACTATGCAGCTTGAATACTTTTTATTGGTGGCCGCCGCTCTTTTTTGTATAGGCATCTATGGCCTGGTTACCAGTCGTAATGTAATTCGGGTATTGATGTCAATTGAGCTTATGCTCAATGCGGTCAACCTTAACCTAATGGCCTTTTCTAACTACCTCGATCCCATTGGTGTTAATGGTCAGGTTTTTGCTGTTTTTGTAATTAGTATTGCGGCAGCGGAAGCAGCGGTTGGGCTAGCTATTGTTCTGTCTATCTATCGAAATCGCGACACCATCGATATGGAACAATTTAACCTGTTAAAGTGGTAGGCATAGGGATTAAGCGTTAGTTCTGCGCTCAGTTCTAAGTCAATACAGACCCTGGCTTGATTCCTAGTATGCATCCGTACTCTGCACTTGATTGTGCACCTTAGTTGTGCAACTTAACCAGGTTATTATCGTTCATAAGGCTAGGAATCGGCTAAGTCAACAATGGGCAGAGACCTGTGCCCGTCAATTAGAGGCTATGGGTAGCCGGGTGTTAAGGGGTCCTAGCGGTCCCAAAGATAATCCCTACCCAGTTTTTCTGGCCTCCGTTAGCCAGCCCATTGATCTAGCTATTGTTTTTGGTGGAGATGGAACGGCTCTAACCGCCGCCCGTCATCTGGCACCAGAGCGAATTCCTATTTTAGCGGTCAATATTGGCGGCCATTTGGGTTTTTTAACCGAAACCTCCGATCAAATGGAGAACACCGAGGTAGTTTGGGATCGCCTCCGCAGCGATCGCTTTGCTATCCAACAACGGATGATGCTACAAGCCCAAATCTTCCACGGTGGATCGAGCAACCGGGAACCAGCCAGCGAACCGTTTCTGGCCCTCAATGAAATGACAATTAAGCCAGCCTCCCCCGATCGCATGATTACCTCCACCTTGGAGATGGAAATTGATGGAGAAGTGGTGGACCAATACCAGGGAGATGGTCTCTTAATCAGTACCCCTACCGGGTCTACGGGTTATACCGTAGCGGCCGGGGGGCCTATCATTCATCCTGGCATGAACGCTATTGTGGTCACCCCCATATGCCCCCTCAGCCTTTCCAGCCGTCCTATCGTTTTGCCTGCCGGTTCAGTAGTCAGTGTTTGGCCCCTGGCCGATCCTGACCTCAGTACCAAACTCTGGACTGACGGAGTCTTGGGTACAGCCATCTGGCCAGGTCAGCGAGTAGACATACGCACGGCCAACCATGTGACCGAATTCATTATTCTTCGCCAAGACTATTCTTATTACACCACTCTGCGTCAGAAGCTAAGTTGGGGCGGCACCCGCATTAGTTTTGCCAACAATGATCGCAACTAAGGTGAGGGATCGAGTTCCGCCTGCAGTCTCCTCCCTGGAGGTCGCTAGAAATTGACCAACCTCTATAAATATCCATTGCAAATAACCACTCGTGCTATGCTGCAAAAATATCTATTGGTGTTAGCGGAGATCAGCCGCTAGCCGCAAGGGGGAAAGTCTGGTGCAAGTCCAGCACTGTTCCGCAGCTGTAAAGGCTTTTGCAGAGAAAATGGGATGGTGGTAGGGATGGTAATTCCCTAGCGTTATGCCGTTGACCAACCTGAAAGACCCAAGTCAGAATGCCCGCCGATAGTTGCCAGTCTGGTGAGTAGGCTACCCCCTCCCTGGCGGTAGCAAGACAGAACACCTAACTAGCACTCTACACAACCCTCTATCTGCGAGATACAGATGATGAATAGGTTTAAAGACTCTACCGATTTCCAAAGGATCCTGCTGCGGCGCGTCATTATTGGCGGATCGATCGTGGCTTTGCTGGTCTTAGCCTCTCCTGCCCTAGCCCATCACCTGATGGGAGGCAGGGTTCCTGCTTCAGCCCTGGAGGGATTCCTTTCAGGACTGGCCCATCCCCTGATTGGTCTGGACCACGCTGCTTTTATCCTAGCGGTCGGCCTACTGGCAGCCACTAAACCCCGCGGCCTGATCATTCCCATCACCTTTGCAATCATGGCAATGGCGGGTACGGCGATCCACCTCATGGGCGTTACCCTGGTCGGAACAGAATTGGGAATCGCCGGATCCCTGGTAATTTTTAGTCTTTTGCTGGGGCTTGGGAACCAGCCCCCCCTATCCACTATGGTTACCCTGGCGGCCCTGGCTGGTCTCTGCCATGGTTACGGTTACGGAGAGTCAATTTTTGGTGCCCGCCTCGAACCTTTAATGAGCTACCTGCTAGGCTTTACGGTAGTTCAACTAGCCATTGCCCTGGGGGCTTTTAGTCTGGCCCGGACCAGTCTGGTCGCTCGAAAGCTGGCTCCAGAGTTAATCAGGTCCCGGCTCAGCATCGTAGGTTGGGTTTTGTGTGGCGTTGGTTTGGCCCTGATCTATGGCCAGGGTGTAGACGCTTTGCTCACAAGCCTCAGCCCCTAAAGCTATAGCTGGCGCCATTTAGGGAAGACCCAAGGCAGACGGTTATACACCCTCCGGTCAGGGGGCTTTCCTACCCACCAGTAGGTCCTCTGACAGCCATCATTTAGATAGGCAAAGTCTACAGAATAGTTCAGGTCTGTGGAAGGAGGTGCTATGGCGAGATTATTGTGGTCACCCACTTGGGACTTAGCCGCAGCCCAGCTGCAGCGAGATATGGTTATGGCCGCCCTGGCCCCTTTTAGTCTCTCTAACCCAGGGCGACTGCAGGTCACTTCGATGGAAATTCAAGAAACTCCAGACACTCTGACCGTAACAGCGTTCTTTCCCGGAGTGGATCCAAAAACTGTAGAGGTACAGGCCACCCAGCGATCGCTCACCTTCCTGGGGCAGCAACAAACCAGGTCTCCCTACGGTTCAACGGTTAGCCATTTTCAACAATCCCTGGCACTGCCAGGACCAGTCAAGGATAGGCACATACAGGTAAGCTACCAAACGGGAGGAGCCCTGGTCGTTACCCTGCCCAGACAAACTGGATTCTGGAGACGGCTAGCAGAGATTGGGTGGGCGTGGAAAGGGATGGTGCCAAGGAGGATTAGTCACTGGCTTGACCAACTCCAAAGGCAGTTAGGTTATCGCTTGCGGCGATGGAGCGATCTCCTACTGGTTAAAGAATATTCAGGGAAATAAACTCTGCCCATACCCCCGCCTTCTATACCTGGTCTCTATCTGTGGCCAGTCGGGTGAGGACAGCCTCTTACTCCATCCATAGTCATAGGATATGTTTCAGAGCCGTAATGTTTAGCCCAGGTCAGAGGTGGGAATCTAAAACCTAGGTTAGGAAGAAGCTCTGACCTGGGCGATCGGGTAGAAACTAAATTATGGGGCTACAGAGTACTAACAAGCAGTCCGCTGCGGTTTATCATCCATGCCCTGAATTATTCATATCGGACCGGCCATGCTAGATTTCGACGATTTTCTCAAACATAAGTATGCCTATATCGCCATTGGTGAATTTAAGCCGGGTTGTTTTTCTGAAGCTCGACAGCTCTATGAAAAGGCAGTTTCTACCTACAATAAGGGCTTTAAAGGAGCCTACCTGATGCAGGAACCCGGGAGTGAGCGGGGTATTGCTATCATCCTTTGGGAGAATATAGAAAATATGGGAGAGCATCAAGATACTATCTACGAGCAAACCCTGGCAAAAATCGCCCATCTCTTTGTTGCTCCTCCAACCACAGCCTTCTACGAAGTCTGTAGCGAGATTGGCTTACCCCAGATCCAGGCTAATGCGGTCTAGCATCTTTCCAAGAGGAAAGGGGAAAGGCTTTCAAGTTATCCCCTTTCCTGACCTTCCAAAGGGTGATGGAGTTATGGTGAATCACAATAAATTTATCAAACACCCTGTATGCACCGTTAAACATAGCTACGGCTATGCCATGGTCAGCGATCGCCAACTATGGTAGCCTTACCGCCCAATTTCATTCCTTTTAATCCCCAGCTTTGAAGCTCTATGGCCAAACCGAAGCACACCCAGGCTCACCTCTCCCGGACTATTCCCAGAAATCAATCGGAGTTTTTTAAACAACGAACTCGTAATTCCATGGAGTATTACATGGGAGCCAAGCTACTGGAGGTGGGCGTTAATCCTAAAAATACAACGTACCGTTGGAGCTCCCAAATTCAAGGGAATCAAGAGATCATCACGATCAGCGCCTACTGGGGTGAATCCCGAGAAAAACTCGACAGCGAAGACCAGTAAACAGTTAATCTAATCCATAGCCTGGCCCAACTGATATTTATTCCAGGCCTGTTGGAGCGCTATCAGTTCATCCCGATGGGCTGTAACCGCTAAAACATTAGGTACCGAGGACTCAGCATCAAGACCAGGTCGGAGGGTCAGACTAATCTGCTCCTCCCGACCGGCCCGTCGCCAATAAAACCAGCCTGCGGTTGGAGCCAGCAAGATCAATCCGATGAAAGCTAGCCCGTACTGGGGAAACAGACTGGCCAATACAAGGGCAAAACAGAGACAGGCAACGGCAGCGAGAAAGGTAAGAAATCCGGCCAGAAACCAGCTAGGTCTGACCATACCGGTAAACTCCAGGGTAGATTCCGTCGGTTTCACAGTCTGCAACTGATAGGCCCGACCCTCAAAATAGCGGGTCAAGGCTTGCATAGTTAATTCAGGAGCCTCTGAAGGAATCAGGTCAAGGGTTTCTGTGCGATCCTTCGTAGACGCCCGAATAAAAAAGAATAACCCTACCATCAACAGCAGAGTCAGGAATAGGGTGGAGTAGGTAGTTGTGGAGTTCACGGCAATGGGCAACAGTGACTATATTCTCTATAGGATAGGAAATCCTAAATACTTTTTCCATTTATAGGAATCGCCAGTCCGGTTAGGGCAGGGCTGGACTGCCATTAGTCAAAGGCGAGAAAAGGAGGCAAAACCAAGCCAAAATACCTACCCAGCCTTGACTGCAAAGGATCAACTAGCCCCCAGACGTTGTGACTAAACCCATCTTTAACCGACAGATATAGCCGTAACCACCGGCAAGGGGGTAGAAGGGAACCAGCCCGCCTACCTGGCATTCGTCTTTGCATGGCTCGTAACCCCAAGCCTATCAGTCACAAGGTAGGAAACTGAGCGGTTCACCCTGTTCTAAGCGGGTTAGCCCAAGCCATACTAACGGCATCTAGCTATGACCTACCTGGCCAGGGAAGAGTATGCCCCTAGTAATGGGATAGGGAGACCGCCTCAGCTTGGTCATAGCCTACCAACCTGGAGTGACCCATGTAGGCTTTCCACAATTCTGAAAGCTCTTCCGCCGGCAGGCGCCAATCAGGATTGAGACGGTACATACGACGAGGTCGCCCTCTGCCTTCTACTTTTTTCCAGTACCCATCAATAGCATTCTCATCCTCAAGAAATTTCAACGCACTGTAGAGTACGGTGTCAGAAAGACGATAGTGGGAATACATCTGACTCAGGCATTGAATTAATTCAGTGCCATAGGAGTCCTGCTGCAGTAGGACGGTGAGGACGTAACATACCGCTAACTCTTTATTCAAGTAAATCGGGGGTGGATCCTCGAAAAACTGGTGGATATCCTCAAACTTCATGGGATCACTCCAATAGCGATGGGGCGGTCTGAATTCATGCTGGATCTAGATCTATTAAGTCTAATTTTAGGTGCAGGTGATCCCCGCTGTCTTTAATCAAGGGCAGATAGTAACCAGCTGAATTTTTTTTTAGTTATTCTTAAATATTTGTTATGACTCATAATTCTTTTCGGCCAGAATTATTAAGGTAATTATCAAAGTTTTACCCGAATAGGTCGTTAAGACTACAGTCCCGAATCATGGATCAGACAACCTGGCCGGCCTTTATAGCCCTAGCCCCAGGTAAGGGGATGCAGGCGAGCTACCTTGGCTTCAGCCTTCTAGCTTTAGTGCGGAGCCCTTCAGTTACGCGGTCAACCAGACCCTGGGGGATGTTACCCACGCTGGGGCCGTTTGTTGCCTAGCGACTACCAGGAGATAGGCTAAAGTCATTGGTATTGAACAGGACTCTGCCCTGATCTAGGGCCAGAATATCGATCTGCAGAGGCCCGGCAGTGTAGGTGTTGATCGAGGTGACGGCCTGTAACTCAAGGGGGCGATTAGATTGCTTAACCGCAGCCAGAAACTTTAACAAAGTTTCAGTGCGGTTATCGCCTACCTCCAGCTTATCGTCCACAATTCCATCCTGGCGAGCTCTGAATTGGGCTGAAGCTAGTAATAGGTTCAAGCTTTCTACCAGACTGCGATCGCTCAGGGGGAGGGTTTCCAGGGTAACGGTGGCTAACCGTTGGCCCTGACTATAGATCTGCTGATTGGCGGTGGCATCAATAAATACTTGAATACAGGGTTCTCGCCCTTTAATCACACAGGTCTCGCCCGTCACGTAGTTAGCGGCGGATAAAAGACGGACAACATACTCCTGGCCATTCATGAGGCGTTCGATTAACCGTTGCACCTCCTGTCGTGAGATCAAAATCACCTGTTGGTCAGGAGGGCGGCCAGGGGCGATAGCCTGAACAGCTCGACGATTAGCCTCAAATAAAAAGCGATCGATAATCTCGGTAGCCTGTTGCCGGTTTTCTACCCGGACTAAACCCGACAATAAAACTTGGTTACGACCCAGAGCAATATTGCCGCGGAATAAACCTTCATATTGACTTTGCAGCTCCGCTACCCGCTCCTCTAGTAAGGCTTGCTGGGACTCCAGTTCTCTCAGCCGTCGCTCACGATCCAGAATGGCCTGATCCCGAGCGGCGATAACCTGGTCAAGGGCCTTGATGGCCTGATCGCGGCGGGCAATCTTGGCGCTAATAGCGGCTTGTTGCTGCTGTAGGCGATCGCGCTGAGTTCGCAGTAAGTCGGTGGCATGGCGCAGGCTCGCCGCTTCCTGGGAGACCCCCAGCAGTTGCTGACGAGTGTGACGTAGTTGCTGCTGAGTCAGGGCCTGCTGATCGACTGCCCGCCTGAGGGATTGGTTGATTTTTCCCAATCGGGCTAGGGCCCGCTGGCGTTCATTGGCCGCCGCCGTTAGATCAGCCTTAACCTTTTCCTGGGCCGCCAGGGCCTGGCTCAACTGGGTCTGGGCACTGGTCAGATCGTTCTGAATTTTACCCAGTTCAAAAACCCCTGTGCGCAGCTGGCTGCTGACGCCAAACAAAATACCCAGGGTAGAGGCTGAGATGACGCTACCTGTGGCAATGCTGACCAGGGTGGCGGTTTGTCGGGGGCGCAGATTAAAGAGGCTCAAACGGGCCTTACCCACCCGCATGCCAATGCGATCGCCGAGGGTGGCAATCCCCCCCCCTAACAACAGCACTGCCAGTATCAGCACGTAGCCAGAAACCATCCCCGAGCTATCCGTCTATATTTTCGCCTTCACTCTACTGTAAGATTCCCAGCCGTGGAGCAGGGGAGAGAAAGCCCCCCTTATCCCGGACCTGGCCAGGGTTGACTTAGTCTCTAGGGGGCCACAACAGTTTAATTGCTAACAGGGAAAATCCCACCGCCGCGATCGCCTTGACCAATCGTTCAGGCAAAAGCTGAGCCGTCCCTTCCCCCAGCACTACCCCTAACAGACTAGTCAAAATTAAAGCTGAGGCCGTACCCAGAAAGACGGCCTGGGGAACTTTAGACTGTCCCCCCAGAGCAATGGCCGCCAGTTGACTTTTATCCCCCAATTCAGAAATAAAGACAGCAGAAAAGCTCAGAAAAAGCAGGTTCCAATCCATAGAAAGAAGAAAAATAGATCGTTAGAGGTGGGCAATGTCCCAGAGTAACCAGAGGGTAATGGCCAATAGCAGCGCCCCGGCCATGGTATTCAAGGTTTGGGAAGAAACTCGTCGGGCTAACCACTGCCCTAACCAGACGCCAATAAAGCTGGTGGTCACCAGAGCGGCCCCGGCTCCCACAAACACCACCCAGGGAGACTCGGCCTGGGCGCTAATTAAAAGGGTTGTAACCTGGGTCTTATCCCCCAATTCCGCCAAAAAAATGGTCACAAAGGTAGAGACAAAAACTCGCCAGAAGCTAACAGGAGTGGTTGGCTCAGGGGTGGGCGGGGCAAGCTGAGGTTTAGATTCAGAACTGGACACAATACAAATACCCTTTTAACCTAGCGCCATACTACAGCCCTACAGTCTGGTTAAACCGTTCCATCTCTCGGCTGTCTTCACCGTAGATGTCGCCAATGTGCTCCTGACAGCAGGCGATCGCAAAATCGTTCAGATCTTCGGCTTCAACATCAAACATAGCCTTAAAGGTCTTAGGGGTGACCCGACAGAAATCAGGCCGATGGTTGTAAATAGTACAGAGGCGCTGATCAGAATCGTAGTGAATACACCACCCCTCGGGTCCCACCAAGCTCATATACTGATCAATCTGGACTGGAGTCAGATAATTCTCCAGGTCAGGACGCTCTTCTGGAGCCAAGAAACAGCAAGCTCCGCAACTCTTGACGCACTGCCAGGTAGCCATAGATAGAAGGGCAAAACCTTGCCTTAGAATTTTATTAAGTTATCTAAAATATACTGCCTGTAAACCGGTAAAATAACACATTGAAGAAGACATAATCTACTTTGGTCTGCGTTGGGAGGTCCTATGAGCTTTTTGAGTAGCATAAATTTTGAGCTTATTGCCCAGTTAATGATGCTGGCTATGATTGTTATTGCTGGCCCGGTTATTGTATTTCTGTTATTTTTACGGGGTGGAGATCTCTAAAGTAACTCAAGGCTGGGTACAAGGTCTGCTGAATAGGGCCAGACCTTTGTAAGGCTAATTTACTTGGGCAGCTTTACCTAAACCAGTTAGGGCGCTTGACCTTGACTGATTCTGGCAAAACAATCCCAGGCATGATTTAGTTTGGGACTTTAGGACAATTCCTAACCTGATTGACCTTTCAGCCGGGGCTACCCTTGTTAAGGGGTAATTTGTAAATTTGAACAGGGGTTTAGTAGCGTCCTAAATTACAGGACCACCATACCCTTGTTCATTTCCATGGTTTCCTACAATTATTTTCTCGGCATGGTTGTAAACCAGGATAGGCCCCCCGATGCGGATGGATAGGGTGGCTACTGTTGACTCAAAACGGCCTATCCAGAGTTCTGACCAAAGCTAGGACTCCTGATGGTCGGGAGTTGAGCCTAGCCGACGTTGCTTAAGGATAAATTCTGCGATCGACAGATCAACCGGCGTCGTCACCTTGAGATTGGTTTCCTCTCCCGGCACAATGTATACAGGAAGGTCGCATTGCTCAAAGAGGGCGGCATCATCGGTCACAGTCCAACCCCCAACTAAGGCTTGTCTGTGGCATTGCTTAAGCAGGGCAACGTCGAAACCCTGGGGGGTTTGGGCCGCCCACAGATGGGAACGATCAGGGGTAGACCGAATTTGCTGGCCACCGTCTACTACCTTGATGGTGTCCTTTACCGGAATCGCTGCAATCAAACCTCGATAGCTGGTCAGGGCCGTGGCGCACCGATTAAAAAGGTCAGGGGTAGCTAGGCACCGGGCGCCGTCATGGATAAGCACCTGGGTAGCCTCAGCGGGTAGCCCCAGCAAGCCGTTATATACGGATTGCTGCCGGGTCTCCCCACCGGTAATAAACTCTACTGGTTTAGTTAAACCCAATTCGGCGACCCAGGTTTCCAAATCCGGGCGATCGCTCGGTTGGCAAATTAACCCAATCCACCCGATCGCCTCCGCCGCTGCCGCCGACAACAGCGTCCAGGCGATAATTGGTTTGTCCAGCAGGGTCAGGAGCACCTTATTGCGGTCAGCGCCCATGCGTCGTCCCAGACCTGCCGCTGGAATCAAAAGGTGTACACATTTCATAACTTGTTCAAACGGATGGGGGGAGTAAGGTGGGAATTAAGTCTTTACCTATGGAAAGATTTAATTCATTTTGCCTGACAAATAACCCTATATTCTGGTCAGGTTCCATTACAATAGCTTGCGAACAAGCATGGACGTTAATTATGCGGGTACTGGCTCTTGTTCCGGGGGGGATTGAACGCCAACTGGAGTTTTTTCCTTTGCTCAGTCAAATTAAAGATAGATTTGCATCAGCCGAAATCACCGTCGTTGCCGAACCTAGGGCCCAGCCTGTCTACGCCCTATCTAAGGCTGTTAAAGAGGTTATTCCCTACAGCTTCGGAGCTCCTAATAGCCCAGCTGACTGGGCTAACCTTTTGGGAATTTTGCGCGATCGCGAGTTCGAGGTGGTTATCACCCTCACCCAGTCCTGGTCCCTAGGGCTACTGCTGTGGCTGAGTGGCATTCCTACCCGGATAGGCTACGGGGGTGGCGGGAATGGATTGTTTTTAACTAATTCCCTAGATCACCCCAGCCCACCAGGCTACGGCCAGTTGCTGGCTCCCCTTAACCTGGCCACCCAGTTAGCGCCACCGACCATTACCCTTCCCCAAGCCGATCTAAGGGCCGCTGAAGGACTGCGTCAAAGGGCCGACCTGGGCAGTGGTTACGTGGCCATTTATCCAGGCTGCCTGCCTGATGGCGATACCTACCCCACCGAGGGCTGGATCACCATTCTTAAGGATTTTCAGGAACGCCAGCCCGGTCTACCACTGGTACTGCTGCAAACTCCCGAATCCATCGGGGCGATCGCCCCCCTCAAGGAAGCCCTGCCCGATCTACGGGTGGTGGTACCAGAAACCCTGGGGCAACTAGCCGCTCTCATTGCTGGTGCAAACTTATTAATTGCCGTCAATAGCTATCCCCTATCCCTGGGATCGGCCCTGGGGGTTTATGCGGTGGGTTTAACCACTAGTCTGGGAGGTCCAGCGGCTATCCAGCCTGATCGATTGGTGCTGATCACCTCTACCAGTAGTCAGCTAGGAGATATTCTTCCCGAGGCGGTGATCAAAAAAGTCTGGAATGAATAGAAGGGTATTTGCCATGGATAAGATAAAAGAACAGGCTAATCGGGTCTTTGAGCTAGTATTTACTGGAGACACGGCCCAAATTTATCAAAAAACACTTACCCGTAGCTGGGACATTCTCAGGGAAACGGGTATTTTAATCTGGCTGGTTATCTGCCTGATCTTTGTCGGCGGTGAATGGTTTTATCGCAATTCGGTGCAACTAGGCAGCCAAACCCGAGCGTGGTATCAACAAGTTACTGAAAATTCTGGGATTTCCAGTGAAGGCCCATCTCCATCGGTGGGTAGCACGGGCCAGGCGTTGCTGGGTAGCCTACAGTCGGGAGCCCTATATCTGCTAGATCAAGCTCGCCAGCAGCTGGGTATCAGCGCTCCCACAGCGGCTCCACCAACACCGCCCGCCGAGTTCAAGCCAGAAGTCCCTACCCCACCGTCCCAACCACCGGAAGTAGTTAAACCCACCTCGACCTCTAGCCTTGAGGATTGAGTAGCCAGGGCCCAGCTTAAGGCTGGGCTCGGACTCAGCTCAAGGTAGTAATTTTCTCCAGTTCTAGGGAAAATTGCCCGGGTGTAAAATGGGGGTTTAAGAGTTTATCGTACTCAAATTTGCTCAGCATCAGTTGTAAAGAGCAGATCCGGGCAGGATTCAAGGGTGGTGCTTGGGGTTGGCTCTTAGCCCGAAATAAAGGTGTTAATTGGGCAAAGGGAATGGTAACGGTGATCCATTCTGCGGCGATGGTATCAAAACTGTAGCCATAGGCGATCGCGTCCCAGCCCGGCTGGTCTCGCAGGAAAAACTTATAGCGCTGACCATCTCCCCGCACTCGCAGACACAGCCCCCGATAGGTCGCGAGATTGAGGGGAGGGTCAAAGTTGCGAGTTCGCACCGAGACAAACCCTCCCGCATTATCCGTAGACACCAGCCCGGTAAATCGGAGGGATTGGTCACCCGGTTCTAATCGACTCTGACTCACTCCACCCATGACCACATCATCGAGAGCACCCCATAGGGTCAAGGGATCCGGGCTATTCTGGGTAAAATCAAACAGAACACCATCGTGAAGCTGGGGCGGTGTGACCCCATGGGAACCTGAAATCATGGTTTGTAACCAGCTCAAAATGGGAACGGCATCAAAAAAACGCAGGATCTCTAGAAAGCGACCCAAATCCCAGGTGCGATTACTAGGGGTCATCGAAGTTGTCCTCCCTTAGACCGGAGTTTAGCGATCTGGGCACCCCCTTTACACTTATCGGATAAACCCATCGGACAAGTCGGGATTAGCCCATGGATAGAGCCTTACTTAACCCTATTGTGCCCTATGACCAGGGGAGTGGTAGGTTGGGTAGTGAAATCGATGAAGTATACAGTTGCCATGGTTAACTCAACGGAACGTATTCGAGTTTTCATTTGTGGATCGGCCCTGCGGGGGCAGCCAGATAACCATAATCTGCAGTCAGCAGAATTCCTGGGCGCAGCCCAAACCGCACCCCATTATCGTTTGCACTCCGTTGAAAATGGCTGGCATCCCGGTATCTATGGGACGGAGGAGGGAGGCATAGCCATTCCTGGTGAAATCTATGCCCTCACCCCAGAACAGTACGGCCATCTTAAAGATAGCGAACCTCCCCATATGTACCCCGCACCCGTAGACCTGGCAGACGGTAGCCAGGCGATCGCCTTTCTCTATCCTGAGGAATTAATCGCCGCCCATAATTGGCCCGATATTTCCGCCTACGGTGGTTGGGCCGCTTACAAAGCAGCCACGACTCCCAGCCAAACCTGACCCCCTACAAAGGGAGCCTAACCCTGGGTAGCCGACTGGTGACTGTGGGCGAGAGCCAGATGGTAGTACTGCTGAGCGTGGTCTAAGAGGTTCTGGCTCTCTTCTGGAGTCAGGGGGCGGACAATTCGGGCTGGTACACCCATGACCAGGGATCCGGGTGGTATGGCCTTGGTCACCACGGCTCCAGCCCCAATCATACTGCCGGTTCCCACCCGCACTCCGTTTAAGATCACCGCCCCAATCCCCACCAGACTACCCCGTTCAATATGGGCACTGTGGATAACCGCCCGGTGACCGACGGTAACATAGTCCTCCAAGACCGTAGGATAGCCTGGATCGCCGTGGAGAATGGCTCCATCCTGGACATTACTATAGGCCCCCACCCGGATGGCTTCCACGTCTCCCCGGAGAATCGCTCCGTACCAAATGCTACTACCCTGCGCCAGAGTGACGTGACCAATCACCGTGGCATTGGTGGCGACAAAGGCGGCTAGGGTTAGGTCTGGCCTGGGCCAAACCAGATCAGGAGGTACTAACATGGGCTGTAATGACGCTGGTGCATTAGATGGCTCGTACCTGACCCGCAGGTCTCGGGTGACCAGATATGAAAATGAAGGCTGGGTAAGGGTTCTAACTCGCCTAACCCCCTGCAAACCTGGCTACGGCTATAATACGGCTACAAAGTACTATTTGCCGCATTATTACTCATTACGAGGAAGCATCTGGTCCAGCCCAATGGTTAATTTCCCGTTGTCCTATCCCATCTATGGCCCAGAAATTCAGTGCCCTCACTGCCGTCAACCGATTCCTGCCCTCACCCTAACCGATACCTATCTTTGTAGTCGCCATGGAGCCTTTGAGGCCAATCCCGAGACTCAGGCGTTAGTCCATTTACAATCGGGGCGACACTGGCGCTGTTGGGATGGGGAATGGTATCGCCAGCACACCCATCCTGATGGTATTCGGTTTGAAATCCATGAAGCGCTGGATCGCTTGTATACCCAGGGATATCGTGCTACTCGAGTAGTTATTGCTGAGCGTTATCAGGACCTAGTCAAGGGGTATCTGGAGCGCAGCTCCCCCTGGCGAGGTCAATCGGACACCGGAGTGGTCCCCAAGCTCTACGGTTTGCCCGTGGAGTTTAGTCCATCCCCTGACCAGGATCCCCAATGGGAGGTAATTAACTTCAGCCTGGAAAAGGAACCCGGCATACCCACCCGTTATCCCTATTTTCGCCTGTTTGAGTAATGCTCCACCATAGCTCTATTCGGACTCGAGATATTCACCGGGCCATGGCCTTTTACGAGCGATTGGGCTTCGGTGTAGAGGAACGGTTTACAACGGGCATGACCCTGGCCTGCTGGCTGCAAGGCTTAGGAACTCGTCTGGAACTGATTCAGGTGCCTGAACCCCAGCCAGCAGCGGATGCCTTTGGCGATGAACATTACACGGGTTATTATCACCTTTCCTTTGATCTGACCGATAGGGTCACCAGTTTACCGGATTGGTTAGACCAGATCCAGGAAAGGTTTGGGAACTCCCATGGGACTGAAGGTTTACGGGTCTTACTCGAACCCTGTCAGCAAATCATTGGCGATCGCGTCTACGAAATAACCTTCATTGCCGATGCCGACGGCCTACCCCTAGAATTTTTGCGCGTCATTGGTGAGGTGCAGCGATAAGCCTGGTTAGTCCTCCGGCTCATCGCTGTCCAAGACTTACTCCTGGCTGGTCGGGGGTTGGGGATCATCCAGGACTTCGATTGTGATTGGCTTAGGGTCAGCCTTGGAAGGTGGTGGGGTAGCTTGCTGATAGGCCAGACTGAGCAATGATCGCAGCCCCTGAATCAGCGGTTGTAGGGGGCGGTAGCGATCGCCATAAGTTTGACCCATCTCGCTATCAAAGCGTTCCAGTTGTCCCTGCAGATGGCTGATCACATCGGTGGTCCAAACAGTCTTGCGATCATTAGCCAAGGTTACCACCTCAGTCAGGATATCGGCCCAACTAGGCGCGTCGGTATCAGTAGGGATAGCGGCCTCAGCCTCGGTAGACTCCGTAGCAGAAGGAGAGCCGACCCCGTCTGGAGGGGCAGACTCCTGGGGTTTGAATTGATCAATCATCTCTGCTACAGACCGGCGTCCCAGAGACTCGACCTCCAGGGTGCCGTCCTTAAGTTCAGAGAGGGCAGCGGTGGCCGCACTCTGAAAGATTTCACGGATCCGATCCAATCGCTGACTACCCTGCTGTTGAGCCTTTTCCCAGTCAGCCTTAACTTTATCTTGAACACTATGGGGCATGGTATCCATCCTTAAAGTAATTACAAAACATTCCCTATGGAAAATGACTACCCAGTCTTCGTCTGTTGATGTTTCCTAATCCCAGACCCGCGGGTGAGTTACGAGCCATCTAATTGGCCGGTCAAGCCAATCTTAAGAGTCCTGGCCAGCGTTATATTTGGCCTGACGAAGATCACGCTTACGATCCAACAAAAGTTGAGTTACTTCGGTGATGGCAACGGTGGCCAATACACCGTCATCAATCCAGCCTAAAATCGGTATCCCATCGGGGGCAATATCCAGGGGGCTGATCAGATATAGCAGGGTTCCCAAGAGAACCACCCAGCGATATTTGGCATTACGAATTAACTGGCGATACCAATTCATCACTGATGGAGTAAACAGCCTCTTTTTCATGGATATCTCCCTGGCATTAACAACCCTATTGTGTCCAGAGACAACGGATTTGTACAGGTGGGGAAAACCCTTGATGTAGACTGGTTTTCCACCGTATTGACCGGATCGGGAAGACCGTATAACCAGCCCTTCGCTTCTTAGTTATAGCTACAAGACCCGCCGGGCGATCGCTCGCTGCACCATCCAGACTCCCCCCACCACCAAGGCACCGAGCCAGAGTCCACTGCCAGTCTGTACCCGACCCTGCAGCAGACACCACCCCCCCAAAACCGCCAGCCCCAAACTACAGCTCGCCACCGTAGTTAACATCCCCCGCAAAGCCTGGTGGCTGCTGGCCACCTGCGTCGCCAGGTCAGTAGCAGGGGGGAGGCGGTTGAGGGTTTTAGTCGCAGCTTCAAAAGCCTGATAATCTGCCAGGGTGACCTGGTAGTAGGTGCCCAGTTCGGGATCCCGTAACGAAGGTACGCTGTGGAGTCCAAATTGCCTGGCCTGGGCGATCGCGGTCCGAATCTGGCGCTGACTGGCCATGGGTCCCAGGGCGTCGAACACCAGCTGACGGTAAACACCGGTTTGGGCCATAGCCAAAACCTGGGCAGTCAGATCCAGATGGATGGCGGTTTTACTCGGCATAGGATGCTCCGGAGTCAATCTTCTGGTTTTAACGCATCAGCCAGTAGGCCAGTACAGCGCTACCCAGGGGTACGGTGAGGTTATCCAGGCCATAGAAGGAGAGGGTTTCCATGGCGGTGGCGGCGATCGCCACCACTAGGGCCGTAGTTATCACCTGGCCACTAAACCCACTAGTCAAACCCAGTACCCAAAAACAGGTTAGAAAGGTGGCCCCAGCCATCATCAGGCTACCCTCCCAACTCTTCTTGCTGCCCAAAACCTGGTAGGGATGACGACCAAACCGCTGCCCCACCAGGGCCGCCAAACCATCTCCCCAAGTCATGGTGAGGATGCCTAGAGTAGCGTACTGGGGCAGGGCCGGGGGCCAAAAGGCCAAAGTCAGCAGACCAATGCTAATGGCATAGAAAAAGGTACCCAGACTGTGCCGTCCCACCCCATTGATCCCGGGTAAAATCGGGTAGTGATAGGAAACCAGGGCCACACCGCTAAACAGTACGGAAGCCACCACTCCCATCCAAGTGGGGGTATGGAACCACCAGGCCAGCAGAATAACTTGCCCAGCCCCAATGTGGACCACTTTGCGAGTAATTTCAGTCCCCACCTGGGTGTATCGCCGTAGACCTTCAGCCACGGCCCCAACCAGCCCTAACCAGGCTAAAACCAGTAGGATTTGCACAACGGTAGTAACCATGATGGTAAGGGAAGTGGGTATAGTGGGATGGGACTTTTAGACCTTACTACACGAACTTCCTATGGGAAAATATAAACGGGTATTACTTAAACTCAGTGGCGAGGCCCTGATGGGCAATCTTGCCTATGGTATTGATCCTCAGGTGGTAGAGGCGATCGCCGCCGAAATTGCCGAGGTGGTTAGGGCGGGCATTGAAACGGCGATCGTAGTGGGAGCGGGCAATATTTTCCGAGGCATTAAGGGATCCGCCGCCGGCATGGATCGGGCCACCGCCGACTACATTGGCATGATCGCCACAGTAATGAACGCCATGACCCTGCAGGACTGCCTGGAACGCATTGGTATTCCTACGCGAGTTCAGACCGCCATTGCCATGCAGGAAGTTGCCGAACCCTATATCCGCCGCCGCGCTATTCGCCACCTGGAAAAAAATCGGGTGGTTATTTTTGGCGCCGGTTCCGGTAACCCCTTTTTTACCACCGATACCACCGCCGCCCTCAGAGCCGCCGAAATTAACGCCGAAGTCGTATTTAAAGCCACTAAAGTTGACGGAATCTACGACTCTGATCCTAAAATTAATCCGGATGCCCGGCGCTACCGTACCCTTACCTATGGCCATGTGCTTCAACACGAACTCAAGGTAATGGACAGTACGGCCATTGCCCTCTGTAAAGATAACCATATCCCCATCATGGTATTCGATCTATCTACAGCCGGTAATATTCAGCGGGCGCTGATGGGTGAATCGATTGGCACAATTGTAGGAGAGTCCTTTGATGTCAGCTGACGATATTTTGCTAGAAACCGAAGACCAAATGCAAAAGGCGATTGAGGCCACCCAGCGTAACTTCAACACCATTCGTACCGGGCGGGCCAACGCATCCCTGCTGGATCGCATCGAAATTGATTATTACGATGTCCAAACTCCCCTGAAGGCGTTGGCCAACATTTCCACTCCCGACGCCAGCACCTTGATGATTCAACCCTTTGATGCCAGTACCCTAACGAAGATTGAAAAGGCTATTTCCTTGTCTGATGTGGGGCTTACCCCCAACAACGATGGCAGGGTCATTCGTCTCAACATTCCCGCCCTCACCACCGAGCGCCGCCAGGAATTTGTAAAGACAGCCCACAAGCTGGCAGAGGAGGGCAGGGTATCGATCCGCAACCAACGTCGCCAGGGCATCGATGGGATCAAAAAGCTAGAAAAAACCAGTGAGATTTCCGAAGACGAGTCCCGTGATTTACAGGAGGAGATTCAGAAGTTGACTGACAAGTACATTGCCAAACTCGATCAGGCCCTAGCGATCAAGGAAAAAGACATTACTACGGTTTAGGAGTCAGGCTATAACTCCTGGCCTTAGATCTGCACGGCTGGCGATCAGAATGCAGGCATCAGTCTGGGCTTTCGCCCGTTAACTGTGTCCCCAACCTCCTGGCCAAAGCTATACAGAGCTTTTTAAGCTGGTGGAGCTCACCCCTGGTAGTCAAGGTTGTTTCCCTAATCTATGCATACCCTCCCATCGTGCTGATTCTAATTGTCGAAGACGAAGCTGATATTGCCCGTTTAATTCAGCTCTATCTTGAAAAGGAAGGCTTTACCTGTCAGGTGTGTGATAACGGAGAGGCGGCTCTGGGTTATCAGCAAACCCTCCACCCCGATCTCGTGATCCTTGACATTATGTTGCCTAAACTTGACGGCCTGGAGGTTTGCACCCGAATTCGGCAAAATTCCGGAGCCAAAGACCCCTATATTCTAATGCTCACAGCCCGGGGCGAGGAAATCGACCGAGTCATTGG
Organism: Leptolyngbya sp.; assembly: GCA_040374765.1. Lineage (GTDB taxonomy): Bacteria > Cyanobacteriota > Cyanobacteriia > Phormidesmidales > Phormidesmidaceae > Nodosilinea. The sequence continues at coordinate 27,174 of JBEITR010000003.1, forward strand.
CCTCTCTACGGGTGCCGACGACTATCTGGTAAAGCCCTTTAGCCCTCGAGAACTGGTCGCTCGGGTCCGGGCTCTACTCCGTCGCAGCCTACGCCATAGCCAGGATCAACCTGGCCAAAGCTATCAAACCGCTCACTTTAGCTTGGATTTAGAGCGCCGGACAGCCCAACGCCAACTGGCCGATGGCATCACAGAATGGCTTGATTTGACCCCCTTGGAATTTGACCTGCTATCTACCTTTATGAGCTATCCAGGTCGGGTTTGGAGTCGCCAGCATCTGATCGAAAAGCTTTGGGGAGAGGATTTCTTTGGCGATGAACGGGTTGTCGACACCCACATTGCCAGACTACGCAAGAAAATAGAGCCCGACTCATCCCAGCCAACCTACGTTAAAACCGTTACGGGCGTAGGTTATCGCTTTGAGGACGAACTAGCCTTAAGACCCAGACCATAAAGATAAAGACCGCATAAAGTTTTAGCCTGAGAAGTAAATTTTTATCAACCAGGTTTTATTCATAGAGAACCCAAATCCTTTTGGTTAAAGGGCTGAGGGAATATAAAGAGAGTCGTTACAGTAACCCATGACTTGTTGACATCCAGAGAAAAACTGTAAAATTAGGTACAGAACTATACGCCAACGTTCATCTGGAATTTAGAGGATTGAGCCTCTGGGTTCTGCCTGAATATTCCCAGACGGAAGTAGGGAGCTAAGCTCTCGAAGGAACGCACCCTGCCTTAACAACTGCTACTGATTTTAGTGAGACAGGAGTCGTCTAAATGAAATTATCTTACCGCGGCGTTCAATACGATTATGAGCCCGCTTTGCTCGAAGTTAGAGAAAGTCAAAGTTCCGGTTTCTACCGTGGTCGCCGTCTGCATTTTCCCTATGCCAGCCATCTACATGCTCCCCGGCCAGTCTCTAATCTGACCTATCGGGGTATGCGTTATGACACCACAGCTGCGGGCATACAGACATCTTCACCACTTACGATGGAACCTCAAAGCCCGGTTTCTATGCCAGGTCAACCCGTAGGACTAGTAGGTCGGCAAGCCCGCCTCAAGCTCTTGCGGCAGGCAGCAGAAGTTCACCGTACCAACATTGAGCGATCGCTCAATCACCGCATCGCCACCGCCAGAGCCGCCGGCGATCAGAACCTGGTCCAGATACTTGAGGATGAGTTTCATCAATTAGTTTAGAGATGCATTGAAGCTTATAAAGCTTAATTATGCTGTGGCTGGAGCAGCGCAGAGGCATCCGTAAGGATGCTTTTTTTATGGGTTATCACCGTCGTAGTCTCCGGCTTCGTCCTATTCTGACTATTCTGATAAAACCTTGCTGAGCTGCTGTATCATGCCACCAAGGCTAGAGGGACTCAGGGTGACCCAGCAACGCTTAATTATTGAGATGGGTATGGGGGTAGACCAGCATGGTCAAGACCCAACGGTAGCGGCAACGCGAGCGGTACGCAATGCGATCGCCCACAACGCCTTGCCCGGTGTCTGGGAGGTAGCTGGACTCAGTCATCCCGACCAGATGATCGTCGATGTCCAGATTGCTGTTCCCTTTCCAGAGCAAGTACGAGCACAGGAGGTCCTGGCAGTATTGCCCTTCGGCCAGAAGTCCATCAGCCTTAAGCCAGGGGGAATGGTAGTGGCGGGGCGGGCCATCCCTGAACTGGACGATAAAAACGATGATATGTATGTGGCGATCGCCGCTGTTACCGTTTCCATTCCCATCCCGCAGACCAACCTATCCTAGGCGGGTACCCCGATACCGCAGGTCTCTTTTGAGGACGGTTTGCTGAACAAAACTGGGCATGTCTCCCTGGTGCCCCATCAAGATCACCGAGTCCCCTGGAGCCAGGTAGGTATCGTGACTGGGGTGAATCATCACCTCCCCATCCTGCCGCCGTAGGGCCACAATAATAAAGGTGCCCTTACCGCGCACCTCAATATCCCCAATGGTGCCCCCAATTAAGGGAGAGTTAGACTCTACCGCCAGTTCGCTAAGCTGAATATCCAACTCCGCCAAAAACTCGTTCAACCCATGGTGACCATCAGTCTGAGCGAGAAAGTCCACCGCCGCCGGGTGCCGAATCAAGTGAGCCATGCGGAGGGCGCTAATAGTAGCCGGAAGGACAACGTGATCGGCTCCGGCCAAACGCAATTTTTTTTCGGTGGAGGGCATTTCTCCCCGGGCCAAAATCATCAACTGGGGGTTAAGTTCCCGAGCCGTTAGGGTAATAAAGACGTTAGCGGCATCACTGGGCAGTACGGTCGCCAGGGATCGGGCCTGGAGAATACCCGCCGCTTCCAAAACTCCCTCGTCGGTGGCATTACCCTGGTAGACCAGATAGCCCTGCTCCCGAGCCATGGTGATGCGTTCGGGATCACTGTCAATAATAATGAAGGGGTAGCGATCGCCCTTCAGTTTGTAGGCGACCAACTGGCCAATACGGCCAAAGCCACAGATAATGACATGATCTGCTAAATTCTCAATTTCCTTGCTCATACGCTTAAGATTTAGGGCTCGGCGAATTTCCCCCTCCGTAATCAACTGAATAAATCCTGAAACAGTGTAGGCTAGCGATAGGGCTCCAGCAATAATGACAAAAATCGTAAAGACCTTCAGCCCTGCAGAATGGATGGGCCTAACTTCCCCATAGCCCACTCCAAAAACCGTAATGACGACCATGTACAGGGCGTCTAAAAAGCTCCAACCAGCCAGGATATAGCCACTTACAGCCAGTACCGCCGTTAACAGGAAAATCAAGATCCCTGTAATAATACGCTGCAAGGAGCTTAAGGAATTCTGCATTCACGTTGCCAGATGGTAAGGACGCCCCCGGCAGAAGAAACTTGACTCAGCAAATTCAGATTACACTCAAAACATAACTAAAAATTATGAGACTTGATAAGTCCCTGGGCATCAGCTCCCGAGCTAATTTACCTACGATCAGCCCAGGCCCCGAATGACTTTCCCTGACCTAGTCTTTAGTTTTGTTTGTATCATAATGTCTACCGCTTCCATTCTACGTGTATGGAAATCGTTTCTACGGTGCATCTGAGTAGCTGATTATGTTTGCCATGACACCTTCTACCCTGGTTGAGAATCCCCTCTTAATTGGTGAGGGCTTACCGCCCTTTGATCGCATCGAAGCGAGCCATATCGTGCCTGGTATTGCCACCTTACTAGAGAACCTAACAAAGGATCTGGATGTGCTGGAACGTAATCTTTCTCCCACCTGGCCAGGTCTGGTTACCCCCCTTACCCGAATCCGTGAACGATTAAGCTGGAGCTGGGGCATTATCGGTCATCTCATGGGGGTGAGAAATAGCCCTGAGCTAAGGGCTGCCTATGAAGCCGTTCAGCCTGACTTGATTCAATTCGAGAGTCGCCTAGGACAGAGCCAGCCAATTTATGCTGCCTTTAAAGCCATACGCCATGGCTCCCAATGGGATGATCTGGAGCCCGCTCAGCAACGAATTGTGGAAGCCGCTCTACGGGACGCGGAGTTGGCTGGGGTAGGCTTAGAAGGAGCTAGCCGCGATCGCTTTAACGAAATTCAACAAACCCTGGCGGAACTGTCTACCCAATTTTCCAACAATGTCCTGGATGCCACCAAGGCCTTTAGTCTAACCCTGACCACCGCCGCAGAGATCGACGGCCTACCTCCAAGCTTATTGGCCCTAGCAGCTCAGAGTGCTCGCCAGAATAACTATCCAAACGCTACGGCAGCTACGGGTCCCTGGTTAATCACCCTCGACTACCCCAGTTTTACACCCTTCATGCAGCACAGCCGACGACGGGACTTGCGCAAGCAGATCTACCAGGCCTTTATTACCCGAGCCGCCAGCGGTGATTTAGATAATGGTCCCCTGATGCATCGCATCCTGGAACTACGTCACGAAATGACTGAGCTACTCGGCTACAGTAGCTACGCCGAATTGAGTCTAGCTCGTAAAATGGCCCCTTCCGTAGACGCTATCTACAAACTGATGGAGGAGCTACGGGTAGCTAGTTACGATAGGGCGCTAGAAGAGTTACAAGAATTGAGGGACTTTGCCCGCCAAAAAGGAGCCCCCGAAGCCGATAGCCTCACCTATTGGGACACAGCTTTTTGGGCCGAACGAATCCGGGAAGAAAAGTATGGCCTCAGTGATGAGCAGTTGCGTCCCTACTTTCCCCTACCCCAGGTACTAGAGGGTTTATTTACCCTAGCCCATCAAATTTTTGACATCACCATTACCTGCGCTGACGGCGAGGCTCCCATCTGGAACCCTGATGTGCGCTACTTCCGGGTCCTCAATAATAGCCACACAGCGATCGCCCACTTTTATCTTGATCCCTACAGTCGCCCAGCAGAAAAACGGGGTGGAGCCTGGATGGATGAATGTATTAACCGAGCCAAAATCAATGGTGAGGTGCGACTACCGGTTGCCTATTTAGTCTGTAACCAAGCTCCACCGGTGGGTGGGAACCCCAGTCTGATGACCTTTGCCGAAGTAGAAACCCTGTTCCATGAGTTTGGCCATGGCTTACAACATATGCTTACCCAGGTTGACCACCCAGGAGCAGCTGGCATCAATAACGTCGAATGGGACGCGGTAGAACTACCCAGCCAGTTTATGGAAAACTGGTGCTACCATCGCGATACTCTGTTTAGCATTGCCCGTCACTACGAAACGGGTGAATCCTTACCGGAAGAGCTATACCAAAAAATCTTAGCCGCCCGCACTTTCATGACCGGCAGTGCAACCCTCCGGCAGATTCGCTTTGCCTGGACCGATCTAGAACTCCATTACCGTTACCGTCCCGGCAGTGCAGAAACCATAGCAGAGGTCAGCCGTCGTATTACCCGTCAAGCCTCTATTCTTGAGCCCCTAGCTGAAGACGCTTTTCTGTGTTCCTTTACCCATATTTTCGCCGGAGGCTATGCAGCTGGTTATTATAGCTACTTCTGGGCCGAAGTCCTGAGCGCCGACGCCTACGCCGCCTTTGAAGAAGCTGGCCTGGAGGATGACCAGGCCCTAACCCAAACTGGCCAGCGTTTTCGTGACACGGTCCTAGCTCTGGGCGGCAGTCAGCACCCCATGGACATCTTCAAAATCTTCCGAGGCCGGGAACCCAGTACGAAAGCCCTACTGCGTCATCGTGGTTTGGTCGGTGTTTAGCTCCTGCAGCTTTTACCCCCATAAACTGTGATCAAAAATAGATTTTTGGGAAATATAAATCAAATCTTTGCAATTGGTCACTTACCATCAAGCTTTGATTATGATTTCCTACTCTACGGCTTGTTCACCAGTGGGCCAGATTCCCCAATTACCCGTACTGCCCGTGCCTAAAGCAGGGCTGATCGGCATTGGCGGGTTGCTACTTATCTCGGTTATTGTGGGTATCGGAGTCTCCCGTAAAATCCAACACCTCACTAAACAGCTCAATCGGGAGCGTTACCTGAATCAGGACCTGCGCAAAAAGGTCAAAATGGCGGTCCAGACCATTACTAAAATGGAGCAAAACCCCGATTTGATCCACTCCCGGGAATTTAACCTTGACTATCTACGGATGCGTATGGAGGAAGACCTATTCCATGCCGTTATTGTCAACCAACTGAAAATTAAGGTAAAGCAGAAAATCAGTGTGGCGCTGCGTCCCCCCCAAGCGGAACTCGGGCTAATGGGCATGGCGGGTAAACCCAGAATCATAGACGAAGTTTTTGATGTCGAATATCAACCGGGCGACCAACCCGGTGCTAAAAAGCGGGTACTGTTCCGAATTCAAATCAAGCTAGCCAAATTACCTACCCAAACTACATCATCTACCATCAGTGAGTTGATTAAATGCATTGAAAAGTTCATGGATGCAGCCTCTGAGCATACCCACTGGCAACCAACTATCCAGGGTCGAATTGCCTCCATACGTTGGGATCAACGGGCAAAGCCGACCCCCCTACTGGTATTTGAGCAATCTAATGACGGGGCAACGGTTACCTTCCGTAGCAAAAATATCTTACCCTTGAGCCAAAGTCGCCCAAGACCCCCCTCCCTGCGTAATGCCTAACACCCATAAAAGCGGTATTTAGGGAAAGATAGGCTCATGGTGGAACAGGTTATTCCCGGATCAAGCCTGTTGACAACCCAATTCTGCCCTACAGTTTGGTCGTGATCAAATTTTCTGTCCCCTGGGCACCCTAATCCTAACCCTTAGGATTGCAATATTATGCTGGCCAGAGTTTGGAGCGCCTCCCTGGTAGGTCTTGACGCCCTCAAGGTAGGCGTGGAAGTAGACCTTTCCGGTGGCCTACCAGGGGTAGTAATCGTAGGCCTACCCGATACCGCCGTCCAGGAATCTCGGGAAAGGGTGAAGGCTGCCCTCAAAAATGCTGGCTTTTCCTTTCCCCTGCGCAAGGTAGTGATCAACCTGACCCCTGCCGATCTGCGCAAGGAAGGTCCTGTCTTTGACCTACCCATCAGCATTGCCATTCTAGCCGCCGATGGCAAAATTCCCGCCACGGCCCTGAACGATCTACTGTTTTTAGGTGAGGTTTCCCTAGATGGCAGCCTCAGACCTGTAGCGGGAGTCTTACCCATTGCCGCTGCCGCTCAAAAACTGGGAATTCAAGGCCTAGTGGTACCCCGGGATAATGCTCGGGAAGCCGCCGTAGTACCGAAGTTGACAGTCTACGGACTGCAGAACCTAGAGGAGGTAGCCGATTTCCTAAATTGTCCAGGTGAGTACCAGCCCTTCATTAGGGACGACCAAAGTTTAAACATGCCCCCAGTCAACGCCTTAGATCTGCGAGATGTAAAGGGGCAGGCCCAAGCCCGTCGAGCGCTGGAAATCGCCGCAGCTGGAGGCCATAACCTGATCTTTGTGGGACCGCCGGGCAGTGGTAAAACCATGCTAGCTCGGCGATTGCCTTCTATTTTACCGCCCTTACAATTTGAGGAAGCCCTGGATGTGACCCAGATTTACTCCGTGGCTGGTCTTCTAAAGGAGAAAGGTACCCTAGTCCATACCCGCCCCTTCCGTAGCCCGCACCATTCTGCCTCAGGACCATCCCTGGTGGGAGGGGGCAGTTACCCTAAACCAGGAGAAATTTCCCTGGCCCACCGGGGAGTACTTTTCCTAGACGAATTAACAGAGTTTAAACGGGATGTCCTGGAATTTTTGCGTCAGCCTCTGGAGGATGGCTATGTCAGTATTACTCGTACCCGTCAATCGGTGGTATTTCCAGCCCAATTTACCCTGGTAGCCAGTACCAATCCCTGCCCCTGTGGATTTTACGGTGACGCAGTCCAGCCCTGTACCTGTAGCCCCCGCAGTCGGGAGAGTTATTGGTCCAGGCTTTCTGGCCCGCTCATGGATCGCATCGATCTGCAGGTGGTGGTCAGTCGTATCAAACCTGAGGAAATTACCCACCATCAGTCCGGCGAAGACTCGGCAGCGGTGCGCCAGCGGGTACAACGAGCTCGCCAACAGGCCCAGGATCGCTTTAACCAGGAGGCCCGGCTGCAATGTAATGCAGATATGCAAAGTCGCCACCTGAAACAGTGGTGCCCGTTGAATGATGGCAGTCGTATGCTGTTGGAGGGAGCTGTACGGAAATTAGGCCTATCAGCCCGAGCCACCGATCGCATCCTCAAGGTGAGTCGTACAATTGCCGACCTAGATGGGCAAGCACAGCTGCAAACCCACCATATCGCCGAAGCCATTCAGTATCGTACCCTCGATCGCATGGCGTGAAGGAGGACCACAGCCTGGGAAATCTTGGGCGGAACTCAACAAAGTGGGGTGATTGCCGCGATCTCTATGGCCGTCCTCCAGTGGAGGCAGACGGCGGTGAGCCAGAATAGGATTCAGCCCTGGCTTCCACCGTTCCAGTCGGTCCTCAGGGTTCTGGTCAAAGCGATATCATTAAGAGCGGACATTAACCCTAACCCTCTAGTGCCCTTGAGGATACGTTGTGACATCAGGCCTAACTAATCTACTGGCATTACCCCTGGGATTATTTTCCCTGATCTTCAATTTGGGCCCCTTTCGCCCCCTCCAGCCCTCGGGTCTAGAGGGCAAGGATCTGGCGGTGCAATGGCGATCGTCCTGGGTGATGCGACTCACCCCCGATCCAGACGTCAACGCCATGGTCACCAACTATCTCAAGATTCTAGAAGAGCATGGCCTACCTCCAGCTGAACAGGGAGTTTGGATCCAGTCTGACCATAGTGCAGTGGTAGAACATCAGGGCACCGTCCCCCTACCGGCAGCCTCCCTAACCAAACTCACCACCACCCTAGCAGCTCTGAAAACCTGGCCCGTGGATCACCGCTTCGATACCCTGGTGGGTATTACCGGCCCCCTTAAAGATGGGGTCGTCAACGGAGATTTGGTTGTCCAGGGAGGGGGCGATCCCCTCTTTATCTGGGAAGAAGGTATGGTTCTAGCCAATCACCTGGAAGCCTCAGGTATTCAGCGAGTCACGGGGGACTTACTGGTAGTTGGCCCTTTCACCATGAACTTTGAAGAAGAGCCCAAAACCTCCGCCAGGGCCCTATATCAAGTTATGAGAGCAGCCACCTGGCCCCGATCAGCCTGGCGCGCCTACGCTAACCTGCCTCCAGGTACTGCCCAACCCCATGTCATGATTCAAGGTTCGGTCCGGACCCTAGCCGCTGCCGATGGCCAACTATCCCCCACCTGGCTGGTACGACACCGGTCCCTACCCCTGATTGGGATCCTCAAAGCTATGAACATCTACAGCAATAATAGTATGGCCCAGGGGGTTACGGATCTGGCAGGGGGAGCCCCTAGGGTAGCCGCTACCGCTGCAGCCGCCGCCAGTCTACCGCCTGGAGAAATTAGCCTGGTCAACGGGTCTGGTCTAGGCCTGGAGAACCGCCTCTCACCCCGGGCGGTGGTGGCTCTATCCCTGGCTCTGGAAAAACAACTTGCCCAGGATGGCTATACCATCGGTGATGTACTCCCCGTAGCTGGACAGGATCGGGGTACCCTGAACCATCGCTATATTCCAACCAGTGCGGCGGTCAAAACCGGCACCCTGGACGAGGTCAGCGCTCTGGCTGGACTATTGCCCACCGCCAGGGGACCGGTGTGGTTTGCCATTATCAATCGGGGCTGGGCGATCCCCTATTTGCGTACTCAGCAGGATAACCTGCTGCAGGCCCTACAGAACCATTGGGGAGCCGGAGACCTACCTGCGCCCCTGACCTCCAAGGTAGAAATGCAGACGGGTGACTTTCGCTACGGCGATCCCCGCCGCAATCAAGCTCCTTAGCCTGGTCCTGAGTCCTAGTTTTCCTTAGCCTCCTGAACTGCCCCTATGAGCCTTTTATTTCTGAGCAACGGCCATGGAGAAGACCTCAACAGCAGCCTGATCATCCAGGCGCTGCAAGCCCAACGACCCGATATCGCCATTGCAGCCTTACCCCTGGTGGGACAAGGAGACGCCTACCAGCGCCTGGCTGTGGAGATCATTGGCCCCACCCAAGCCCTGCCGTCAGGGGGTATGGTCTATACCCATCCCCTCAACTGGGTTAGGGATCTGCTGAGTGGGTTAGTGGGTCTGACCTACCGACAACTGGCGGCGCTGCGGCGCTATCGCCAAACCACGGACTTGGTCATGGCGGTAGGGGATATTGTTCCGATTTTCTTCGCCCACCTGGTTAACCGTCCCTATGCGGCTTTCCTAGTTTCTACCTCCAGCTATTACGAAGGCCGATTGCGTTTACCCTGGCTCACCCGCTATTGCCTGAATCACCCTCGCTGTGTCACGGTTTTTACCCGCGATCGCTTCAGCTGCGAAGACCTACACCGCCAGGGCATGGCCAAAGCCCAATTTGCCGGTTATCCGATTATGGATGCCCTCCAGCTCAGTCAGCGTAATCTGGATCTGGACCCTCGCCAAAGGATGGTGGCGATCCTACCGGGTAGCCGGGTTCCAGAAGCCCTCCGCAACCTAAGTCTGCAACTTCAGGTCTGTGAAGCGGTTGCCCGCTTAGAACCGATGCAGTTTCGAGCGGCCCTGGTGGGAGCCATCACCGCCGATCAGCTGCGGACCATGGCCGCCGCTGCGGGGTGGGACTATGGGCCAGATGGTCGGTTAAGTAAGTCCCTAGGATCCCAGTTAGTCGTGGTTCAGGGGTATTGGGGTGCCTTTGCCGATATTGTTCATCACTGCGATATTGCCCTGGGGATGGCTGGTACAGCGGTGGAACAGGCGGTCGGCCTAGGTAAACCCGTAGTCCAAATAGCTGGCCAGGGACCCCAGTTTACCTATCGCTTCGCCGAAGCCCAAATGCGCTTACTGGGGGATTCGGTGACCACCATCGGACATCCCTATGGAAAGATTGGGGCCCAGGAGATTGAGGCGATCGCCACCACCCTGGTGGCTAAAGTCCAGGACCAGGGCTATCGCCAGCGCTGCCTGGCCAATGGTCTGGAACGGGTCGGGGAACCGGGAGGATCCCGGGGGATCGCGACCGGCTTAAGCCACTATTTTCCATCCCCTAGGGCTTGAGGGAAGGTAGGGGATCGGGCTGACCGTGCCAGGACTGGAGCGCCAAGGCAATGGATCGAGCTGCACCGGGGGATCCCATGCGATCAGAACCATTAGCGGCGATCGCCTGGAGTCGGGCACTATCCCCCAGGCATTGGTGCAGAGCTAACTCCAGGTCCAGGGGTGAGCTGACCACCGTCAGCGACTCCCCCAGCAGGCGCTGCTGAATGGCGGCAAAGGCTGGGGTAAATTGCGGTCCCTTACCGGGCAGCGTAAAGACCGGTTTTCCCAAACCCACCGCCTGCTCGGTGGCGGTGCCCGCCGTAGCAATGACGGCGTCCGCCAGGTGCAGACTCTCGGCAAAGGCATCCTGGGTCAGCAGCAGTTGATGACGGCCCTGACAAAAACCGGGATAGGGACCGGGTTGGGGTTGCCAGCCCGCCTCCCGCAGGGATTCCTTGAAAACCGCCAGATTTAGGGCAGGGGCGATCGCCGCCAGTAACCGCAACTGGCGATCGGCAAAGGCCTGCTGCACACTGGCCAAACTTGCCAGGATCCGTTGCCAGTTATCAAAGGCTTCGGGAGCGCGGGATCCTGGCACCAGAGCCAGGGTCAGGGATGGGAAAAAATCGGTAAAACTGGCAGTAAGGGTGGCCAGGGTCTGGGGGTTGACCCCTAACCCATCCATCATCGGATTACCCACATAGCTGGCTGGTACTCCTAGGGTTTGTAGCGTATCAGCGGTGCGTTGATCCCGCACAAACACCTGCTGGCAACGGGGATGGGCCATGAGCCAGCGTTCCCAGGGGAAATACACCGATCCCAACCAGCCCGGCAGCCCATCAGATGCCGCTGGGGTGGGCTGGGCTAGCTGATATTGGGACTTAGCCGTGCCCAGAAAGGCGTACTCCGCCCCACTGGCCCAGGCCAGGGCCAGGGGCACCACATCACCAACGGCAAAAATTTTACCGCCCTCCCTGGCCCAGCTACGGATAGTGCGCCATTGATCGAGGGTGAGGCCAATTAAACCTTCCCGCAGGTCGCCCCAGACCTGTCGCCCATCCATGTAGATAAACCCGCCGGAGGGCATGGATCGGGTTGGCCCTAGTCGGGTAATACCAGCTCGATCGTAAACTCCGCCTTCCCCCACCATGGGTAAGGCCCTGAGGGTAGGAGCCTGGGGTAACTGCCTGAGTTCCTTTAAGATCCGCACCGCAATGGCATCTTCTCCATGACCATTGCTGAGGCAGAGTAGGTTCATAGGGGCTCTTCGCTGGATATGCTTTTAACCTAGCAGATTTAGGCACCGTGGCTGCGCCACCCTGGTACGGCTGGCCTTGCCACCAACCACTGCCGCCAGGGGATTTGTTAAAAGCCTGTTCTACTTTCTAGGAAAGCACTACCCATACCAGCCTCAGGAGTACACCCCCCGGGAAAATGGGATCAGCACCGCTGATCAGGCCAAGGCATTAATAAAAAATATTGAACAAAATCAAATTCGCCCAAAGTATTCATTATCAATCCTGGCATCAACCTGACCAACCCCGACCTGTTTCTAACCCAGGCCTCAAGGGAATCTAATGCAGGGGCTCGACTGGCTCGCTAACGGTAAAGGTTGGGAACCAAACCTTTAAGATAAGTCTCTAAATCCGGTCGGAATACCGGAGTATATGTCAGCATGGAAATTAAATAATACTGATGACACAGCGATCGCGCTGTGTTCGGGGTTACTGTATTGAGATTTGATGGAGACTAACCATGACACTGCAATTGGGAGACCAGGTTCCTAACTTTACCCAGCAAACCAGCGAAGGGGAAATTGACTTTTACACTTGGGCGGGAGACAGCTGGGTTGTCTTGTTTTCTCACCCAGCCGACTATACTCCAGTTTGCACCACTGAATTGGGCAGTGTGGCCCGCCTCAAGCCCGAATTTGAGAAACGCAATGTCAAGGTGATTGCCCTCAGCGTTGACGATGTGGATTCCCATCGGGGCTGGATTGGGGATATTAACGAAACCCAGGGTGTGACCGTCAACTATCCCATTATTGCCGACGCCGACAAAAAGGTATCCGATCTCTACGGCATGATTCACCCCAATGCCAACGCTAAGGTTACCGTTCGTAGCGTATTTGTGATTGATCCCAACAAAAAGCTGCGGCTAACCATCACCTATCCCCCCAGTGCAGGTCGTAACTTTGCCGAAATTTTACGGGTCATTGATTCCCTGCAACTGACCGATAACTACAGTGTGGCTACTCCCGTAGATTGGCAAGATGGTGATGATGTGGTAGTGGTTCCTACCATTCCCACCGATGAAGCCCGTCAACGCTTTCCTAAGGGAGTTACGGAAATTAAGCCTTACCTGCGCATTACCCCCCAACCCAACCGGTAAAGTGGGCTAATCCTGACCACTATCGGCGGCGTAACCGACGGTCATGGCTCCTACCTGACCCAAGGGTCTCGGCCTAGGAGCCCTTCAATCAAGGGCTGAGTCAGGGTTCTGACTCAGCCGTAACCCTATGTAAAGTTCGCCAGCGGCAGTAGAGGTGCCGGGGTCTTGAAGAACCTTTGCCCGCAGCTTCAGGCTCCCTTGCCTGGATTTGTAGGACGGCTCCTTCCCCATCCTTAGGGCCAGAACCGATCCCCATCCCGTTCGTAAAAGCTAAAGCGAGCGTAGCCCATAAAGGTTGGACGAAGGCTTGCCCCTACCGGATAGGCCCTCAGGCCAAACAGGTAAACACCGGCAGAACGGGGATTGTAGTAAGGCCGTAGGGCCAGGGTGATGGGTAAGCCGGGAGGTACAGGAGGGCTAAATTGGACCGTCAGCGCATGGGTTTCTGGGTCTTCCTGTACCGATCCCAGGGATAGGGGAACCTGTCCCTCCGGGGTATTGACAAAGGCCTGGGTCGCCTCTAATCGATAGCCAAAGGTTTGATCCTGGCCTCCATCCAGGCTTACCACCACCTGTCCCAGGGACTCCACCGCAGTTGCCGGAAAGTCAAAGGTGAAATAGTAGGTGGGATCGGCTTCTCCTTCCCGACTGCGGCTAGGGTAGCTATCGGTCAGGCGCAGGGGATAGGAAAATTCCACCACTCCATCCCGATGCTGAATAGCGACGACGGGAGATAGGCCGATCGCCCCAACGCTCAGGAGAAGGGGCAAAACAGCCCTGATGGCTTGCCCCCCGAGGCTTGGGATTGACCCCCGATGATCAGGAAGAACCATGGACATTTCCTCCACAAAATCGTGGTTTTTCCTAAATGATCCCCTGACAGGGCAGGGCCAAACCCAGTAAAACCATCCCTACCAGCAGGGTGGTCAAGGCTAAAAGAGCCAGGACGTGAATCCAATCTTGGTTTAAGTGGGGAGAGGCGTAGTTCATAGGGTAACCTCTGTCGCAGTTCGGTGGGCCTGAATCTAAATATTCAGGAGAATCAAAGGGATTTGCCCTAGCCCTGGCCAGGCAAAACGGGGCAGGGACGGGCCGAAATCCAAATCCAGGCTGTTTGATGGCTCCTAACCCCGGACCAGTCGGTCAGTAACCAGACATCCGCTTGAACCCTGGACCCAGCCTTCTGGCCAAAGCGGACGATCCAAATCCCTACCTTAATTCTAGCGCCTATAGCAGTCGCCAGTCCGGTTAGGACAAGACGGCGATGCCATGGGCTGCGATCCAGAGCCTGACTGCAGGCAGAAAGCACCCACCCCTAGGCTGGGTAAAGGCCACCTAGGGTCTGAAGTGGGCGGTATACTTTTTGCGACTACCCAATAAATGGGCGTATACGTAAGTTAATTGTCCGCCGAGAAAGAACACCTGACTGGTCAAATAAATCCATAACATCAGCACCATAAAGCCACTGAGAACCCCGTAGGAACGAAAGTGACTACCAAGACCAATGACGCTGTTACTGATGAGCTGTTGCAGGATTAACCAGAGGGAGGCGGTAAAAAAAGCCCCCAACCAGATATCTCCCCAGGCAATACGGGTGCGGGGCAGAATCTTATAGAGCACCATGACCACCAGATTGAGAATCACAAAGGAGCTGACTAAACGCATCCAGGGTAATAATTGCATCCGGTCAATGGGAGTGAACAGGCCCAGGCTGTTGAGTTTCTCCAGCCAGGGTAGGAGGCTATCCACAGAGATGGTAGACAGCAGAGACAGAAACACCAATCCAGCCGAGCCAATCACCAAGAGGAAGGATAGAAACCGCCGCCAGATAAAGTTAAAGGCGATCGCCCTAACCCCCGTAGCAAAATAATGGTGTGGATCAACCCGCCAGATTTTATCGAAGGCTCGACTCAGGGCACCGAAAAAACCACTGGCGGCGAAGAACAAAATGGTAAAGCCGACAATGCCCGCTCCCCGGCTACCGGTGTGAAAATGCACCAGGGTGGTTTCAACCACCCCAAAGGCATCAGGGGGTAGGGACTGGCGCGCCATATTCACAACCGTATTAAAGGCGGCGGTATCAGGACCCATTAAAAATCCGGCAATACTCAGCATCACCAGCAGGATAGGAAAGAGGGAAAACACCCCATAGTAGGCCAGGGCAGCACCCATTTCCAGACAATCATCCTGTTGCCACTTGATTAAGGTGAGCCCGATCAGTCGGGCCCAGAGGGAATGGCTGACCCGACCCTGGATAAATCGGATCAGATGGTTATTAGTGATGAAATGGGGGCTGATCTTGCAGGTCCCATACCAGTGCTGAGATCGTGCCAGTACCCTCTTCATACTGTTGATTCCTAAGTTCTAACGGCCACCTTAGTCTCAATTCATACCATAGGGTTACGGGAAATCGTCAATAGCGTCCTGAGCTAACTAGCTACGGCTATAGATTGGCAGATTCGCCCCGGACTACTGCTCGGCTGGTAAATCCTCTGGTGGTGGAGAAAAACTCAGGTCGTAGTAGGGCTGTAACCACTCCAGTTTAATTTCATAGAGATAGTCCACCACCCAATCGGCGCGACGGTGAAGCATGTGGTAAGGGTAGCTATGGGCCACACCCACCACCGGTACGCCGGCCCGCCTAGCGGCTTCGATACCGGCAAAGGAATCTTCAATGGCAACGCAGTCCTGGGGCTGGAGGAGGAGATCAGGAAACTGCTGATTGAGACCCTGAATGGCCAGGAGGTAGCTGTCAGGGGCGGGCTTACTACCCGCCAGGGAAACCTGATCGCCGGAGATAATCAGATTAACCGCAGCAACCAGGCCCGACCGAGTTAAAACCGTTTGAATTTCTTGGTGGCGGGCTCCCGATACAATGGCCAGTTTAAGCTGGCTGGCCCGAATTTGATAGATCAGGTCTTCCAGGCCAGGATAAAGGGGAAGACTGGCCATAGCGGCGATCGCCTGGTGGTAGCGATCGGCCTTGCGGGCTAACAGCTGATCCAACTGAGGGGGGGTTATAACCCGGCCTTGACGTTCCCATAAACTGGTAATGCAGGCTTGATCGGTACGACCCCGACAAAGTTGGGCGTAGTCTGACAGGGTAGGACGGAGATTTTCTGCCAGTAGCAGATCTTCGATCAACTGCTGGTGCAGCGCTTCGTCATTGATAACAACGCCGTTGAAATCCAGTAAAACTGCCTTTAACACCATGCACCGGTCCCAGCCCTATAGCAATGGCCTTTGAATCGTCTCTTCAAATACCCCTTAGGCCCCGTTACCTGTGGCTACGACTATAGGAGATTTATAGCAGAAAGGTCGGTTGCTGAAAACCATAGCCCGCAGTCTTAAGCTTTTGGTTGGAGATTCGCCCACTGTAGGACAGGTCGTCGGGCTGGGACGGATCCCAGGTGACAGGAGCGAGATCGTGAGCCCGACAAACCCGATCGATCAACTCCCGCCGGGAAGGAATTTCATCCTGAACCAGGTTGTAGATACCCCCTAAGGATTGCTGCTGGGCAAAGGCGATCGCCCCCACAATATCCTGCCGATGGACCCAATTGGTGGGCTGATCACCCCTACCGGGCCGCACCGTACCGGCAAAGTTACGATAGATTTTAGCCAGTTCCCGACCGGGACCGTAGATGCCCCCCAACCGCAAAATACAGACGCGGCGGCGATCGGTGGCGGCGGACAGCAAGGTCTGTTCCGTAGCCAGGATGGTTTCTCCGTTGTGGATCAGGGGTCGGGGGGGATCGGCCTCTGTCACCCAGGCACCAGCGTAGTCCCCATAGACAGAGCAGGTACTGGTAAAAATGATTTGTCCTGGTCCAGGATTGCCATCAAGGTAGTGCAGTAGGGCTTGAGCTGTATCCAGGTAGGTTGCCTGGTAATCTCCTTGCCGGCCAGGCCCCAGGCAAACCAGCAGGGTATGGACACCGTCCTGCAGCAACTGGGAGAGAGCCGATCGATCGGACCCTTGCATCACCAACACCCGATCGGCGATCGCCCCTAACTCCGCCAGTCGTTCTGGCCGGGTGGTAGTAGCGGCGATCGCCATTGCCTGACCTCGCCAGTACTGGGCCACCGCCGTACCCACATAGCCGCATCCCAAAATAGCTACATCCGCCATACTATCCCCAGGGTTTCTCCCCTATTCTCTCAGGTGGGCCAACATCAAATGCTATCCTAGCCTTACCAGACCGACCCCTGGGGTGCAGCTAAAAAACCCCAGACTCGGGGGATCGGACTGTCTTTTTAAACCCTCTCCAAGGATTTTCTCAAACCTGTGATGAAAGGTAGGTCCCCACGTAACCGAACCCTGGACTTGAGTGGGGCTGAGCAGGAACTCCTTTCACAACGGTTAATGCGACTGAATCAACCAGTTCAGCCTGCCCAAATCCTCAACCAAACGATCTGCCAGGATCTATGGGAAGTCATGCCATACCTGCCTTCTGCCTTCGTGGATTTAATGATCCTGGATCCCCCCTACAATTTGAATAAGAGCTTTAATGGCAGAGTGTTTAATAAGCTAGAGGATGACGCCTATACCGCCTGGTTAAATAGCTGGTTAGGCCAGCTTAAAAAAGTGCTCAAGCCCAATGCCTCAATTTACTGTTGTGGAGATTGGTCCACCTCGGTAGCCATGTATCCGGTCCTCAGACAACATTTCAAAATTAGAAATAGAATTACCTGGGAACGGGAAAAGGGACGCGGAGCTAAGGCTAATTGGAAAAATACCTGCGAAGATATCTGGTTTTGTACCGTGTCTGATAACTATTACTTCAACGTTGATGCGGTCAAGCTCAAACGGCGAGTCATTGCTCCCTACGTTACTCCCGAGGGGAATCCCAAGGATTGGGAAAAGCAGGGTGAGGGAAAATATCGTCTAACCCATCCGGCCAATCTCTGGACCGATATTACTATCCCCTTCTGGTCGATGGCAGAAAATACCGACCACCCCACTCAAAAGCCAGAGAAGCTCTTAGCTAAGCTGATTCTGGCCAGTTCTGAACCTGCGGATGTGGTTTTTGACCCCTTTTTAGGCAGTGGCACGACGGCGGTGGTGGCCAAGAAATTGGGACGCCAGTTTGTTGGCATTGAAATTGAACCCAATTATTGCTGTTTGGCTCAGAAGCGATTGGACCTGGCGGCGGTGGATAATCGGATTCAGGGGTACCGGGAGGGTATTTTTTGGGAGCGTAATACCCTCCCTTCTGGGTAACGCAGGATTCCCTGGCGGAAAGGAGACGGGTTCATGACGCTGGAGCATAGCCAATGAAGTTTGCGATCGCCCAACTTAACCCCACCGTTGGTGACCTCACCCACAATGCCCAGCAGGTAGTCGAGGCCGCCCGACAAGCTGACCAGGCCGGAGTGGAGGTGATGGTAACCACCGAACTGGTGCTATGTGGCTATCCTCCCCGGGATCTGCTACTGAGGCCAGGATTTGTCCGGGCCATGAAGCGCCAGTTAGACCAACTGGCGACGGAACTCCCTCCCCGTCTAATGGTGCTGGTGGGTTTTGCGGCGGTCAATCCCCAAGCGGAACAGGCGGGCGAAAAACCCCTATTCAATAGTGCGGCCCTCCTCCAGGGGGGAGAGGTGCAGCAGGTTTTCCATAAGCAGCTCTTACCCACCTACGATGTCTTTGACGAAGACCGTTACTTTGCCCCTGGACCGGGTGCCAGCATCTTCACCCTAGCCGGAGTGGGCCGGGTAGGCATTACCATTTGTGAAGACCTGTGGAACGACGAAAAATTCTGGGGAGAACGGCGCTATCCCCATAACCCCATTGCCGATCTGGCCGCCGCAGGGGTTGACCTGGTGATTAACCTGTCCGCCTCTCCCTACGCCCTCCATAAACCAGGGCTGCGGGCGGCCATGCTGGCCCACAGCGCCCAACGCTACAACTGTGCCCTACTCTACGCCAACCAGGTAGGCGGTAACGATGACCTAATCTTTGATGGCGCCAGCATGGCCTTTAATCGCCAGGGTAACCTGATGGGCCAATTACCAGCCTTTCAACCGGGCCTATTGGTGATTGATTACGATGCTATGCAGGGGGACTTACAACCCACAGAGGTCACGGCTTTACCGCCAGATGGGCAGGAATCCCTGTGGTCGGCCCTTTGTCTGGGGGTGAGGGACTATGCCCGCAAGTGCGGTTTTACCAAAGCCGTGATCGGCTTGAGCGGGGGCATTGACTCGGCCTTGGTGGCTACCATCGCCGCCGCCGCCCTGGGGCCTGAGCAGGTACTGGGGGTACTGATGCCCTCCCCCTACAGCTCCGATCATTCCATCAGCGATGCCCAGGCCCTCTGCCAAAACCTGGGGATTAACCATACCATCCTGCCAATTGAACCCTTGATGCTGGCCTATGATCACACCCTGGAATCCCTATTTGCCGGTACTCAGAGCGGTGTTACCGAAGAAAATCTGCAATCCCGTATCCGGGGTAACCTGCTGATGGCCATTGCCAACAAATTTGGCTATTTACTGCTATCTACAGGCAACAAGTCAGAACTGGCGGTGGGCTACTGTACCCTCTACGGCGATATGAATGGAGGACTAGCTGCGATCGCCGATGTCCCCAAGACCCGAGTCTATAGCCTGTGCGACTGGATCAACCAACACCGGGGTGTTCCCCCTGCCTATTGGGGCCAGCTAGCCCACCGTGAGCTAACCGGACCCCTGATTCCCCAGGCCATTCTTGACAAACCTCCCAGCGCCGAACTTAAGCCTGGCCAGGTGGATCAAGACTCCCTTCCCCCCTACCCTATCCTTGATGACATTCTAGAACGACTGGTAAACCACCACCAATCCCTGGCGGACATTACGGCGGCTGGTCACGATGCCGAAGTGGTTGAACAGGTCATGGGGTTGGTCACCCGGGCAGAGTTTAAGCGTCGTCAGGCACCACCCGTCCTGAAGGTCACCGATCGGGCCTTTGGCTTGGGCTGGCGTATGCCCATTGCCTATCGCTGGTCAAAAGATGATTTTTAAGGCTATCTGACATACACTTTGGCAACTATAGCTATAGCCACCTTTAACGGGGCGGAAAGGGTGTTGGAAAGCTTCGACAAAAGCCTCTAAAGATCCTTTGCAGCGAGCCAGAACGCCTACCCAGGCTTCGCTTTGACCAATCCACCGGGGCCCCAACCTGCTGGCCGCAGCTATATATTTAACTTCAGGGAAAGCAAGGGAAGGTACAGGCAGGTGACTCTTCAGCAGCAAGAACTTCAGACCCTCATCGCAGAAATTGACGCCATCCTCGGTAAAACCAACTCCCGGCGATCGCGGGCAGCGGCCAAGGAAATTGACCACCATCGCCAGGTGTTCGCTCGGGTAAAGGATCACCTGGTGGCATCCCAGACAGAACCCCCTCAGACAGATGACCTGGGAGTCCCCGACCAGGGCCCTAGCATCGCCGCCAGTCAGGTCCTCAAGGCTCTGCTGGAAGAGATGCAATACCTGCGGGGCCAGACCCTACAAATTCTCACTCCCCTACAAACGGAAGTCACTACCCTGCGGCAGCAGCGAGAAGCTCTGCTGAAGGAGGTCCAGGAACTCCAGCAGCAACGCCTGGCCCAGCAGGTAATCAGCGATCCAGAGCGGTTGCCGGGTCCCTGGCAGCAGGCCTTAGATCAGCTAACTAACCATCTCGATGGCTATTTGGCTGGCCAGGTGGATCAGGCGGTGAGGCGGCTGGAAACCTCTACCGCCAATAGCTATCTGCTCAGTCAATACCCAGAGGCCGGGATGGGCTCAGCCCACCCCGACGCCCTCAGCCCGGAGCAACGGCTCCGCTATCTGCAGCAGGTGCAAAGCGAGACCGACCATCTGGTCAGGAACCTAGATCTTTCCCTACGAGCCGTATTTGAGACGCTCCATCAGACCCTCTATGGCCATCAGCAGTCCCTCAGCCAGGGTCTAACTAAAATGCATAGCCTCGGTCAGCAGGGAGAGGTCCTGTTGACCACCCTGGTCAACCAGCTGGCCCAGCGGTTAACCCCAGATACCCGAATCGACCTGGACCCGCGATCGCCAATCCCATCGCTGCAACCCGAACCTTCCCACTCCGCTTCAGCGATTTTACCCCCCCTATCCCATGGCTCTCAGCCACTGGACTGGGATAGCTTACAGCTAGACCTGGGGGATGACCTGAGTCTACTCCAGATTGAGGATGACATTGCTCACCTGGGGATCGACCTGCCGGGGCCAGACCACCCCACCGCCTTCCCGGTTGAACCGGTAAACAGGGAAGGAGGAGGAGTCCCACCTATCACCGATGCGGGGAAGGAACCCCTACCCCTGCTGCCACAACTGGACCCACCGGAGCCTGACCCCAGTGTTTCCGTATCCTGGTCCGATCAGGCCGTTACAACAGTCACCCAAGGGGAACCAGAAGCAAGCCTGGACGATCTCTACCAGAGTTTATTTGGTAACGACCCATCTACCGACCTAATTCAACCCATTCCCGACCCTACCGACCAGGGGGCGATCGCCGCTGAGGATAGGGTGATCGGAGCGGTGACCCCGCTAGATTCCGCCGAGGTCCTCACCATCAGTGACTTGGATGAGCTCCTACCCGATGCCATTGATCCGGCCGCCGATTCCGATCCCATCGATTCCTTTGCCAGCCTGGTGAATAGTCCCGAGGATGACGACTACCTGGATCAACCCATCCCCGCTTCGACCCAGGAGGACCTGCTCGGGGCAGAGGTCCCCCTATCCCGACCCAACTATAATCTGGAGCTTGATACCACTACCCTTCACCACCTCCAGGAGGACCTGGCTAAATTTGAGACGGATGGGCCTGGGGAAGAAGAAAACGCACCCTCCTTAGTCCGGCCGGTAGGGTTACCGCCGGAACCAGATCCGGCAGAGTTACAGGCGTCAGGCCTGACTACGGAGGACCGTATGGCACTGGTAACGGCTGAACAGGTGGTCAACCATCCCCTTACCCACCAGGGTGGCTCTACAGGGGGTTCTGGGGTAGATCCCGATCCTATCTCGACGATCCCTAGGAATCCGCCTGAGTCGGCCCTACCCATCTCGGATTCCAGCCTCAGCCTGGACCATCTGCTGGGGGATCTGCGCCTGATTCCCTTAGGAGATCGGTCCCCTGACCTCAACTCTCCACTGGCTGGCGCTACCCTGCGACCCGATCCCCCCCCGGTATCAGAGTCGGATCCAGTTTCGGATCAAATGGAGATAGCTACTCCGGCTGGACCGGCTGAGCCTCAATCAAATAGGATCGATGGGGTAGTCGCCGCCAGAATTGACCAACTGGACTCCCCCACCGTCATTCCCTCAGTGCCCCTAGCTGAGGAACCGGAGGAGGAAGACCATGGCCTCCAGCTAGGGGATGGAGAAGAAGACAGCGATCGCCTCTCCCTAGATCGCGTCCAACCGCTGACTACCGACGGGGACAGCCTCCCCCCAACCGCAGTGGAGGAGACGCCCGCTGGGTTGTGGTTTCTAGGACTCGATATTGGTAGTAGCGGGCTATCGGCGGTGTTACTCGATCGTCCCAGGGGCCCCGTCCACCCCCTCTACTGGATAGATCGGAACATATCGGGTGCTACCGCCGATAAATTTTTCCGATTACCGGCCATTGCGTCGGTGCGCAGAGGTAAGGATGGTGAAACCTACCAATTACAATCGGTGGGCTCCTCAGCCCTAACGGTTTCCTGGAACGATAGCGAGAGTCCGGAACCAACTGGCCTCATTCTCAAGGGCCTGAAATCCTTGCTCAAGTCTGGCATTCCTGTGGTTCTACCACATGGGGATGGCCCTCAGCCCCAGGTGCAATGGTCCGAAACCGTTGCCTTACCGCTGGGAGTCTTTCAAGGGGCCCTGGAGGATTTACTAGCGACTTTGCCCCAGGCTTTAAAGGCCAATTCTACCTTTAGTCTAGGGGCCGTAGGACTGGATTTAGCCACCCTTGGTCAGGCCCTGGAGCAATTAGCCGGGGTGATAGTCAGCTATCCAGCCAACTGGCCCGATAGTTATACCTTTAATCTGCGGGAGGCGATCATTGGGGCAGGGTTAATGTCCGACCCCGAAGGGATTTACTTTATTGAAGATAGTATTGCGGCCGTCCTCTCTGGTCTACCCGATCCCGAAAACCATACCGAGCAAACCGAAGGCCAACCAATTCAGCAGCAAACCCTCTATGCCTGTAACTGGGTAGGGGGCACGGTGGCGATCTCCGCCGGTAGTAGTGTAACGGAACTGGGCTTGGCAAACCTGCCGGACCATCCCCAAGATTTAACCTACGATGACTTCGTTCTCTACTCCATGGGCTACGCCGGAGACGCCATTGATCAAGATATTATCTGTTGCTTATTACACTCGCCGGAGCGGCGGAGCCCACGCTTACCGGTGGAAGCAGAAGCCCGGCCTGGAGCAGAGGCTGGGTGGAGTTGGCAGGCGGCAATTCCAGAGTTAGATCGGGCTGCCTGGAAGGATCTGGGTTTGGATAATCTAGAATTACCCCGCCCGGCTGAGCCCGATCTGGCACGGCGACAACGCCTGCAACAACGGCTGGAGAGCTCTGCTCTGGGGCAAAGCGTGCTGGACGCCGCCCGTCATATTAAGCTAATCCTGCAACACCAACCCCAATTTGATTTGGAACTGGCGGATCAGCACTGGGTAGTACGCAGCAAGGATCTGGAAGACCGGATCATTGTGCCCTATATCCAGCGTTTGAATGGGCAGATGAACCGATTGCTCAGCCAGGCCGGGCTGTCTACCCAGGGTATTAACCAGGTGATTTGTACCGGTGGGACAGCCTCTATGCCCCGAATAGCTCGCTGGCTACGACAAAAGTTCCCCAATGCCACGATCGTGCAGGATACCTACCAAAGCGATCGCCCCCCCAGCTGTAGCCGAGTCGCCTATGGCCTGGCGAATCTAGCCCGTTATCCCCAGGTTTTAGATCGTAACCGACACCAGTACAGCGATATGTTTCTGCTGATGGAGTTGCTGCGGGTCTTTCCCAACCAACCCATGCCCCTCGAGGGAATTATGCACCTGTTGCAGCAACAGGGCATTCAGGTTAAGGCCTGCCAAACCCATCTAGTAGCCCTACTGGAGGGACGGCTACCCCCCGGTTTATTACCTGCCGGGGGACCCAACGCCTTCATCCGGTTCGAGCCCGATCACCTAGATATCAACCCTAGGGACATCAAACTATTCAGTCAACCCAGTCCCCAGGTCTATGTTTTTAACCAGGAAGATTACCAGCGTTTACAACCCTACTTGGAAACTCTCCTGGCCCAGAAGCACCAGAGCCTGATCGACCCGCTGCTGGTAAAACTGATGGGCCTGCCAGCCTAGAATGACTCTAGCCTGGCCTGGGCTGACAACTACTCCCCAGGCCTGACCAATTTAGGGAGATAGGTCGGACTTTGAGTACCGGGCTACGGCTCTCCCTGATCAAGCGATCGCCGGTGGATAGGGGATTGGCACCCTACTTACCGGTATAATCTGCCTAGTTTTTTCCAGTCAAAATCGGTTATGGGTTTCGCCTCTTTTCCTCGTAGTTTCCTCAAACGGCTACTGCTAATCGTTGTGCTCGTAGCCTTAGTAGTCATGGTGCTACGCTTTGCCCTAGGGGCCCTAACCTCCCCACCCACTGTTCAAGCCAATGCTTTCCGCCCCCTCAGCCAACCTGCACCCCAGGCCGAGGTGGTTGAAACCGGACTCTATGCCAATAACCTCTATGATCTAAATGTTTCCAGTAACACCTATTACCTGGATGCTTACATTTGGTTTAAGTGGAACGGCAAGATCGACCCTGTGGAAAACCTGGAACTGACCAACGCTGTCGAAGAGTGGGGATTGACTCAAACCGTGCTGCAAGAAGAAAGCGGCCAGCTACCAGACGGTCGCCAGTACCAGATTATGCACGTTGAAGGTCGCTTTGTTCATCCGTTTCAACTATCCCGCTTTCCCCTCGATCGCCAGCGATTAGCCATTACCATTGAAAATTCCCTCTATCCAGCCGATAAACTGGTCTACGTACCCGACCAGCAGCAATCGGGCTATTCTGAAACATTGGCCGTACCGGGCTGGCAGATACGGGGCTTCAATCTCCAGAGCCTGGTACACGACTACAAAACCAACTTTGGTGAACCCCTACCTGCCAGTGGTAAGGCTACCTATTCGGCTCTGCGCTATGAGTTAACCACGGAACGCCCGGTCAGCTATTTTACCTGGAAGTTGTTACTACCCCTGGTAATTGTGCTGATTTCCGGTTGGGGGGCCTTTTTACTCAGTCCTAGATATACCGATTCCCGCATTGCCCTACCGGTCACAGCCCTGCTCACCACCGTGTTTCTCCAGCAGTCCTATGGCGACTCGATTCCCGATGTGGGTTACCTGGTGTTGCTAGATAAAATCTACGCCCTAGCCTACGTGCTCATAATCCTGTCTATTCTGGAAGCGATCATTACGGCCGACTGGGCTAGGACGGACGTGGAAAACGCCTTCAATCGCATCATCCGCCTTGATCGCCTGTCTCTGGTTGTCCAGTCACTGGCCTTGATGGGGGGGGTAACTTTGCTGATTTGGCTATAGGTTCAACCAGGGGATTGGCTATGGCCATTAGCGGCTACCGCCACCTCCTGGGAATCCTCCCGGGTAGACAGCAGGGCTTCAGGGCTAGAGGCGGTATTGAAGACCAGTTCTCCTTCTAGCAGATCCACACCAATGGCCGCCCCTTCAGTAAAGGTGGTTTGAAGAATTTTGGTGGCAATGGGATTTTCCAGTAAACGTTGAATGGCCCGCTTCAGCGGTCGGGCTCCGTATACCGGGTCGTAACCACTGTGGGCAATAAAGTCAATGGCTGGGTCAGAAATCGCTAGGCTAATTTTTTGATCCGCCAGACGACGCTGTACCCGCCGGATTTGCAGCGCCACGATCTGCCGTAGCTCCGCCTTGCTAAGGGAATGAAAGAGAATTAAATCATCAACGCGGTTGAGGAATTCTGGCCGGAACTGCTTTTGCAAGGCCTTCAACACTAAGCGACGCATGTCATCGTAGCGACTGTCATCCCCCCCCAACTCCAGAATATGGTCGCTACCAATGTTGCTGGTCATAATCACCACGGTGTTGCGAAAGTCCACCCGATGGCCCTGGGAATCGGTAATGCGACCATCGTCAAGGACCTGCAATAACAGGTTAAAAACATCGGGATGGGCCTTTTCTACTTCATCCAACAACACCACCGAGTAGGGATGGCGACGGACGGCCTCCGAGAGTTGGCCGCCGTCTTCGTAGCCTACATAGCCTGGTGGTGCTCCCACTAGGCGCGAGACGGCATTTTTCTCCATATACTCGGACATATCAATCCGAATCAGGGCCTCTTCGGTATCGAAGAGAAACTCGGCCAGAGCCCGAGCTAGTTCGGTTTTGCCGACCCCTGTTGGCCCCATAAACAAGAAGGAACCCAGGGGCCGCCCCGGATCGTTCATGCCAGCTCGAGCCCGACGAATGGCAGCAGCCACAGCGGCTACCGCCTCCTCCTGGCCAATCACCCGATCGTGGAGGTGCCCCTCTAATTGCAGTAGCTTTTGCCGTTCTGAGGCCATCAGCCGGTTGACGGGAATCCCTGTCCACTTGGCCACAATCTCAGCGATATCAGCCTCGCTCACCTGTTCTCGCAGCAGGGTAGACCCCTGGGTCTGGATTTCTAGAAGCTCTGCTTCCTTGGCTTCCCGATCGCGCTGGACGGTTTCCAGACGACCATACTTGAGTTGGGCCGCCCGATTTAGATCGTAGGCTCGCTCCGCCTGTTCAATTTGTAACCGCAGCTGGTCTTCCTCTTCTTTGAGGGTATTAATCGCCTCCAGAGTTTGTTTTTCCCGCTGCCATTGCCCCCCCAGGGTGTTCTGTCGGCTAGTTAATTCCGCCATTTCTTGGTCAATGCGACTGAGGCGATCGCGGCTGCCATAGCCCGAACTGCCGGGATCTTCCGCCGCCAGGGAGAGCTTTTCCATTTCCAGTTGCATGAGCTTGCGATCTAGATCCTCGAGTTCTGTGGGTTTAGAGGTAATCTCCATTTTGAGCTTGGCGGCGGCTTCATCCACCAGATCAATGGCCTTATCGGGGAGGAAGCGATCGGCGATGTAGCGATCGGACAATACCGCCGCCGCCACCAGGGCGCTATCGGCAATTTTGACGCCATGGTGGACTTCGTAGCGCTCCTTCAAGCCCCGCAAAATGGAAATGGTATCTTCGGCGCTGGGCTGACCCACATAAACCTGCTGAAAGCGCCGCTCCAGCCCCGCATCTTTTTCGATGTGTTTGCGATATTCGTCCAGGGTGGTCGCCCCAATACAGCGTAATTCTCCCCGGGCCAGCATGGGTTTGAGGAGGTTGCCCGCATCCATGGTGCCCTGGGTGGCCCCTGCCCCGACTACGGTATGGAGTTCGTCAATGAATAAGACCACCTGGCCCGCGGAGTCGGTTACTTCCCGTAGCACCGATCGCAGCCGCTCCTCAAATTCGCCTCGAAATTTGGCTCCAGCAATCAGGCCCCCCATATCCAGGGAAATCAGGGTACGCCCCTTCAAGGACTCCGGTACTTCTCCATTGATAATGCGTTGAGCCAGAGCTTCGGCGATAGCGGTTTTCCCCACCCCTGGTTCACCAATCAGCACCGGATTGTTCTTACTACGGCGAGAGAGCACCTGGATCACCCGGCGAATTTCCTCGTCCCGGCCAATCACCGGATCGAGCTTGCCATCTCGAGCCGCCTGGGTGAGGTCAAGACCGTAGCGAGCCAGGGCATCATAGTTAGCCTCAGGCTGATGGTCGGTCACCCGCTGACTACCGCGCACCCCCTGCACCGCCGCCATCAACTCTGGAGCTTCTACATTAAAGCCCCGCAGCAGGCGGCGGCCAATCCGTTCGTCTTCTTGAAAACCCAAAATCAGGTGTTCTACTGAAATAAACTGGTCCTTGAGGCTGACCCGGGCTACCTCCGCTTGATCCAACATGCGATCCAGACTTTGCCCCAGGTAAAGGTTATTGTCCGTAGCCAAACGCACCCGGGCCTGGCGTTGGGCAAAGGTTTCCAACTCGTCTAAAATTAAGTCTGGATCCAGCTTAGCCTTCTCGAGGACTCGATGGGCCAGTCCTTCCTCCTCCTGGTCTAAGAGGGCAATGACCACATGCTCCACTTCCAGGTACTGGTGTTTGAAGCGACGGGCCACATCCTGGGCTTCCACAATGGCATCCCAGGCTTTATCGGTAAACTTATCGGGATCGGTGGGCTGCATGGTGGATGGTAGCGGACAAGGATAATTTTGCTTTTTGTAACATTAAGGTACCTAGTATAGCAACCGATCACCGCCCGCTACTGGACCGGGGTAGGCCAGGCCACTGGCAGGGGACCCATGGTGAGCCTGTTGTTTCAACCCTCTTCTAAAACCAGGTTGGAGAAAACAAACTCCTGCCGGTCGACGCCGCCGTTGACCTCGGTGGTAATAGCCCGGCGGCAAAGAATAAAGTAGGCTCCCACCTGCTGATACCCATCTTCAAAGTTGCTAAGCCCACCCTTTTGAACGCCGGTTTGGGGGTCATGGTAGACCGAATTATAGCGGTGGGACAGGTAACCCTCACCGGTATGGTGGCTGCTAAAGGTATGGATAGTCACTACCACGCCGTGGATGTGGCGATGGACCAGGGTGACCTCGTTGTCACGCACCTCATAGCGATCGCCGTCTGCCTTGCCCCCCAGAAGAATTTCTATGGCCCCATCGGGACGGGTTTCACCATAGCGAAAGGTGTTTTGACCATGGGTATCGGTAAAGCTGCGGCGAATCCGGTGAATGGCCACCTCAAATAACTGACCATGAATGGCTTTTTGAGCCGCTTCGTCTCCTATCCCGGTGACGGTAGGTTCAGATCGGAACCCACCCTAATCTGCCCAATGTAGGTTTGATCGTTATGGGTATAGGTAACATCGGCGTGATAACCAGGGAAGTGGCTATCCCAGGTGTAGCGATTTTCGTAGGCAGCCCGAAATAAATCCTGGGCAGATAGCTGACTGGCAACCATGGGTCTCTCCTGGTTAGTTAAGCAATGGGGGAAAAGTTCGAGAACAGTCCTGTTCTATCCCTGTAAGCGACTTGACAATAGAGCTGAGTGATTTAGCTCAAAACACCAAGGCAGGCTCTGGGTCTCAGCCTATAGTCCATGGCCCCGCCTCTGATCCTGACCGAACTGGCTACTATGACGGTTTTGGCCAATCCACGGAGGATAGGGTTACCCCTCTCCAACCCTGGTCGAGTCGTTGCTAGGATAGCCTTCTTAGTTTAAACCCTGGCTCGAACTTAGGGGGAGGGATTTACCGCGACTGATAGGTCAGAGATCGCCAGACAAACTGGGGGAGAGCCAGCATTCGGCGCCAGCGCCAGGGTTCCTGATAAAGGCGGTACAGCCACTCCAGATGATAGCGACACATCCAGTCAGGGGCCCGGGCTTTCACCCCAGCCCAAATATCAAAGCTACCACCCACCCCAATCCAGATACTGTGGGGACAGAGGTAACGGTGGTCACGAATCCAGAGTTCCTGGCGCGGCACCCCCAACCCCACCAAAATTACACTGGGCTGAAGCATGGCCAGGCGTTGGAGAAAATCCGGTTGATCGGCCGGGGAGAGGAAACCATGCTGGGTACCCACAATGGAGGCGCTCATACCCTGACGTTGCCAGTAAATCGCCGCCTGATCGGTGATCCCTGGAGCACCACCGTAGAAAAAAGCCATCTCCGTTGAGGATAAAGCCATGAGAACGCCAGCCGCCAGTTCGATCCCTGGCATACGCCGAACTCGCTGGCCGCGGCTACGAAAATAGAGAACAACCCCGGCACCATCGGGAATGACCAGATCGGCGGCAAGAATAATCTCCCGCAGTTGGGGATGGCAATCTGCCTGCATGGCCATTTCTGCGTTCAAGGTGACCACGTGGCTGCCCTGACCCTGACGATACCGATCCACCAGCCAACTGGCATAGTCAGCCCTGTGGTGCACCGGCAAACCCATGACCTGGAGCACCTGCGCTGTTTCTCCGGTTACGGTTGGCTTTACTGACACCTGTCATCCTCCCTACGGCATCCCTCATAGGACCATACCCTGGAACGGGAATTTTTGTTACATTTCTCAATCATTGCCTTCCAGAATTTTCTGTTCTACGCCAAAGCCCACCAGCCGTAGGGTATCGAGGGGCTGATCGAGCTCGGGACGCTGGTAGTTAAGGATCCGCCGAATCCGCAGATTGGGGTTGATGAGGGTAATAGAATCAACAGAAACTACCTGGGTGTAGGGGGTAGTCATCAGCAGTTCCCGATGGTTGGCGTTGTAGCTGAAGCTGGAAATAATCGGTCGGGCTTCCTCGTAGGCGCGATCGCGCAGATAATCTCCCCTCAAAACCTCCCCCTGCTGCTGGCGGGGAACAAACAGGGCCCGCAATTCCTGCGACACCTCCTCACCGGTTTCTGAAACCGTCTGGAAGCGCAGTTGAAACCCGGGTAGCTGGTCCAAATCCCCACCCTCCGGGACCGGATAGTGATTATCGGCCAAAACCTGGCGGCGCAATTCCGGCGTAATCGCCTCCACATAAAAGTCAGTGTGGGACCGCTCCACCAACTGATGCCTGAGGTAGTGGTAGGTACGCTCGATACTCCAGCGACCCAGGCAACAATCAAAAAAATAGTGGATAGCGTTCAGATCCATGGCTCACAGCAGGGATGACGGTCCTATAACTTGGGCCAGAACACTGGGGACAGCGGGAATTGATCAAGCTGACGGCTCCTAATTGACCAACAGGTCTCAGATTAGGGGACATCCAATAGAGACGGATGGGCGGCGTTCTGGCTGGCTTCCATCCGGTCGCACCTGGGTCCAGCTATAGATTTAGCCTACCAGTCTTTAGGCAGTCCGTAGCCCCTCAGCCAACCTACGGACCCGGCACCGTTGACTATGACAGTAGACTTCGCAGCATCCAGGCGGTTTTTTCGTGTACCTGCATCCGCTGGGTGAGCAGATCCGCCGTGGGTTCGTCGTTAGCCTTATCCACCGCAGGAAAAATCGAACGGGCGGTCCGCACCACCGCTTCCTGACCTGCCACCAACTGGCGAATCATCTCTTCAGCATCGGGTACCCCATCGGCTTCCGCAATCGAGGACAGTTCGGCAAACTCTTTATAGCTGCCTGGAGCCGGAAAACCCAGGGCGCGGATGCGCTCAGCAATTAGATCCACCGCCAGGGCCAGCTCATTGTACTGCCCCTCAAACATCAGGTGGAGAGTCTGGAACATGGGTCCTGTCACATTCCAGTGAAAATTATGGGTTTTCAAGTAAAGGGTGTAGGTGTCAGCCAGTAACTTAGAAAGCCCCCCAGCAATTTGCTGGCGATCAGCCTGACTAATACCAATATCAATGGGCATGGTAGCTATATTGGGGGCATTTTGCTTAGCCATGGATGGGACAAACCTCCTGTGAACTAGTCAGGCCAGGGAAGCCACGATGCTGAGACTTGACTGCCTGAACCAGCTCGATCATAAAACTTGCCCCTGCAGCTAAAGCTTAAATTTTGGCTTAGATTTTGGCCTGACCACCCCAGTCTAACTTGGGTCAGCCCGCAGCTATGGGTATCATCGATCGCACCAGCCTGCGGGAACCGACCCAAAAGATGGGCGGACGCAGAAGTCTGGGAGGGACTCTGACTCACCCTAGTCGGTAAAAGCCCTGGCTGATGGCAGAGCCGCCGCCTCGGCAACCAATCCCAGGCGGACCAGAACCAAGGCCTGGGCAGGGTTCATCTGACCGTAGGTAAAGCCGTAGGGTACCTGAGATGCCAGGCGATCGCGCCAGACCTCCAGGACATAGGGGCTGCCATAGATGACTAACCCCCTCAATAATCCCGCCGCCAGGAGGGCTTCGATCCAACTGGTAAACAGGGAACTCACCGCTGCCGATCCCCGAAATGGATTACCCCGAATCAAAACCTGCACCAGGGTCGGTTTCAGGCTATGGACCTGGGGCCATTGCTGACATCCCTGATGGTCTATCAGTTTCAGATGATAGGAGAACTGGGCGGGCAGGACCAGGGCAGGAGACAAACGGTCCAAACAGGGACAGGCCAGCACATCGTCAACGATCACCAGGTTGTGGCCTGGATCACTGGCCTGGGCAGGTTCTATCTTCCCCTGGGTAACCATGGAGGCCTCCAGGATGGCTGTGGCCAGGTGCTGGGAGGAGGGCTGGGCGAGGTCTTCTATAGCCAGGGCGGGAGGCGGGATCTGCTCCCAGGCGTGGGGGGAGGCAGCAGTACTATGGAGTCGATAGGCTACTCGCTGTTTAGCCCGCCAGATACGCCCTAGGGCAGCGCCAATCTGATCGCCATGGAGGCGACCGGTTTTTACCGCTTCTACCACAGCGGCGATACAACCTTCGGGGTCGGGAGGCATGAGCAACAGGTCGGCCCCAGCGGCGATCGCCAAAATGGCCGCCTCGTAGGGACCGTAGCGACGGGTAATGGCTCCCATCACCAGAGCGTCCGTCACAATTAAGCCCTGGAAACCCATCTGCCGCCGTAGCAAACCAGTCAGGGTAGGGGCAGACAGGGTGGCTGGATGGCGGTCGTCTAGGGCCGAAATCTGGAGGTGGGCGGTCATGATCGTGTCCACCCCGGCGGCGATCGCTGCCGCAAAGGGAGGTAATTCAATACGCCCTAGCCGTTCCAGCGAATGGGCCAGGCAGGGAAGGTCTAGATGGGAGTCCAGGGCTGTATCCCCGTGGCCAGGAAAGTGCTTAGCGGTGGTCAAAACCCCATGACGCTGAGCTCCCCGTAGAAAGGCGGTAGCCAGATCGCTGACCAGGGCAGGGGTCTGACCAAAGGCACGAACATTAATGACCGGGTTGTCGGGATTATTGTTTACATCCACCACCGGGGCCAGTACCCAGTTCACCCCCATGGCCAGGGCCTCGGCTGCAGTCACCGATCCCATAGCCTCGGCATAGTCCAGAGCCCGACGGTAGTCCTGGGCAGCAATGGCGGCCAGAGCCATGGGGGGCGGAAACCAGGTTGCCCCTGTAAACCGCTGTCCCACACCTTCTTCTATATCGGCGGCAATTAATAGAGGAATGGCAGCCTGGTTTTGCAAGTCCTGGGTTTTCAGACCAACCTCTGCCCCACTTCCCCCCAGCAAAATCACCCCTCCCACCCCCAGGTCAGCAATATAGTGGTGCAGGGTAGGGCGATCGGCTTCCCAGGCAGGGTAGGTAATCTCGTGATCGAACAGATGGCCAGAGGCCCGTACCACCACCATCTGTCCCACTTGTTCTGCTAGCGACAGGCGATCAATCGCAGGGAGAGCTGGAACCATCATGGGGTTCTTACTCCAGGTGTTCGACGGGGGCCGAACCTGGATCTAAGAACTCGGCCCCAGGAGCTTCAGAGACCTCCTCCTCCAGTCCCTTAGCCTGGCGCTCCTGACTTAATTGATTAATCAGAGAAAGGACTCGAGTACCCCGCTCCACCCCCCGATCTTCCTTAAACAGAATTTCGGGGGTACGGCGCAGCCCTATACGCTGCCCTAACTCCCGCCGCACAAATCCCGTCGCAGCCTTCAACCCATCCATGGTTTCTACCCTGGCGGCATCGGTACCGTAGATACTGACAAAAACTTTAGCGTGCTGCAAATCCCCCGATACATAAACATCGGTGATACTCACCATACCAGCCCCTACCCGATCATCTTTAATCTCCGATAAGAGCATCTGGCTAATCTCCCGCTTAATCAAGGATGCCACCCGCTCAACCCGACGACTATTGGCCATTGCTTCCTACTCCCCATACTGATTGCCGATCTCCATCATCAGTTGCAGGTATATCCACCCTGGGACAACTCACCCATTTCCCAGTCCCAGCATGGCCCGCAGGGTAAAGGTGAGAAAGAGAAACCCTGCCACCGTCGCCCCTAGCAGCGCTATGGCCGTCGCTGGACGCTGGAACAAAGGCACTAGGGGCTGTATGGCATTGTACAAAATCCCCAGGGTAACGGAGATCAAATAGCGAGGATAGCGAACCACATTGTCAAAGAAGTCTTTCATACAAGGTTTTGTCGGTTGAGAACAATGAACCTGATTTTAGAGTACAGCCCAGAGTATTGGGGCGGAGAGCTCGATAGACCGGGCCAGAATCACCATAGAGCGCTCACCTAAGACTTTTGAGATTTCCATCCGCTTATAGGGTCAGCAAGCCACCTATTCCTAACTGTTTAAAGAGCCTTGTAAGGCTAGATCAACCCTACAAATCCCCTGCCTGGGTAATCACCAATCCATATTATTACAATCCATTAAGGTTTACGGGCACCAGGGATAAGAGCTGAAAACTCTCGCTATAGACTGGATCATGATTAGCAAACCCCTACTCAATAGAGAGTTTTGACAATTCTTTAAGGTCTGCCTTAAAGCTGTCAAGCCCAGTAATGACCCGCATTGGAGTTTTGATTCAATGGCCCATTCTGTCAAAATCTACGATACCTGCATTGGCTGTACCCAGTGTGTACGGGCTTGCCCTGTTGACGTTCTAGAGATGGTTCCCTGGGACGGTTGTAAAGCTGGGCAAATCGCCTCCTCTCCCAGAACTAAAGACTGTGTGGGTTGTAAGCGCTGCGAAACAGCCTGCCCCACGGATTACCTGAGTATTCGGGTATACCTGGGTGGCGAAACTACCCAGAGCATGGGCTTAGCCTACTAGGATTGGTCCCAAAGTCCTTCGGTTTGATTCGAAAGCAAAGATACCCCCGTTGGCCCGTCCAGCAGGGGTATTTTTCTCGTTTTTACCTCTAATGGACATGCCTTTAGAGCTTAGCCAAAAGGCGCTGAACAATTTGCATACCGGTAACAGCCTGCCAACCAAACAGCCCAACCAAAGCTACATTGAGGGTGATATGGGTAAGACGAGCGGTCTCATTACCCCTTTGCATAAAGGGAACCAGGGCTACGGAACTGGCTACCACAACGGTCATGGCCAGACCCACCAGCAAATGGGGCCCGAAAAATAACTTGCCATTAGTCAAGTAGGTTGCCCCCATACCGCCCACTGTGCCTAGCACCATAACAGCGAGGAGTAGAGAGCCAATTTGATGGTGACGGAGGGCAAACTTACCTTTAATTAACTCCTTACGAGTCTCAGCGTCTGCCAGACGGGTTTTACGGGCTTGCATACCCAGATACAGGGCATAGAGAGTGGCCGCAAACAGCAGCCACATGACTAACGGGTGAACAAAGTTAACCCAGGGCTGGAAAATATCTAGAGACATAACACTCAGAAATAAAAATAGATAACCATCGTCATATAGCCGTAACCACGGGCAGCCAGACAGGAGAAAGGTAGAAGATCTAACCAAACTCTCCATTTTGATGTCTCGTCATCCAAGCCAGGCTTGTCGGTTACGAGACATCAACTTCATTGATCCGCACTGTCCTCAGCGTTTTGCCCTAAAACATGGTAACCGCCAGGAGGGAACCATGGTCTATAGGCTAAGGCTCAGAGCCTGACTCGACATCCTGAGCCATAGGGTTGCAGCTATATATTAAGAAATTATAAGGTTCAGGGTCCATTCAACGCAAAAGCTCTGGTAGAGATCGAAGCTTCAACCCGAATATACCGAACAACCCCGTCTTCGGAGTTCTGACTCGCGGCAAGCAAGAGAGGTTGGAAAATTTTGATAAGTATCCCTAGCCCCAAAAGGCACCTTTAACGCCCCTTACCCATGGCTCCAACTCCAGGAATGCTAAAAACCCTTGAGAGTTAACAAGTATATCCAATCCCCCCAATAGGGGGGATTGGATAAAAGGCTTTACCAGACAATTGGACCTAAGCTTGCACAGCAAAAAAGCTCAGATGATACAGGGATTCCTTCCAGGGGTGGGATTGCACTTCCCGGAGTAAGGCTTTACCCTGCCAGGGTAAGTCAGGAATTTGCACATCAATCACGGTTTTGTTGACAGCAGCCTGACGGAGCAACGTTTCAGCGGCCTTTTGATCGACGGTCAAAGACACCGATTCGGTGCCATTATGGCCGTAAAGAACCGCTGGCAAAAGGCCCTGGCGGCGCAGCGCATTGGCCTTAGCTTTAGGATCCCGTGCTTTACACTCAATGGTTAGTTCCATAAGAAAATTTTCCCGTTAAAAAATACAAAACAATTTTGGCACCAGCCGATTCCCTAGGCCACTCTGGCTTCCCCATTCTCATAGAGAAGGGCCCGCTTGGGACCATGGATTGGATCTTCCACAATGATGGTCTGATCACGACTAGCTCCCAGGGAGACAATGGCAATGGGCACGTCCATTAACTCCGCCAGAAACTTCAGATAATCCAATGCAGCCTTGGGCAGATCACTCAGCGATCGGCAATGGTCGGTGGGTTGCTGCCAGCCCGGCAAAGTTTTATAAATCGGCTGGCAACGGGCAAAGGCATGGGCACTCCCCGGTAGTTCTTCACAGCGACTTCCGTCTAGATCGTAGGCTACACAAACCTTAATTTCCTCAGCATCATCCAACACATCTAGCTTGGTAATCGCCAGGCAGTCCAGACCATTAATACGCACGGCATAACGGCCGATCACCCCGTCAAACCAACCACAGCGGCGGCGGCGGCCGGTCGTGGTGCCAAACTCAGCTCCCCGGGTACAGAGCTGATCCCCTATCTGACAGGTCAGCTCCGTTGGAAAAGGACCTTCTCCTACCCGGGTGGTATAAGCCTTGGCCACACCAATGACCCGATCGATTACCGTAGGGCCAATACCTGTACCAATACAAGCGCCTCCTGCCACCGGATTGGAGGAGGTGACGTAGGGATAGGTACCGTGATCTAGATCTAGCAGCGTACCTTGAGCCCCCTCAAACAAAACATTCTTACGCTGTTGAATCGCCTTATAAAGATGGAGCGAGCTATCAATAACATGGGGGCGCAGCCGTTCGGCGTAGCCACTGTATTCCTCCAACACCGCTTCTGGGTTAAGGGGAGCTATGTCGTAGAGTTTTTCCAGGATGCCATTTTTATATTCGATCACCCACTTAATCTGCTCTGCCAAATTGCGATGGTCCAGCAAATCAATCATTCGCAGTCCAATCCGCTCGGACTTATCCGCGTAGGTAGGACCTATACCACGCTTAGTGGTACCAATTTTGTTATTCCCTCGCCGCTCTTCTGCTGCCTGGTCAATTAGCCGGTGATAGGGCATGGTGATGTGGGCAGCATTAGAGATAAAAAGATTGTTGGAAGAGATGCCCAAATCATCGAGTTTATCGAGTTCCGCAATCAAAGCAGCGGGGTCAATAACGGTGCCGCTGCCAATCACGCACTCCGTCTCGGGATAAAGAATGCCAGAGGGGATCAGGTGCAACTTAAAGGTCTGATCCTTTACCACTACGGTGTGTCCAGCGTTAACACCACCCTGGTAGCGAACCACCACATCCGCCGATCGACTCAGTAGATCGGTGATTTTGCCCTTTCCTTCATCGCCCCACTGGGCTCCAATGACTACAACGTTTGCCAAGGGAATTCAGACTCTCAAGTTCACA
Source organism: Leptolyngbya sp. (assembly GCA_040374765.1). Lineage (GTDB taxonomy): Bacteria > Cyanobacteriota > Cyanobacteriia > Phormidesmidales > Phormidesmidaceae > Nodosilinea. The sequence continues at coordinate 64,692 of JBEITR010000003.1, forward strand.
CAAACTCCCATTATGTTCAACAGATTGTTCCTGTGTCAACTTATATCTTGCATTAACTTGCTAACTAACCATCCGTCCTGACCCAGGAATCGTAGTCATACCTTCTGAAGACCAGAGGTCGGAATCCGAAGGGCGTTGCTATAATGGGGCCAAATATGAGGGTACCATGAGCTTATACGCTGAACTGCACCGCCACCTGGGGGGCTCCGTGGTGCCTCGGGTATTGTGGCGTTACTTTCAACGCAATCGCCCGGATCTGTCCGATCAATTTGCCGACTATGGTGCCTTTGAGGCCTTTTACACCCGCCCCCGCAACACCCTGGCGGAGTACTTAGAACTACACACTTTGGTAGAAAGTGTACAAAGTCGGGAAGCTTTGCCCTACTTTATCTACCGGCTGATACGGGGGGCCTACATCTTTGAAAACCTGGCCTACCTGGAATTACGCTACACTCCCTACCTGCGCACCCCCGAGCATCTTTCCCAGGCCCAACGTATTGAGGCTATGGGAGAAATCGTGGAGATCGTCGGTCGGGCCAGCCAGCAGCCAGAGTACCCTATCGTCACTCGCCAACTGCTCTGCCTCCACTCCCAACTGCCCCAGGCGGTGAACCAGGCTATCCTTGACCTGGCGGCCCAGTACCCCCAGTACGTCTGCGGTATTGATGTGGCGGGGGGCGATCGCCAGTACGGCGATCGCCTGGAGGACTTTCTGCAACTCTACCAGCGAGCCCAACGTCTAGGGCTGAACACCACCGGTCACCTCTTCGAAACCCGAGATGGCTGCTATCCCCAGTTATTGCCCTACCTGCAACGGATTGGCCACGGTATTCAAATTCCCCTGCGCCACCCCGAACTGCTACCGGAAGTGGCCGCCCGGGGCCAGTGCCTGGAGGTATGCCCCACCACCTACCTAAAGACCGGTACCCTGCAGGAAATCCACCAGCTTAAGGAGGTCTTCGATCGCTGCTTTGAGGCGGGGGTGGACATTGCCATCTGTACCGACAACGCCGGTCTCCACAACGTCCGCCTCCCCTTTGAGTACGAAAACCTGCTGACCCACGACGTCATCGACTTTGCGGGGTTACAACGATGTCAGGAAGCTGCCTTTCGCCATGCCTTCGCCTGGCCCCATCGCCAACCCCCCAGCACCCTACTGACCAATCTATTGCAGGTACCTGCCCTGGCCACGGCCCCTGATTGACGGCCAGGCTCTACCCCCGTAGCATGGGCAGGATAGCCCTCCCCCCTGAGATTTTGCCCGTGAGTGCCGCCGTGACCGCCCCCTCTGCCCTAGCCGATAACCCCATCCTGATGCTGGTAGATGGCCATTCCCTGGCCTTCCGCGCCTACTATGCCTTTGCCAAAAATGCCGAGGGCGGGCTGCGCACCTCTACCGGTATTCCCACCAGCGTTTGCTACGGCTTCCTCAAGTCCCTGTTGGACATGATCGAAGCAGAAAAGCCCCAGTACGCCGCCGTCGCCTTTGACCTGGCCCAGCCCACCTTTCGCCATGTCGCCGATGAACGCTACAAGGATGGCCGCCCCGAGGCACCGGAGGGGTTTCTAGAGGATGTGCAAAACCTGAAGGAACTACTCACCGCCTTTGGCTTGAATCTCTACACTGCCCCTGGCTTTGAGGCCGATGATGTGATTGGCACCCTGGCCACCCAAGCCCGCCTAGCGGGTTTTCGGGTAAAAATTCTGAGCGGTGACCAGGATTTATTTCAGCTAATTGATGACCAAGACCAGGTTACGGTGCTGCACCTGGGTAACGCCTTTGCCAAGGGCGCGAAAAACGGTTTGGCCCAGGAGTTTAGGCGACCCGAGGTGGAGGCCAAGTTAGAGATTTCGCCAGCTCAAGTGGTGGACTACAAGGCTCTCTGTGGCGATAGTTCCGATAATATTCCCGGGGTGCGGGGAATTGGCGCTAAGACAGCGGTAAAACTCTTACAGGAATTTGGTGACCTGGATCGGATCTATGCCAACCTGGATCGGATTAAGGGCGCTAACCAGAAAAAACTCCAGGAGGGTCGGGAGTCCGCCTACCACTCCCGCTTTATGGCCACCATTGTCACCGATGTGGATCTGCAGGCGGACCTGGCCAGTTGTAAGCTCCAAGGCTTTGACCCCAAGCTAGTGATTCCAGCCCTGAAAAAGCTAGAGTTTCAGAATTTTATCCAACGACTAGATAAGCTACAGGCCGCCTTTGGCGGGGTAGTTAGCCCAGTGATTAGCCGCGGCAGGGCAGAACCGGAGGGTGATGCCAGCTTCTTTACCGCTACCGAGACAGATCGGGCCCAGGCCCTGGAAGCAGTGACCCTGAATCCCCAGATCATCACTACGGAGGCCCAACTCTACGATCTGTTGGATACCCTCTCCACCCACACCGATCCGGCCCAGCCGGTGGCCTGGGACACGGAGACCACCAGCCTGGACCCCATGGCGGCGGAATTGGTAGGAATTGGCTGCAGCTGGGGGGCAGGACCAACGGAGGTGGCCTATATTCCGGTGGGTCATCGTCAAGGCCAACAGTTACCTCTAGCCACGGTGTTGGGGGCACTGGCACCGGTGCTGGAGAGCGATCGCTACCCCAAGGTACTGCAAAACACCAAGTACGACCGTCTGGTGCTGCGGCACCAGGGACTCCACCTACAGGCGGTGGTATTTGACACCATGCTGGCCAGCTACGTGATTAATCCGGAAACCAGCCATAATCTCACGGACCTAACGCTACGCTATCTCAACCTCTCCACCCAGAGCTACGGTGACCTGGTACCTAAGGGCCAAACCATGGCGGAGGTAGAGATCGCTGCTGCCGCCCACTACTGTGGTGCCGATGTTCACACTACCTACCGCCTAGTCACCCCGCTGCGGACCAAACTAGCCGAGGCTCCTACCCTGCAAGCTTTATTCGAGCAGGTGGAACTGCCCCTGGAGCCAGTACTGGCGACCATGGAATACCAGGGTATTGCCATTGATCCCACCTACCTGGCCCGCTTCTCCCAGCAATTACAAGCCGATCTAACCCGCCTTGAGCAGGCCGCCTATACTGCCGCTGGCGAAACCTTTAACCTGGGTTCGCCAAAACAACTCAGTGAATTGTTATTTGAGCGGCTCGGCCTGGATAGCCGCAAATCTCGCCGTAATAAGTCGGGCACCTACTCCACCGATGCGGCCACCCTGGAAAAACTACAGGGGGATCATCCGGTGGTGGATTTGGTTCTGGAGCACCGCACCCTGGCCAAGCTCAAGTCTACCTACGTAGATGCCCTACCGGCCCTGATGCGGGCCGATACCCAGCGGGTCCACACCGACTTTAATCAAGCAGTGACCGCTACAGGACGACTCTCCTCTTCGAACCCCAACCTGCAAAATATCCCCATCCGCACCGCCTTTAGTCGCCAGATTCGAGCCGCCTTTATTCCGGCGCCGGGCTGGTACCTGGTGGCGGCAGACTATTCCCAGATTGAGCTGCGGATTCTGGCCCACCTCAGTGGTGAACCGGTGCTGGTAGAAGCCTACAACCATAATCAAGATGTCCATGCCCTCACCGCCCGTTTACTGCTGGAAAAGGAGGAAATTACCCCAGAGGAGCGCCGCCTGGGCAAGGTGATTAACTTTGGCATCATCTATGGTATGGGGGCCGTGCGCTTTGCCCGGGAGGTGGGGGTGAGCCGGGGCGAGGCTAAGGGTTTTATCGATCGCTACTACCAGCGCTATCCCAAAGTATTTGAGTACCTGCAGCAAACCCAGCGTCTGGCTATCGCCCAGGGCTACGTAGAAACTATTCGGGGACGGCGGCGGTACTTTAACTTCACCGATAACCAACTGCGATCGCGGCGAGGCAGTGACCCCAACAGTATCGATCTAGACAGCCTCCGCCCCAATGGCTACGATGCCGGTTTACTTCGGGCGGCCGCCAATGCCCCCATTCAAGGCTCCAGTGCCGACATCATTAAACTAGCCATGATTCGCCTCCACGATCAGCTGCGTAGCTACTCCGCCAAACTACTACTGCAGGTGCATGACGAACTGGTGTTAGAGGTTCCCCCTAGGGAATGGGTAGAACTCCAACCCCTGATTACCCAAACCATGGCCTCCGCTGTCAGCCTCACCGTTCCCCTCCTGGTGGAGGCCAAAGCCGGACCCAACTGGATGGAGGCGAAGTAAAGATTGTCAGGGCTGCCCCTGGCTCCAAAATCGATGAACGCAACTTTGACCTGATTAGTCAACTGTGGGTGAGCACTCGGCAGAATGGTACCGGCATCGATGCTGGCTCCAGTCCCTGCTAGACAGCAGAGCCAGCCTACAGCGACGAGAAGCGGGAAGGATCACAGGCTATCGGGGTCAATACCGCGATCGCGCAGAACTGCCGCCAGCCGTTCCGCCCGCTGACGCTCTTGCTCCGCCCGCTGACGCTCCTGTTCCGCCTGTTCTGAGCTCCAGGGCAAGAGCTGACCGGCCTCATCCCACCAGCGCAACCAATGCCCCGTCAATTGCTGGTAGGTGCCTGGCCAGATCCCTAACCATAGGTTCAGGAGAGGCAACCAGAAACGACCGTTGGCGTCACTAGTCTCCAGTTGATAACGCCCCTGATCTAAGCGCCGTACCTCCAGGCTGGGCACATAGGGATCAAAGGTAACGTAGACCGGCACCTGCAGAATTTGCTCGTAGAAATAGAGCTTGCCGTAGGGAAAGGTGGATCGCACCGAGAGCTCCCCACCTTCGGTTTCAGATAAAAATTCCATCACCACCGCTACCCCATCCCCCTGTAGATAGGGGGTATAGCTCCGGCGAATCACCTGGGCATCAACGGGATGGGCAGAGGGAATATAAAACCAATCAGGAGCTTTAACAATAGTTTTGCCATTGACGGTGGCCACCAGGGCAAAATTAGTCCCCACGAGGGCCTTAGGGGGAATACGACCAGCCTGATTCAGGGCATCGCTGAGGGCCGCCGCCAAGGCGGGCTGCTGCAAATTTTCCACGGGGTCATCGGGTAATAGAAAATCGGCGGGCAAGGCTTGCCAGGTAACCTGAAGAGCACTGGTGGAGAGGGGTGAGGAGAGGACCATGGCAATAGTCGAGGATAGAGAACGTGAAGGGATGTCCCATTTATAGCCTTAGCCCTAGGTAACGGGCAGAAGGCGAGCCAGAACACCTACCCAGTATGGCTTTTATCGTTTCAACCTATTCTCAGCGCTCTGGCCCAAGCTATATTCCCACCTATGAGTATAGACGATCGCCCAGGGATCCCCTGGAGTCGCCACCAAAACTGGCCCGAGACCCTACCCTATAATCAGGGGTGGTGCCTATGACCTTACCTATCCAGAGCTTTCATGTCGCCGTCGCGCCCTTCCCAGCCCGATCAACCCCTGCCTACCCCACCAGAAAACCTGGTCAGGCCCTTCTCGGTAGTCGGAATTGGTGCCTCTGCCGGAGGATTAGAGGCCTTTAGCCAACTCCTCGATCACCTGCCCGTCGATACGGGTATGGCCTTTGTGCTGGTCCAGCATCTCGACCCCAATCATAAAAGTCTATTGAGCGAAATCTTAGGCCATCGGACAGCCATGCCGGTACAGGAAGCTCAGGAGGGTATGGCTGTCACGCCTAACCAGGTCTACGTCATTCCCCCTAATACGCTGCTGACCCTAGGGAAGGGTCAACTGCACCTGAGCCCTCGAGAACCAGGGGTACGGGTCAGCAAGGCGGTGGATACCTTCCTTAACTCCCTGGCCCAGGACTGGGGCGACCGGGCCATCGCCGTGATTCTCTCTGGCGGAGATAGCGACGGCAGCCAGGGGTTAGAAGCCGTAAAGGCGGCGGGTGGAATTACCTTTGCCCAATCCCAAAACTCAGCTCAAGTCAGTAAAATGCCCGGTACCGCCATTGCTACCGGCCAGGTAGACTTTGTCCTATCCCCGGTTGAAATTGCCGCAGAACTGGCCCGCATCAGCCGTCATCCCTACATTACCCAATCTAGGCCCGAAAATCTGGATGTCTCCCCCATGGGGGAAGAAGATCGGCCCCTACCGGCCATTCTCAGCTTGATTCAAGCCAAATTCAGGGTAGATTTCGGGGCGTACAAACGTAACACACTACAACGGCGTATCCTCCGTCGCATGGCCCTGTACCACCTCGACAGGATGGGGGACTATGTTACCTATCTTCAGGCTCACCCAGAGGAAGTAAACGCCCTATATGAGGAAATCCTCATCCACGTCACCAGTTTTTTTCGCGATGGAGAAGCCTTCGAGGCCCTAAAGCAAGAGGTGTTTCCGGCCCTACTGCGGAATCGTCCCATAGACATACCCCTACGCATGTGGGTCGCCGGTTGTTCCACCGGGGAAGAAGCCTATTCCCTGGCGATCTGTTTACTAGAGTTTCTGGCTCACCAGCCCCGCCCGCCCCAAATTCAAATCTTTGCCACCGATATTAGCGAATTAGTAATTGAGAAGGCTCGGACTGGTATTTATTTACCCAGCCAGGTAAGCGATATTTCCGCCGATCGCCTGCAACGGTTCTTTGTACCCATTGATGGCGGTTACCAGATCAATAAGATAGTACGGGAGCTGTGTATCTTTGCTCGTCAAAATCTCTGTAGCGATCCTCCCTTTTCTCGACTTGATTTAATTAGCTGCCGTAACGTACTGATTTATTTTGGAACAGCCCTGCAAAAAAAGGTACTGCCGACCTTCCACTATGGTCTTAAACCGAATGGCTTCTTGCTATTAGGGTCGGCGGAAACCGTCGGAGATTTTTCCCAACTTTTCCACCTAGTCAGCCGTCAACATAAGATTTACATTAAACAACCTGCGACTCCTTTATTATCCATAGATGTAGACCGATCCACCCCGTCCGCCATGGTGACCACTACCCCCGGAATTGATCAATCCCGGTCTACAACTGCCAGCCTCTCTGACCTGGTGGACGAGATTGTTCTGAATCACTACGCCCCGGTGGGCGTGGTGATCAATAACCATCTGCAAATTGTCCAGTTTCGAGGGCAAACTGGGCCCTATCTAGAGCCATCGCCGGGCCTGGCCAGCCTGAACGTACTGACCATGGTACGGGAGGAATTACGGATTGATCTACGAACCCTGCTGCATCAGGCCAGACAAACGGGACAGACGGCAAGTCAACCGGTGGTTACGCTGAAAGATGGAGATCCATGGCAACAGATACGTCTAGATGTGGTGCCAGTCCAACCCCCAGGGGCGATCGAGGATTACTTTTTGATTTTATTTACCCCCATACCGGGTCCTCCCCATCTCTCCACCGGTACGCCCTCAGTCACAGATCTGCCCGCTATAGCTGAAGCCGAGATTCAGCGCCTACAAAAGGAGCTGGAAACCAACAAGGCCTATTTACAGTCGATTATTCAAGAGCAGGAATCTAGGAATCAGGATCTGCGGGCCGCTAACGAAGAAATTCTATCTAGCAACGAAGAGTTACAAAGTACCAACGAAGAACTGCAAACCGCTAAGGAGGAAATTCAAGCCACCAACGAAGAACTCAGTACCATCAATGACGAACTCTACCGCCGTAATAGCGAAACCATGGAGGTGAGCAACGACTTCCAAAACCTGTTGGCCAGTATTAATATTCCCATTCTAATGCTAGAAGGAGACCTGCGAATTCGCCGGTTCACCCCCACCGCAGCGGTACTATTTAACCTGATTGCCACTGACCTGGGCCGCCCCTTGAGTGACATTAAACATAATCTCCACATCGCTGATCTGGAGGCTCAAATTGTTGAGGTGATCAGCACCTTGAGCCTAAAGCAGCAGGAAGTGCAGGATCAGACAGGACGGTGGTATGACCTGCGGATTCGCCCCTACCGCACCCTCGACGATCGCATTGACGGGGCTGTAGTCATTCTGGTAGAAATCGATGCCCTGAAGCGCAGTAGTGATCAACTACGGGCCGCCCGCGACTACGCTGAAGCCATCGTAGAAACAGTAGGAGACTGTCTGGTTGTGCTAGACGGTGATCTCCGGGTCGTCACCGCCAATCAACGGTTCTATCGCCAATTTGGGGTTACCCCAGGGGAAACGGAGAAAAGCCTAATTTTTGATCTGGGTAAGGGGCAATGGAATATTCCCCCCTTGCGATCGCTGTTGCACGATCTCCTACCTCAGAACACCCAAATTGACGACTTTCGCATTGACTACCAGTTAGCAACCAGTGCTCCTCAGACCATGGGTCTAAACGCCCGCAAGATGACCCTGGCCGATGGCCATGAACTGATTTTGTTAGCGATCAGGGCGATGGAGGAACAGCCCCAAGTAGGGCAGAACGGTTCGTGAGCAAGCCTTCAGCCCTATGGATTGCCTGGTACCGCCAGCCAGGGATCCAGCAGTCTTGCCCTAACCGGACGGGGGACTGCTATACCAACCCGGGTAAGGGACAAAACCCCTTCCCGGGTGAGGAGGAATTAACCAACCAGGACGGGTTGAGCTACCCGGTAAGTAGCCAAAATCCGTTCTGCCATTTGGGGAGGGGTAAGACCCAGGGTAGCCATCGACTGTTCTGGAGTAGCATGGTCCACCAGTACATCGGGCACCCCAAGGCGCAGCACCGAGACCGGCAGTTGGGCATCTAGAATCGCCTCCGCCACAGCCGAGCCAAAGCCCCCCATCAGGCAACCTTCCTCCAGGGTGACCACCTTACCCAGGCGCTGGGCCAGGGGCAGGATCAGCTCGGTATCCAGGGGTTTAGCAAAGCGGGCATTTACCACCGTGGCCTCAATCCCGTGCTCACTCAAGATCTCGGCGGTTTGCAGGGCAGGGTAAACCATGGAGCCGTAGCCCAACAACAACAGGTCATCTCCCTGGCGTAGCACCTCCGCCTTACCGATCGGTAGGGGCTCCCAGCCTTCCTCCATGAGGGGAGCGCCATAGCCGCTACCACGGGGATAGCGCAGGGCGATCGCCCCATCCGTGTAGTTAATCCCCGTCACCAGCATACGCTGTAACTCCGCCTCGTCCTTGGGAGCCATCAGCACCATATTGGGAATGCAGCGCAGGTAGGCGATGTCGTAGAGGCCCTGGTGGGTAGGACCATCGGCCCCCACAATACCCGCCCGATCTAAACAGAAAAACACCGGCAACTTTTGAATACAGACGTCGTGAATAATCTGATCAAAGGCCCGCTGCAGGAAGGTGGAATAGATCGTCACCACGGGACGGACCCCCTGGCAGGCCAGACCAGCGGCCAGGGTAACGGCATGCTGTTCAGCAATGCCCACATCAATATACTGCTGGGGCAACGCCTGTTGCAGTTTATCCAACCCCGTACCAGTAGCCATGGCCGCGGTAATACCAATAATTTTGGGATTTTCCTCCGCCAGCTTAATCAGGGTTTGGGCAAACACTTTGGAGTAGCTGGGGGGCTTGGGCTTACTGGAGGGCAGACTCTTGCCGGTAGAGAGGTTGAAGGGAGATTGGGCGTGGTAGCCGACCTGGTCCTTTTCGGCGATCGCATAGCCCTTACCCTTGGTAGTGGCCACATGCACCAGCACCGGTCCGGTATGTTGGTGAGCTTCTTTGAAGGTGGTGATCAGTTCCTGCAGGTTATGGCCATCGACAGGACCCATATAGGTAAAGCCCAACTCTTCAAACACCGCTCCCACCTTGGGCACCGCCAGACGCTTCATGCCCTCCTTGACCCGATCCAATTCGGGGGAAAGGGAACTACCCACAAAGGGCAGGTGCTTGAATTGCTCCTCTAAATTATCAGTGAGAAACTGCACCGGTGGGCTGAGGCGCATTTTATTCAGATAGCGGGGAATGGCGCCAACATTGGGAGAGATGGACATTTCATTGTCGTTCAGCACCACCAGCAAATTGGTATGGGGCAGGTGGCCGGCGTGGTTGATCGCCTCCAAGGCCATACCGCCGGTTAGGGCACCGTCACCAATAATCGCCGCTACCTTGTAATCTTCGCCGGCCAAGTCCCGCGCCAGGGCCATACCCAGGGCGGCAGAAATACTAGTGGAGGCGTGGCCCGCCCCAAAGTGATCAAAAGGATTTTCGCTACGCTTTAAGTAACCCGCTACCCCATCCTTTTGCCGCAGCGTATGGAAATCATGGTAACGACCGGTAATTAATTTATGGGGATAGGCCTGGTGGCCCACGTCCCAAACCACCTTGTCATGGTCTAAATCGAGAGTTTGGTAGAGAGCTAGAGTCAACTCCACCACCCCCAGCCCAGGGCCCAGGTGCCCACCACTGGTAGCTACGGTTTCCAGATGCTTTTCTCGAATTTGGCGGGCAATATCTTCTAATTGCCGAATTGGTAGCCCATGCAATTGGTTGGGGTGAGTTATGTCACTCAAGCGCATATTACAGTAACCTCTAGATCTTGCTATTAAATCAGGTCAAGCGATGGCAACGTTAATACTGAAATTCTCATGCTGGCATTCTTCACTTTAGAAGATATTTAGGTTGAACGACCATCCACCCCCGGATGAGGGGATGATATGGTGATGAGGTACGGCATGGACAATGAATTCCACCACTAATTCATTGCATTGATTGCATTGGTTTTTGCCGCGATATAGCCCTTAACTTTCTGTCATGGTTTATTCTCTTTCCTTCAGATTGTACCGCCAGTGTCGGGTAATACACTTTAGTGTCATCGCCGGACTCGCCACTCCCCTGCTGCTGTCCGCCCAACTAGCCCAGGCCAACGAGTTTGGCGACTGTAGCACAAGCCTAATGGGGGCAGGAGTCAAGACCAGCGCTGCCACCGCAGCCTGTGCCAGAGCCCTACACCCAGAACAGGTGTCTAACTGCGTGACGACCATCACCAGTAGCCTCAAGCTAGATCCCAATCAGGTATTGGCAGCTTGCAGCCGCGATCGCCAGGTGGAAGAACTGGCGAGTTGTGTCACCACCGTCAAGGCAGTCTTGACAGAAGCCAATGGATCTAGAGTTTTAGACAACTGTCGGCAAAGTGTTTTACCCCAACGTTACGCCGAATGCGTGACTGGCCTGGTGGAAGTCACCCCCCTGGCCGCCGGTGAAGCCATGACTGAGTGCATGGCGGCGGGGCAACCTCCCACAGAACTGGCTCCCAGCTTTATTCCGACCCGGTAGAGTCTGGCTGCAAAGATTTGCAAAGAAGAAGGAATTGATGAAGGAACTTAGTAAACTGTAGTTATTGATACAGTTTTTATGTCCTATGCATCCTCCTATCTCTTCTCAGCATCGCCGCCAGGTTATTAATGAATTGCGTCAACAGTTGCGCTACGCAGCCCCCGAAGATCGTCAACGCATTCGCCAAGAGCTAGATTTTTGGCAACAACACCCTTGAATCTTTGGGGTTGTCGGATCACTGCCGGAGTGGGGAGCGCCTCCTAGGGCAGCCAGGGGTACTGGCGAAAGTCTGGCGATCGCTTTTCTAGAAAGGCCTGTCTGCCCTCCGCTCCCTCCTCAGTCATGTAGTAGAGCAAGGTAGCATTACCCGCCAGTTCTTGGAGGCCAGCCTGGCCGTCACAGTCGGCATTAAAGGCAGCCTTCAGACAACGAATGGCGATGGGACTATTTTGCAGAATTTCTTGCGCCCACCGGACTCCTTCCGACTCCAGGTGGTCCACCGGCACAACCTGATTCACCAGCCCCATCGCCATGGCTTGGTGGGCATCGTACTGGCGACAAAGATACCAGATTTCCCGGGCTTTTTTCTGACCAACAATGCGGGCCAGATAACTGGCCCCAAAGCCGCCATCAAAACTACCTACCCGGGGACCGGTCTGGCCAAAGATAGCATTATCGGCAGCAATGGTGAGGTCACAGACCACGTGCAGCACATGACCGCCGCCAATGGCATACCCTGCCACCAGGGCAATCACCACCTTGGGTATGGAACGAATCAAGCGCTGTAGATCGAGCACGTTGAGGCGGGGAACTCCAGCCTCATCCAGGTAGCCGCCGTGGCCGCGTACACTTTGATCGCCCCCGGCGCAAAAGGCATACTTGCCGTCAGTATGAGGGCCTGCTCCAGTCAGCAGAACAACCCCAATCCGGCTATCTTCCCGGCAATTAGTAAAGGCGTCGTAGAGTTCGGTAATGGTTTTAGGACGGAAAGCATTCCGCTTATGGGGACGGTTAATGGTAATTTTGGCAATCCCGTCCGCCTTCTGATAAATAATGTCTTCGTAGGATTTTACGTCGTGCCAGTTAACCTGCATAGCGAGGGGAAGGGTTTACTTTTGAGTTTCATGATGGTGATCTAATGGAATTATCTAAATCACCCTATTCCCAGTTTACCCTGGCTATAGCCGTAGCCCTGGACAACCATCAGAACACCTCCCCAGCCCTGGCGTTTTAAGGTGTCATGACTGATCAGCCGGTCTCGGGCTAGAACCTATCCCCTTGACGATCAACTCTGACCGCCCGATTTTGATCCCAGCCATCACTCCCGCGGCGTAGCGCGAAATGGTTGACTTCAGGTATAAATTAAGCAGGTATGCACCGGAGATCATTTATAAGCCATCCTCCATCAGGTTTTTAGCTCTATGGTTAAGTCATCAGAGGTATCCCAGCCCCATCCGTCCCCAACCCCTACCGCTGGGCGCCTGCCAATTCGGCCCATTTCCTTTAATATTCAGTCGTCTAAAGAGTCCTCTAAAGCTCAGACAGCCCCCTCCATCCCTGCTAGCCCATCACCCTCTCTAGCCGTAACCCCCTTTCCCATTCAGGTCCAAGCCCCTGACCTGCTGGGACTACCCAAACCTAAACGGCCAGCCTTTAGCCGTCATCGCCACGATGCCAATCCGGCCCTAGCCCTGAAGGTATTGCAGGATATCCAACTGGCGATAGAGAGCTGGCATGGAGAACTGAGAGAGGTGTTGAATAGCATCCAGGTTCTCTATATGGAGGGTCCCATCGTCGATGGTTGGCTGGAAACCCTCAAACCATCGGATCAGGATCCCTCCTCCATAAAAGAAGCAGCCCTTTTACGCCATGGTGACCCAGCAGACCTTTCCGGCTACGTCGATCGGCTTTGCCAGTCCCTCGACCAGGGCTTAACTCCAGAGACAGCCGAGGTGTCTACCGTTCCCACCTACCGTCTCTGCAGCCTGAATGCGGAGGGCCAGGTGCAGTGCGTCGTCTGTCCCCCAGAACAGCTGTCTACCCTGAGTTTAGCGATCGCCCGTCACCAAAAACTGCGCCAGCTACTCGATCAAAAACAGTATTTGGAAGCCCGCCTGAAACGTTCGGTGGAAGTTCTTACCGCTAGCCGTAATAGCCTGGATATCCCTGCCACCTGCAGTTCCCAAGCCGAAGGGGAGTAGGCTTACCATCCCCAGGTACCTGGACCACCCTTAAAAGGGCCCACAATATCATCGCTAATCCATCCCCCGTAAAAGTCACCGGGCTGGGCCTCCACCAGCTTTCCATCCAGGTAGCAGCCCTCCAGTTTACTGGGGTAAAAGGCGATGTAATGGGCGATCTCCTGAAATGCCGGAGAGGGGTGGTGATAGCACCAGGCCGCTCGATCTACCCGGCGATCGCCCACAACCAGGCAGAAATAGCTGGCTTGCCCTTTCCACTCACACAGGGAGCTGCCCGGTAGGGGTTGTAGGTATGCCAGCTGCACATCTTCAGGGGGGATGTAGTAAACCGGCGGATGACTGGTCTCCAGAACCCGGCGGGTATGGCGGGAGTCGGCTATGGTAACGCCGTTAAACACCACCTGAATGTGGCGGGAGGAGTCTTCCCAGCGGGGGGGACGGGGATAGTCCCAGACAGACTCTTGACCAGGACCAGGCACAATAGGGGAGAGCATAGGCAGTGGCAAGGTGAAGGAATTACTGGCCCTGCCAGTTTTTTAACTGTTGCTGGGCCTGATCGTAGGCGCTGGTACCCTCCGGTATCAGATTGGCTGCGGCGATCGCGGCTGGTAGTTGACCGTTGGCCGCCCGCACCTGGGCGATCGCCAGCATATCTCGACTCCACTGGCTAATCCGTTCTTGGGCAGGGGCGGATTCGGGATAATCGGCAGGAATCTCTTGCAGCAATAGAATCCCATCTCGATAGGTGGTAGCCTGCTCGGGCTGGAGGAGGGCTTGGGCCTTTTGTAAAAGCTGGCGATTAGTCTCTTGCTGCTGCCACCGCCGCATTTGGGCCTGGGCCTGGCCATAGGCATCGGCCTGATCGGCGGGCACCAGACGAGCCGCCGCCATGGCGCCGGTCAAGTTACCGGCAACGGCCCGCCCCCTGGCCAGGTCTAACATTATCCAACTCCAGCGATTGATCTCGGACTGAACCTGAGGATAGAGCGGATCCTCTGGGGAAATCTGACGGAGCTTTTCAATGGCATCGTTAAAGCGGGAAGCAGGAAGGGGCTCAACCAGGCGGTAAGCATCATTCAAAATAGTTTTTCCCGCCATCTGGGGGAAGGATAACTGAGGTGAGTTGGTAGGTCCTGGGGTTCCCAGGTCCGTCAAGGTGGGTGAACTCTCTGACTTGAGGGACGGTTGGGGTCTAAATCGGCCCTGGATGGCCACCAGGATCGCCCCCACCAGTACTCCTCCCACCAGTAAACCGACAGCCGCCCTGCCAGCCCAGAGCCAGGGGCGGCGGTTGGGGCTGGCAATCACGATCGCCGAAGTCGGGGCTGGTTGGCTGCCAGGGATGGGCACCAAGGAGGACATTGGTATGGTTGAGGTTGGGTCTAAAGAAGTAGGGCTGGTGGTACTCGGGCGATCCAGAGAGGGTTCTGCGGCTAACTCCAGGCGATCGCCCAGGGGAAACCATCCCTCTGGGGCCTGGGTCAAGGGATGGGGAGGCACCAACAGGAGGAACTTTTGATCGGACGGCATGGAAACCACAGGATTTTGTTCCGGTCGCCAATGGTGCTGACACAGTTCTGGAATGCGATCGCGCAGGTAGGCCGCCATCTGGGCCAGGGTCAGACAACCATGGAACCGTAAGCCCTCAATCATGGCTTCCGTTAAAAAACCATGGCGAACCGCTAAGCTCTCCTGGGAAAACTGATCGGGCCGACAGGACAAGATCAGGGGAACCGCAAGACTCTGGGCCAGGGCCAGGGTTGGGCGGCCCAGATCGGACACGGTCAAGCCGGACTGGGGGCGATGCATATCTAGCACCACCAGCGATCGATGGGACTCGCCCGCCGTTAAGATGCTGAACACAGCCTGGAGAGAAATTCCCGTTTCAGCGATCTGGTAGGGATCGGCATCAATGGGCAGAATGTAATCCTCACCCTGCCAATGCACCCCATAGCCACTGAAAAAGAACCACACCAGATCCTCAGGTCCAGCTTGATCACAGGCTTGCCTAAGGCGCTGCAAAAGATTCTCCCGATTCGGAAAAGCAGCCCCCTGATAGACCATAGGCGCCACGTCCGTCAACAGAGAACAGTTTTGGGAGGGCAGACCCGCCTCCTGAATCAGAAAATCCTTTAATTCAAGGGCATCAAACTGAGCATAAAGTAGGGGTTGGAGGGATTGATAGTGATTGATGCCGACAATTACCGGCCAATAGCTTGCCATTTTTCTGCCCCCTATGCCTGAATCCTCACCCCGAGACCCTTGATTATCCCTACTAAGGTTCACCTGGCGTGGACCAGGGGAGGCCAGAAGATTGATTAACCAATCCGTAGCAATTCCACATCGAATACCAGGGTGGCATTGGGAGGAATCACCCCACCTGCACCCCGGCTACCGTAGCCCAATTCAGACGGAATAATCAGCTGCCGCTGCCCGCCCACTCGCATGGTGCTGACCCCTTCATCCCAGCCCTTAATCACCTGACCTACCCCGATCTGAAAGGTAAAAGGACGACCGCGATCGCGAGAACTATCGAACTTGGTACCGTCTTCCAGGGTACCTGTGTAGTGGACGGTCACCCGTTGACCAGTCTGGGGCATGGCCCCCGTCCCTTCCACTCGATCCACATACTGTAATCCAGAGGCGGTGGTAATGGTTTGGCTTGACTCCACCGTCGGGGTAGGGGTGGCTGGCAACAGGTCAGTCGCCGACGCCGTCACTGCCATGGCCACGGAGGTAGGGGTGGTAGCACTGTCCAGGATAGTTTCAGAGTCCGATAGGTTCAACGCAGTAGCACTGGCTTGGGGACCCACCAACTGGGCCACCAGCAATACCAAACAGCAACTAACCAACACGGCCAGACTAATTAAAATCTCTCGCACGCTCTTTCTCCCGATCTACCATCACGAAACCATAGTAGCAACTTATGAATAGAACTCATCGGTTGGGCCCAGGCCTCGAATAAATCAGCCACCGGGTGATGGCGGTGACCGTAGATGGCAGAATGAAGGGACAATAGGTTCCTAAATTTTCAGCAATTTCACCGGTTTTCAGCCATGACCACCCCTCCCCTAACCCTGAATCTATCCGATGGATCGGTACGATTTAGCTTTTCTATCTCCGCTGCTCAAGAACTACAAGCCAGCCTCGGCGCCCTGAAAAGCCAATGGCAAACCGCTACGGTTCAAGCGGGCATCCCAACCCGACCCGGACAGCTACAACCGATGGAATATCGTCACACTGGCGAGGTCTTTCTAGAGATTTTTTGCAATCCTAATATCTGGCCCAGCGCTTTTGCCGCCCGGGTTTTAATTACTCTCCGAGACGATCGGATTCGCCTCACCACCGAAGCTACCCTCTCCCAACTCTATGAAGATATTTGTCGTTATTTGGAGTAGAATTAATAACTGTTATCAAACTGCTATGCACCCATAGGGGAATTTTTCTCTTCGGGTTTTCTACCCAAATTATTCAAAAGGGCTGATCGTCATGAACCCCAATGAAGTATCCCAAGCTCTACAGAAAGGGTTGCATCTCACCCTGGGTGCAGCAGCCTCCATGGTTGAGGCCCTGCAATTTCCCGAAGAATCCAGCCGGAAGTTTGCTGAGTTGGGTAACGACTTTAGCCGACTGGCCGAAGTTTTGGAGGCTAAGGGTGAAACCACGGAAAAAGAGGCCCGTCAACTGGTGGATGCACTCCTGAGTCAGATTCCCCAGCCCTTTTCCCATGGCAATTCCTCTTCACCAGATTCGAGGACAAACAGCGTAGCCCAGCCCGTTACTGATGCCAGTCTACAAAATGACTTAGTTGCTTTAACTGAAGATCTATCGGCAGTTCGCCGTGAGCTTGAGACTTTAAAGGATGGCCCTGGACATAGTTAAGAGGTTTAGATTTAAGCTTTTATCTAATGTTCAGTGTGCCTGGATCGCCTGCAGTTCAGGATGCCCTATCCAAGTATTTATAAGCTTGTATCAGGATAGGAAGATTCTTCAGGCTGAACAGTTTCCATTAGTTACAACACGGTGAGATGAATCCCCTATGAGTGAATCCCCTATGAGTGAATCCAAGCGTGCCCTAATTACAGGTATTACCGGTCAAGATGGATCCTATTTAGCCGAGTTATTGTTAGAAAATGGTTACGAGGTCCATGGCGTTATTCGGCGAACCTCCACCTTTAATACCGATCGCATCGATCATATCTACGTAGATCCCCACAGTGACGATGCCCGCCTCTTTCTCCATTATGGTGACCTAACCGATGGCACCATGTTGCGCCGTATTTTAGAGCAGGTGCAACCGCAGGAAGTCTACAATTTGGGAGCTCAATCCCACGTTCGAGTCAGTTTTGATTCTCCTGAGTACACCGTTGATGCCGTGGGCATGGGTACCCTGCGTCTACTCGAGGCAATTCGCGACTACCAGCAACGTACCGGCCTAGAGGTCCGCTTCTATCAAGCAGGTTCCTCAGAAATGTTTGGCAAGGTTCAAGAAATTCCCCAGAAAGAGACCACCCCCTTCTATCCCCGTAGTCCCTACGCCTGCGCCAAGGTCTATGCCCACTGGCAAACCATTAACTATCGGGAGTCCTACGATCTCTTTGCCTGCAACGGTATTCTGTTTAACCACGAATCGCCGCGTCGGGGTGAAACCTTTGTTACCCGTAAGATTACTCGAGCCCTAGCCCGGATTGTGGCTGGCCAGCAGAAAAAGCTCTATCTGGGCAATCTAGACTCTAAGCGAGACTGGGGCTACGCCAAAGACTACGTTCGAGCTATGTGGCTGATGCTCCAGCAAGATAAACCCGATGACTACGTCGTAGCCACCAACGAGACCCACTCCATTCGTGAATTCCTCGACATCGCCTTTACCCGAGTTGGTCTAGACTGGCATGACTACGTTGAGTTCGATCCACGCTATCTACGCCCAGCAGAAGTAGACCTGTTAATTGGTGATGCTACTAAGGCCCAGCAGGCTTTAGGCTGGTCTCCCAGTGTTACCTTTGAGGAGTTGGTCCATCTTATGGTTGAAGCCGATCTGGCCGCGGTGGGCATTACGGATTATACCGATGGCAGTCACCCAGACCTAGCTACCCTTCGTAAGGACCTGCTCACCCTGATTCCCCAAGGATAGGCCTCGCGGACTAGGTTAGCCAAATTAAACTGACGCCATCAAGCGGAACATTGGCAGACCCTTCAACTTTTCCCCCATACTGACTATGCCTGTAGGGGTACTTTGTTTTACTATGGGAAAAAGCCTGCAAGAGAAACCTGCGGGAAACTCTATTTGTCAATCTGAAGTAACCTATGGTGTTCTATGGCTAACGAAAACACTCCCTCTCCTGGAGCCGCCTCTACCCCTAAGGCCAAGGTGGAGGCGGGGTCCAAACCTGCCCCTAAGGAAAAGCCTCCAGCCTTAGAGGATAAGCCCTTTACAGAGTTTATTCAGCAAGATTTTCTGCCTTCGTTAACAGCGGCCTTGAAGGAAAAGGGAGCAGGGGATGTACAGCTAAGCTTTGATAAATGCCCGTTGCCAGTGTTTGGTGTAGGCGATGCCGATCCCTACTGGCAGATTCAGGGAACCTGTAAAGAAGGATCTCGGCAGTTCACTATTGTCTTTACCAAAGATAATATCAACGGTCCCAAGCTGTTTTACCACTGCGATCGCGGCTCCCAACCCAGTACCATTGAGCAGTTTATGGGAGACGAGCGTAAGGTTACTCTGGACTTAATGGTCCTATTTTTGCTAAAGCGCCTAAACGGTCAAAAATGGCTGGCCCGTAATTAGGAAGCAATAGTTAACCGAGCCAGCAAACCTGGCATAGGTTTCATACTACCCCAGTAATCCTATTGATTGACCAATCCTGCCCTGACTATTCTGGCTAAAATCAGAATATTTATCTGGTTAGGTAAAATATCTTTCCCTATCTACGAAATATCAATATATTATTTTTTCTATAATTAGCAAGGAGATATAGGATGCCCTTAGTATCAGTAATTATTCCTAATTATAATCATGCTCGCTTCCTTAAAGAGAGAATTGATAGCATTATAAATCAAACCTTTAGTGATTTTGAACTAATTTTATTAGATGACGCCTCCACCGATGATAGTAAAACAATTCTCGAGTCCTATAAGAATCATCCTAAACTAGCAAAATTAATTATTAATAGTCAAAATTCTGGTAGTACTTTCCGACAATGGGACCTGGGTATCAAAACAGCCCAGGGTGAATATATTTTACTTGCTGAGAGTGATGATGTCGCCCATCCTCAGCTATTGGAAAAACTAGTGGAAAAGTTTAGGGAAGATCCCCAGTTAGTCTTAGTTTACACCCAATCAAATCGGATGAACGCCGATGGTGAAATTACCGGCTCCTGGCTTACCCATACTCAGGATTTGGATTTTCCTGAAAAATGGGAAAGTGACTATATCAATGATGGATTAAATGAGATTAAATCATCCCTGATATTCAAAAACACTATCCCTAATGCCAGTGCTATTTTATTCAAAAAAGAGGCTTACTTGAACAGTGGGGGTGTAGATCTAGAAGTTGCAAAGTGTGGAGATTGGTTTTTATGGATTAAATTACTCCTCATAGGCAAGATCGCTTTTATAGCCACACCCTTGAATAATTTCAGGTATCACTCTGGTAGTGTCATAGCCACCTCAGCCATGATTCGCGACTACTATGACACGATAATGCGAGAAAAACTTAATGACCACTTTAAGAAAATCGGCATTGATAAATCTATTATTGACTTGAATAATAAGTTTCTCAGGTCTGATTTAATCAGCCTGGCTAAATGGTATTTTAGGAAGGGAAAATTCAGGCAAACTTTTTCAACGGCCTTAAGGTTGCTACGATCCTAAGCACAAAGTTTATCCCTGACTATTCAACTCAACCGCCTAGGAAATAGGCTTTGATCAGAAGGCCTCCGCTTCATCCCCTGTGACTAGAGCTCCTGATTGACTGACAAAACACGCAATATCCACTAGCAGAGAAACTGCTTAGCATCTACACCCCAACCCCTCTCCCCGAGCGGGAGATACGCTTGTGACCGAGGCTTTCGATTTGAAGTCCCTTCTCCGGTTGTGGAAGAAGGGATTTAGGGATGAACGTAAAAAGACTTGTCAGTTAACCAGCTACCGCTCTAACCGTATCCTGAGCAGGTAACTCCCTACCCATTGATTGGATTGAAGTACCCATTCATAGCAAAGCACTGGATGAAATAAAGATTCTAAATTACCCCCGTCCCGTTATCGGTAGCTAGGGCTATATTCTCAGTAAATTCTAGCCATTCTACTCAATTGACTACCCGTTATAGAACTATGGCGATGGATAGCAGGGCATCGATTTAAAAGCACTTGTCCAGGGTCAATCATCCACCAGTCTATTCTCAAAGCGATGGGGTCTTTTAAATAAAGTATTTGTTGGAATGTATCGATATGGGGATAAGTATCGCTCATGATCCAGTGACGACTTTTCAGAACATGCTAGATAATAACCGATAGAGAGATGGACCGATAGAAAACCTACGTATTTCTCCTGACTCCTAAATTCTTATTACGGACCTCTGGCTTCCCTCCACACCGTTATAGGTGACTGGGACCATACCTTTCCATCAGATGGTCAAAAATACGATGGGCCATCTCTAGCTTGGTACAGGGAGCAATAATAAATTGTTGATCACGGTAGATTAAAACCGCCTGGTTAGTATCACTACCAAACCCGGCATCTGGATAATCTACTGGATTGGCGACGATCGCATCTAATCCCTTACGATGGAGTTTTTCCAACGCTGGAGCAACAATCTCCCCAGTCTGGGCAGCAAAGCCAATCAATATTTGTTGCGGATGGCGACGCTGAGCTAGATCAAGCAAAATATCGGGTACGGGTTCCAGGGCTAACCTGTGGGGTATGGCGTCCTTCGCTAACTTGGTTGACGAGCGACTGGCTGGCTTAACATCGGCTACTGCGGCTGCCATCATAATCCAGTCGGCGGCGGGGAGGTGGGCGACCATCGCCTCATGCATGGCTGCTGCGGTGGTGATCGGATGGGTTTCGATGGTCTTCAGGCGATCGCGCAAACCCTTTTCCATAGGGCCATGCACCAGAATTACTCGAGCCCCCCGATGGTAAGCCGCAAGGGCCAGGGCTACCCCCATCTTGCCACTGGACGGGTTACCGATAAACCGTACCGGGTCTAGATATTCCTGGGTACTTCCAGCACTGATCAGTAAACATTTACCGGATAGGTCCCGTTTTCCTCGACTATGGAGTAGGGAGTAAAGGTGAGGGATAAGATCCTCGGGTTCAGCCATGCGCCCAGCGCCGACGCGATCGCAGGCTAGCATCCCCTCTCCAGGATCAGCCCCATGAAAGCGCTGATCCTGCAACAAAGTCTGCCAGTTACGCTGTACCGCGGGTTGTTGCCACATATCGGTATTCATCGCTGGGGCTACCAGAACCGGACAGGTAGAGGCCAACACCGTATTCGTCAGTAAGTTATCCGCCAAACCATGGGCTAGCTTGGCCAGGGTATGGGCACTGAGGGGAGCGATCAAAAAGACATCAGCCCATTCCCCCAAACTAATATGGAGGGGTCGGGGCTGGCTGGCTTGCCAGAACTGCTCATCGGTGTAGGCCGGATGGCGCGATAGGGTCGCCACCGTTAGGGGCGATATAAACGCCTGGGCCGAATGGGTTAGTATTACCCGCACCTGTAGCCCTGCCTGGCTCAGTTGAGAAATCACCCAACCCAGCTTGTAAGCAGCAATGCCACCGCTAATACCCACTAAAACTCGAGCAGGTGTAGACACCACTGGCTAGCTCCAGCTAGGACAGTATTGGTCAAGAAGTGAGCGCCTAGGACTCATCGTAGGGTTCCAGATCGAGCAGGTAGAGGTAAGATTCCACCAGTTCTGGGCGTCGGAAAGCCAGAGCCCTAAGCATATGCCAATCCTGCAACCCTTCAAAGGCGTTTTCGTAGGCATCGGCTTCCAGGCGGCGGGCTAATTCTGCCACGCTATCTGGGGTCATTTCCAAAATCGCTTCTGACGATACATGTACGCTGAGCATGATTACCTTCCCCCTTGGTGATAGCCACCCACTTACCTACAGCTATAGCCACAGATCATGGGGCAATCAATCCTTAATTCCACCGTTCTAGGATCTAGGATAAGGTTTAAACCAGACTCACCTGGTCTCCTGCCGTAAATCTTCGCAAAATTGCCTTAGCAGCCTGATCACCGCGGGGGAAACTTCATGACCCATGGGCAACTCATGGAACCTGACCACCTGGCCCTGGTGCTCGAGTTCAGCTTTGGCAGCATAGGCCTTTGCAATGGGAACCACCGGATCAAAGGAACCATGAACCATGATTAGAGGTCGAGGGGTTACGGCAGCAGAGACCGCACCATGCAAATAACCGCTAAGACTCACCTGAGCCGCTAGGGGAAGGCCTAAACCGACATCTAGCGCCATAGCTCCCCCCTGGGAAAAACCCGCCAGGACAGTGCGTTCTAGGGGAATAGAACTGGATTCAGCCAGATCTAACAACCAGGATCGCAGGGCTTGACGACTGGTTTGGAGGTCACTTTGCTGTTCAAAATCGTAGGCCTGTGCAAAGTCATAGCCAAGGGGGAAGCTATACCACATGCGCCCACCTGGCACCTGAGGATGGGGCAGAGGTGCCTCAGGAAAGACCATGGCAAAGTCAGGTAAGTCTAGAGAGGGAGCCAACCCCAGCAGATCGGACGAGTTCGCTCCCCAGCCATGCAGGGCAATCAAACGCCAATCCGCCGATAATCCCTCCTGGGATTTATAGGTGAGGGTTTTCAGAGCCAATGGGTCCTCTTTGCAAACAAGGTGAATGAAGCTAGTCTAAGACTATTGACCAAGATTTAGGCAGCCAATTAGGGGTTGATGCGCAGATCAGGTTCCGATCTAGCCGTAGCCAATTTCAACGGGGCGGCAAGCCAAAACCCCTACCCAGCCCTAGCTTTCGCTGGTCAACTCGCTCCCTAGGCTCCTAGCCAAAGCTATACTTTGGCAACTTAAGTCCTGCGTGACTAAAGCTTCTATCCCTTTTGGCGAGAGGGGTTTAGAAAATAAATATCCCTGGCCTGATTCGCAGCGTAACGCCCTAAGCTGGGCATAGTGGCGCTGGGTTTCAACCCCCTCTGCCACCACATCCAGGCCCAGGTTCCAAGCTAACCGTACTACTGACTGTAAAATCTCTAATTTTTCAAAATCCTGATCGGCATTTTCAATGAAAGATCGATCTATTTTTAAACAGTCAAAGGGGAATCGATGCAGGTAACTCAAGGAGGAATAGCCTGTACCAAAATCATCCACGGCCAGCCGAATACCCATAGCCCTAAGTTCTTCCAAAATCGCCATAATTGATTCGGAGTGGTTAATCAACACACCTTCAGTCACCTCCAGGGCAAGGCGACGGGGAGAAAACTTGGTTTTGGCCAGAATATCCTTTACCTTTTCTACCAGGTTTTGCTGGGAAAATTGCTTGCTTGACATGTTAACACTCATGGTCAGGTTAGCCATGGAGGGATACAGTAAACTCCAGGCTTGCATCTGACGACAGGCCTCCTCCAGGACCCACCATCCCAGGGGGATAATCAATCCTGTAGCTTCAGCGGTAGCAATAAACTCCCCTGGCATGAGTAACCCTCGAGTGGGGTGCTGCCAACGTACCAGCGCCTCAAAACCAATGATGCTCTGGGTGCTGATGGTCACAATGGGCTGATAGTGCAGGCACAGTTCCTCTTTCGCCAGAGCCTGACGGAGCTCCATCTCGGATTGCATGCGTTGACTGCGCTGGATTTGTAGAGAACTGTCAAAGACATGCCAGTGACGATCAGGCAAATCCTTGATTTGGTACATTGCGGCATCAGCATCCCGTAACCAGTCTTCGGCATTTTGGTACTGGGTTGGTCCCAGGGCAATACCGATACTGGCGTCGATATAAACCTCGTAATGATGCAGGAGAAAGGGTTGGATAATCGCCTCTCGCAATTGCTCAGCTATGGTCATCGCCATAGCTGGACCCGATAGATTTTCTAAGAGGATGGCAAACTCATCTCCCCCCAGTCGGGCAATGGTATGGGCCATGGTTACCTGCCGTTGCAGGCGTTCTCCTAAATGGGTGAGCAGTTCATTGCCAACCCGGTGCCCCAAATTATCGTTAACCTCTTTAAACCGGTCAAGGTCCATAAACAAAACCGCCATAGACTGGTCTGGTCTACCCTGAGCCAAAATCTGATTAACACGATCAATAAAAAAAATGCGATTGGGTAAGCCCGTCAATTGGTCATGGAGGGCTTGATGGTGCAGTCTGGCTTCCTGTTGTTTGCGGACAGAGATATTACGCACCGATACGACCCCAGCCGCCTCCCCCCTACCCTGGCAGGGACCTCCACTGAGGGCAATCCAGAGACGGTCGGATGGGGATCTGGTATCTACTAAAATGAATTCCTCGTTTTCCAAACAATCGCCCCTTAAAATACGGCCCAGGGGTAGTTGATCCTCCCTTAGGGATCGCCCCTGTCCATCCAGTACTTGCCAGTTGGATGCTTCCCCCACCCGCCAAAGGTGATCTAAGTGATCTAGCAAAAAGTCCCTAGCCTGAAGGTTGAGGTATAAGGGCTGTCCTTGCTGATTGACAACGACAATAGCGTCGGGCAGACTGTTCAACACCTCGAGGTTAATCTGGCTGGAGAAGTCGGCAGGCTTGAACATGGCGATCGGGTGACTGAGGAGAAGGGATATCTCAATTTACTTATATTCCATGGTGGTTTGGCTACCCATAAATCACCCTTTACCAAGGTCTTGCCGAATTGGTTCTTGACACACACGCCATAACCCTAAGGCAAGAGCTAGGACCAGGTTACTGAATATAGAGTGACACTCGCCTAGTTTTGACTATTTCCGTAATCAATAAATTCAATCAAGGCCCTAATCCAAGCTGAGCAATAAGGGAATACACTGAAGCAGATGCATTAAATAAGGGTGTAGTAAACCTAATCGGGAGGATCATTCCTGGGTTGGCTGATAGCTCGAATGCAAAAATTAAACGGGCTGGAACCAGAGTTTTAGGGACATGGAGGAAAAACTGTTAGGGGGTCGATACCAGGTGATTCGGCGGTTGGGCTCAGGGGGGTTTAGCCGCACCTTTTTAGTGTCTGATCTACACCTACCTAACTATCCTAAGTGCGTGATTAAGCAGCTTAAGGTTCAAGATAAGGATGCCGCCACCCTGGATATGGCCCGTCGTCTATTTGATACTGAAGCCAGAGTTCTCTATCAATTAGGGAATCATCCCCAAATTCCATCTCTCCTAGCTCATTTCGAAGAAAATCAAGAATTTTATCTGGCTCAAGAATATATTGAGGGCAGTCGCCTCAGTAGCCAGATTGAAGAAGGTAAGCCCTGGTCAGAAACCCGAGTGGTTTTGCTTCTACAGGAAATTTTGGAGATTCTTGCCTTTGTCCATGGCCAACAGGTCATTCATCGGGATATCAAGCCCTCCAATCTAATTCGTCGTCACCGGGATGGCAAACTTGTGCTGATCGACTTTGGTGCAGTCAAACAGGTCACCACTTCACCCCTGGTTGACGCGGAGACTGGAGCCACCAACCTGACGGTAGCCATTGGCACCCATGGTTACATGCCCAATGAACAATATGCCGGTAAACCCCGGTTTAGTAGCGATATTTACGCAGTAGGTATGTTGGGTATTCGGGCCTTAACGGGTATGCATCCCCAAAAAATTAAGGAAGACCCAGTGACCTCAGAGCTGAGCTGGCATTCCCATGCTCCCTCCGTATCATCGGCCTTAACAGAGGTGCTGGACCGCATGGTCCGCTACGATTTCCGCGATCGCTATCCGACGGCAACGGAGGCCCTGGAAGCTTTACAAAATCTACCTACGCCCCTAAGCAGTAAAATTAGTACCCATCTCTACCAAACCTGGCAAAGGGGTGCTGGAGGACTGGTGCCTAGTCCTCAGTCTGACCCTGGGGAGGCGGTTTTAGTTCCCGCTGACACCTCAGAGATCACGGCGATCGCTGGAGCCCAGGACGCCACCTCCCTGTTTCCGATGGATAGTATCTATAGCCCACATCCAGGGGATGGCCCTAGCTATCCAGCCATCCCTCTGATCTGGAACCAACTACGGGGACTCACGCCAGGCCGACCAACTATCCAGCCCAAGCAGATAGTGATGGTGGGCACGTTAGGCTTGGTCGCCACCCTGGTGGCGCTGTGGCAGGGTGGGCTAACCGTCGCCTTTGAGCCGGCCAGTCACCGCATTGCCACGCCTTTTATCTCTCTGCCCAGGCCCCACCTAACCACCGATCTGGGCTTGTTACTACCACCTCAGGAAAAAGCTGAATACTTGGTTAAGCAGGGAGACCAACTGGTTACTGATGAACGTTTTCCAGAGGCGTTAGATATCTATAACACCGCGATCACAGTCCGGTCAGACCATGCTTCTGCCTATTTGGGTCGTTGTCGCGCCCTGATTGGACTCAAACGACCCAGTGAAGCTATTGCCGCCTGTAACGACGCCCTTGCCTATCGCAGCTATTATCCAGAAGCCACCCGCAACAAAGGCAGGGCGGAAGAGCAGCAGGGTAGACTTTTAGCCGCCCTCGCCCTATACGAAAACACAAACCAGCTAATGCCAGCTCTGGCAACAGCCTGGCTGGATCGGGGCCGAGTACTGCAAAAGTTAGGCCGATCGGCAGAAGCCCTCAACGCCGTTGACCAGGCTATTGCCCTTGACCGCGAATTAGCCGAGGCCTGGACAGTACGGGGAGAGGCCGCCTGGACCTTGGAACGCTACGATCAGGCGATTGTCGCCTTTGACAAGGCGCTACAGCTCAATCCTGAGGACGAAACGGCTAAACTGTTGCGGGATCAGACCCGTAAAACCCTGGGCCGTTGAGACTCAGGGCTTGGGGCTAAATTACCCTAACGCGCACATCAGTTTCTAAAGTCGACTTTACCTGGCCTCCCTCCACCGTACTACCCTGAACCGGGGCCGTGTCCTGGGGAAAGGGGCTGGCCACCAGGGCAATATGGCGATCGCTAACCGCCAAACCATGGGTTGGGTCAAAACCACGCCACCCGCCGCCAGGAATGTAAACCTCGGCCCAAGCGTGCAGATCGCGATCGGAAATACGACTATCTCCTTCTTCGTAACCACTGACGAATCGAGCAGCCAATCCTGCCGCGCGACAGGCAGCCATAAACAATACCGTGAAATCACGACAACTGCCGAACTTTTGAGCCCAGGTAATGCCCGGCGGCCAGGGGCGACCCGTAGCACGTGTCCCATACTGGCAGGTTTCGTAAATGCGTTGATTCAAGGTGGTCAGGAAAAAACTAATATTGCCCTCTACCCCGTACAGGATCTGCTCCACTAGGTCAATAACCAGGGGTGAAACCGCGATTGTAGAGGGAGGCTGGAGATAGGCTTGCAGGCTAGCGGCCAGGGTAACCGGATAATCAATGGGCACATGCACGGCCCAGGGCTCAGCCAGGTAATCAAAGGGATTGGTACGGTAGGTCATCACCTCTGACGTCGCTTCAATAGTCAGGTGACGGGTTGGAGCCTGGTCAAACCAGAGTCGCAAGGTGTGGTTCCCATCGGTTTCCACCAGGGCTGCCTGACGAATTGGGCTGGGATCAATCTTTAAATCAAAGATCCCTACCTGCTGAGTAGCATCACAGCGAGGCCGCAGCCGCAGTGTGTGGCACTGCAAGGTTACAGGTTCTTGGTAAGCATAGTGAGTACGGTGACAGATCTGATAGCGCATAACTAAAAGTCTAGATTGCCTTCAGCATAGATTGTCGCCAGAAAGGCCAGAGTAAGTTTACTGAAAACAGCATCAAAAAAAGGTTAACCGTAGTACGGAATTACAAATGGATCCAAAATTCAAGAATATTTAGTATAGACATATCCAACTCGATTCAATCATCAAATTCCCTCCACCCTGTCCTATTCCTGCATTTACCCACGAGGGATCATCAGCAAACCTGAGATTTTTCAACCTTAAGCATTTATAAAAAATGTTGCAGCTCCTAAAATATGCCTACATAATAAAGAATATAAGTTTTCTTTTTCTGAAATACTGTTTTTTTGATTATTCCTAATACAAAGAAAATTGTATTAGGAATAATTTGATTGCTCGATGTTTATCTTAGGTTTTTAGTCTTTAGGTTGGTCTGATTCTCTATGCCATCACTTAAAACTATTGTTCTCATTGAGTAATCCTGAGATACTCAAGTATTTTTTATCTTTGATAATTTTGTTTGTCTAGACCCTCTGTACCCATTGATAAACCTTGAACCTCATTCATAAAAGTATTTGGAGTAACAAAATGATATCCGTGTCTGAAAAGGTCCATTGTCCCAACTGCGGTCAACTAGCCGATCGCTACCATCTTGAGTCCGATCAGCTGATTCGCACCCAATGTTCTGCCTGTGATTACTTGATGATCACCTGTGCTCGTACTGGTAAGGTGATCGAAGCTTATGCCCCTGGACTGTTCGTCGGTTCTGCTCACTAGGCAATTTTATTAAAGACGAGTCACTAACTGACGATGGGGAATTAGTTTTTCCAGACCTAATAGCCCACTATGAGTGAGACTCGATTTGAATTAGTTTTAAGGCAATGTTTATTGTCAGGTCATCCTGGGCTGGTGGATATTGCCATAGCAAAGGGCAAGATTGTTGCGATAGCGGCCCATCTGGAAAATCTAGGTAAGCAAGAGTTGCTCGTCCAAGGTCGATTAACCAGTCCGCCTTTTGTGGAGTCCCATATCCATCTTGACTCCGTTCTGACCGTTGGGCAGCCCCGCTGGAATAGCAGTGGGACCTTGTTTGAGGGTATTGATATCTGGCGCGATCGCAAAGCTACCCTCAGCTATGCAGATGTTAAGGCGAGAGCCCTAACAGCGCTGCGGCTTCAAGCGGAACAGGGAGTGCTGTTTGTTCGCACCCACGCTGACGTTAGCGAACCCAGTCTGGTTGCCCTCCAAGCCCTCCTTGACCTGCGGGAGTCCGTTCAGGAATGGATGACCCTACAGGTGGTGGCCTTCCCCCAGGATGGTATCTACGGTAGTCCCCAAAATACCGCCCTACTGGAGGAAGCCTTAAAACTAGGGGCTGATGCTGTTGGGGGTATTCCCCATTATGAGTTCACCCGGGAAGACGGCGTTCGATCGGTTGAACAAATTTTTCAATTGGCCCAAACCTACGATCGCCTGGTTGATATCCACTGTGATGAAATTGATGATGACCAGTCTCGATTTTTAGAGGTGGTGGCCGCCTGTGCTCTGCGATCGGGCTTAGGGTCAAGAGTTACCGCCAGCCACACCACGGCTTTTGCCTCCTATAACAATGCCTATGCCTTCAAACTAATGGGCTTATTGGAGCGAGCTCAGATTAATTTCGTTGCCAATCCTTTGATTAACATAACCCTACAGGGTCGTACCGATACCTACCCAAAGCGACGGGGAATTACCCGGGTAAAGGAACTATGGCAGCGAGGATTGAATGTCAGTTTAGGGCATGACTGCATTCAGGATCCATGGTATAGCCTGGGTACGGGAAATATGTTAAATGTGGCAGCCATGGCCATCCATGGCTGTCAGATGACAGGGCAAGCAGAGATCGATGCCTGTTATGCCATGGTAACGGCGAATGGAGCCTTCACCCTTAACCTGGGTGACCACTATGGTATTGAGGTCGGTAAGCCAGCCAACCTGATTGTGCTAGAGGCGGAGAGTCCTTACGATGCCCTGCGGCGGACCGCCGTAGTCACCCATGTCATTTCCAGAGGTAAACTTCTAGCTCAGACCCAACCTGCCCAAACCAGCTGGTTTGGTTGACGATCAACGGATATTGCCAATTTCGCCTAATTCCTCAGCAGTGGAATCTTGAGTCATAACCGCAACTACAGTCTGTCCTTCTTCAGTAGTTGCCAAGTCGTCTAATTCAGTCAGTACAGGAGCCTGAGCAGGGTGGGTAAGGGCAACCCTAGGGACATCTACGGGCCTAGTCTCAGCCTTAGGACTAACGCGAACTGAAAAACCCCAGGTAAATACCAGGGCAATCAAGGAGACCATTAACCATTCGGGAGGAACCAAACTAGCGTTCACTACCCGGAGTAGTAGTCGCACACCCACAAAGGAAACTGTAATAAAACCGGCATCCTCCAGGTACTCAAATTCTTCGAGCCAGCGAATAAACAAACCGGCCATAAACCGTAAGGTCAACACTCCGATCGCCCCACCCAACAAAATCACCACTATCTGCTTTGAGAGCGCCAGGGCGGTGGTTACGCTGTCGAGGGAGAAGGCTAAATCGGTAAAAGCAATAATAGGAATAGCCTGCCACAGACTTTTAAAGCTGGGACCATGGTGATGATGGAGGTCGGCATCAGCAGGACTAGTAAAGTGATTAAAGGTAAGCCAAAGTAGGTAAGCCGCCCCCATTACCTCAAACTGCCAGAATTGAAGAACCCAGCCCGCTGTCAGAATTAAAGCCACCCGCAAAATAAAGGCAACGATTAAGCCAATGTTCAACGCCTGTTTTTGTAGAGCTTCCCCCTCTAATCCCTGGGAGATCGCCGCCAGAGCGATGGCATTATCAGCCGAAAGAATCGCCTCTAGGGCAATCAACACAGGCAGTAACAACAGCGTATCAACGCCGAAGTTGTTGGAAATGTCTAGGAGCTGATCTAGCATTAAGTGTTCTTAGCGACCCTGGGTCGTCATTAATGAGTGGTTTATCCAGTCTAACTTGAGCGGCTTTAGCCGGCATTTGAACCGGTCACATGGAGTACCTCGATTCTCCACAGATTAAGCCTATACAGGTTAGCTAAGGCTCTTATACTATAAGCCGTAGCCAGTTTTAACGGGGCAGAAAGTACTGCAACGGCTCTTCAATCTAAAGACTTTGATGGAGGGTGGCAAACAGCCTTTGAGGCTAGTCAATTTGATCGATAAGCTGGGTGCTAAACATTCTGGCCAAGACTATACTTTTTAGGGGTTCTATTCTAGAAATTAAGCCTTTCTCCTGTTTTTTCAAACCCTGCTTAGTTTAACCTGCTCTGCTTTTCTACAATAATACGGTTAGCCTACCTGCTAGGAGTACTCGCCAGCGTGCTCAGTTCCCTTTTAACGGCCTTCCGACAGCGCTATCCAAATGCCAGCGTGACTTCAGAACTGCTAAATATCCACGACGGGCTGTATATTGTGCGAGTCACTCTTAGCACAGACGGTATGACCCTAGCCACCGCCCTGGGGGCCCAATCTGTGGTGGAATCAGCGGAGGACTTGGCCCTAAATCGAGCCTTAGAAAGACTAGGATTGCCTGTAAATCCGAATCCCCCCCTGGCTGATCAACCCCCATCGGCCGTTATAACCACAACTGGACCAGCCATCGTTGGTCCGTCCAAATTGGTCGATTCTACCCGCGATCAACCAACCAGCGAAAAACCTATAGCTTTGCCGCCACCAGATTCGATCGCTATAGCTACCCCTATCCAGTCCCAAGCATCCTCAGGGGTTGACCTGACTATGGCCGAAAAGCTCTCACCGGCGGAGGAGATTAGCCTATCCTCAATTGATTTATCGGACATCATTGCCCAGACCGATGTGGAACTACAACGATTGGGCTGGGGCACAAGCCAGGGACGGGAATTTTTGGAGCGTACCTACGGTAAGCGATCGCGCCATGACCTGAGTGATGAAGAACTGCTGGAATTCTTGCTATACCTGGAAACCCAGCCATCTTCTCCTGGCTCAGCCGGTTAATACCCGCCCGATAGATCTGCCTAATTAACAGCCATGGGGCGACTCCCCACCGAAGCCCGATCGATCACCTGATCAATCAGACCGTAGTCCACCGCCTCTTGAGGGCTCATGAAAAAGTCCCGCTCCGTATCGTCGGTAATTTTCTCCAGGGGCTGGCCCGTATTTGTGGCTAGGGCTTCATTTAAGCGCTGCTTCAGGTAAAGAATTTCCTTGGCCTGAATTTCAATATCGGTGGCCTGGCCCTGGGCACCTCCCAGGGGTTGGTGAATCATAATCCGGGAATTGGGCAGACTCATACGCTTACCCTTTTCTCCGGCGGCCAGCAAAAAAGCTCCCATACTGGCCGCCAGTCCGACACAGATGGTACATACCTGGGGGCGAATGTGGTTCATGGTGTCATAGATACCCAAACCAGCGGTCACCGATCCTCCTGGAGAGTTGATATAGAGGTAAATATCTTTCTCAGGATCCTCAGCCTCCAAAAATAGCATCTGGGCCACAATCAAGTTGGCTGAGTCGGAGGTAACTTCCTGTCCCAGGAAAATAATGCGTTCACGCAACAGGCGAGAATAAATATCAAAGGCCCGTTCGCCCCGGCCTGATTGCTCAATAACGGTAGGTATCATGGGTACACGCTAGTTTTATGTCTTTAGTCATTGTAACCAGACGATGGGCTTCCGGTAGTAGGGCTGGGTCTGGTGGCCGGCAGTCTGGCCCTGGCTATTGCGAAACGGTTAAAGCTGAGAATTTCCCTATCCAGGCTAGGACCTTCCAGACCCTACCCATTGTACCCAACCCTGCCTCAGGGCCAGTTCTAAAGCAGCTCCAGCCAACCCAAAAAGTAGAAGACTCTCACTACAGCTAATCAAAATTAGGGGCCAGGTATGCCAATTAACGATCACAGCGGCATCAACCAACGTTAAACCCCTAACTAGACTAAAGGCTAGCACTACACCAATCTTAATTTGAGGATTAGGATCCTGTCGGACGGCGTAGCGATAGGTGATACCAAACAGGCTAGTACTGAGGGCTGAGATCGCCACCGTTACCGCAAAAATACTCCCCGCCAGACCCATCAGGGTAGAGGCCAGAGTCGCCTCCCAGCCCAGCATAGAAATTCGGTGCAAGACTAAAATTAAAGCCGCCACCAGGGCCCCAATGCTACCGGTCAAAACCACAGCTTTAAGAGACTCTAGGCGATCGGCGGGGGAGGGGGGAAACCAGGGTTGCACAAGAAAAAAGCAAGAGAGGACAGAATCAATAAACTCCCGAGGGTGCTATTTCCCCTATGATAGGGGAGGTTATTTTTAGATGCGACAGAGTTAATTATGGATATTCTGACCTTGGGCTGGGTAACGTTACTGGTAGTCTTTACCTTTTCCCTGTCAATGGTGGTTTGGGGCCGCAACGGTCTTTAGGGTCATTGCCGCTAACGATGGATACGTTCTTCCCATCCCAAGCTTTTAGTCTGCTAGCCCTGCTAGCCCTGGTGTTGATGGTGGTGGTAACCGGCGGAGTAGTCTATCTAACGGCAGCCGAGTGGCGAGACCGCCGGCGTCGTAAGCGTGATCAAGACTCTGCCAAACCCTCCCGACCTAACTTAAAAAAGTAGCCCCTAACCTTCGCAATTCAGCTTCCCTGGTCCTCTCCTTAGTCATCAGTCAGCTTGCTGGTCTCCTCTAATCCACGGCACCTTGCCCTCCAGGTACTCCTCCAAGTCCAGGCAGGGGCCTATACGGACGTGGCCCTACATCGCCATCTAGCTCAGGGCTCCCCGAGTGGGCTTGATCGATCCCTCGTCACGGAATTGGTCTATGGGACAGTGCGTCGCCAGCGTACCCTGGACGAATTAATTAGCCAGTTGGGGCGCAGGTCTGCCGACCAGCAACCTCCCTTACTGCGCCTAATTTTACGGCTAGGGCTATACCAGTTAAGGTATCTAACTACCGTACCAGTGGCCGCCGCCGTTCACAGCACGGTAGAACTGGCTAAGGCCAGTGGTTTAGGGGGCCTGGGGGGAGTGGTTAATGCTATTCTGCGCCGCTACTATCGTCTTAGTCAGCAAGGGGATCCCTTGCGTTTGCCCGATGCCCCCAGTCGGGCCCTAGCCATCGGCTACAGCTATCCCGATTGGATTGTAGATTTATGGATCGACCAGTTGGGCGACGGCGAGGCCGAGGAACTGTGTGGCTGGTTTAACCGGACACCTACCCTCGATTTACGGGTAAATCGGCAACGGGCCACCGTAGAACAGGTACAGGAGGCCTTTCACCAGGCAGGATTGGGCTCAGAACCGATTCCCGATCTACCCTGGGCTTTACGCCTGGTAGACTCGCCAGGGGCGATTAAGGCCCTGCCAGGCTACCAAGCCGGTTGGTGGAGCATCCAGGATGCCAGTGCCCAGATGGTCAGCGAGTTTCTCGATCCCCAGCCGGGAGAGATGGTACTGGATGTCTGTGCCGCCCCAGGGGGAAAGGCCACGCACCTGGCGGAATTGATGGCCGATCAGGGACAGGTATGGGCCTGCGATCGCACCCCTTCGCGCTTGAGCAAGATTAAGTTGAATTGCGATCGCCTGGGCCTTACCAGCCTGCGTACCCAGCTAGCCGATAGTACTCACCTGAGTCAATTCCATCAACGGGCTGATCGGGTACTAGTGGATGTGCCCTGCTCAGGGCTGGGCACCCTGCACCGTCACGCCGATGCCCGTTGGCGGCAAAATCCCGAGAGTTTGACCAACCTGGTGCCCCTACAACAGGCTTTACTGACCGAAGCCGCCCGCTGTGCCAAACCCAGCGGGGTACTGGTTTACTCGACCTGTACCCTACAGCCAGCGGAAAATCAGGCCGTAGTCAAGGCTTTTCTGACCCAACACCCCAACTGGAGAATCCAGCCCCCTAGTCTAGCCCCCCTAGGTACTGAGCCAGAGGGTTGGATTCAGGTCTGGCCCCACCGCCACCATCGGGATGGATTTTTTATGGTCAAGTTAGCTCAGGTTAACCCGGCCAGTTAAGATATAACTCTGGTCAGAAGGCTGAGGACCTGGTTAATCGATCAAAGTGAAAGCTAGGTAGGCGTTCTGACCTATCGGCCCCGGCGCAAGGGTGGTTACGGCCCCAGCCGGGGCATGTCGCAGCTGTAGAACCTATGGTGCCCTACCTGGCTCGTATTGATATTTTTCCGATTAAGTCCCTGGATGGGATATCGGTAGAGAAGGCTGAGATCCTGGCGAGTGGAGCACTACAGGGCGATCGCACCTATGCCCTGTTGAATGCCCAGGGAAAGTTTATCCATGGCAAGAGTAATCCGATGGTGCACCAATTACGGACCCACTTCTCCCCAGATAGGGAGTGGGTAAGGTGGAACACAGATCGCTCCCCTACCCCTGTTAGCTTTGCCCTTCATCACCCACGCCAGGCCCTGGAAACCTGGCTGAGTGAGCATTTTGCAGAACCGGTCAGGCTAGCAGAAAACCAGGAGATGGGCTTTCCTGACGATACCCTGGCTAGGGGGCCAACCTTGGTCAGTACGGCGACCCTGGAAACGGTAGCTAGCTGGTATGGTGACCTAACCCTGGAGGAGGTGCGACGTAGATTCCGCACCAACCTAGAAATTGGCGGAGTTCCCCCCTTCTGGGAAGATCAATTATTTAGTCAGGGTCGGGAACCGGTGAGGTTTACCATCGGGACTGTAGTACTAGAGGGAACTAACCCCTGCCAGCGCTGCATTGTACCCACCCGCCACAGCCTCACAGGCTCAGCCAGTGCCGGCTTCCAGACCACCTTTGTGAACCGTCGATCGACCAGCCTACCGGCATGGACCCACACCTCCCGCTTTAATCATTTCTATCGACTAGGGGTTAACACCAACATCAGGGAACAAGCCGGACAGGTGCTAACCCTGGGGGATACCGTAGGGATTGACCCCCTATAATGATCTAAATCCTGTGCTTTTCTCCTATGTCCCCGGCTTTTTTGCGCTCTGATATTATCCAGCTGACCGCCTATAGCTCCCATCCCGGAGAGGATGGCCAGCAGACGGTGGGCGCCATCGACCATCTGGATACAAACGAGTGTCCCTATGACTTACCCGCCAGCATCAAGGACAAACTGGCGGCAGCGGCAGCTCAAACAATTGCGGCTAACCGTTATCCCGACGGAGCTTACCTGGAACTTAAGGGGGCGATCGCTAACTACGCCAACGAGTCGAGTCAACTACCGGATCAGTTCACAGCCGCTAATATTACCGTTGGTAACGGATCGGATGAGTTAATTCGGTCCCTGCTCATGGTCACCTGTTTAGGCGGTGAGGGATCGGTGCTGGTGGCCAACCCCACCTTCTCCATGTATGCCATTTTGGCCCGTACCCTGGGAATTCCAGTGATCACTGTGGATCGGAATGAAGATAATTTTGCCATCAATCTAGAGGCCGCCCAACAGGTGATTGATCATCCCCCCCATTTACCGGTCCGGGTAGTCTTTATGGTCCATCCCAACTCCCCCACGGGCAACGGGCTAACGGCACAGGAACTAGCCTGGCTGAAGCAACTCCCCAAAGATATCTTAGTAGTTGTGGATGAAGCCTATTTTGAGTTTAGCCAGCAAACAACCCTGGAGGAAATTTCCCACCATCCTAACTGGATAGTCTTGAGAACTTTTTCTAAAGCTTTTCGTCTGGCCGCCTATCGAGTCGGCTATGGTATTGCCCAACCTGAGGTAGTAGCGGCTCTAGAAAAGGTTCGCTTGCCCTACAACTTACCGAGTATTGCCCAGACAGCCGCCAGATTAGCACTCACCCACCGCCAGGATCTCCTGGCTATTGTTCCCGAGATTCAACAGCAACGCCAGGTTCTTCTCTCTAGCCTGGATGACCAGGGTAGCCTGCTAACCTGGCCCAGCCTGGCCAACTTTATCTATACCCGCCCCCAGGGCAATCAGGGCACAATGAAAGAGCACTTGGATAGCTGGTTTCGCTACTTGAAAAGGGAAGGAACATTAATTCGCAACACGGGTGGGGGATTAAGAATTACCGTTGGCAGTCCAGAGGAAAATCAACGCACCTTGAAGCGAATCCAAGCCCAGGCCCTACATTAGGCTACGAGCTCGGCGAATGGTACAGGGAAGCACACCCACCATTAGGGCAAAAGCCTCATCAGGGACTTGATCCACAATACTTTGATCAAAGTAACTCTTAAACTGCTCAAGGATCATCCGGGCCCGATCAATGGACACGGGCTTATCGGTAAAATTCTGAGTTAATCGGACCCATTGCAAACGAATTCGTAACGCCTTCTGTTGCTCCTCGGGAGAATCTGGAGCAATCAGGGAAAGGCTACCCAGGGAAATCACCCCGCGACAGTCAGCATCTAAGTTACCCCCAACAGCAGCACCAGGCCCAGCAAATTCGGTATAAAACTCCTTATGGATAATCAGACCGTTACGGCGACGACTGTTGACAATCCATAGATCCTTGCCCCGAATCTTGCCTAAAACATCGGCTTCTTCCCCCGAAGAACTACTAATCTCCGTTGAGGATATGGATTGATAGGGAGGTATCAGTCCAGAGATGTCAGGATGTACTGAATGTGACAAAGTATTGCGATAGGGTAACCGGACTGGCCCATGGGGTTGGTTCACTGCGCCCAGATGAATATCCCGACTCATTCCCATTCAGCTACTCAACCAATTTCTGAAACAACAGTTAAGCCGACCTTTAAACTCCAAGATAACTAGAATAGAGCAGTGAATGAAAATCCCTGAAAAAGGATACAGGTGACTTAAATACGTAGCAAGCGAACCTAAATCTACTAACCCTAGAGAATTTAGGAGGCAATATCCGTAAAGTTATTTTAGGCTACTGGGGCGGAGGGTGTTGCTGACGACGTGAAATTTCCCTAAAGTCATGATAAATTCTCCCAAAGTTTTTTAAGTTTTGTATGAAGTTGTGGCACTTTAGCCAGAATACTTAGGCTAGAGTTGATCGGTCCAAACCTAATCGGGACAGGTATTTTGCCCTATTTCCACCTCGTCAAAGATGGCTAGAATTATAGTTATACTCTTGATCTTCTGTAAAAACCCCTAATTTCAGAATTAGATCATGGCATCAGTTGACTAAGACCAGTGCCTTTAAACATTCTTGAGTTTTTTATACATGAGCACCCGGCGAGGTTCTCCTCTATCCCAGAAAAAGGGGGATGCGTTCACAGCGATCGCCTGAAATCCCAAGCCCTGGTACAACTGCAATGCCCCCCGGTTATCGGCCATCACATGGAGATAGAGATCATAGATGCGCCAGTCCAGGGCGATCGCTTCGCAGGCCCTGAGAAGATGGCTACCAACCCCCTGGCGTCTACAAAATCGTCCCACAGCTAAATTAGCAATGTAGCCATAGGTTTTGGGAAAAGCCTGCCAGGGCCAGCCCAAACGTCGGGAAATTTCAACACTACCCGCTAATAATCCTGGCGATGAGGGACTGCTCACCAGGGCCGTCAAACATCGAGAGCTATGACTTTGATACTGAATTCGTTGTTTTAAATCGGCCTGAATGGCAAATTTGAGCAAAAAATATAGGAATTCTGGCCAATCCTCAGGATCATAAAAACTATCGGTCATCAAACTGGCCAACCGGGGTAAGTCCTCCAGGCGAGCCTCTCGAATCCAGGGCTGAGATGACCCCGTTGCCATTCCTTCGGTACCTTGATAGTTAGGTGTCAATAGCCGACCCCCGGAAAAGTATGCCTTGTATTTATAGCGGTAGATAGCCCGGTTAGCGGAGCTGAGACCAGCCAGAACACCTATCCAGTCTTAGTGTTTTCAGGTTTCGTAAGATGGAACAAGCCTAGCAGTTACGAAACGAACCCTGAAATTGACCGGCCAACCATGGCCTAAGCTATATTCCTAAGCTTAACTATTCCATGACTCCTCCAACTTTCATCACCAGAATTGAATCCCACCGTGATCCCGCTTACCTCTGGCCCTTCGCGGGACTAGGTACCGTTTTAATTCATGCTGGGCTTTGGCTGGGATTCCGACCCTTGATGATAGCCACCCCTGCCCCATCTAGAGTTGAGGCCGACCCCATTCCTGTACAACTCTGGCTGGATGTTCCTCCCGGCCGATCCGATCAGGGGACTAGACCGGGGGACATGGCGACGGTAACTGACTCAGAATACCCGCACCAGAGTAGCTCTCAGGCAGCCATAACTACTAATTCTGTACCCACTTCAGAGTCTGATTCGACCCCAGTTTCACCGATACCAGCCAACCCTATTGGGCCCACTCCAACGGCTCCCTCTCCCCCTCTGGAAAACCTGACACCCCCCAAACCCACAGTCCTACCCCCGATAACCCCGCCCCCTGCTCCCCCCGTACCAACTCCCGTACCAGCCTCTATGCCATCGGTACCAGCAGTCACCCCACCGCCACCGACTCCATCGCCTAGCCCCGAACCCATAGCATCCCTTCCCGGTTCCCCGTCATCTGAATCAACCGGGCAACTACTAGCCATCGGCCTTGCTGCCGCCAGCTTTGGCACTGACTTTCCCGACCACCCCCCCCAATTACTGGACAGTAGTCCCATGCATGTCCAACCCTGGCTTTCCCTCTGTGGTCTAGCAAATCTAGCGGCGATCGCTAGCCCAGGGCTGGTGGCTAGGGTCAAACTTCAACTACAAGTACAACCCGACGGTAGAATCTCCCAGGCTACAGTGGTAGAGGGTACGGGCAATTCCTCCCTCGACCATCTAGTCAGTTGTGTTGTTCAAAATCAACTACGCCTCCAGCCAGCCACCACCGGTGGTACTCCCCAACTTACGGATGCTTACATCCTGGAAACCCAGGTACGGTTCTAACCTTCTATGCTTTAAAGCATAGGGCTCCAGCCCGATTGACCTTTTTATCGTCTCCCCCTTCCCTGCTATGGCCCTATTCACCCTGCGATCGCTACAGAAAGACTTTGGTATTAAGGAAATTCTCCGGGATGCCAGCTTTAGCCTGGATGGGGGCGAACGGGTAGGGGTGATCGGCACCAATGGATCGGGTAAATCTACTCTGCTAAAAATGTTAGCGGGGCTCGAGCCCTGGGACGCAGGGGAACTGTGGGTGAATCCTGGGGCCCGGGTAGT
This sequence comes from Leptolyngbya sp., assembly GCA_040374765.1. Taxonomy (GTDB): domain Bacteria; phylum Cyanobacteriota; class Cyanobacteriia; order Phormidesmidales; family Phormidesmidaceae; genus Nodosilinea. The sequence continues at coordinate 104,966 of JBEITR010000003.1, forward strand.
GTACTTACCCCAACAGCCAGAATTCGATCAGAACTGTACCGTCCTTGAGCAGGTCTTCAAGGATGCCGGTGCTGCCATGGATTTGGTACGCCAGTATGAAGCCGTTTCCCATCAGCTAGCCCAGGGTAAGGGAGACTCCACCGCTTTAATGGTGCAATTGGGTCACCTGACGGACCAGATCAGTAGTGCCGCCGCCTGGGATTTAGAAACTCGGGCCAAGGTGATTCTCACCAAACTGGGAATTGTCGATTTTGACGCCCGGGTACAGGACCTCTCCGGTGGCTACCGCAAGCGAGTGGCTATTGCTGCCGCCCTCATGGCGGATCCCGAAGCCCTGCTAATGGACGAGCCCACCAACCATCTGGATGCGGAATCGGTGGAATGGTTACAAAGTTACCTGAGTAGCTTTAGCGGTGCTCTGTTGCTGATTACCCACGATCGCTACTTCCTCGACCAGGTAACCAATCGCATTCTAGAAATTGACCGGGGCGATCTCTATAGCTATGACGGTAACTACGCCTACTACCTGGAGAAAAAAGCCGCCGCTGAAGCGGCCGATCAAAGTCGGCAACGGAAACACGCTGGAGTCCTACGCCGAGAACTGGAATGGCTCCAACGGGGTGCTAAGGCTCGTAGCACCAAACAAAAGGCCCGTATTGATCGCATCAGCGACATGCAAAATCGCCAGTTTAAGCAGACCCAGGGGTCGGTAGACATCTCCACCGCTGGCCGCCGGATTGGGAAAAAGGTGGTGGAACTGGAGGGGGTATCTAAGGCTTACGGAGATCGACTCCTATTTCAGGACCTCAGCTACGCCTTTACCCCCCAAGACCGGGTAGGCATTATCGGTCCCAACGGAGTCGGTAAGTCTACCCTGATGAATATCATTACCGGTCGGTTACAACCAGACAAGGGAACGGTAGAAATTGGATCCACTATCCATATTGGCTATTTTGACCAACACTCTGAGGATCTAGATGGCAACCCTAACCAGCGAGCGATCGAGTATCTCAAGGAAACCGCCGAACTAGTCACCACCGCCGATGGTAGCGTAATTACCGCCAGCCAAATGCTAGAACGATTTTTATTTACTCCCAACCAACAGTATGCTCCCCTCCATAAACTATCGGGGGGTGAGCGCCGTCGGCTATTTCTATTGCGGGTCCTAATGGCAGCCCCTAACCTACTGATCCTGGACGAACCCACCAACGATCTAGATATCCAAACCCTGGGAGTATTAGAAGAATACCTGGAACAGTTTAACGGTTGCGTCATCGTAGTCTCCCACGATCGCTATTTTCTAGATCGCACCGTCCATACCATCTTCGCCTTCGAGGAGACAGGCCGCCTACGCCAGTACCCCGGTAACTATTCCCTCTACCTTGACTATAAACAGGCCGAGGCGGCAGCGGAAAAGGCAAAAGAACTCACGCCGACCATAACCAACACTAAGGCTGAGACTAAAAAGTCCCGGTCAACACCAGTGGCAGATCAACCACGGCCCCTGTCCTTTAAAGAAAAACGGGAATACGAACAGCTAGAAACTCAGATTGAGGCCCTGGAGACGGAAAAGCAGACGGTGGAAGCCCAACTCTACGGCCAGGCCAGCCAGGACTACGCCACGGTCGCCCAGCTTTCTGAACAACTGGCTAGTCTTACCCATCGCCTCGATCAAGCCATGGAACGCTGGTTACATCTAGCCGATCGGATGGATGGCTAGGTTCCCCAGAGTGGTGTCTCCCCCTGCTCAGATTTGGAAAATTCCTTTAGGCTAGAAAAAACTATTGCCCCTACCATGGCCGCCGACTCTGCCCTCACCGTTACCTGGATCCAACATATCGAAGAGATTTCCGAAGCTGCCTGGGATACTCTAGCCCAGCCCCTACCTACACCTTTTCTAGAGTGGAGCTGGCTATATAATCTGGAGCGATCGGGCAGTATCAGCGCCAATACTGGTTGGCAACCCTGCCACCTCACCCTCTGGCGCGGATCTACCCTGGTGGCCGCTGCGCCTATGTACTTGAAGGGACATAGCTACGGTGAGTTTGTCTTTGATCACCAGTGGGCAGAGCTGGCCGATCGCCTGGGACTAACCTATTACCCCAAACTTCTGGGCATGGCGCCCCTAACACCGGCAGAGGGCTACCGATTTTTGATCGACCCCGATGAAGACGAAGCCGCTATTACCCGAACCATGATCCAGGCCATCGATCGCCTCTGCCAGGACCACGGTATTTCAGGCTGCCACTTTCTCTACGTTGACCCGGCCTGGCGAGATACCATGAGCCAACTCGGCTTTACTACCTGGTTACACCATAGTTACATCTGGCAAAACCAGGGCTTTAAAAGCTTTGAAGACTATTTAGCCCAGTTCAATGCCAACCAGCGCCGCAATATTAAACGAGAACGCCAGTCCCTCACCACAGCCGGACTAGACCTACAGGTGATCAACCAAGATGCCATTAGTCATTCCCTTTGCGATTTGATGTATGACTACTACGCTGATACCTGTGATAAGTTCGGCTGGTGGGGCAGTAAGTACCTGAATCGCCAGTTCTTTCAGATGCTGCACCGCAACTATCGTCATCGCCTGGTTTTTTTCGCCGCCTACAGAGAAGACCACAACCTGCCGGTGGGAATGTCCTTTTGTGTGACCAAGGGCGATCGCCTTTACGGTCGTTACTGGGGATCCCAAGTAGAACTAAATCACCTCCACTTCAACGCCTGTTACTATGCCCCCATCGATTGGGGTATAGCCCATGGTATCCAGGTTTTTGATCCCGGTGCTGGGGGACGGCACAAGAAACGCCGGGGCTTTCCCGCCACCCCTAACTACAGTCTGCACCGCTTCTACCATCCCCGTCTAGAATCCCTCCTAAGGCGGTACATAACCGAGGTGAATGGGCTCGAACAAAAGGAAATCGAGGCCATTAACGCCGACCTACCCCTGAAGGTATAGCCCTAGTTTCACAAGTCCTAGCCATCCGTCTATGATGGAATACACTTGAACTGAGTTGATTTAGCCAGCCCTACCCAAACTCCCTATCCTTGACCCTAACCATGTTTTACCCGCGCCTATCCCAAACTTGCCTGCACCTAGCCAGCGGCATCATAGTCGCCCTGACCATGCTGATGGGAAGTTGCTCTATCACCTCGGCCAAAACCCCTGGCAGTCTGGCGGATAACCTAACAGTCCCTAGGGCACAGCAACTGCCAATTACGGCAGTAGCCCAGCTAGGCAGCCAGGAGATTTTTCTGGAAGTAGCCAGCACCCCAGAACAGCAGTCCCTAGGGCTGATGTATAGAGATCCGTTACCAGCCGATCGGGGCATGATTTTTCCCATGCTACGCCCTCGTCCGGTCAGCTTTTGGATGAAGAATGTACCCGTTCCCCTAGATATGGTCTTTATCTATCAGGGAAAAATTCGAGCAATTATAGCCAATGTACCACCCTGCGAAATCGATCCCTGTCCTATCTACGGACCCAATAACCAGATAGTTGACCAGGTAATCGAGTTGCGCAGTGGACGGGCCGCAGAACTGGGCTTATCAGCAGGAGATAGGGTCGTAATTAAGCCCCTGACCCGCTAGAACTTTGATTTCCCCTTACTTCAACCATCCCTTGAGACGGGAGGCCACCTGAGGTCGCCGTAGTTTACGCATAGCCTTGGTTTGGATTTGCCGAACCCGTTCCCGAGACAGATTGAAAATACTACCGACTTCCTCCAAAGTATGGGTTTCTCCAGTGGTTAGCCCATAGCGCAAGGTAATGATATCCTTTTCACGCTCTGTGAGTACTTCCGCTAATACGCTGGTAATTTCCTGGCGCATCATATTTTCGCTGATTTTTGATTCTGGAGTTTGGGTGCTACTATCCTCTAGCAACTCCATTAATTCAGTATCTTCGCCCTTACCCACACGATGGTTTAAAGACAGAGATCGTCGTCGTACCTGTTGTAGACTTCTTAACTGTTCAACTGTCACATCAAGGGTTGCGGCCAACTCCTGCTCAGTAGGATTACGCTGTAGATCTCGACGCAGATCTCGATGGGCTTTCTTTAACTTATTTAGCTTCTCGACGATATGAATTGGCAGCCGAATCGTGCGGGCATCGTTAGCAATAGTACGGGTAATACCCTGACGAATCCACCAATAAGCATAGGTAGAAAATTTATACCCCTTATCTGGATCAAACTTCTCCGTAGCTCGATTTAAGCCCAAAGCACCCTCTTGAATTAAATCTAAAAAGGGTACACCTCTATTTAAATAGCGCTTTGCGATAGAAACTACCAGCCGCAGGTTAGAGCGAATCATACGACGCTTAGCCGCTCGTCCCTCTTGCAGCTTTTGGGTAAACTCTGTGTGGGTTACCTTTAATCTGGCTAGCATTTCCTGGCGAGTGGGTTTACGCCCTAACTCCTTGGTCAACCGTTCACTGGCGGCGTCCACACGAGACAAAAAACGCACCTGTCGAGCCAACTCAATTTCTTCGCTAGCCTCCAATAGGGGATAGCGAGCCATCTCTTTAAAGAAAGCTCCAACAGCATCATCGGTCAGGGTTTTACTGTAGCCCGACAAAGCCATTTCAGACATTTCACTAACCTGGGAAAATTTCGCCAGGACTTCCCGATCTTCCTCCCAGGCTATGGCTTCAGGAATGAAATCACTATCAACTAAGGATGTCTGATCTGGAATTGAACTAAAGTCATTAGCTAGGTCATCAAGGGGGCTATCTGACCAGCTAATAGATGTGTCCAGGTTGGGGTTAAATGTAGTGGTCATAGGAGCGATAAAACTGTTTAACTACAGGCTTGAATCATGGATATTAGTGACTCAGGAGAAGATCATCCGTAGAACAAACTTTCTGGCCCTCGGATTGATTTTGTGAGTCCACAATACGCATTTTTTTTGCAATTTCTAGGTAATGTAACATTTCTTTGATATCTTGCGTAGTGTAACGGATTTTAGGGAATTTGCGTCTTCTATATAAAGGCAAAATCACCATTTTCCCATTTTCCCCTCTATAAGACGTTACCCTCGCAAAGATCGGGATGGCTAATCTGACAGGGTGTTTGAAAACCCAGGCAGCTTGATGGCTGAAAATAGGGAACAAGTTTACCAGTTTTAAAACATCAAAGCTGGTAATCCTGTAATGTCCGCTCCTTTCACGTCCGAATAGTGGAAAGAGTCTACTCATGCCATTGTGATTTGACTATACTCAGATAACCTTTTTAACCATCCCTTGATATCACCGGATCTAGGTGGGTAGTCATTTCTACTTCTCCTGCAAAACTTACCTGGAGATAGTTGAGATTAGTCGTGAGCGTACCATGCTAAGGCTAACGGAAATACTCTTATTTACCTGGCTATACCTCCTGATCTGTCTAATAGTCATGATTCATGATCGATTGTTCTACACTGTCCTATAGCAATTGCTCAAAGTGAAGAGGGGTTATAGCCCATATCGTGACCTATTTTTTAACCATCCTCCCCACCCGATCTATATAGCTATAAAAATTATGGAGAGTCTCTCTATAGTTCAACCGACAGATTCCTTCGGTTGGGTGAACGTGCTCGTAGATTATGGTGGGCAGTCTGAGGTGTATACCTATTCCCTCCCTGATCATCTAAAGATTCAGGCAGGGGACATTTTAACGGTACCCTTTGGAGGACGAATGGTGGGGGCGATCGCACTGGTCCTGCTGACCGAGCCCCCCCCTCACCTCACAGCCCATCAGATCCGCTCGGTAGCTGGGATTGTAACACAACGGTTTTTCTCTTCGGCCTATTGGTCCCTACTACAGCGGATTGCCGATTATTACCAGACCCCTCTGGTGCAGGTTCTCAAGGCGGCCTTACCACCAGGGTTATTGGCAAAATCCCAGCGACGCCTGCGCCTTTGCTGCGATCGCATTCCTACCGATAGCGATAGTCAAGTATCGACTAATCTGGCTAGTTTACTCAACGAGTTGGGCCAGTCAGCCCAAACCGATCTAACCTGGCAATACCTGCATCGTCGCGGCCATAGTTACCGATCCATACAGCAACTAATACAGCTGGGATGGGCCGAATCTTACCTGGTGCCGCCCCGGACACCCCAACCCCAGTACCGGCAGGCGATTACCCTGGGGGAAAGAGACCTCCCATCCCAGGATCTGACACCACGGCAACTAGAAATCCTCACTACTTTAAGGCGTCACGGAGGTAGTCTCTGGCTCAGCGATGCGCTACAACTCTGCCAAACCACCAGCCCGACCCTAAAACGATTAGCCCAAGCAGGCTGGATCACCATCGCGCCCCGACAAAAACTCCGGGCTGAAAGCGGCTCTGACCTCACCGCCGATCAACCCCAGCCCCTCACCCCGGCCCAAGCCCAGGCTCTGAAGCAGATTAACCAGTATCACCAAGCCAGTCAGATTCTATTACATGGAGTAACCGGGTCGGGCAAAACCGAACTCTATCTCCAGGCCATCGCTCCCCGCCTGGCAGCCGGTCAGTCAGCCCTGGTGCTGGTACCGGAAATCGGCCTCACACCGCAGCTGACCGATCGCTTTCGCCGCCGTTTTGGTCAGCAGGTTTGGGTCTACCATAGCGGCCTATCGGAAGGTGAACGCTATGATACCTGGCGACACAGTTTACAAGCCGAGAGTCCCCTTGTGATTGTGGGTACGAGATCAGCGATCTTTATGCCCATCCCCCGCTTGGGCCTGATTGTCCTTGATGAAGAACACGACAGTAGCTACAAACAAGACGTTACCCCCTGTTACCATGCCCGCACTGTAGCGCGCTGGCGCGCCATGCTAGAAAACTGCCCCCTCTTACTGGGTTCCGCCACTCCCTGTCTGGAAACCTGGGTGCAGTGCCAGAGCCTGATGCCCCCCCAGGATAATCTGACCTGGGGCGATCGCTCCCTACCCACCTGCTACTTATCTCTGCCAGAACGGATTCAAGCCCGTCCCCTACCTCTGGTACAGGTGGTTGACATGCGGGAAGAACTACAGGCAGGTAACCGTAGCATTCTCAGTCGATCCCTACAAACAGCCCTCCAATCTATGAAGGCAGAGGGTAATCAAGGGCTGCTATTTATCCATCGCCGGGGTCACAGCAGCTTTGTTTCCTGTCGCAGTTGCGGCACTGTAATCATGTGTCCCCACTGCGACGTCTCATTGTCCTACCACCAACCCCATCCACAGGCAATCATGAGTCTACGGTGTCACTACTGTGGTTACAGTCAGGCCCATCCCCGCCACTGTCCAGAGTGCTCTTCCCCCTACCTGAAACATTTTGGTAGCGGTACCCAGCGAGTGGTCAATGCCCTGAACGAAACCTTCCCGGAACTCACCTGCATTCGCTTCGACAGTGACACCACTCGCCATAAGGGAGCCCATCGTACTCTCCTCAGTCGCTTTGCCCAGGGCGAGGCCGATCTATTAGTAGGCACCCAAATGCTAACCAAAGGCATTGATTTACCCCAGGTCACTCTAGTAGGAATCATCGCCGCCGATGGTCTGTTGTATATGTCAGACTATTGGGCCAATGAACGCGCCCTACAAACCTTGATTCAGGTAGCCGGGCGGGCTGGGCGAGGAGAACAACCCGGACAGGTGATTCTACAAACCTACACCCCAGATCATCCCGTCATCGAGGCGGTTATTCAGCATAGCTACCCTTCCTTTATCATTTCCGAATGGCACCAACGCCAGCAGCACCTGTATCCTCCAGCGGCTCAATTAGTACTGTTACGGCTCAGTGGTTTTGACCTCCAGGTAGTGGAACGGGCAGCTATGACTGTGGCTGATCAACTTAATAGCAGCCTCCAACCTGTCACCCATACCCTGCTCGGCCCTGCCCCTGCCCCTATCCTACGGGTAGCCAATCGCTATCGCTGGCAAATCTTACTAAAGTTTCCCTGGCAAACAGCCATTCCCGACCTTCAACACCTGAAGCAGATCTGCCCAACATCGGTGAGTTTAACCATCGATGTTGATCCCTTAAATTTATAGTTTGGATAAAAACACTGAAAACAGAGTGGATTAATCTGCGGGATATCTCCTGGGGGAGAAGCGGATCCAAAGCGATAAAACACTAATAAGGAAAGGCTGGGGGTTATACCCCCCTTAGGAGATTCCATTACCTTGGCTAGAGTTGGCATATCAAAGTAGACGGTGTTCATCAGGATACTCGCCATGTCACGGGACGCACTGGTTGTCGGCATCAACCACTATCAAACCCTTCCAGCCCTCCATGCTGCAGCGGCTGACGCTGAGGCTGTGGCCCAGTGTCTGGAAAGTTTTGGCGAATGTCGAGTTTTACGGATGCCAGAGGCAATTCGTAATCAGAAACCCGTGATTAACCAGAAGGCCGGGGTAACTACCGCCATGCTAGAAGCGGCCCTGATTCGTCTCTTTAAGCCAGCCGGCAAAACCATTCCCGAAACCGCCATCTTTTATTACTCCGGTCATGGTTTACAGCGTCATGCCGGTATTCAGGAGGGCTACTTAGCCACCAGTGAGGCCAACCCGGCCACCGGGCACTATGGCCTTTCCCTGTACTGGCTACGCCGTCTCCTCCAGGAAAGTCCCGTACGGCAGCGGGTGATTTTGCTAGATTGCTGCCACAGTGGGGAGCTTTTTAATATTTTAGAGGCTGACCCTGGGGCCCGAGCCGGTACCGATCGCCTGTTTATGGCCGCATCGCGGGAATACGAACCCGCCTACGAAGCCCTGGATGGGCACCATAGCGTTTTTACCCAGGCCTTACTGACTGGACTCAACCCCTATAAGGTGGAAGGAGGTCTGGTCAATAGCCATTCCCTTACCAATGCGGTTAACCGCAGCCTCAAAGGAGAGCTACAGCAGCCCCTATTTGAAAGCTCTGGGACCGAAATCGTGTTGACCCGAGTAGCTGGGATAGGAAGAACGACCCCGATCACCCCTCCATCCACCCTCGATCGCCTCAAACACCTCAGCTATAGTGTCTGCCCATTTCAAGGTTTAGCCGCCTTTGAGGCGGGCCATGCCAGTTTGTTCTTTGGCCGGGAGGATCTGGTGCAAACCCTGGTAGAACAGGTAAAACAGTCTCGTTTTTGTGCCCTGGTGGGAGCCTCCGGTATTGGCAAAACATCAATTTTACAGGCTGGGTTGATTGCCCACCTGCAACAGGCCCCTGAGGATAGCTGGGATGTGCGCTACCTAACCCCCGGCCATACCCCCCTGCAGCGGCTGGCCGAGACCTTTGTTGATGCCCAGGCTAATGGCCTGGATCGGGCCACCCAAATACGTCAGGCCGAATCTTTTCTCCACCAGGGAGGAGAAGGATTTTGCCAGCTCCTACAGGCGATGACAACTCAAAATTCCAGAATTAGCACGAGACCCCGTCCCCTCCTGCTGGTGATTGACCAGCTAGAGGAGATGTGGGGACCATCCGTCTCCGCTGAGCTAGCACAGCAACGACAGCAACTACTGGAAGCTCTCGTGAGCGTAGTTAACCAGCCTGACCTGGCGGTACATGTGGTGATTGGTTTACGGGCTGACTATCTCAACCAGCTTGATCCATTTCCCGCCCTAGCCGACCTGGTGCGGCACAATAGCCTGACGGTTACTGCCATGAGCTATGAGCAAATTAAATCGACTATCGTCGGACCACTAGAGAAAATTGGCCTGCACTACGATGCCAACCTGATTTATACCCTGCTGCTAGATGTGGTGGGCGCTCCGGGCGATCTGGCCCTGTTGCAAATGGCCCTGAAGGAAATCTGGCGCTGCCGCCAATGCGATCCGACCGGGCAGGCTCCGCCCCGGTTAACGCTGGATGCCTATGCAGAATTAGGAGGAATTCGCCAGTTACTGAGTCAGCGGGCCCATCAACTCTACGAAACCTTGACAGAAAGTGATAAACGGGCAGCCCGACGAATTTTCCTCAGCCTGTGCGAATTTGGCGACGGGATCAGCCCAACCCGTCGCCAGGTTCAGCTGCCAGAGCTGATCACTCCCCAGCTAGACCAAGCCCAAATTCTCCGGACTCTGGAAAAACTCATTGCTGCCCGGCTGGTTATCGCCCAACCTGACGTGAGCCAGAGCGGAGCCAGTCAATCCCCAGCTACAACCCTGCTACCCACCTGGTCTGGCAGCCAGGGCGATCGCCCCCGTGGTGACGTCTTCAACCCACCCGCTAAAGATAAAGACGGCGTTGATCTGTGGGATGTACCACCCCATTTCGATATTGCCCACGAATCCTTAATTCGTACCTGGCCCCTACTCCAGGAATGGTTACAGGAGGGACGCGCCATTCTGCGACAGCAACGTATCCTCGAGGTGGCAGCCCAGGAATGGCATCGACAAAACTGTTCTGATCGGGCCGGGTACTTTCTCCCCCCAGACCGGCTAGCCGCAGCCAAAGCCTTACAGATCGACTATCCCGACAGTCTATCAATCCAGGTGGTGGGCTATCTACAGGCCTGGGAACTATACTGTCGGCGCTGTACCCGTAAGCGCCAGTTAATGAAACTACTGGTACCGGTCAGTCTGGCGGCAGGGATGGTGGTGACCTATGGCTATAACCTGATCCGTAATCCTCAATCCCCCTGGTCTGTGAGCCAGACCACAACCGCCGCCAACCCCACTACGGGCACCACCAGCCCCCGCCCCGAAACTGGCCAAACCCCCACCGATCAGCAGTTGCCAGCCGAGATCGCCCCCCTAGCGCCTGGGCCCAAACTCCTACCACAGCCAACCCCCGCTAGGATCAAGACTCCTCAAACCTTAGGAAGCCAGGCAAACCAGGATATAGCCATGGCCCTAGGGCACCTGGATAAGGTGGCAGAGTGGGCCGACCCTAATCGCCCCCATAGCCTCATTCAAGTGTGGTGTGGCCGCAGCCATCCCCAACCCCTCTGCCTTACCCTCAGTACCGAAAAGTCAGGCAAACCCCAACCTGGGGTTAAGCCCTAGGGTTTGCATCCCTTTTTGTAGCTTTGGCCAGAACGCCCCCTTGCCGATGGCTACGGCTGTACCTAATTTTTTAAAGGGACAGCGGGACATGGATCGGTTATTGCGACTTACCCATTCCCGGTGGCAGCGGTAGGCTGACTAAGTTAGCACTCATTCTGATTGAGTGCTAAGTTGGTCTCTGGAGAGCTGAAAGACAGGACATGGCAAAAAAAGTTTCCTTTGATGAGGCTTCACGGCAGTCCCTTGAACGGGGCGTCAATGCCCTCGCTGATGCCGTTAAGATTACCCTCGGTCCCCGAGGACGGAATGTGGTGCTGGAGAAAAAGTACGGAGCACCCCAGATTGTTAACGATGGTATTACCATCGCTAAAGAAATTGAGCTGGAAGACCCCTTCGAAAATCTAGGGGCTCGTCTCATGCAGGAAGTAGCCTCTAAAACCAAGGACCTGGCGGGTGACGGTACGACCACCGCTACAGTGCTGGCCCAGGCTATGGTCAGGGAAGGACTGAAAAACGTGGCCGCTGGCACCAATCCCGTTGGTCTGCGCCGCGGTATTGAAAAGGCTGTCCAAACCCTGGTGACTGAGATTGCTGCGATTTCCAAGCCTGTGGAAGGTAACGCTACCATTGCTCAAGTAGCTACGGTTTCCGCTGGTAGTGATGAAGAAATCGGCACCATGATTGCCGAGGCCATGGATAAGGTGACCAAGGATGGGGTAATTACCGTAGAAGAGTCTAAGTCGCTCTACACCGAACTGGATGTGGTAGAAGGCATGCAGTTTGATCGCGGCTATATCTCCCCTTATTTTGTTACCGATCAGGAACGTATGGTGACTGAGCTTGAAAACGCTCGGGTGCTGATTACGGACAAAAAAATCGGTTCTATTCAGGATCTAGTACCGGTACTGGAACGTATTGCCCGGGAAGGGGCACCCCTGTTGATTATCGCTGAGGATATCGAAGGTGAGGCCCTGGCGACCCTGGTGGTCAATAAGGCGCGCGGAGTTCTGAATGCAGCAGCGGTCAAAGCCCCCAGTTTTGGCGATCGACGTAAGGCTATGCTGCAAGACATTGCGGTCCTCACCGGAGGACAGGTGATTTCTGAAGAGGTTGGGTTAAACCTGGAAACTGCCGATCTTTCCATGCTGGGTAAGGCCCACAAAGTTACCATCACCAAGGACAACACCACCCTTGTCTCTGACAGCGGTAATAAGGCCGACATTGACAAGCGCATTGCCCAAATCCGTCAGGAATTAGAGCGCACTGAGTCAGATTACGACAAGGAGAAGCTCTCGGAACGTCTGGCCAAGCTGGCTGGAGGGGTAGCCGTAATTAAGGTTGGGGCCGCTACCGAAACCGAGTTGAAGGACCGCAAACTACGTATTGAAGATGCCCTTAGCGCTACTAAGGCGGCTGTAGAAGAAGGCATTGTGCCGGGTGGGGGAGTCACTCTGCTGCACCTGGCCCCCAAACTGGAGGCTCTAAAGGCTTCCCTCAAGGATCCTGCCGAGGCCATCGGGGTTAGTATTGTTCAGCGAGCTGTAGAGGCTCCCCTCCGTCAGATTGCCGACAACGCTGGTCAACAGGGATCGGTGATTGTAGAAAAGGTAAAAGCGCAAAGCTTCCCGATCGGCTATAACGCCCTGACTGGGGTCTACGAAGACCTAATTCAGGCTGGTATTATCGACCCTGCCAAGGTAGTTAGGTCGGGTTTGCAGGATGCCGCTTCCATTGCTGGCATGGTCCTGACGACCGAAGCCCTGGTGGCTGAAATCCCCGAGCCTACTCCTCCCGCTGGTGATCCTGGCATGGGTGGCATGGGTGGTATGGGCGGCATGGGTGGTATGGGCGGCATGGGCATGATGTAGTCTGCCCATCCTGGACTCTGACCTTGGCCAGAATTCTTGTAAAAATTGAGTAGCTACGGCTACCCTAAGAGCCCTCCAGTTTGGAGGGTTTTTTACTTTAGATAGGCTTTCTGGCAAAACTCCCTAGTCTGGAGACCGGGATACATCAAAGTTGAGGCAGTAACGGCCCTGGGGGTGATTACGAGGTTCTTGAGCTGACCCCTCCGCACCTCTGATCAGGGGATAACGACGGCTATCGGTGTCGAAGCTGGCACAAAGTTGGTAACGCCGATCGCTGAGCCGCTGATACTCGTAGGGCTGAGCGGTGAGGGGATCGGTAGGATTCGCGCCAGGCGTCAGCCCGTTAGGTAACTGATAATGATCGGGATCCGCCAGGTAATCCTGGTGTAGGGTTCCAGCAATGGTAGTGAGATCTTGCCAGCGCTGCTGATCTGCCGCGATCGCCCGCTGCCGACCAGGGGTACCGACAGCCCAAAAACCCACCACAATGGCCACCCCTACAGCCAGGCTAGCGGCAATCCCAAAGGCACGATCTAGAGATAAGCGCATCATAGGTTTAGCCGTTTCGCCTTAGCTGTAGGCCCCCGACTAATCCAGTGACCGTAATACCAGAGTACGCCCCCATCCAACAGTAGAATCACCAAAATCTTGAGCCAGAATCGTAGACTAATCTCCCCCCGCAGTAAGGAAGTCAGCAGGGCTATGAGGGTACCCAGGAGGATCAGGGCAGCCACCCAAAGGGTGAGATAGGTAAGCCACTTACGCACTCCTGAGAAGTACTTTTCGGGATAGGTGGCCAGGTCGCGATTAATCGCCCGCATGACGCCCAGATAAACCGGATAGGCCACCAGCAGTCGCGCCAGAGCAAAGGATATCTGCCAGGAGGGCTCGCCGTAGGAGCGATCGAGGGTATCGGGAATCAGATGCTCAATGAAGATAAAAGCCATTTCCCCCAGTGCCTGGGTCCAAATTACTAGGGTATTGAAGGCCAAAAGATAAAGGAAAGCATCGCGGGACATCCCTCCCGAACTACCCCGGGGAGTGGGTATGGGTCGGCCGGTCAGATCTTCGTATACCTGAACAAAGGCTCGATCGATCTGCCGTTGGGGCCAGCCATAGCCTCGTAACATCTTACTGATAAATTCATCACTGGATCCCTGGCTACGGGCGGCCTGAATAAACTCAATTAGCTCCTGGAGATCGTCAGTAGGGGAAGGCGGTCCAGCCATTAGTTACCAGGTGAATTTTTTACAGCTCTACTAAAACTTTACAACAACATTCAATCTTGGTGAATTACCCAAGTTCCCTAACACCCCGCGGGGAGATGGGTTTACTATCATAATGCTATTAGTTGAGAGATTAATCAAACAACTAGAAAAGCTCGTCAAAGTTAAATTGGTTCTGGAAGAGTTTGGTTACAGTAGTCGTCCAAGCGCTCAGGTCAAGGTTGGGAGACCATTAACTATAGGGTGAGGTCCAGGGCCTGACTGGAGGTCCTGAGCTAAGCAACGTCAGTTATGTTAATAGATACACAATCGGGGGAGTACATGGAGCCACATTCTACTGCAGAATTCCACGGATTAGAGAACGTTCCAGAACCCTCTCACGAGGAGAACCTACCCCGACCAGATGTATTGGTAGGTACCTCAGTTCCCCAGCATGAGGTCAAGGAACTTTATCGGCGATTTCGTAAAGCCAGCCTGGAGTCAACGGCTCGGGAACTACAGAAACAGCAGTACGCCCATATTCGCCAGCAAGTTGAGATCCTGAATGTTCCCATTGATAATTTTTCCGTCAATGACTTCTTGACTCAACTCCATCAGGGGGTAGTGTTTACTCCCAACGTTGATCATTTAATGAAGCTGAGAAAAGATCAGGACTTCGTAGCTGCCTATAGTCAAGCTGATTTTCGCATTTGCGATAGTCAGGTGCTGATGTTGGCTGCTAAGTTTTTGGGCAAGCCAATCCAAGCGAAGATTTCTGGCTCCGATTTATTTCCTTTATTCTGTGAACATCATCGCCATAACGACAATATTAAAATCTTTTTACTAGGAGGGGCAGAGGGAGTTGCAGCTCGGGCGCAAGCTAACATTAACGCTCGTATTGGTCGTGAAATTATTATTCAGGCCCACTCTCCCTCCTTTGGTTTTGAAAAAAATCCGGAAGAATGCAACCGCATCCTGGACATGATTCGCCAGTCGGCGGCCAACGTTCTTGTGGTGGGTGTGGGTGCTCCCAAACAGGAAAAGTGGATTGCCAAATATAAGAGTCAATTACCCTCTATCGATATTTTTATGGCAGTGGGGGCCGCCATTGATTTTGAAGCAGGTCATAAACCAAGGGCACCCCAACTGATTAGCCAGTTAGGCCTGGAATGGCTCTATCGACTGGTCTCTGAGCCCAAACGTCTATGGAAACGCTATCTGTTAGACGATTTACCATTCCTGTGGCTGATTATCAAGGAACGATTAGCCCAATAGTCAGGTCTTATAGGGTTATAGCCATAGCCGCGAGCCAGAACGCCTACTCAAGTCCCGCTTTCAGGGATAAACTGTGTCGTCAGCGTTCTGGTCAATGCCATATTCCCATGGTGCTCTGGTAGGCAAAGACTGACTGCCACCCAGGCGCTATACTTCAGTAGGCAAGGCCCAGGTTTCTATCCCTGCGGTTACCTGCTTTTAGGTTCGCCGGGAGCTAAACAGGCGCGCCGCCAGTACTCCCCCCAAAAAACCAAATAAATGGCCTTCCCAGGAAATCCCTCGATGTAGAGGTAGAATCCCCCAAATCAGGCTGCCATAGATAACTCCCACAAATAGGGAAAGGCAGATTGAACCTAGTCGCCGTTCAAAAACACCTCGCAGTAGAAGATAGCCCAAATAACCAAACACCACTCCACTGGCTCCGATGTGAGTTCCCGGCGAGCCAAATACCCATGTTCCTAAACCACTGGTCAACCCTACCACCAGGGTCACCCAGATAAAGTCGCTGGTCTCTCGCAGCATAATCAACCAGCCCAGTACCAAAAAAGGAATGGTATTTCCGATCAGGTGAGCAAAATTAAGATGGAGAAAGGGAGCAAAGGCGATTCCCCGCAGCCCTATGGATGTGCGGGGAATAATGCCAAAGCTATTCAAGTGACCACTAAAAACCAGTTGATCCAGCAGCTCAACTACCCACATGGTGGCCACTAAACCACCCAAAAGGCTAAACTGCAGCTTGAGTTCTCGAGTTAGGGCGTTGGTCTCTTCCTGGGGATGCATAGCATGTCTCATCTCTATGGCTATGGTGGCAGTGGTCTAAACTTTTGGGCTCGGTCTGAAGCAGGGAGAATTAGCTAGCCTGGCGTTGGAGGGCGGGGACAGCTTGAAGCAACCTGCGGGTATAGGGATGCTGGGGTGCTGTAAACAGAGTCTGGGTAGGGGCTAGTTCGACAATTTTACCGGCCTCCATGACGGCGATGCGATCGCACATGAACCGGGCAACCCAGAGGTCATGGGTAATGAATAAATAGGTCAGATCAAACTCCTGCCGTAGTTCCAACATCAGATCTAGCACCTGAGTTTGTACCGTTGCATCCAGCATACTCACTGGCTCATCGCAAATCACCAACCGGGGCATGGTAATCAGGGCGCGGGCAATGGCGACTCGCTGCTGCTGCCCGCCAGAGAGATCACTGGGAAGACGATGGAAGTAATCCTGACTGGGACTGAGTCCTACCCGTTCCAGCATGGCATGGGCCTGCTGCTGGGCTACGGCTGGCGTCGCCAGATGGTGAATCAGCAAAGGATCGGCAATACTGCGCCCCACCGTCATCATCGGGTTGAGACAGGCATGGGGGTCTTGAAATACCATCTGGATCTGCCGTCGCTGCGATCGCATCTGCCCGGGGGAAAGGGCGGTGAGATCGGTACCGCCAAATTCAACCCGGCCAGCCGTGGGCTTAATTAACTGCAAAATCGTGCGGGACAGGGTGCTTTTGCCACAGCCCGACTCCCCCACTAAGCCGAGAATTTCACCCGGATAAATTTCCAGAGAAACCTCATCCACCGCCTTAATCATTCTAGAGTTTTGGGATCCTACCAGCCAGGCTAGGGGGTGGGTTTCCAGGGTATAGTACTGCTTTACTCCGGTTAATCGCAGGATGGGATCGGTCGTGGGAGCCCTATAGGCCAGGCCTTCCGCCTGTTGTAGTTGCAGGGCCGAGGCCACCAAGGAGCGAGTATAGTCAGCCTCGGGTTGGTTTAAAACCCGGGTGGTTGGTCCCTTTTCCACCAGCCGTCCCTGATACATGACGGCGACCCGATCGCAATACTCCGCCACCAGGGAGAGGTCATGGGAAATCAACATCAGCGCCGTACCCAGGTCCTGGCACAGCCGGGTTAATTCCTCCAGAATTTGGGCAGACACCGTTACATCCAGGCTGGTGGTGGGCTCATCGGCGACAATCAAGCGGGGCTCTAAGATCATGGCCAGGGCGATCGCCACCCGCTGACGCATCCCCCCACTAAACTCGTGGGGATACTGATGAAAACGACTAGCCGGAATTCGCACCTGTTCCAAAACGGCCACCGCCCGGTCCCGGGCCTGGGCAAAGGAAACCTGAGGTCGATGGGCCCTGAGGGTTTCGATACAGTGATCACCAATGGTCATTAAGGGATCGAGGCGGGTCATGGGATCTTGAAAAACCAGGGCGATCGCTTCGCCCCGAAATCGCCGTAACCGGGCTGGAGAAAATTCCAGCACAGACTCTCCTTGAAACCAGATATCTCCGCCTAAGCCAGTGGTGGGGGGTAAGAGGCGCAGGGCAGCCCGACCCAGGGTAGACTTGCCGCAACCCGACTCCCCCACCAGTCCCAACCTTTCCCCAGGGGCCAGGGATAGGGAAACCTGATCCACCGCTGGCAGCCCCTGGCCTGGATAGGTAACGGAGAAATGCTCAAGGCAGAAAAGGGAATCAGCCATCATCACGGAGAATAAAAGAAAATTCAGCGATCGCAGCGACGCATCAAATAGGCGACCGCAAAATCAGCGTGGTCATGGTGATCGAGTAATTGAGTAAGCTCTAACAAGCGTTGGGCAATTTCGGGACCCATCCGATCTACCAAAGCCTGACGCTCCCGTTCCGCCGCCTCCAGGTGACGCACCTGAGCCTGCCAATCGGAGGAAAAGACGTAGTCTACATGGGCTTGTAGGTCTAACTCCTCGAGTAATTCCCATTCACCAGCATCACACCAGATGCCCTGGCAATTGGGGCAGCGTTCCAGATAAACAGTGCCTTGACGAAGATTAATCCGGCCGCGTACCAGGTAACTATGGCAGTCAGGACAGAGAGCAGCCCGGCCATCCAGAGGGGAAGACCGGAAGGCGGTATGCAAAGACAGAGGCAGTAGGGCTACGGTGGGAGGAGCATCCCCATCACCTTGCTGCCGTTGCCAAGGGATATAGGACTCCGACGGAATCCAAAGGCCACCGCAGCTATGACAGGACTTCGCCGCCAGCCCAGGGGCAAGCTGACAGTCGTGAAGGTCCACTCCACCTTCCTTAGGACATTGATACAAGGAACACTCTTCCAACTAGGGTGCAGGGAAATCCCTTACTATTAAACACCAGAACGCTTCAGCAATCTTCAAAAAGCCATAGGAACGAACTATTCAACCATAGTTTTGGCCACAACCCTGGTAAGTAGCCGATCCAGAGGAGATCGGAATGGACCTTAGAGATTACAGATCTGACTTCTGGATCAGGTACTCTAGCCAATTAGCCAGTTGTCCTAATCGCTCGTCGATCTGACGCTGACGCTGCTGGGTTATACCAGGCTGGCGACTGGTTTGGAGAAAAGCCACATCTACGGCCACCAGCCGCAAGGTCCGACTGATTTCAGTTAAAACGGGCTGCACAGCCTCGTCATTCCCCTCCGCCAAGGGCAAGACGTGGGAAAGGAATTGTTGCTGTAGCTGCAATAACCGGCCCTGCACAACCGCCCGATCAGGGTTTGTCAGGAGAACTAAAGACCGTAATTCGGTCAACTGCTCTCTCAAGAGAGAAAATGGATCCATGACAATATATCCTTAGGTGTGTAACAACGGGAAGGAATGCCTCGTTCAGATCATAGAAAATACGCAAATGTGTTAGATAATTTGATAGAATCAAATCTATACAAAAATGCTTAGCCCTCACAGGGAGGTAGAAGGTTGATTCACGCCACACTACACCAACTTAAAGTGTTTGAGGCTACCGCCCGTCACGGTAGCTTTACCCGGGCGGCCGAAGAGCTCTACCTGACCCAGCCCACCGTTTCGATTCAGGTCAAACAACTCACCAAGGCAGTTGGGTTACCCCTATTTGAGCAAATTGGTAAACGGCTCTACCTAACCCAAGCTGGACAAAAGCTACTGGACACCTGTCAGGAAATTTTTAGTGGACTCGATCAGTTTGAGATGGCGATCTCAGACCTGAAGGGGTTAAAGCAGGGGCAACTACGGTTGGCAGTTATTACCACCGCCAAGTACTTCGTCCCCCGTTTGCTGGGTCCGTTTTGCCAGCGTTTTCCAGGTATCGATATTTCCCTGAAGGTGACCAACCACCAGCACATCCAGGAGCGCATGGCCAATAACGATGATGATCTTTACATTATCAGCTCACCGCCAGAGCAGCCAGACCTGAAGATTTACCCCTTCCTAGAAAATCCCCTGGTGGTGATTGCACCTCAAGACCATCCCCTAGCGGGTAAAACCAACCTACCCATTGGCTGTCTTAACGGTCAGCAATTCATTATGCGGGAACCCGGATCGGGTACCCGGCAGGCGGTACAAAAACTATTCATGGAACACAACATTGATGTTAAGGTGCGCCTGGAACTGGGTAGTAACGAGGCGATTAAACAGGCGATCGCGGGGGGATTGGGGATTTCAGTGCTGTCAATGCACACGATCATTTCTGAGGGCACCCGCGGAGAATTTGCGGTTCTTAATGTTGAAAACTTTCCCATTGAGCGCCACTGGTACGTAGCCAGTCTAGCTGGTAAGCAACTGTCCGTGGTTTCCCAGGCCTTCTTATCCTACCTGCTAGAAGAAAGCCACGCCATGGTAGAAAAATGTCTGCCCGGCATTAACCACGCCTCAGGCATAGAAATGGTTTCCTGAGCCATAGGGGCAATCCTTTTTCAGGTTTTACCTATCCCAAGCCTGGGTAGTTGACCAAGGTTTTGGCCAAAGCTCTATCATGATCATAGGGAAATCTGAGGAAGGTGGGATTCTTTCGATTTTGCTATGGCCTGACCTTTTGAACACTATCCCAACTTCCATCAGCCGTACTAAGATAATCTTCAAGGTTGGGGCTGGGCCCTCAGGTACCAGACTCGCCCTGTGGTTAGCGCCTATAGACCTGTTTAAAAGTGATATAGTATCTCGAACCTTCGAGATAAATCAGACATGACCCTAGACAAGTATCGTCTCCGCTCTGACTTCTTAGGTACCCAGGTAATTACTCGCAATTCTGGTCAACGCCTTGGCATTGTTAGTCAGGTATGGGTAGATGTTGACCAACGAGAGGTTATGGCCATTGGTCTGCGGGAAAATATTTTGTCTGGCCTGGTTTCTCCGACTCAACAGATTATGCCCCTGAGCAGCATTCGCCAGATCGGGGATGTGATTTTGGTAGACGATGATACAGCCTTAGAAGATGAGACTAATATCGCTCCCTACAGTACCCTGGTGAACTGTGAGGTGATCACCGAAACTGGAGAACCTCTGGGGCGAGTCAGAGGGTTTAAGTTTGACGTGACCAATGGCAGGCTAGAAACCATCGTAATTGCCTCCTTTGGCCTACCCCAAATTCCCGATCAGGTGATCAGCACCTACGAGCTTTCCATGGATGAGGTGGTTAGTAGTGGTCCCGATCGCTTAATCGTGTTTGAAGGAGCAGAAGAAAAGCTGGTGCAACTCAGCGTCGGGTTGCTGGAACGGCTGGGAATTGGTAGTGCTCCCTGGGAGCGAACCAGTGACGGCGAATACATTATGCCGGTATCAACCGCTAATCAACTTCCCTCTGGGGTGCAGACACCGGCAGAGTTTACTCGAACCCGTACCCCCGCCACAGAGCAACGCTGGAGTGAAGATGATTGGGGTGAGCCTGAATTGGTGGAAGAACCCCTGACCCGAACCCAGAAGACAGAGCATTACCGGGCGGCTACCCTGGACGAAGAAGACAACTGGAGTACTCCAGTGGACTCTACTGCGGAGGCTAAGGACGTTGACTATCGAGAGGTGTCTGATGATGGCTGGCCTGGTGAACAGGAAGCTGAACCCTACCAGGCTCAACCCCTGAATATTCCCCAGAAAAAACGGGTAACCGAGTACGAAGAGGAATTAGATTACTAGGCTAAATTCTACCTAGACTCCCAAACGTTGGAGACGATACAGGCTGGCATAGAGACCATCCTGGGCTAGAAGCTGATCATGGTTTCCCTGCTCTACCAGTTGGCCATGCTTGAGCACCAGAATGCGATCGACATTGCGAATGGTGGAAAGACGATGGGCAATAATGATGGCGGTACGATCCACTAACAAACGTTCTAGAGCTTCCTGAATTGTCACCTCCGTACCTACGTCTAAATTAGCCGTAGCCTCGTCCAGGACTAGAATACCTGGGTCTCGGATCGCAGCTCGAGCGAAGGCCAACAGTTGCTTCTGTCCACCCGATAGGTTAGCACCCCGTTCCCGCAGCACCGTATCGTAACCCTGGGGTAACTGCTCAATCAAGGTATGAATATTGGTTTTTCGGGCAGCTTCGATGACTGCCTCCAGGGTATAGTCTTCTCCCAGGGTAATATTACTTTTCACGTCTCCAGCAAACAAAAAACCATCCTGCAGAATTACCGCCATCCGTCGCCGTAGCTCAACCTGGGGAAACTCACGAATATCTACCCCATCCAGCAAAATGGATCCCTGGTTAATATCGTAAAGGCGACAAAGCAGACGAATGATCGAGCTTTTTCCAGCCCCTGTAGGCCCCACCAGCGCCACCTTCTCGCCGGGACGAATGGTAAAGGTGAGGTCCTGAATGACGTATTCATCAGGCTTGTAGCCAAAGGTGACGTGGTCAAAGCGAATTTCGGCCGCAGGCGCTCCAGAGGAGGAAGCTGAACCGTAGGTTAGGGGGGCAGCCGCCAGGCTCTTCTCCGGGTCTCTGTCTGGATCACGGATTTCGACGGGAATGCTGAATAAGTCCGTAATCCGCTCAACAGCAGTGAGGCCAGCTTGAATAGCCGTAAATTTATCGGCAAATTGGCGCAGGGGATCAAACAGCCGTTGGGCGAACAAAATAAAGGATGCCAGAGTACCAAAGGTGACGGCGTCTTGCATCACCAGTAGACCTCCCAGCCAAAGCACACCACCGATCGCCACCAGGGAAATCCATTCCAACGTAGCGGAAACCGAGGAATCGTAAAAGATAGTTTTATCTACGGCCTTAATATAGCGCTGGTTAATGGCGCGAAACAGTTCGGCATTGTAGCGCTCTCGCCGAAATAACTGCACCACCCCAATGCCAGAAATATTTTCTTGCAGAGTGGCATTTAAATCGGACAGGTGTTCGCGAGACTTATAGTTCGCCCTACGATACTGCTGTTGAAAATAAATGATCAGCCAAGTCACCGGCAACAACAGAGCCAGCAGCAGTAAGGCCAATTCCCATTGCATGGTAAACATGACCACCAGCAGCACCAGAATGGAAAATAAATCGGTAATGATTCCCACCGCACCGGTGGAAAAGACATCGCCGAGAGCATCCACATCACTGGTAAGGCGGGTAATCAGTTTGCCGACAGGGGTGCGATCAAAAAAACGCACCGCCAGAGAGGTGACATGGGAAAACAAATCCTTACGAATCTCAGCGGTGATGCCTTGCCCTACGGCCTGTACCAGATAACTCTGATAGCCATCCAGGGCTAGACGAAGGACCACGGTGGCCAGCAGCAGACCTACCAACAGATTTAGGCCTGACTGCAAGGTACGACCGACTAGAAAGGCCATGACTGGCTCCTGGCGAATCAGGGAAATAGCCTGGCCAACTAGCACCGGCTGCAGCGCATTAGCCAGAGATAGGGGGAGAAGCAAAATCAAGGGTCCCACCATGCGGGTGCGCTGCCGGTAGAGGTAGGGCCAGAGCCTGAGAAACAACCGCCAGTCGCTAGGGGCGGGCGAAGAAGGAGCACTGGCGATAGCCACAGAGGAATTTGCCACAGATCAAATATCAACTAAAAAGGCAGAGAAATCCAGGTTCCTGGTCAGAACACTGAAAACAGAGTGGATGGGTCAATTTTCAATGGCTGGTGCCTGACCAGGCGGTTCTGGGTAGATGATGAGATCAATTAAGGTATAGCATTTAGCATTGGCCTTTTTAACTACCCGTGGCCCCTGGTTTCCCACCACCGCTTAGCGGGCAGCCAGCATCTCGGCAACAAAGTTGGTATAGACCTCGCCACTCAAGAATTGAGGGTTTTCTAGCACCTTTTGGTGAAAGGGAATGGTGGTGGGTAGACCGGTAATGGCGCATTCCCGCAGAGCTCGCTGCATACGTTTAATGGCAGTAGGGCGATCGGGTCCCCAGACAATTAACTTGCCCACCAGAGAATCATAGTAAGGGGGAATTTCGTAATCGGTATAAACATGGGAATCCATCCTCACCCCCATGCCCCCTGGAGCCAGATAACCGTTAATACGACCTGGATTGGGTCGGAAGTTATGATCGGGATCTTCGGCATTAATGCGGCACTCGATCGCGTGGCCCCTAAACTGAATATCCGCCTGACTAAAGGGGAGCTTTTCCCCCTGGGCGATGCGGAGCTGGGCCGCGATCAGATCGATACCCGTAATCATTTCCGTTACCGGATGTTCTACCTGAATGCGGGTGTTCATCTCCATAAAGTAGAAGTTACCGCTGGGATCAACCAGAAACTCCACCGTACCGGCCCCTACATAGTTAATCGACTGGGCCGCCCGTACCGCTGCCGAACCCATGGCCTGCCTCATCTCAGCACTAAGGCGGGGACTGGGCGATTCCTCTAAAAGTTTTTGGTGACGTCGCTGGATAGAACAATCTCGCTCCCCTAGATGGACCACATTACCGTGACTATCGGCCAGAATTTGAAATTCAATATGGCGAGGCCGCTCAACAAATTTCTCCAGGTAGACACCGGGGTTACCAAAGGCCGCCTGGGCTTCTCCCTGGGCAGCCATAAAAGCCTTACTCATGTCCCCTTCCCCCTGGACCAACCGCATACCCCGGCCGCCGCCACCGGCGGTAGCCTTGATGATCACCGGGTAGCCAATTTCCTTGGCAATAACGTAGGCCTCCGACTCGTCCATCAGCAGGCCTTCACTACCAGGGATAGTGGGAACTCCCACCCGCTGCATGGTTTCTTTGGCGGTGGACTTATCCCCCATTTTGCGAATAGCCTCGGGGGATGGGCCGACGAAAACGATCTGATGATCGGCGCAAATTTCAGCAAAGCGGGCGTTTTCTGCTAGAAAGCCGTAGCCGGGGTGGATAGCGTTGGCGTTGCGGGTCAGGGCGGCGGCAATAATATTGGGAACGTTGAGGTAACTTTTCTGACTAGGAGCCTCGCCAATACAAACGGCTTCGTCTGCCAGTTGGACATGCAGAGCGTGGCGATCAACGGTGGAGTGCACCGCCACCGTGGCGATGCCCATTTCTTCACAGGTGCGGAGAATGCGGAGGGCAATTTCTCCCCGGTTAGCGATCAGAATCTTGGAAAAGCGCATTGGCAGGGCAAAGGTCTCTAACCAGAATCATACGATGGTTGCTGATTCTAGCACGCCAACCGGGTAGAAAAGTTAGCCTTAGCGATAGTGCTTTTACCCAGGCTGGGGATGGAGATAGGCTTCACTAGGGGACACCAAACTGAGGCTTAGAACAACTTACCAGGAGATGTGTAGAGCCATGAAGTAAGGCTGCGATCGCCCTTCCCCTAGCTTTACAATACATTAGGCTCATTACCAGATTAAAACTATGTCTGTAGAAACCGTAGGCAGTCCGCCTCCCGAAGTCGACCAAATTCGTACCGTCCTGCAGAATCAACTGCCCCAGATTATTGCCAGCTTTAACCAGGTCCTGCGCGACCAGTACGGTATTTCTGGCGTCAGTGTAGGTGGGTTTACCGTTGTACCGGCCAGTTCAGTGGCAGGGGAGATCACCTGCGATCAGGACAGTTGCTCGATTAATTAACCAGGGTTGGAAACACTCCCTGAGCTGGCCCAGTATGGTGGATTCCTTAAGGGTATGGCTTAGGGAGAAAGGCGAGCCTTTTTGAGGCGGTTTTCCTCGTACCATTGGGCGATCGCCGGTACCCAGGCGACAAAGTGGGGCCAGATCAGTTCACAGAGTTTCTGCGCCTCCAGTTGGGCATCGGCCTTCCAGCGCAGGTCCAACAGGTGCATGAGAGAGCGAACATTCGCTGACATCACCCAGTGCTGACGAATGTCAAAGGGAATTAATCCCCGCGCATGTTCCTCGGCAAACCCTTGATCAATGCGGGTCCTATAGAGATGGCTGGCGGCTAAGCACCAATCCACATCCTGTTGGCGATCGACGGCGGTGTACTCATACTTTTTGCCCTGGCGATCGGTATAGAAACCAAGGGGTCGCAGATAGAAAACCTCATCCACCGAACGTTTACCTTCGGCTACATCAACAATACGCTGGCCAGTGTAGCGGAATGAATTATGCACCACCAATCCATTGGCGACAAAATTATGCCAATCCCCTTCCACTTCTAGGTCATAGGTCATTTGCAGCCCCAAATATTCAACCCGAATCACCGTCAGGGGATGGGGGCGCAGTTTCCGCCCTTGGGGTTTGGGCTTAGATTGCCAGTTAATCGGTTCGGTAATCAGTTGAAAATTAGCCGCAAATTCCGCTTCTAAGTTGTGGTGATGAATGTACTCATGACAGTCTTTACAGAGACTGACCAAGTTTTCAAATTCATAGGCTAAGGATTCATCCGCAAACACAGGTACAAGATGATGGGCGTGGAGTTCTTTACCTCGGATGCCACAGCGTTGGCAGATGTAGTTGAATTTGGCATGGACTTGGGGAGCCATCTGGCGCGTCCATGCCCCAATCAATTCCCGTGATGCGGATGTGCCCCCTTTCCAGAAATTGGACTGTTCCCCCCGCTTGGTGTAGCGAATTGCATTTTCTCGCCGCTGTTCTAGACTGCTGGGCGATAAATTCAGCCGATAGCCTGGTTTATCTTTATTCCACGGTGTAAATCCAGGTTGGAACGGGGTGGGGCGTTTGTTGAGCGTCAGGCCATAGTGATAAACCCACTTTTTAATCGCTTCGATGGAGCATCCAGCTAATGCAGCCATCTCATCCACATGCAACCCTTGCGCCAACTGCTCGACTAACCATTCCCGATTGCGATACAGCGCATCACCTCTGTCATTCCATGGCCGCTGACCAGGTTGAAACTGGGTATTTTGCGGATTCAACGTGATCCCCAGACGCTTTGCCCAATCCCGCACAGTTGTTTCAGAACAGTCAGCCAAAGCCGCTATTTCTGCGGTTGATCGCCCCAATTCAATTTGCTGCTGCAACCAAACCCGATCGCGGTAAATCCCTTTCCCCGCCGCTACCACACCGTTTGCTAACACGGCACATTGGCGAGTCATGGTCACGACGCTGCCATCTGGACGGGTTTCCAGTCCCACCGCATCGCCCATTCTCTGCCAACCATCCGTAGTCAATAGGCGATGGTTGGTGGTGCAATCGAGGGTTTTGCCATCCTCAAAGGTTAGACGATAGACAGGTTGAAGCCCGCTACACATGACATCACGGATATGGCTGGTTTCAAACCACCCAGCCTCCTCGTTCAGTACCCGGAGGCGCATTTTTTTCAGACGAGTCTGACAATTCCGCCGATATTGCCCCGGTGCTTCTCCCTTGCGACCCCGAATGTTGCGCTGTCGGAGGGCGGATTCACCGTTCACCCAGCGATCGTAGAGATCGGCAATTTTAATCTTTCGCAAGCTCCCGGAGGCATGGATGAACGTCACTTCAGTATCTCCAGCCAGACATTGCACATCGAAACTGATTCCGACCCGATGAGTCCGAATTTGTTGCATGGTGCTGTGGGGAAACCAGCCCACATTAAAGACAATCTGGGGATGTTCTAGCGGTCCGTAGTGGCCCCTGCCCCCCTTCAGCAAATTACTGACTAAAATTTCTCCGCAGCGACTTTCACTGGGCCATTGAGGGCGATCATGGAGGACAAAATCCTCAGCATAGTCCTGATGCATAGCCGCGTACATGGTTTGCTGGGGATAGGGGGTTTGGGAAATCACCTCAACGGTAAAGCGATCCATAGGGTCTACCTCAAATATCCTGATATTCAACGTACTCAACCGGCTTGGCAGCCATGACTCGGGAAGCCGAAGCAGAGAGGGGAAGCACCGATCGGGTAGGTGGCTGCAGGGCTGGGACGGTGGGGGG
Source organism: Leptolyngbya sp. (assembly GCA_040374765.1). Taxonomy (GTDB): domain Bacteria; phylum Cyanobacteriota; class Cyanobacteriia; order Phormidesmidales; family Phormidesmidaceae; genus Nodosilinea. Next base: position 132,297 of record JBEITR010000003.1, read on the forward strand.
CTCTAGGCTGATTAACTGAGGGGAGCCATGGCTGGAGCAGTGGGGTGGCCGGAGGATCTCTGCGACAGCGCCATCCGCCCAGTTAGGGGTCTGAAAGCCGTCAAGAATCAGCCATAACACCAGAACTTGACTGATCACTACGAGGCTAATCAGCGGGGAGTGGGTAGACTGCCAGAGGGCCAGAAGAACGTAGGCATTGACCGCCCCAGCCAGACCCAACCCCAGCCTCCCTAAAGGACGGGTGGAGGGCCCTACCTGGGAGGATAGCTGGCCATAGATCACCAGACCTATCCCAGCCGCAATCACCAGATTGCCCTGTACCATCCCTAGAACAAAACTGACCAGACCCAAGCCCCATCGATACCGATGGGGATAAAGCCGTAGCCAGAGCGCCGCCCCCACCAAAGGGGGGAAGCCAGCCAGGGAGAGCAAAGGGAGATCGCGACGAAACTTGGGCAAGGGGGCGGAATACAGCACAGGTCAGGTGGAAATTCTGCCCCTTAATCTTAGAGGCTATTAGCGGTCTGGGAGGAGAGTTTTAAAACATAATTTAGGCCAGAACCCCGAGGGAACAGTCGATCTCTCACAGCAAACGAGGGGTAGGGGGGCTGGCTAGGGCTACGGCCCTGGTGTAGCGAGTGGGGTAAAACCGCAAGCCCCCAGCCCACGGCAACACCGGTTAATTTGCAGGTGGGAGAGCTTTCTGAATCTGTTGAAAGATCTCTTCAAACAGCTCAACTGGTGCGCCTCCAGGAATCAGCAGGTCATTCATGATAAAGGAGGGGGTAGCCTGTAGTTGCAATTTCTCCGCCAAGGCCCGATCCTTATCAATGGCGGCAACAGCAGCAGGGCTAGCGCGATCGCGGTTAAACCGCTGCCGATCAAAATGCATCGCCTCCGCCAGTTCCAAGTACAACCCTTCCCCGAGCCGATTTTGGTTAGCAAACAAGCCATCGTGGTATAGCCAGAACTGACCCTGTTGTTGAGCTGCCCAGGCGGCCTGGGCAGAGGCTAGGGCTTCTGCATGAATAGTAGTTAGGGGTAAATGTTTGTAAACAAACAGCAGATCCTCCCCATGTCTTTTAATAAAGGGCTCCAGGCGAGCTGCGGTAATGGCGCAGTAGGGGCATTCAAAGTCTGAGAACTTAACCAGCACCACCCGGGCCTGGGGATTACCCTGGGTGGGGGAATTCCCGATTAAGGTTGAACGATCGGTAGAAGCCATAACCCTGGCGACGATGTCCTGGTGGGCCTGGAAGCTAGCCGGTGGCTGCGGGGGAGTAGGCTGGGTAAACCAGGTAACCAGAGAGATAGTCAGACCAACAGTAAAAACCATCAGGGCCACCCAGAGGCCGGAGGGCAATCGCCCTAACTGCGACCAAAAGCGGTGAATCCCTCTCCTGAAACCAAGTTTACCCACCTATTCAAAGCCTCGCTGACGCCAGGGTTGTGGATCAACCGCTAAACCATGGACGTACAAACCCCAGTGGAGGTGGGGACCAGTGGCCGCCCCACTAGAGCCGACAGCCCCAATCACTTGACCAGCCTGAACCCGATCTCCTTCCCTCAGGTCAATGCGACTGAGGTGGATCATAATGCTTAATACCCCCTGGCCGTGGTCGATGCCAAGGGTGTTGCCATGGAGTTCAAAGCCATCCTCCACCTTGCCCACCAGGGCGACTCGACCCCCTGCCGGAGCCCGCACCGGAGCGCCCACCGGAGCCCCATAGTCAACCCCGCGATGGTAGTAGTCTTGGGCAAAGGCCCCGTTGTAGTAGCGACGTACACCATAGGGCGTAGTCACCCGACCAGCACAGGGACGCACCATCGGTCCCTGCCAAAAACGCTCGGGGCTTACCAGGGTCTTAAAGGCGGCAACTCGGTCCAACTCCTGCTGGGTGCCCAGATCCCGCTGACCAGGAGCCAGGGTAATGCGTTGGATAGAAAAGGGGCGATCGCGCAGAGCCACCGTCAGGTTACGACTATTTTGACTGTCATTCACCTGAATTACCAGAGGTCCAGGACGATCCAGGGGAGTCGTGGGGATCAGGGCGCGGTAGCGATTCGCTGCAATGGCAAAGGTAGGATAGGGGGCACGACCATTGACCAGAACTACGGGAGATGGGGCGGAGTCGGGGTTTTCTGAAGAAACCATAACCGCCAGGGTATCCCCCAACTGGGGATAGTCAGGCTGGATCCTCGCCTCGGAGGCCCTCACCCCAGTCCTCCCCCACAGTAAGGTGAGGGTACTGGCGGCGGCTCCAGTCAACCAAACCCGCCGTCCCACTACCCCTGACCGACCCCTGCGGGAGGGCTTAGGATTGATTGGCGTTGGCATCCTGAACCGCCGCATAGAAGAGAAAGCCAGCCAGGGGAGCAGCCAGTCCCAAAATCAGGGTGGTGAGGCCGCTGCCCCAATCGGGACTGCCCGAGGACAGTTCAAAGACACAGCCAACCGCAGCGATCGCTGCTACGCAGGAACCCCCCAGCAATAGGCTACTTTTTGGCGTCACCCCAGTTCTCCTGAACACAACTATCAGGGCAGCATAACACGACCTACCCCAGACCTGAAAAGGGCCTGACTGAGAAGCCAGCCTCGGGGCCTAGCCCTGGCGCACCTTCTCCGACCATACCCGGGTCGGTAGTCCCCAGACGTAGATAAAGCCTTCAGCAGCCCGATGATCAAATTGATCATCACTACTATAGGTGGAGAGGGCTTCACTGTAGAGAGCCAGATTGGACTGGCGACCCACTACCCGGGCGTTGCCCTTAAACAACTTCATCCGCACGGTACCCGTAACCCGTTCCTGGGTTTGCTGAATAAAGGCATCCAGGGCCAACTTCAGGGGACTATACCAGAGGCCGTTATAAACCAGATGGCTGTAGGTCTCCTCAATGCCTCGCTTGTAATGGGTGACATCGGCGGTCAGGGTGAGACTCTCCAGATCCCGGTGGGCGTCAATCAGCACCAGCAGGGCAGGGGCTTCGTAGATTTCCCGAGATTTAATACCCACCAGGCGATTCTCAATCATATCGATGCGGCCAACACCGTGGCGACCCACCACCTCATTGAGCTGACTGACCAGGGCCACAGGGTCAAGGGCCACCCCATTTAAATGGGTGGGAATCCCCTGGGTAAAGCTAATGTCAATGTATTCCGGTTGATCGGGGGTGGCCTCGATCGCTTGAGTCATTAAGAACACTTCCTCCAGAGGTTCGTTCATGGGGTCCTCCAGGGGACCGGCCTCCACACTGCGCCCCAGGAGGTTGCGATCGATGCTGTAGGGACTGGATTTTTTCACCGGAAAACTGAGACCATGGCCCTCGCCGTAGGCAATGGTTTGTTCTCGACCCATGCCCCACTCCCGAGCCGGGGCCAGCACCTTGAGGTCGGGGTTAAGGGCGGCGATCGCCACATCAAATCGTACCTGGTCATTGCCCTTACCGGTACAACCGTGGGCTACGGCGTCCGCACCATAGCGATCGGCGGCCTCCACCAGAGCCTTCGCGATCAGGGGTCGGGCCAGGGCCGTGGAAAGGGGATAGCGATTTTCGTAGAGAGCATTGGCCTGAATCGCCGGAAAGGCATAATCGCGGATGAACTCCCCGGTCAGGTCTACCACCAGGGACTCCACCACCCCTGCCGCCAGGGCCTTCTGGCGAATTGGCTCCAGTTCATCGCCCTGCCCCAGATCGGCCGCCAGGGTAATTACTTCCTTGACACCCCATTCCTGCATCAGGTACGGAATACAGACGGTGGTATCGACTCCGCCAGAATAGGCTAAAACAACTTTATCGGCACGGCCCATGCTCTTGTCCCTGTTAGTGCATTACAGGGCTAATATTAGCGGTTGTTTGGCCCCGCACAGAGAGGGTCTTTATAAAGAAAACGTGACATATGAACCCCCACTCCTTACCTACCCTGCCTCCCCTCTGCACCGATACGGTATGGGCCATTCTTCAGGGCGAATTAACCGATGACACAGTTAATCAACTGGTATGGCATTATCTGGGCTATCGCTACGATACCCAGCAGCAACGCTGGGATAGCTCTGGGGTAGAGGCAAGCTGGGCGGAAAAATATCCTGAACCCCCAGACTTTATCGCGAGTCGCCCCGCCACGGTACAACTCACCCGATCGATCTGGCCCGAACACAAGCAACTCCTGAAGGAAAAGTTAGGCTTTAAAGGCTACAGCGTCGATCAACTGACGCCCCGCTTAACCCGACGCGCGACCCTGGCCAACTGGCTCCTGGGTCACCAGGAAAAGACCATAGCAAACCAGGAAAGTTAGGCGATCGCCATCAGTGGCCGTCGCCACCTGTAACGGGGCAGCAAGGGTATCTGGAAAGACCGTTGAATCTAAGGACGTTTCCAACGCCCTTGACCCATAAATCTGAAACCAATCTACACCCCTGGCTGAGCCAGGCTAGGTGGATCGCTACAGATCTCAATACAAATGAGACCAGAAAATCTTGATCTGGTGATTAAAAATACGAGTTTTTACTGAAACTTGATGTAAAACTTTATATAATGTTTATACTTGTTTCCAAGTTTACAAGCTCTTTACGTAACATCACTGGGTTTCCTGGCCATCCTTAGCGTGGCCAGTCAGGCTAGGTCCATAGCTGCAGTGGTGATAATTTTTGTATCAGGGTGGGTCAACAATGGTTCAAAGCTTCCAATCTCCTTTAAAAACAGGATCTCTGGTTCGGCAAATTCGTTATGGCAACCCTGGCTCCTTCGCAGGTAGTCTGGTTCCTCTACGGGAAATTCCTCCCGAACGAGTCGGCATACGGGGAGAATACGATTATTATGGTCTCGCCCATCGAGTAGAAGACCAGTTTAAAGCATACCTGGGAACCGCCGCCGCCCAGGTTCAGGTTAAGCAACGGGGCGGAGTAGTAATTTTATCGGGTCAAGTCAGTAGCTGGATGATTCTAGAAATGCTCGTTAGCCTCGCCCTCACCACCACTGGAGCCATTGAGGTTGAAATAGACCATCTATCTATGACAGAACCGAACCAGAGCGGTTATTTATAGCTGAGGACAGGGTGGATCGGTGAAAGCTAAGACTGGGTAAGCGTTCTGGTAACAGCAACCCCTCTACCTGGCTGACTGTGGCCCACAGCCAGGGACAAATCCCTAAGCCTTAAGAGAAGCTATGGGTAAGCGGTTAAGGTCGTTTTTACCCCTAAAGTGAAGACTCAGGCGAATGCCTTAAACATCACACTCATAAAACCCTACAGATCTCTGTGGGGTTTTCTTTAAAGTATTAACCCCTGGCGCTAGAGACACCAGGGGCAGTTTATTATAGGGGTTACGGTATAAAAATTAGAAGTTGGGTTAACAGGTTTATCATCCCTCGATTTTCTCGGGGGTGATAGTTCTAGGTATAGATATTCATCAGAGATTAATAAAACCAGCGGTTATAAAAATTTATGGTTTTTTATCAGGTATCCCATCTTGTCACCTCGTTTATCGCTGTAGTCGCCATACCCCAATCGCTGTCCTTAACCTTTCCGGGCTTATCCATCATCCATCCTGCGTGGTGATCCATGACTCCTTCCTCTCACCTCCCGCGCCCTGACGATCGGACCGTTTACAGAGATAACCGATTTGACCGGCTATTTATTTGGTTATTTAGCCGCAAAATGGCTCGGGTCGTGGGACAAACCTCTCTTCGCCCTGGCTACGAAGGCTTTGTGGATCTCTCAGAGCAGATTATGGCGGGTCGTCCTCCCCAGGAACAGCAAACCTTAGTGGCGATGGTGCTCAAGTCCCTGGTGCCAAGACCGGTATTGGCGTTGATTCGATACCTATTTTCGCCGGGCCAGCGGGTGTGTGAACTAAATGCCTGGTTCGCCACCCAATTGTTTGAATGGTTGGTTGGCCCCTGTGAAGTCAGGGAGGTGGAAGTGCCCGACTCCCGGGGGCAGCTACGCCGTCAGCGCAGTGGCGTGCATATTGAAAAATGCCGTTATCTAGAGGCCAGTGGTTGTGTGGCCATGTGTGTTAATCTCTGCAAAGTGCCTACCCAGGATTTTTTCACCCAGGATTTTGGTATTCCCCTGACCCTGACCCCCAATTTCGAGGACTTGAGTTGTGACATGGTCTTTGGTCAACCGCCGCCGCCCCTGGTGAGTGAGGCTGTCTACCAGCAGCCCTGCTTAACCCAACGCTGCTCTACGGCGGCCTCCTCCCTCCGTCCCTGCCCTGGGGTCAGGTTGGATCAGCCTAACCAGTAACACCTACGCCTGACTGCGCTTCTATGATTGACCTTCAGCAACTGACTGGCAAGCAACGTTACTTTGTGCAGCTTCTACAAAGGCAGCCAGTCGTAGCCAGTCTGCGATCGCTGTGTGCTGACCATCATTTGGACTTTAATTTTATCAACGGCTTTTTGCTCAGTGGCGTGCTGGAGGGGTACGTGCAATGGCAGGAGCATTCCCATCAGACCTGGAGTCTGACCCCTAAGGCTGAGGGAGTGGGAGCCAGATTACCAGGGGTCGCCCTGGCCGACCAACTATTGCAGGGAGTTCGCGATCGGGCAGTGCTTCAGGCTACCCTGGCTAAGGACTTCAGTATTAACTATGGGGCGCTGCGGCGAGAACAGGCCGTAGATCTGCAAGACGGGGATGGGGAGGGTACGGTGATCGTGCTCAAACCCGCCGTTCTAGCGGCCTACCAACAACGCCAGGTCACCTTGTCTGCTGTTGCCGCTGGCGCTGCTGCCGACCAAATTTCTCCCGCCTCTGTGGAATGGTTAGAACAACAGGGATACCTGAGTCGTCGGGTTGAGAACGACTACTCCCTGCAGGTTCTGCCAGCCCTTCTGAACCTGGAACTCAGCGATCAAATCACCTCCCTAACCAGCGACCTGATTGTGTCCGGGCAATGGCGTCAGATCGATCTAAAGCCCTACGATATTGAGGCGGCGGTGCCCGACATTCCCTATGGTCGCCCTACCATCCTGAGTCAGTGTATTCAACGGATTCGAGATATTTTCTTGAATATGGGCTTTGATGAAATGACTGGCTACATCGTAGAGTCAACCTTCTGGAATTTCGATGCCCTGTTTACCCCGCAAGACCATCCGGCTCGGGAGGTGCAAGATACCTTTTACCTGGCCCATCCCCAAACCCTAGCCCTACCCCCCGATCGCACCTTAATCGAGCGGGTTAAGCAGGTACACGAAGCCAACTATGGGGGTGAGTGGACTGAAGCGGAAGCCAGTCGAGCCATTCTACGGGCCCATACCACCACCTCTACGGCTCGTCGCCTGTACCAGTTGCAGGGGCAGGGAGGAAAATATTTTTCCATTGATCGGGTATTTCGCAACGAAACCCTGGATCGCACCCATCTGGCCGAATTCCATCAGATTGAAGGGGTTGTGATCGATGAGCTACTCAGTGTGCGCACCCTGATGGGCTATCTTACCTACTTTTATAACCGTCTAGGTTTTACTGACCTTAAGTTTAAACCCACCTACAATCCCTACACCGAACCCTCCCTGGAGGTATTAGCCTACCATCGCCCCAGCGATCGCTACATCGAGGTTGGCAACTCGGGCCTGTTTCGCCAGGAAATGCTAGAACCCCTGGGCTGCGGTCACAGGTCTACCGTAGCCTGGGGCCTGGGGCTAGAACGCATTGCCATGCTGCTCTATGACGTAGAGAAGCTCTCCGATCTGATTGGACCCGAGATTAATCTGGGCTGAAGGCTGCGATCGCCCTACCAGGCTAATGCAGACCGTGTGGCCAGGGCCACAGCTCAGGCACTAATCAGGGGGGTGGTTTTAGCCTTAAAGTCGGCTTTCACCAGGGCACTGACCGTGGCCTCCGGGTCTTTCACCCGAAACTGGGCGCCTAGGCGCACAAACTGCCGCTGTTGTTGACCGCCAATCACCGCGATCACCGGTACTCGAGCAGCCTTAGGGTCTTCCCCCTGGTGATTGCGGAGCACATTACGCAGGCGGTGCTGCTGTTCGATATCTCCGGCCAGGCTGGGATCCAGCTCTACCATGACCATGCGGACATCCTCAATCGGTTCGGCGTCGTCAATAATCAACTGGACCCGATCATCGCGGCGATCAACCTTCCCCCACACCATCAAACGGCGATCGGCAACCATGTGCTGACCAATTCGATCAAAGGATTTAGGAAAGACCACCGCCTCCGACTGACCGGTGAGGTCTTCGATCTGAAGGATCGCCATGCGATCGCCCTTTTTAGTAATTACGGGCTTCACCCCCGCCAGCAAAACAATAGCGCTAAGGGTGACATTGTCAGGCTGTTCATGGAGTTCCGCCAGGTTAATGGGGGCTAGCACCCTAGCCGATTGCTGCACCGCCTTGAGGGGATGGTCAGAGATATAAAAGCCCAGCAGTTCCTTCTCCTGCCGCAGTTTTTCCTGGGACTCGAAGTCTGGGACCAGGGCAGCTTGGGGCGCGGTTTCGTATCCGCTGAGGGCACCAGGCTCAGGGCTATCTCCACCCCCCAGCATGATATCAAAGAGATTTCCCTGACCCACCTCCCGGTCCTTCGCCCGTCCCTGGGACCAATCAATGAGCAGGGGTAGATCCTGGGTGAGTTGGTTGCGATTTGGGTTCAACCCATCCAGGGCCCCCGACAAAATTAAGGCTTCCAGGGCGCGGCGGTTAACGGTATGGAGGTCGATGCGATCGCACAACTCCGCCAGGCAGGTAAAAGGCCCATCGGCTTCCCGGCAACGCAGGATAGCCTCGATTGCCCCCAGCCCCAGGTTACGGATCGCCGATAGACCAAAGAGGATACTCTTACCCTGGGGAGTAAAATCTACCAGCGATCGGTTGATATCGGGGGGTAAAACCTCAATTCCCATGGCGATACAGTTGGCAATATGCATCTGTACCTTATCTTGGTCGCCACTATTAGACGTGAGTAGGGCCGCCATATATTCCACCGGGTAGTGGGCCTTGAGATAGGCGGTTTGAAAGGTGACAAACCCATAGGCGGTGGAGTGGGACTTATTAAAGCAGTTGGAGGCAATCTCACCACTGGCCAGCAAAAAGTTATGATCCTGAACCAGACCAATATCGTAGACAGGCTGCACACCCAAGGACTGACGACTCAGAATTTTCACCATGGTCTACCTCCGGGCAAGTCTGGCATAGCTTTAGCATCATAAACCGGCTGACCCTAATCCTAGCAGACCTGGCCAGAAATCCTGGCTAGAGGCACCTTTCAAGGTATTCCCCAGGTCGGAACCCTAAGGGCAGAGGAACCCAAGCCACAAGGATATCTGGTCATCCCTCGACCTACTCGACCTTGGGGCCAGGCCCATCAAAACCTATACCCATCCATACTTTACTGAACATTATCGTACCCACCAAATTCATTAAAAGCCATATCACTACGCTGAAATGACTACCGAAAAACGAGAAAAAATAGCCTAAAAATATCTTTAGGATATATTTTATCGATGAAAACTACTTAAAAAATAACAACACCATTTGCCAAGCCAGGACAATAACAGCTCTTAAGCGTACTTTGGGCTTGAACTTTGCCAGATACCATCGACATAGCCTGCTTTCCTAGCCTGAAAAAGTCCTCCGAACCTCAATAACAGAAAGAGTAAAGATACATGGGGCAAAAACAGTATTCTTTCCGTAACTTAAATAGGCTATTTTCGGAATACATAATAGAAATTAAGCTATAGTAAACTGATTTGGGTGCATCCCAGTCTTGCAAATCTCAGGATGAGAACCGACCATTGAGGTAAGCACAGCGCTGTCGGAGCACTTGCGGAACGTTGTCTTCCTTCCACTGAGCACCTGAAATCTTTACCC
>JBEITR010000089.1:0-6195 GCA_040374765.1 Leptolyngbya sp.
GGAAGGGGCTTCTGATTACTGATCGCTGAGTACTGACTACTGGATGACTGTTTTTTTACCGGGGGAATGGCGATTTCCCCCGCACCCCCTCGCCCAGGGCGTGCCGCCGCGGCGTCAGGGGTTAAAGGGTGGGGGGCCGATCGCGCTTCGCTTTGCTCTCAGCCTGTAGGCCTGGGTGGGGTGGCGGTAGACAGGTCGGGGGGGGGCGCTGCTAGGGACTGTTCAGAAAACCGTGCTACATCAGGCTGAAACCATTGATTTCTCGTTGCCAAAACTAGGATTTACACAAAATTCTGATCACTCTCCGCTGCTACAATACATCTAAACTACTCTTGGTTTGGCTATGTCCACCGCCCAGCCCACCTACGAGGATATCCTGCGCCTCTTTCAGGAAACCGATCGCCAATTGAAGGAAACCGATCGCCAGCTCAAGGAAACTGCCCTCCTGCTGCGGGAGAAATCCCTGGAGACCGATCGCAAGTTCCAGGAAACGGATCGGAAATTCCAGGAGACGGATCGCCAACGCCAGGAGACGGATCGCCAACTGAAGGAGACCGATCGCCAGCTGAAGGAATTGGGTAAACAAATTGGTGGGTTGGGGTCTAAGTTTGGCAGTTTTACCGAGGGTTTGGCTCTGCCTTCTATGGAAGCTATCCTGCAGCACCGGTTTGGCATGACGGTGGTGACTCCCCGGGTGCGGGCACGGCAAAAGGGTGCCCACCTAGAGATTGATGTGCTGGCCTATGCCAATGGGGATATCAATCGGGCTTTTCTGGTGGAGGTGAAGAGCCATCCCCGGGAGGAGGCGATTGCCCAGTTAAAGACTACCCTGAGCCGGTTTCGTGAGTTTTTTCCAGAGCATCGGGATAAGCAACTCTACGGTATTCTGGCGGCGGTGGATTGGTCTGAGGCGGTGAAGGCCCAGGCGATCGCCGAGGGTCTTTACGTGGCCCGCATCCATGATGATGTTTTTGATCTAGAGGTGGCCCCAACCTTTGAGCCCAGGGCTTTTTAACCGCTGAACCCGTAAGCCTAGAATGGGCAAAGGGCCTGGCCCGTGTCCATGAGGATAGTTGTCCTCAGCTACGTTAGCGATCGTGCTTCGCTTTGCTCTCAGCCTGTAGACCTACGGGGCCTAATCCTGGGATGGGTTTTAGGGCGAATATCGTTCTTGACTGCTGGTCGAGAGGGTCTGAAGTGGGTGGTTCAGGCCTGGTATGGATTGCGGAGATGGTTTTAATTTGCTCCACCGTGGGTTGGGGCTTTTTCTGAGACAGGTGAAATCGGGACTCGGCGGGGCTAGGGTGGGGCGGCGATGCAGCCAGGGACAAAATTAATGGTCAAAATTGATAAAAAATCCTTTTTTTCGTCCGGTTTTAGGGGACAGTCCTATGAATAAAGAGATTAGGAGTATAGATTTCGTCATTCGCGTTGAGATTGATCTTCTTTAGGCGTAGGTGGGTCATACTCGGATGAGTTGGTTATGGACCAGCGCAGAAGTCAGGAGGAAGGATTGGGGGTATGGCTGAGCTGTTTTGGCAGGCGAAGATTTGGGGGCTATGGAGTGCGACGGGAGGTGCACTATGACCGAAGGGGTTGTTTATACCGCTATTAGTTTTGCTCCGGTGCAGGGGTTTATTGAGAAGTCACGCAAACTTAGGGATTTATTTGGGGCTTCACTAATCCTCTCCTATTTAAGCGCAAGACTCGTAGACAAGGCTAAAACATTAAATTTCGAAGTTATTTCTCCTGGTTTGCTTGATATTAAAGAGGGCATGCCCAATCGCATTTTGATTAAAGGTAGTACATCACTCAACCGCGATGAGGTAAAAAATACGCTAATTACAGAATGGGGAATGATTCTAGATCGATGCCGGAATTGGGTAGAGGAACAGTTAGCCGGAGAAACATTCCATTGGTCACAAGTAGAAACGGATAAAGGCATTCAGAAGGGTGAATGGGAACGCTGGAAAAGCTATACCTGGGAAGTTTTTTGGGGTCATGGTGAAACGGTTAAGTTAGCTATGGAAGACTTAGAGACCCGAAAGCTCAAGCGAGATTGGATTGGGGTTAATTGGACAGGAGAAAGTTCTAGTTTAAGCGGGACAGATGCGATCGCCTGGTCCGGGTTAGGTCAACAATCAAGTCGTCCGTGGGAATGGGCAAATCACAAAGAGGCTGTGGACAGCTTCTATAACCAATTGGCAAATGCTTTAGAGCTATCTTCAAAATCATCCTCTGATAACACTCCTTTGGGTAAATTTCTAGATCCCAGTGAACGCTTGAGTATTCCAGAACTGGTTAAGCGATTGGTTACCCGTTACGAAGATATTGGGCGATTTCTAGATAAAGACTTTCGCTTTGATAGTCTGTCTGAAATGGTACGTTTACCCCAACCAGGTCAACCAGGTCAACCAGGTCAACCAGGACACTGGACAGGTTGGTTCATGGGCGATGGGGATAGTGTAGGAGATAAACTGAAGGAATTAGCTGAGAATCCTGATGATATTCAGCCCCTTAAGCAGTTTAGTAATGCCATGCGGCAGTGGGGCAAGGATTTTAATCATGATTTCCCCAATCAGCTTGGCCGAGTCATTTATGCAGGCGGGGATGATTTTTTAGGGGTAATTTACAGTAAAAATCCCCATGAACCAATCCCTGAACATCGCGCATTGCAGTGGCTAATGGGACTAAATCAACAGTGGCAAAGCCATGGTCAACCCATTACCCTCAGTGTTGGGTTTGTTTGGGCAGGGCATAGTGTACCTCAACGGGATGTACTGCAACATTGCCGTGAAGCGGAGAAACGGGCTAAAACGTTGGGAAAGAATCGCGTCACAATTCGCGTTCTTTTTAACAGTGGTCAATATGTGCAGTGGACTTGTCCCTGGAAATACCTGGATATTTTGACCAAGTATCGGGATCGAAATGGTGTCAATACCCACGAAGAAGCTCAAAAAGCCTCTCAGAAAATTGCCAACTGGAATCATCTTTACAGTGATTGGGCAACCCTTAAAGCCCGTCATGCTATTCGTCTGGAAGAGATGGAGAAATTCAAAATAAGTAAACAAATTGCTGTTTCTCTATTCGATCTTTACTTTAATGATGCAGCTACGGAATTTGACAGGAAACAATTATGGCAAGAGCTAACTGGCGATAGTACTCCAAAGGCAATAGTCAATTGGATGGATGACCTGATTCAAGTGGGGTGGCAATTATGTCGCAATTCCGATCATTAATTACAATCTCGCCTTTAGGGTTGATCTACGGCAGCGCCGGTGGATTTCTCTCTCCCGAAAATCTAGTAGGACGCTCGAACACTAAATTTCCACCGGATGCAGCAACAGTGGCGGGGTTGTTGCTCAATGCCAATCGGGAACAACAATTCATCGACCCACAACAGCTAAAACGAGATTTGGTCATTGCAGGGCCGTTTTGGGCGAATCGGGATACTCCCAACCGATTCTATGTGCCTATTCCCTGGCATCGAATTATTGGTAAAGAGGACAGTGATGAATGGGAGTTAGTGAAAAAGCCCTGGACCAGCCCAGAGCCAGAGGCACCCAATGGTCAGTGGTTACTGAATCAATATCAATGGAAACGTCATAAAAAGGAAGTTGAACCGGTCTATGCCTGGCAGTCAATCGATGCCTGGAATGTGCCAACGGATGAGTTTAAACAGCCTGAGGTAGTTGCGGAAGTTCCCTGGAAATATACGCCATTCCTCCATCCCAAAATCAAACCAGATGAGCGCCATGTGGTGGATGAGGATGGCTTGTTTCTAGAAAATGCCGTACAACTCCGGGAGGATACCTGTTTAGTCTATTTAACAAACATTGCCCAGACTGATCTAAATTCATTTGCGGGATGGTACCGCTTGGGCGGCGAAGGTCATTTGGTAGAGATTGAAACTTGTGAGTTGTCTACCAAACATAAGATTAATCGCCTGTTGAACCAAAAAAATCACCATGCCTTTGCCCTAATTACCCCGGGGGTGTGGGGATCAAACAAGTTGTCCTATCGCTATCCCCAACAGTCAAATTTTCCGAATCGAGATCTGAAGCTGCTCACAGATAAAGCAATACCTTATCGTTACCGAGTGGGTCAATCTCATCAGGAATCGAGACAGGAGGGGAGTATCTACAATCCCAAATCTACGGGTCGCCTCAGCCGAGGTCGTTATGCCGTCCCCGCTGGCAGTGTCTATGTATTTCGGGAACCGCTGGGAATGTCCTGGTGGGATTTTCCAGAGGAATGGTTTCCCAGGGAAGGCTTCCCCTTAAAACATTTGGGTTGTGGTTTGTGCTTACCAATTAATTTGAAAGGAGTACCAGAATGTACCGAAAAGCTTACGGCGTAATCGAGGCATTAGCCCCTGTACATGTGGGCGCTACGGCTGGGGAAGAAACAGGTAACCTCAACCTAATCTTTCGCGATCAGTTTACTCAAACTGGGGTAATTCCCGGTAGTTCCATTCGGGGGCGGTTCCGGTCAGATATGCGCGGCAAGGAAAAAGGACAAGAACAGATCTGGTACGGACATGAAGCGGTTAGTGGTCGCCCAGACGAAGGCACCAGTGAAGCTCTTGTCAAGTTTGAATATGCCTCATTAGTTTGGTTTCCCGTCTTTTGCCCGGGGCAGCCTGTGGTGTGGGTCAGTTGTCCAATGCTGCTCAAACGATTTAAACGGATTGCTGGGATTACGGCTGATGTGCCCAATCCGTACACGGCTCAAGCAGGGTTACAAGGCAGACCAATGCCAGATCGGGGCAAGATTCTCTTCTTTAATCTGGGCTTTCTTGAAGTTGAGCACACGGCTGACCTAACTGCTTGGATTCCTGAAGGGACGGATTTAGATGCTAATAAGCTGGTGGTTGTCAGTGATAACGACATCAGCATGTTGCATGATATGGCTCTTTACCGCCAGAGCAGAGTCAAACTTGGATCGGATGAAAATCCAAATGAAAAGAAAGTGGATACTAAGCGGGGAGCTTTCTTCAACACCGAAGCTTTACCAGAAGGCAGCATTTTAGTATTTCCCATCGCCCTCAAACAAGCAGGTTGGAAGCCATTTGGCGATGAGTCAACTTCAGAGTTGTACTTTGGCGGGTTGGAATCCATTGGGTTTGGTCGGTGTCGTGTATCGCTGGTAGGAGACTATTAATAATGGCTTGGAAATCCTATGAGTTAGATCAAATCGCGCAGAAACTAGTGTTATTAGCACGGGAACGCGATCCAGATTCATTGAATCAGTCTCATAAAATGCGTATGGCAGTTGCCTACGGACTAGAACGGTTCTGGGGTGAGCATTTACGGTTAAAAGGTAAGGAAGAGGAAAAGTCTAAGTCTAAGTACTGGAAATCTACCTGGGATGCCTTTTGTGATGTGATGACAAAGGTGGATATTAAACTTCCCAAGGAAACCGTAGGAACAGACGAAACGAAGAAAATTCAAGATATTTCTACCCAACTGTGGGCGTTACCTATCGAAGATCAACGGGTAGCGATCGCTGTTCTTACTCAACTCTGTGATTGCATGGTTTGGTGGACACAACGTTACAAGATTAGGAGGTTAGACAATGAAGCCGATTCCTGATGCCTACAAAAAAGTGCCCATGATGTTTCGAGCACAGGTGAATGGGCGATGCCAAATTCAACGTTTGAAAGGTAAAGAATCTGATGCTATTCGATGGAGTGATGAGTGGATCTCCTGTGTGGAAACCGTTCCCGATTCACGATCTGAAAATGTTCAGACACAGGACTGTGAAATTACGTGGAGATTAGTTACTAATTCTGGCTTAGATGATAGTGTGATTCGTCCTGTTATTGGTGCTCAAGGATTACCTTACTTTCCAGGTAGCAGCATGAAAGGTATGTTTCGACGGGCTTGTACACCGACTCAAGCTGAGCGGTATTGCGGTAGACCTTTACCAGGACATGATTGGCAACCTGGGATTCTGCGCTTTCATGGTGGTTATCCAATTCAAAAAAGTTGGACTGATCACCTGCTAGACATTGTCCATCCGCAGCAAAGCTGGCAAGTAAAAAGTAATTATAAAGGGTACTGGTCTGTTAAGAGGAGATGCATCTAAACCCTGACATGCAAAGGATTTCCTGGGTAGATAAGGGGCGAGAGCAGAGGCCGATGGCCATCGCTGGAGTCGTCTGTTTAGCTAATCCCCAATGCGGTCTGACCC
>JBEITR010000113.1:0-3619 GCA_040374765.1 Leptolyngbya sp.
CCCCTTTTCACTAAACGAGGGTCACTAAAAGCGGTTCCTTTAATTTGTTCGGCATGAATGATAATTGGGTTATCCATGAGGACTGCTGCTTTTAGGGGACTATCCTAGTCTAAGTTCAATTTGTGTGTACACGGTAGCTTGCCAAGGGGGGGCTGGGGGGGGTGATCACATCGCACTTCACCCGAGTGAAATCCGCTATAGGTCAATTTCTAATTTAACCCGATCAATCCGGATCACTAGCGGATCCTTCGTAATTGTCCATCCTTCTTTCATTAAAGCTGTTTTGACAGATTCGTGAAACAAATCCTTGGCCATATTGGCTTACCCTCCTATGCCCTCATTATGAATCCGAAGAGCACGGCTTGAATTCTGAGGGGTTGCGTGTCCCCTCGTCAAGCGGCCAGCCGTTCCGTAAGCTGTAGAATTTCGGTAATCTCCCTGGGGCTAAACACCCCCCGAATGCCTTGGGGATGGATCACCGTAAACGGAGCCTGGATTAGATCTTTCTTTTCTACCTTTTCTCGCTCAATGATAAAGCCCTTCAATAGATTGAGAAACTCCAGTTGACGGCTGCCCAGGTTACTATGCTGCTGGATAAACTGATCAAAGGCTTCACTGACGGTTTCGGGATAGCTCTTTAGGGTTTCGATACCGAGGATATGGCGCATAAACTGGAGGAATCGCGCCTTGCGGTTGTTGTACACCTGGCGTAGCAAGTCTTCGGTGATATGGGGATGCTCACTGTGCAGCATCTCAGCCAGATCCTTCGCCTCCTCCGGGGTCACCGTTTCCCCTTCCTTAATCTTAATTAACACCGGATTATTTTCCGTCAACTCGGCTATCAGGGCTTCCACCATCTCGCGGTAGCGGCTAATGCTGACCGATTCATACTGGGGGCCAAACTCTACCCTTTCCTTAGTGTGCAGGGTGTCAGCCAGATCCAGATAAACCGGGCCAGTAGACCGGGCGGATTCCCGAAACTTCATCAGCGGCCCAATCTGGGCATTTAACTCCTCAAGGGCACTGTCCATCTCCTTTGGGTCCCGTCCCCAGTAGCGGTTGGTTTGAACCGCTCGAATCAAGGTCTCCTGGGCTTGGACAAAACTAACCGCAAGCGGTAACTCGCTGATCTGCTCAACAATGCCTGCCCTCAGGGTTTCTGCCTTCTCCGGTTGATCACTGAGTTGGGCCAGGGCATACTCCACCAAATCCCGCTCAAAGCGCATGGCTTTGAAGTCGGCCTCTGACACCGTGCGGAACAGGGGCTTAATTTCTTGCCGCAAGAACTCCAGCTTCTGGTGATCTAAGGGGGTCCAGAAGTCGTCTTGATCGAGGTGAGCCAGGGCCGCGGCGGCCTCCTTAATCACCACCGAGTTAGGGGGCAGGGTGGCAATCTGCTGGCGTAACCTGGCAACTTCCCCTTCAGCAATGGTGGGGTGGCCCTGATCAATCGCCTTTTCCAGCTTATCCAAACGCAGCCCCACCAACTGCACCGGCAGGGGGATCTGGGACTTTAAGGCCTTTCCCTGGGGCTGCAGTTTGAAATATTCAAAGTTGTCCCAACAATCCAGAATTAGGAAAACCTGCTTTTCAGGACACCAGGGTTTGGGGTTGAGGATGTCGAGCAAACGGGTACCACGACCAATCATCTGCCAAAACTTGGTGTAGGAATAGACGGGCTTGGCAAACACCAGATTGACAATTTCCCGTACATCGATGCCGGTATCGAGCATGTCCACGCTGATGGCAATGCGGGGCATGTCGTTATGGGTAAACTGATCGAGCAACCCCCCTTTGCCGTAAACCCGAGGGTCTTCGGAAACCAGTACCTTAGCCAGTTCGCCCCGATACTGGGGATAGAGTTGGTCAAAAATTTCCTCAATGCGACGGGCATGGGCCTTAGAGGCACAGAAAAAGATGGTCTTACCGGGCAACACCCCGTTGGGATCCTTGATGCACTCCTCCATGAATTCCTTGACGATCAGGGTATTGGTACCCTTGTTGATCACCTGCTTTTCCAGTTGGGAACCTTCAAAGTTGATCTCTTCGACATCCTTTCCTTCCAACAACAGTTTTTTCTGGTCTTCCAAGGAGATGGTGCGCTTACTGATGCCCTCCCCCTGAAACCGGGTCTGGATCTTCATCACCTGAAAATTGCACAGGTAGGGCGGCCCATTATTGACCGCCTCCTCAAAGGTGTAGGCAAAGGTCGGCTGACCGACTTCGCAATTAAATAGCTGGAAGGTGTTGTGGTCAACCACATCGGTCGGGGTAGCGGTTAACCCGAGGGTCAGGGTTTTAAAATAGTCGAGCACTTCCCCATAGGTGTTGTAGATGGAGCGATGGCTTTCATCCACCACAATAAAATCGAAAAAATGAGGGGAAAGGGGCTGCAACCCATCCCTGATGATGTTCAACATGGTGGGGTAGGTGGCGATATAGAGACGCCGATCCTTAGCAATCACCTTTTCCCCCAGCTTAGGCCAGCGTGGTTCATGGGGTAAATGTTCCTTGAAGGCCGCCAGGGCCTGCTCTCGTAGGGCGATGCGATCGACCAGAAACAACACCTTTTCAGCATGGCCAGCCCGCATTAAAGCATCCACCAGGGCGATACAGGTCCGGGTCTTGCCGGTACCCGTAGCCATGATCAGTAGAAACTTTCGTTGCTTGCCTTCGATGCCCTCAAGCACCTTCCGGATCGCCCGAATCTGGTAGTCACGCCCGGCAATATCGGTATTGATCAGCTCCTGGGTGAGGGGTTTGCGGTTGCGGCGGATGTACTGTAACCGTTCCAGATCATCCCGGGTAGGAAACCCCAATACCTGGCGGGGCGGATAGTTCTCCAGGTCCCAAAAGTAAATGGTGTGACCGTTGGTGTAGAAACAAAACGGTAACTCACCCCCCCGTTGCCGCTGGATGTTGTAGCAGTACTGCCGGGCTTGCTCGCGGCCAATCTCCGCATCTCGGCTCACCTTCTTAGCCTCGATCACGGCCAGGGGTTTACCATCTTTGCCAAGCAACACATAATCGCTAAATTGCCGACCTGGGTAGGTACCTTTTACCTCGCCCACCGTGGAGGACCCAGGAGTAGCAATCTCAAACTCCTTTACCACCTGGGTGGGCTCCTCCAGGTTCCACCCCGATTGGATCAGGAGTTGATCAATCAGTTCAAGACGGGTTTGTTTTTCGCTTTTCATCCCATCAGGTATTTTATAAGGATCGCGTTGAACCGTAACCCACTGCCATGGCACCCTGCTCGCCGCAGCGGCTCATACAGATTAGAGGATGCCTGTCCTCCTTAATCTATTTATTCATGGAGCGTAGCCCAAAAACCGGAAGGAAAAATATTTTTTACCCTGCTATGGGGGGATTGGGGCCAAGGGTGTTTTTGGGGGGCAGTAATCAGTGATCAGGAGCCCTCTCTACCGACTCCCTCACCCTTAGGAGGCTTCTCCCCACCCCACCCAGGTCTACAAGCTGAGAGCAAAGCGAAGCGCGATCGGCCGCCCACCCTTTAACCCCTTCCGCGAGGTCCAGGGCGGCGGCACGCCCTGGGCGAGGGGGTCCGGGGGAAACCGCCATTCCCCCGGTAAAAGAAATAACAACTGAGTAGTCAGCA
>JBEITR010000052.1:0-22110 GCA_040374765.1 Leptolyngbya sp.
GGGCATGGGCTTTGATTTGAGCTTCCTTGGCGGCATCCATCCTGTCAGTTCTCCTCAGAGAGAGTACTTAGAGACTAAGGCTTTTACCCTTAATCTGCACTAAGCATTTGTACTCGTTGCATAACTGGGATGCACCCACTGATTTTTTCTCAAAAATTTTCCTGCAATGATTCTTCTGGCCAGATGACTGTTGAATATTCACAACAGATTCACAACAGTCCTGGATAATTCTTCAAGAATCATAGTTTCCGATCCCTATCGTCCCATGAGAAAAAGTCAGAATCCTTACTTCGGGGCTATTCGATCACCTCCAAGACGAGACAACCGCCTCAGTTATACCCCCAGAGACAAAACTTAACTAACATCCAAGTTAGAAAAAGTGTTTTTTTTAAGGAAAAACTTTGTTAAAAATCAATTTTTTTTGAAAAACTTATTTTATACTGATATCATTGATTTTCTAAGTCCATTGTGTTTTAAATTCTTTTCTCTGTAATGGTTGGACTCGTAATCCTCAAGCCTGATGGTCGGGTAGAGACCATGAATCCTCTGGCTGATGAGATGATTCAGCATTATTTTCCGACCCAAGGTCAGGGGAGGTCTTTACCGGATACCCTGCGGCGATGGGTTGACCGTAAAATTAGAACTATAGAGCGCGAGTTACAAGCCGGTTCTGCCTTGATCTCCCACAGCTACGAGATTAAGTCCGGCAGTCGTCGACTCACGGTGCGTCTCAATCCTCACCCCGACGAAGGTTTTTTACTGCTGCTGGAAGAGACAAAAGTAGCTGAGTATTCTGTTTCAGCCCTCATGCGCCTGGGTTTAACCAAACGGGAGGCGGAGGTATTGTTCTGGATCGGCAAGGATAAAACCTCTTTAGAGGTGGCTGGGCTGCTGACGATGAGCGAACGCACCGTTAAAAAACACCTGGAGCATATCTACAAGAAGTTTCATGTGCAAACCCGCCTGGCGGCTGTCATGTATGCCCTGGAAAAACTGGGAATTATGGAACTCTAGGGCGTCGTTGCCTATTTATCCTGGGGAATACAGGGTGGCTCTAGCTCCATAGGGTAGTTGGAATTGGACAGTAATCAGGTTCACGCTCGAGTATCAGACCGTACTCCAAGCCTTCGGCTACGGCCTGATAGGAAGCCTCAATAATATTGGTCGAAACCCCTAGTGTGGTCCAGCGCTGCTGACCGTTGCTCGACTCCACCAGTACCCGAGTCTTGGCGGCGGTGCCTGTATCACTGTTGATAATGCGAACCTTGTAATCCGATAGGTGGAACCGGGCAATGACTGGATAGGCGCTCACCAGAGCCTTACGCAGAGCGGTGTCGAGGGCAGCGACGGGACCATTCCCCTCGGCGGCGGTGATGATCTCTTCCCCCTTGACCAGCACCTTAATGGTGGCTAGGGATTGACTCCTGGGTTCGCCCTCTCCTCCCTGATGGTGACAATTAATGTGGAAATCCTGCAGCCTAAAAAAGTGAGGGCGTTCCCCCAGGGCTGATCGCATCATCAGTTCAAAGCTAGCTTCGGCGGCTTCAAATTGGTAGCCTTCCTGTTCCAGGGTTTTCAGGCGATGGAGTAATTGCCGGGAAGCTGGATCATGGCGATCGAGATCGAGGCCAAAGTCCCGCGCCTTAACCAGTACGTTACTCAGGCCAGCCTGATCTGAAACCACAATTCGACGGCTATTACCAACCGCCGCCGGATCAATATGTTCATAGGTCTTAGGTTCTCTCTCCACCGCACTAACATGGATACCGCCCTTGTGGGCAAAGGCCGATCGACCTACGTAGGGAGCATGGTCATCGGGGGCTAGATTTACCACTTCACTGATGAAGCGACTGGTTTCCGCCAGACTTTCTAGGCGGGCAGGGGTAATACAGGGGTAACCCAGTTTCAGTTGTAGATTGGGAATCAGGGTACAGAGGTTAGCATTACCACAGCGTTCGCCGTAGCCGTTGATAGTCCCCTGCACCATGGTTGCCCCAGCCGCTACCGCCGCCATGGCATTAGCCACCGCCGTACCACTATCATTATGGGTATGGATCCCTAACTGGGGGTGGGGAGCCGGCCGATCGGTTATCCACCGATTAACCGCCCGCACCAGGGTACCGACCTGATCGGGCAGGGTACCCCCGTTAGTATCGCAAAGTACTAGCCACTCCGCCCCAGCCCCAACCGCTGCTTCCAGGGTTTGGAGAGCGTAATCGGGATTCGCCCCATAGCCGTCAAACCAGTGTTCTGCATCATAGATGACCCGCCGTCCCTGGCTGCGCAGATAGCGAATGGTGTCATCAATCATGGCTAAATTTTCCGCCAGGGTGGTTTTCAGTCCAGTGGTGACGTGCAGGTCCCAGGACTTGCCAAACACCGTTACCCAGGTGGTACCTGCCGCCAATACGGGCGGTAAGAGATTATCGGTGGCTGCCCGCTGCCCTGGCCGTCGAGTTGAGCAAAAGGCGGTGACATTGGCCTGGGTCAGGGGGGTTTCCTGGAGTTGCCAGAAAAACTCTCCATCCTTGGGGTTAGCCCCTGGCCAGCCACCTTCAATAAAGGGAATACCCAGGGCGTCGAGACGACGGGCAATGCGCAGTTTATCCTCGGTAGAAAGACTTAATCCTTCCCGTTGCGCCCCATCCCGCAGGGTAGTGTCGTAAATGACTACCGGCGGTTTTGTATCCCCTTGGTATTGCGCCATGGTCAATTGCTGGAAATCAAGGTCACTTAACTAGCTTAGCGGTCCTATCGGCTTGCCAGTCGGGTAGACCCCTGGGCCGTTATAAAACGTATCGCCAGTCTCCAGGGTGGAGGGCTGGGATGCTGCGTCACCCAGTTGAGCGGGCCGGATGGAGGGTGGGCCATACCCTGCCCTGGCCTTACCCCCCGATGGAAGCTAGGTACTAGCTAAGAGGGGGTCGAGGCCAGCCCGGGCTTCGAGGCTGAAAAGATCGTCACAGCCCCCTACATGATGATTATTAATAAAAATCTGTGGTACCGATCGCCGCCCATTGGCCCGTTCTGCCATCGCCCGCCGGGCCGGTTCATCGCCATCAATGCAGTATTCGGTGTAGGCAATTCCCTTTTGATTCAGCAAAGCCTTGGCCCTGATACAAAAGGGGCAGGCACTCCAGGTGTAGATTTCAACCGTGGGGGGCATGGTGTACCTCATGGGTGGAGTGAGACAGTCATTATTATTATAGCTTTGGCCCGAAGCCTGAGGACGGGGGCGGGGGCAAAGCCAAGCCCTCGGGGTGCCAACTCCCTACTTTGCTACTATCCGGAGCTGGGTCGGGACGGTCCAACCATTAAGTCGCCAGAGCCTGGGCAATGGCATCCACAATGCGGGCAACGGGGACGATTTCCAGTCCTGCGATTTTGATGGATTGCCCCTTGGGCACAATGGCCCGCTTAAACCCCAGTTTGACGGCCTCCTTAAGGCGGAGTTCTAACTGAGAGACTGGACGTACCTGCCCTCCCAGACCGACTTCACCAATCAATACCAGTTCTGGGTCCACCAGGCGATCACGGAAACTGGCCACCACCGCCACCGCCACCCCCAGGTCTGCGGCGGGTTCTGCCACCATCAGCCCCCCGGCAGCGGCCACGTAGGCATCCAACTTAGAGAGGGGAATGCCGACGCGCTTTTCCAGGACCGCCAGGATTTGCAGTAAGCGGTTAAATTCAATGCCCGTGGTGGATCGGCGGGGCGAACTATAACTGGTGGGGCTGACCAGGGATTGCAACTCCACCACCAGGGGGCGGGTGCCCTCACAGGCCACAATGGTGGCAATACCTGGCACCTGTTCCTCTCGATTGCCCAAAAATAGGGCGGAGGGGTTGGCAATCTCTGCTAACCCCCGGTCCACCATTTCGAACACCCCCAACTCGTGGGTGGCGCCAAAGCGGTTCTTTACCGATCGCAACAGCCGATGACTGGCGAAGCGATCGCCCTCAAAGTAAAGGACAGTATCCACCAGGTGTTCTAAAACCTTGGGACCGGCGATCGCCCCCTCCTTGGTGACATGGCCCACGATAAACAGGGAAATATGGGATCGCTTGGCCAACTGCATCAGGGCCGATGTACATTCTCGCACCTGGGACACCGATCCGGGGGCCGAGGTCAAACGAGCATCGTAGAGGGCCTGAATACTATCAATGATGGCGACCGACGGTTGCAGAGACTCTAACTCTGCCAGCACCGTTTCTAAATCAATTTCTGGCAGTAGAAACAGTTGACCCCCGTCTTTTCCGGGCTGCTGGTCATCCACCGCCGCCAACCGCTGCCAGCGAAGCTTCACCTGCTGCCCCGATTCTTCAGCACAAATATAGAGCACCCGTTGTTGGGCAGCCAGTTGATTAGCCACCTGCAGCAGCAGGGTAGACTTACCAATACCCGGATCCCCCCCCAACAACACCAGGGAACCGGGCACAATGCCCCCGCCCAAAACCCGATCCAATTCCCCGTAACCCGAGGGTAAACGCATTTGGGGATGATCTTGAATAGCCTCCAGGGTCAGGGCCAGGCGCGGTTGGGCAGGGGCATCGGGCGATCGCCGCTTGGTGGTGGTGCGGTTGGCGGCCCCCTCCCGAGCGGGCAAAGCCTGTTCTACCAACGTATTCCAACCCTGGCACTGGGGACAGCGACCATAGTATTGAGAGGACTCTGCCCCACACTGGTTGCACAGAAAAATAGAACGGGACTTGGCCATAGCACCAAAAATGAATGGAAGCTGGCGGGGAATCCAGCCCTCCGCTAGGCCGGGATCACCCTAGGGAGGGCATTATAACCTTGACCAGAAGCCTGAGGACCGGGTTGACTGTTTAAGGTAGACCCTGGGTAAATGTCCTGGCTCGCCGCTGCCCCCTTGTCTGGGGCTACGGCTGTAACGGGTCCTCCCTTCAGAATAAATCTTAAAAAACTTTAAAGGAGAACTGTTGCTACCTATAACTATGAATCAATAATAATTAAAATATCGATTTTTCCAGGTATTTCGGGGTGCCACACCTACAAGCATGCTAGTTTTTCTATGAAATTCCCTCTGATGAAACTCCAGACCGGCTGTTTTCGAAGTTTTGCTCCAGCAAAAATTAATCATTAAAGATTGAGATTGTTTATAAAATATGGCGTTATGTAGGGAGCCTTGAGAACCTTGGACAACAATAAAGAAAGAATCCTAGTCGTCGATGATGAGGCCAGTATTCGCCGCATCCTCGAAACCCGCCTATCGATGATTGGCTACGATGTGGTCACCGCCGCTGACGGTGAAGAAGCACTCGAAACCTTCCGGAACACCGACCCCGATCTGGTGGTGTTAGATGTGATGATGCCTAAACTGGACGGTTACGGGGTGTGTCAGGAGCTGCGGAAGGAGTCCGATATTCCAATTATTATGCTAACGGCCCTGGGCGACGTGGCCGATCGCATCACCGGTCTCGAGTTGGGGGCTGACGACTACGTGGTCAAGCCCTTCTCCCCCAAGGAGCTGGAGGCCCGCATTCGCTCCGTTCTACGCCGGGTAGATAAAAACGGCATGTCCGGGATTCCCAGCTCTGGGGTAATTTCCGTCAATACCATTCGCATCGATACGAACAAGCGCCAGGTGTACAAAGGCGATGAACGCATTCGCCTGACGGGGATGGAATTTAGTTTACTAGAGTTGCTGGTGAGTCGTTCCGGTGAGCCCTTTTCCCGATCGGAAATTCTCCAGGAGGTCTGGGGTTACACCCCCGAGCGTCACGTTGATACCCGGGTGGTGGATGTCCATATTTCCCGTCTGCGGGCCAAACTGGAGGACGACCCCAGTAACCCAGAGTTGATCCTCACCGCTCGAGGCACCGGTTATTTATTCCAGCGGATTGTAGAACCTGGGGAAGAGTAGTCTGCTAGAATTTTTTAAGGTTTTTGAGATTTAGCAGATGGGGCTCAAGCGGGCGTGTATTGCCATTGATGCCATGGGGGGTGACTATGCCCCAGGTGAAATTGTAGCCGGTGCCATTAGAGCTAAGGCGGAATTAGACGTAGATATAGCCCTGGTTGGGGATATTAGCCGCATACGCGCCTCCACCGCCCAATCCCATCAACTGGATGGGATTGAACTGGTGGCCGCCCAGGGAACCATTGAGATGCACGAAGAGCCCCTCAGCGCCTTGCGAAAGAAGCCCACGGCCTCTATCAACGTGGCAATGGATCTGGTGAAGCAAAATCGAGCCGATGCGGTGGTTTCTGCCGGTCACTCTGGCGCGGCCATGGCCGCCGCTCTACTGCGTTTGGGGCGGCTAAAGGGCATCGATCGCCCGGCGATCGGGGCGGTTTTCCCCACGGTGATTGCCAATAAGTCGGTGCTAATTTTGGATGTAGGGGCCAATGTTGATTGTCGTCCCAAATATCTGGAACAGTTTGCCATGATGGGCACCATCTATTCCCGCTACGTGTTGGGGGTCAACCATCCCCAGGTGGGGCTGATTAACATTGGGGAAGAACCCAGTAAAGGGGATGAGCTGGCCCTACAGGCCCACCAGTTGCTCACAGACAATCCCCATATTCCCTTTGTTGGCAATGCTGAGGGTCGGGATATTCTCTCAGGTAATTTCGATGTGGTGGTGTGTGACGGCTTTGTTGGTAACGTCCTACTGAAGTTTGCCGAGGCGGTGGGGGAGTCGGTGCTGCAAATTCTGCGGGAAGAACTACCCCAGGGCTGGCGCGGTAAACTGGGAACCCTCATCCTCAAACCCAATCTACGCCGCATTAAGCAACGGGTTGATCATGCCGAGCATGGCGGGGGTTTGCTGTTAGGGGTGGCGGGGGTCACGGTGATTAGCCATGGTAGTTCCCATGCTCCCTCGGTCTTCAATGCCATTCGCCTGGCTAAGGAGGCCGTAGATCATCGCGTCCTGGAGCGAATTCAAGCCCAGTACCAGCGGGTGACTACCCCCGCCGCAGAGGGAGAATAGCCTGTGGAACAGTTTTTGTCTGGTGTGTCTCTGGTGGGTAGCGGATCGGCCTACCTGCCCATTACCCTGACCAATGAAACCTTAAGTCAATTGGTGGATACCTCCGATGACTGGATTACCAGTCGTACGGGCATTCGTCAGCGCCATCTGGTGGGCGATGGCGACTCCCTGGGTTCTCTGGCTAGCCAGGCGGCCCGCCAGGCCCTAGCCATGGCAGGTGTGGAGCCGGGAGCGGTGCAGTTGATTCTGCTGGCCACCTCGACCCCCGATGATCTATTTGGGAGTGCCTGCCAAGTTCAGGCCGATTTGGGGGCGACCCAGGCGGTGGCCTTTGACCTGACGGCGGCCTGTTCGGGCTTTGTCTTTGCCCTGGTGACGGCGGCCCAGTATATTCGCACCGGGGTGTTTCAAACCGTTGTGGTAATTGGAGCCGATGTACTCTCCCGTTGGACCGATTGGGCCGATCGCACCACCTGCGTCCTGTTTGGGGATGGAGCTGGAGCCGTGGTACTACAGGCCAGCGATCGCGATCGACTGCTGGGGTTCCAACTTTGTAGCGATGGTTCCATGAATGCCAGCCTGAAGCTGCCCTATCAGGCTGAGTCCGCCCCCTTGACGGCGGATCTAACGGTGCAAAAGGGTAGTTTTACTCCCATTGCCATGAACGGTCGGGAGGTCTATAAGTTTGCCGTTAGTCGAGTCCCAGAGGTAATCGAAAAGGCCCTGTTTCGAGCCAACCTGACCACCCAGGATATCGACTGGCTGCTGCTCCACCAGGCTAACCAGCGGATTCTAGATGCCGTCGCTGACCGTCTGCAGGTAGCCCCAGAACGGGTGCTGAGCAACATGGCTGACCATGGCAATACCTCTGCGGCCTCCATTCCCCTGGCCCTGGATGAGGCGGTGCGGGCGGGGCGTATCCAGGTGGGTGATACCATCGCAGCCGCCGGCTTTGGGGCGGGGGTCACCTGGGGATCAGCCATTTTCCAGTGGGGCTAGGGCTTTACCACGCTGAAGGTGACCGCTTAGGACAGGCCGGGGAGACGGGGGTAGCTTTACCGCTGCATTGAATCTGGATGAACTACCCAGCCAGGTACCCGAAGTTACGACCCTAATGCTATCCTAGAAATGACTCGGACCCATGCGGTGTCAACGCCCAAACCATGTCAGGACCGGAAGGTAGCAGCATTACGGGATGCTTGTCACAGGCGTGGACTCCGGGTCTTTTAGTATAGTTTTGGTCACCAGGCTCAGGACTGAGGTGATGGCTCAAGGAGAGGCCTGATAACTGACCCGCGGATTCCAGGTTACTAACCATCAAAAAGCACAGATCGGTTAGGCCTTCTACCTCGTCACCGCCTTAACCGCATCTAGGGTTGGGTCAGGACCTAGGGAAATCCACATGATCTAAAGGGCTAGGGAATTGCAGTGCTGGATTTACGACAAATACGAGAAAAACCTGAGGTGGTCCAGGCTGCTCTGAGTCAGAGAGGATCCTACAACCTGGCACCCCTACTGGCCTTAGACGAGCAGCAACGGCAGTTAGAAACCCGGCGATCGCAACTCCAAGCCCGCAGTAACGACATTGGTAAACGGGTGGGCCAGGCCATTAAGGCTGGGTCTGCGGCCAGCGCCCCCGAGGTGGTTGCCCTCAAAGCCGAAGGTAACGATATTAAGGCCGATCTCCAAACCCTGGAGCCCGAGGAACGGGAAATCAAGGCTCAGATCGAGGCCTTTTTGCTTAACCTCCCCAATCTGCCCAGTGATTCCACCCCGGTGGGGACCAGTGAAGCCGACAACGTGGAGGTGCGCCGCTGGGGCGAAGCCTATCTACCCCAGGGAGCCGTTAAACCCCACTGGGAAATTGGCGAAACCTTGGGTATTCTCGACTTTAAACGCGCTGCGGAAAAAATTGCCCAGAGTCGCTTCGTGGTGCTGATGGGGGCGGGGGCAGCCCTGGAGCGGGCCTTAATTTCCTTCATGTTAGATCGCCATACCCGAGCTGGCTACCAGGAAGTATTGCCGCCCTACCTGATCAATTCCGCTGCTCTGACGGCCTCTGGCCAGCTACCCAAGTTCGCCGAAGAAAGTTTCCAATGCCGTAACGACGACCTCTGGCTCACCCCCACCGCCGAGGTTCCCCTCACCAATTTCCATCGGGATGAGATTCTCAATGCCGACCAACTACCCCTGCGCTACTGTGCCTACACCCCCTGCTTTCGTCGCGAGGCGGGTAGTTACGGCAAAGATACCCGGGGTCTGATTCGATTGCACCAGTTTAACAAGGTGGAAATGTACCATTTCACCCACCCCGATCAATCCTTCGCAGCCCTGGAGAGCCTGGTGCAGGACGCCGAAGATATTCTGCAAAAGCTCAAGTTGCCCTACCGGGTTCTGGCTCTGTGTACCGGCGATCTGGGTTTCTCCAGTTGTAAAACCTACGATCTGGAGGTGTGGATGCCCTCCTCTGGCACCTACCGAGAAATTTCCAGTTGTTCTAATTGTTTAGATTTTCAGGCCCGGCGTGCCAATATTCGCTTTAAAGCCAGTGGCCAGAAGGGAACCCAGTATGTGCACACCCTGAACGGGTCAGGCCTGGCCATTGGCCGGACCATGGCGGCCATTTTAGAAAACTACCAGGAAGCCAATGGGGCGGTGCGGGTACCCGAGGTGCTACAACCCTACCTGGGGCGGGAGTACCTTTAATCTAAGGAGCAGGGCAATGCTCTTCTCTGGCTGAGGGACTGGGCCTAAACCTCGGCGTAACCCCAGCCGAAGTCTCCGGGCTGGACCTTTCGGATCGGGTCTTGTGGTTGCCTATGGGTAGTTATGATCATTTATCAGATTTATCCCCGCAGCTTTTGCGATGCTAACGGCGATGGCATTGGGGACCTGCCGGGTATTATCGAAAAATTACCTCACATCGCCAGTCTAGGGGGAGTGGACTTTGTCTGGATTTCTCCCTTTTTTCCGTCACCAATGCGAGATTTTGGCTATGACGTCTCTAATTACTACGATGTTGATCCCCTCTTCGGTACCCTGGAGGACCTGCGATCTCTCCTCAAACTAGCCTCTTCCTTGGGGCTGGCGATCATGATCGACCTGGTGCTGGCCCATACCTCGTCGGAACATCCCTGGTTTCAAGCCAGCCGCCAGTCTAAAACTAATCCCCACTCTGACTGGTACGTGTGGGTAGACCCCAGGCCCGACGGCTGCCCTCCCAACAACTGGCTCTCTAACTTTGGGGGTCCAGCCTGGACCTGGGAACCGCGTCGAGGGCAATACTACCTGCACCATTTTCTACCGGAACAGCCAGCCCTCAACTGGTATAACCCGGCCGTAGAAACAGCCCTGTTGGATGTGGTGAAGTTTTGGTTGAACGAAGGTGTGCGGGGGTTTCGGTTAGATGCGTTGGACTTTGCCCATCACGATCCGATGTTACGGGATAATCCACCCTTACCCCCCACCCATGAGGCCTTTGATCCCTCCTATCCCTACCTGTTCCAGGAGCATATCTACGACTGTGGAGCCCCTGGCGGCCTGGCGGCGGTGCGCAGACTGCGACAGCTAGTCGATCACTATGGAGGTGCGCTACTGCTGGGTGAGGTGGCCAATCGCCAATCTGCCCGCCAATATACCGGTCCCGATTTGCTACACTCCACCTACTTTTTTGATTTCCTCATCCCGGCCCCCTTTACCCCCCAGAGTATTGCCCAGCGGCTAAATACAATTCTCAGCCAATTTAAACCGACGGAATTTGCCTGGACCCTGAGCAACCACGACTTTGAGCGCCATGCTTCTCGCCTCATGGCCCTTGCCGATGACCAGCGCCCTGATTTCGCCAAATTATGCGCTGCCCTGTTTCTCAGCCTGCCCGGTAGATATTGTCTTTATCAGGGGGAAGAACTGGGCCTGCCCAGCGCAGAGTTACAGCGGGCGGATCTACGGGATCCCTTTGACATCGCACTGTGGCCCCATGGACGGGGCCGAGACCGGGCAAGAACCCCAATCCCCTGGGATAACCATGGAGCGAATGGGGGCTTTACAACCCGATCCGGTGAGGTCATCTATTTACCCCTTGATCCCAAGCATCTACCCCTATCGGTAGCTGCCCAGAATCAAGATAGCCACTCCGTGCTGGCTTTTTACCGCCAACTCCTGGCCTGGAGACAACGCACCGAACCCTCCGCCTACCACCTCTCCATCGATCAGGCGACGGAGAATCTACTGGCCTATTCCCTCCACAGCAAAGGCGAAAACCCCGACCCGGTGTGGATTTGCCAATTTAATTTGGCACCAGACCAGAGCCTAGTCTGTCCGGTAGGGCCTGACCCTCAACATTTTCAGATCGATGACATATCGCGGGGCTATAACCAGGTCGGTTCAGACTCCCTTGAACTGCGTCCCCTGGGTTTTGTTTTGCTCCAGCGCAAGGACTCCCTGCCGCTTCCCAACTCCCCTCCCAGGCAATCGATGGTGCCTTCACCTTAGGCAAAGGCCTATCCTGTAAACCCCTACCCCAGTTCAACCCAGGGGTAGGGGTTTGCACCTGAGGGGAAGGTCTTCCCCGGGTGGAAAGACGGTTTCCTTAATCAGCCCTACCCACTGGTTGATCCACAGTACCTAATGGTTAGAAATGCGAACGCCGCAGGTAACCAGGGAATTCTGGCTGGCCTCCGGCCCGTTCTAGCCCCAGCCATCACCCCCTGGTCCCAACTTTATCCTCAGGGGACTGGGGCCTACTTACCTGGCCTGGGGTAGGCTACTCAAAAATATTGGCCGCCTTCAGCATGTGGTAGGTGATCAGCAACTGGGTCAGGGCGAGGGGATAGCTTTGCAGGGTTTCTCCCGTCGTGCCCACCACCTTACCAATATCGGTATTGCCCTCAATACTGCAAAAC
Source organism: Leptolyngbya sp. (assembly GCA_040374765.1). GTDB lineage: Bacteria > Cyanobacteriota > Cyanobacteriia > Phormidesmidales > Phormidesmidaceae > Nodosilinea. Next base: position 11,862 of record JBEITR010000052.1, read on the forward strand.
CTACCCAGGTAAGGAATTTCATTACACAGGGTCCGTTCCAGTTCCTGCACGGGCTCCTCGGTGGCATGGCCATCGATTTCTAGAACATCTACGGGTTTTCCCATATCCCGATCGAGTTCTAACCGCACCGCATCGCTCAGGCTACCGCCCAGTTTGTTTTCCAGCAGATGGCTGAAGTCCGGGTGGGGAATGGTCGGCCGCATCACCAAACGCACATTCAGGAGTAGATCATCCCGCTTGTTAGTGGCGCTGGGGGGATAGAAACTGACCACCACATCGGCCCATTGGCGCTGGGGTCGAATAAAGGCTTCCGAGTCCTGTTCCCGCGCCTTAATTTGTTCAATCACTTCCTCCGGGGTGTAGCCGCGCTTGCGGGTGTCCCGTTTAATCTTCCAGTCGGCCCGCAGATCCTCAGGGGGAGCCAGATAGACCTTGACATCGTAGGCGTCCCGGCAGGTGCGGGTGGAGTAGCCCAATAACCCTTCGACGATGACAAACCGGCGCGGCTGGATATATTCCGGAGCGTCAAACTCACCGCTACTGTGGTTATAGATAGGTTTGAGAATGGGTTGACCGATACGCAGGAGTCCCAGGTGCTGCTGAATGATGTCGATGTAGTTGCAGTCTGGGTGGAGGGCCGAAATACCCATTTCTTTGCGCTGTTTGCGATCGTAGCGGTGATAGTCATCGGTGCAGATCGTGGTGACCTGATCTTCTCCCAGGATTTGGGCAATACCACGGGTCAGGGTGGTTTTACCAGCGGCGCTATCGCCGACTATGCCAAGAATAATAGGACGATTCACCATGGGTCTCTCCGCAGCGACATAACCAACAGTTAATCACTTCATTGTAGAAAGCAATGGTTAACCTCACAAATTTTTATGCCCCTTCCCCCACCCCTGGGCTTAAGCTGTCCTTAACCCGTCCCGGTTGCCTACTGCTATAAAATCTCCCTATTCTTTAGGGGTAGGGCTTACCGCCATGCTTGAGCCAGCACAGGTGATTGAGTTATTCGCCCAATCTCCCGACATTAAGACCATCCAGGCCGGTACGGTGATTTTTACGGCCGGTGACCTGGGGGATGTAATGTACGGTGTGGTTGCCGGTGAGGTCGAACTACGGGTGCGGGATCGGGTGGTAGAGGTGATTACCGCTGGTGATGTGTTTGGCGAAGGGGCGCTGGTGCAAGTTCCTCCCCTGCGAGCTTCCACCGCCGTAGCCAGAACCGACTGTCAGCTGGCAGCAGTAGATGCCAGCCACTTTAAATTTTTAGTACAGGAAACCCCCCTCTTTGCTCTGGAGGTAATTCGTAGCCTCTCCAATCGGCTGCGGGCCTTTAAGGCGGTCGATTAGGATCGATGGGTTTAGTGTCATGCTTTCCAGAGGAATTCTTGGAACCTTAACGTCACTCCAGTACACTAGGGATGCAAGGGGTTAGGGGGAGGAGTAACGCAATGACCGCTGTAGATCTCTGGCAACGTTATAGGGACTGGCTTTACTACCACGAAGGCTTAGGATTCTATCTCGATATCAGTCGGATGGGCTTTGACCAGGCTTTTCTAGACGAAATGGAGCCCCGCTTTGAGAAGGCCTTTCGTGATATGGCTGCGCTGGAGGCCGGGGCGATCGCCAATCCCGACGAGAACCGCATGGTGGGCCACTACTGGCTGCGAGACCCCGACCTGGCCCCCACCCCTGAACTCCGTCAGGATATTCTCGATACCCTGACCAAAATTGAGCAATTTGCCAGCCAGATCCGCACCGGTGGCATTTACCCTCCCGGCCAGGAACACTTTACCGACATTCTGGCCATCGGTATTGGCGGATCGGCCCTGGGACCCCAATTTGTGGCCCAAGCCCTGGGCCCCGATTTTCCACCATTGGCGATTCATTTTATTGACAATACCGACCCGGAAGGCATTGATCGCCTGCTCCATCGCCTTAGCGATCGCCTGCCTACCACCCTGGTCATTGTCACCTCCAAGTCTGGCGGCACTCCCGAGACCCGTAACGGCATGATCGAAGTCCGTAATCGCTTTGAAGCCCAGGGTTTACCCTTTCCTCGCCAAGCCGTCGCCATCACCGGTCACGGTAGTCATCTGGAAAACCAGGCCCTCAGCGAGGGTTGGCTGGCTACCTTCCCAATGCGGGATTGGGTCGGGGGGCGGACCTCCGAGCTATCGGCGGTGGGATTGCTACCCGCCGCTCTCCAGAACATCAGTATTCGCTCCATCCTGGGGGGAGCTAGGGAAATGGACGCCGCTACCCGGGTTGCCGACCTGCGCCGTAACCCCGCCGCCCTGATTGCCCTGGCCTGGTACTACGCCGGTAAGGGGAAGGGGGAAAAGGACATGGTGGTCCTGCCCTATAAAGATAGTCTGCTGCTCTTTAGTCGCTACCTCCAGCAGTTGGTGATGGAGTCCCTCGGTAAGGAAAAGGACCTGGACGGCAACCTGGTGTACCAGGGTATTGCGGTGTACGGCAATAAGGGATCGACGGACCAGCATGCCTACGTTCAGCAATTGCGGGAGGGGGTATCCAGCTTCTTTGTCACCTTTATTGAAGTGCTGAAGGACCGCATGGGCACCTCGGTGGATGTTGATCCAGGGGTTACTTCCGGAGACTACCTGTTTGGCTTTTTACAGGGCACCCGCAAGGCTCTCTATGAAAACCACCGGGAATCCATTACCCTAACCATTCCAGAGGTGAATGCCCATACCGTTGGCGCCCTGATTGCCCTCTATGAACGGGCGGTTGGTTTCTATGCCTCCCTGGTGAATATTAATGCTTATCACCAGCCCGGGGTAGAAGCGGGTAAAAAGGCCGCGGCCACCGTTTTGCAACTACAACAGGCGGTGGTTCGGGCTCTCCAAACCAGTTCCCTGCCCCTGAGTTTACAAGACCTGGCTCAGCGATCGGGTTTTCCTGAAGAGATCGAAACCATCTATGCCCTGGTGCGCCATCTCCACGCTAATCAACGTAGCTTAGTGATTTATGGTAATCCTGGTTATCCCGATCAGATTAAAATAGGTGCCCTATCCCCTGGGAGTCATTGAGGGAAAGAAGGGTGCCTTGATTAATCGCCATTCCCCCAGGTTGGCGAGGGTTTTGTAGTCGGTGCGGGGTAGGGGGGTGAGTCCGGTATTAATCCAGGCGTAGGCTTCCGAGGGCAGTTGGCGCCAGTCCGGTAGGGCGGGAGCGAGCTGAGGGGTATAGAAGCTGAGTAAAATGCTTTCCCGATCGCGGCCAGGTTGCACCATATAAATGGGGTTGTGGCTGAGCACGGGCTGGAGGGCCGCAGCTTCTAAGGGAGTCTTGATGTCGGCGCTGTAGTTTCCCCAGAGGCCCGTCAGTAAGGTGGCGGCAATGCCTAACCAGGGGCCCAGTAACCAACCCCATTGCCAGAGGTAGCGCTGGCCGGGGGAAACCGATCGCCGCCGCCCCAGAGCGATGAGCCAGGGAAAGATGGCCCCCAGGCCTGTCAGCAGCACAATCCAGGCGTAGGGGCGGATCTCCCCCGGTACCAACTGGGCGGGGCTGAAAAGTAGGGCCGCCCCGGCGGAGATGGCCAGCATCCCCGGCACCCCCAGTAGCCAGCTTAACCACACCGCCAGGCGATAGCGCTGGGGCACCCCCGAACCATAGAGGTGGCCGAGGTGATTGATGCCCACCGCGGCCAGGAGGGCGAGGGGGGGATAGAGCTGCAGGGAGTCCGACCGGTTAGAGCCAGGAAAGATGGTGATCAGGAGCCAGATTCCCAGGGGATAACCTAGCCATAGGGTTTTCCGGTCGACCTCAGGCCGCCGCCAGAGCACCCATCCCCCCAGTAGGGCCAGGAGAAACCAGGGCAGGGTAGAGACTGGCACCTGCCAGAGGGAGGTGGTTAATCGGGGCAGCAGGGGGACCGACAAGCCTGTCCTGAATGGCTCCCATAGTTGGTATAGGGGCAGGGGACCGTAACGGGTAAGACTGGTGCCTAGCCAAAGCAGGGAGGGGATCGCTCCCCCGATCAGGCCAGCGTACAAGCCCGGGTTGGTGAGATGGCGGTACCAGGAATGACGCTGGAGCAGGTAGGGGAGCAGGGCGATCGCCGGTACTAGAATCATCGGTCCTTTAGCCAGAAAAGCCAGGCTCAGGCCCATCCCCGCCACTGTCCCCCAGACTAGACGCTGCTGAGGCCGCGCCTCGCTTTGCAGCAGCCCCCAGAGGGTGAGCAGTTCAAGGCTGACCAACAGCAGATCTGGGGTAGCTAGATGACTACTTTGCACCCATAGGGGCATGACCGCCAGCATCGCTGCCGCCCAGAGACCCGTCCTACCCGGCAGAAACCCTTCCCCCAGACGCCAAGTGATCGCCATGGCGGTCATGGCGGCCACCAGGCTGGGTAGACGGGTAGACCACTCCTGAATACCAAACCACTGGTAACTGAGGCCGATCAACCAGTGCAGACCGATGGGGCGATCCCAGCTGGGGACGCCCCACCAGGTAGGGGTTAACCAGTCGTGATTGGCCAGCATCCAACGCACCTGCTGGGCATAGTAGGCTTCGTCGTCGGCCCGTAAACTTTGGTGAGGGTAGCGGATTGACAGCAGTCCCCCGGCCCACAGTAATAACCCCAGCCACCACTGGCAGCCGAGCCAGGCTAGACCTTTCTGAAAATACTTCAATACCATGGTCACCCGTACAGCTAAATTGGTTCTATTGCCCTTAAGCTGGCCCTATCCTACCCAGGGTAGCGGTAGTTTGAAAAGTTCAAGGCCAAGCCCTAGGGATTAAAACGGATCAACGCCATAGATATTGTTTTTGGAGTCAAACCCATGGTGATGGTGGAATCGACAATGTTACCCCTGGGTACCCCAGCCCCAGACTTTGCCGTAACCGATGTAGTCTCAGGGGAAACCATTACCCTGGCCACCTTTGCGGGGGCTCCCGCCCTACTGGTGATGTTTATTTGTCGGCACTGCCCCTTTGTAAAGCATGTACAGGCTGAACTGGCCCGCCTGGGCCGGGACTATCAACCCCGGGGTCTAGCTGTGGTGGCGATTAGTGCCAATAGTCTACAAACCCATCCCCAGGACGGTCCTGACCATCTCAAGGCCCAGGCTGAAGAACTGGCATTTACCTTTCCCTACTGTTTCGACCCAACCCAGGTGACGGCCAAGCAGTACACGGCAGCCTGTACGCCTGATTTCTTTTTATTCGACCAGGGGAAAACCCTGGTTTATCGGGGCCAACTGGATGATAGTCGGCCCAGCAATGGGGTACCCGTCACCGGTAAAGACCTGCGGGCCGCCATTGATGCCGTACTGGCTGGCTTGCCTGTAGCTGGGGAGCAACGGCCCGCGGTGGGCTGTAATATTAAGTGGACGCCAGGCAATGAGCCCGCCTATTTTGGTTGAGGGTACCTGGCTTTGGCCACCCGTCCAGGGGCGGTCAGGTGAATCAGCGCCCCCAGGGGGTGGTTATGGCTGTCCAGCCAATTCCTCCAGCTTCGCCTTAATAGCCTGAATATCCTGCCACATAAGCCACTTAGGGCTACCTTTTTCTCGCGACTGGTTACGGAGTAAATAGGCTGGATGGAAAATTGGCATGCAGAGATGGCCCTGCCATTCAAACCATTGACCGCGCAGTTGGCTAATTCCCTCCTTTAGGCCCAGAATTCCCTTGACGGCGGTTGCCCCGGTGAGCAAGATAATCTTAGGGTTAACCAAGCGAATTTGCTCTAGGAGGTAGCCCTTACAGGCGGCTACTTCTTTGGGAGTGGGTACCCGGTTACCAGGCGGTCGGCATTTGACAATGTTGCAAATGTAAACGTCTTGATCGGGGTCTAGCCTGACGGCAGCCAGAATCTTATCCAGTAATTGCCCCGATTTACCCACAAAGGGTAGCCCCTGCTCGTCTTCCTGTTGGCCTGGACCTTCTCCAATAATCAAGATTGGAGCCGTCCTATTGCCCCGACTGACAACTACGTGAGTGCGTCCAGAGGCCAGACCACAGCGCTGACAGGCATGGCAATGGTGGGCCAGGGACTCTAGATCGCCATAGGTGCCCGGAGCGATCGCAACCTGCCCAGAGGTGGGAATGGCATCGTAGGTCGCCGCCCTAGCCTCAGGGTGAGACGGATCGGCTGAAAATAGGCTAAATTGATCGTCCGCCATTAACGCAAAAAGACAAAATTATTGACTACCATCCGCAGGCAGGTGTTGGAAAAAGCTGGGGTAATCCTGCTTGAAACCGCCAGCTTTCTGCCAATACTCACTATGCCCGTTATTTTACCGGCACGGGAGGATATTTGGAAACTCCGCCCAAGCTCTGAGGACCGGATCGACAAACCTTACCCTGACTAGGAACGTTGGACTCCCCATGGATAGATCTGTTAACCGACCCTGCAGATGAATTCCTGGATTGCGGCCAATCGGGTCAGCCAGTCGGGCTCCCCATCCCTTCCCCCAGAATCTGGTCAAAGGGATGGGATCTTTGCTGATCACCGGGAATAAAGTAGCTCTTTATACAAAAAAAAGGTTCTTAACTAGGGTTAAGTATTTTAAAGTCATAACGTTCTTGCCGGTCTTTCTGTGTCAGGTGGCTAGATTTAACCTATGCTGGATTGCCAAATAACTATATCGGGTGGGTAAGCTGTTTTCAGAGGTAGGGGTGGATTGGTCAAAGTCAAGGCTGGGTAAACGCTCTAGCTGACCTTCAGCCTGGCTACGTCTAGACTGTTTTGATGTTACCCTGGTGCTCTCCAATGGTTGCAGGATCTTCTAAGATTGAGTTTTCTCTGGTCTTGACTAAGATAATGGCTTTCCTCTGATCGTCTTAGCGAATCCCTATGGTCGTGATGCAAGATAAACCCCTGGTCAATGTATTTCGTCAACTTTCTGGAGGAGCATTTCCACCAGTAACAGAGTCCTACGAACGGGGTAAGACGATTTTCTTTCCTGGGGACCCGGCAGAGCGTGTCTATTTTTTAGTTAAGGGAGCCGTTAAGCTATCCCGAGTGTATGAAGCCGGTGAGGAAATCACCGTGGCTCTGCTACGGGAAAATAGTGTATTCGGAGTTTTATCCTTAATTACCGGTCACCGATCCGATCGCTTTTACCATTCCGTTGCCTTTACTCCCGTCGAATTGTTGTCGGTGCCCAGTGATCAAGTAGAACAGGCCTTAGGCGATAATCCCGAACTGGCTTTGTTGATGTTGCGGGGGCTATCTTCCCGCATCCTGCAGACAGAAATGATGATTGAAACCCTGGCCCATCGAGACATGGGGTCCCGTTTGGTGAGTTTTTTGTTGATTCTCTGCCGCGACTTTGGGGTGCCCAGCCAGGATGGTATTACGATCGATTTGAAACTTTCCCACCAGGCGATCGCTGAAGCCATTGGTTCTACCCGGGTTACGGTCACCCGCTTACTGGGAGACCTGCGCCAGGACGGCATGATCTCTATTCATAAAAAGAAAATAACGGTTCACGATCCTGTAAATCTAAGTCAGCAGTTTACCTGATGGGTTTTGGCTCAGAATTTTCATGGTAGGGCCATAATGATGGCAAAATGTTACCCCTTCCTGCTAATAATAGTGATCTGAAAACGTTGATCACTACTTTAGTCAATTACTGAGAAGAGGGTCCATGAAACCATCCACGGCATACCGTTTGGGTTTGGGTTTGGCCACAGTGCTATCGGTTAGCCCAGGGCTAGCCCCCATTGCCCTGGGCCAGGGAACCGGCACCGTCGTGCAGGGACTGTCGGAAAACCAGGCACTAATCCGCCAGTGCCGACAGCTTAACCAGACCACCCAAGTGTTTGACAACACCAGCCTGGGACCGGTAACTAACCGCCTGGGTACACTGGCCGCGGGCACCAAGGTGAGCCTAACGGGGGTGGTTATGCAGGGACGCGCACAAATTTTCTTGCCCGGCAAATTTAATGGTCTTTCGCCATCCCAGCCCGTGGGATGGGTGAATGCCGGGTTCTTAACCAACTGCGGCGGCAGCCCCCCGCCCGCAGGTAAAGCTTGCTTCCGGGTTAACCAGTCCCTCCATGTGAGAAATAGCCCCTCCACCGGTGGCGATATCATAGCCAACTATAATGCCGGGGATACGGCCCATGCCTCCACCAATCCACCCACCCGGCGGAAACCCGGTGACGGCCGCAGCTGGCTGCAGGTAACCATCTATAACGGCACCCTGGGCTGGATCGTCCAAACCAGTAACAATGGACAATCCCAGTACATCAGCCCGATTCCTTGCCCCTAGGGCAGGTTAGCGCCGGTTAACCATGGCAATACCTGAGCTTTAAACGGCGTCTCCGTCATAGATTTACCGATGGGGTGAGATACCCAATGGCTGAATTCTAGATCTTCCCAGTCTTGCCCTGACCAGACCGGGAACTACTATAACCAGTGTTTGGGATAGGGCCTGCTCGACACCAAATTGTTAAATAGCACGGTGCAAAGCACCATAATCGCCGATCCAGCCAGTACTGGGGTCAGCAGAAAAGGCCAGGACGCACCACTCATGGTTCCTACCAGGGCTACAGCTCCGGCCGGAGGATGGAGGGTTTTTGTCAGTTGGGTCAGTTTAATCGTAGTGGCTACGGCCAAACCCATAACCCAGGGAGCCACGCCAAACAAGTGAACCAGGGTAATACACACGATGGCACCGATGCAGTTGCCTCCAATCACATTGCGGGGTTGAGCCAGGGGACTTTCGGGAACACCAAAAACCAACACCGCAGTCGCACCAAAGGGAGCGGCAATCAGGGGATAGCCACTACGAGCCGAAAGGTAGGCTAGCAGCCCGATACCCAGAAAGCTACCCAACCAGGAAAACAACACCTGACGGTAGGAAAATTGGGGTTGGTGGATTTTACTACCGGGTGTCCACAGGGCTAGTCGCTGGCCCAGTTGCTTACAGACCTGGACCAGTCGTTTCCCAATTCTGGCCTGTTGCCCTGGGGTCAGCGGTTGAGGGAAAAGCAGGAATTTCATGGACTGACCTGGCACTAAAAGGGCACTAATGTCACAATACCCTAACAAAGTGCCGATCCACTACACCAGGGTCTATGGCAATGTTGCGTCGAATAACGGCTGGTGGATCTGGGGTAGCAACAGCAGCAGTTTCGCCTGTTGGATGGGTTTCATAACAAACGAGGTATACCTTATGGTGGCTAACTCCTGACCCCAATCAGCGGTGTTTTTTTCCTCCCCCATCTCTGCCTCTAATCAGTCCGACCAATCGAACCAATCCAAATTCAGATCCGACTCCAGGCGTTGAGCCTTTGCGATCGCGACCTTAACCCCGGCTGGGTTGGCATAGATACCCAATGCAATGGTTGGCTGTCGGTTACCCCTTCCACCATTGCGACATGGCAACGATCCACGGAGAGTTAGTTTACGATTGCGCCTAAAAATTTTTACCCGGTCAAGGGCTTGGTTAGCTCGTTCAATAGCCTGATCAACCTTGTCCATGGGGCAAAAACTTGATCTAGTTTTGATCTAATTTAGCTGGCAAATAGATCAGCTTTAGATCAAAAAAATGGTTTATTTGTACTGGTTAGCATTTAGGTCAAAGGCTGAAAGCCTTGAAATGTCTACGGAGAGGGAGGGATTCGAACCCTCGGTCCTTTGGGGACACCCGATTTCAAGTCGGTTATACCAGTCACTGAGGGCCTTGCCGCGTAAGGATTCTGCATTCTGCTTTACCAAATTGATCCCAGTCAGATCTCAATATTTTCACCAGTCGGGAGCGTTGACAAAAATCGTGGATCTGCTCAACATGCTCAACAAATATATCCTACAGGGGATATATCCCTTATTTATCAATGCTTTAACCCTGTTGAGCACTGCTCAACATTTGCTCAACATTTGCCCAACAAATACCCAACAATCACCCAACATTTCCAACATCCTTACAGGGCAAGGGTTTTGGGCGTGGCTCCTGGTGCTGAGCCTGGTTCCCGGCATTGTGATCGGGTTGATGATCTAAAGATCACTTGTAGATCACAAACCTGATCGGCTTAAAACCGTTGCTGTGCAAAGGATAGAGGCTCATAAAAAACAAAGATCACCAATGACCTGATGTTTTTTGGTGATCGGGAGATCACGAAGGCGATCACATAGATCACTTGGAGATCACAAACCTGATCGGCTTAAAACCGTTGCTGTGCAAGGGATAGAGGCTCATAAAAAACAAAGATCACCAATGACCTGATGTTTTTTGGTGATCGGGAGATCACGAAGGCGATCACA
>JBEITR010000091.1:0-5985 GCA_040374765.1 Leptolyngbya sp.
ATTGGGTCAGACCGCATTGGGGATTAGCTAAACAGACGACTCCAGCGATGGCCATCGGCCTCTGCTCTCGCCCCTTATCTACCCAGGAAATCCTTTGCATGTCAGGGTTTAGATGCATCTCCTCTTAACAGACCAGTACCCTCGCCTAAGGCTTCTTGAACTTTATCTTTGAGATTTTTGACGGTTGCTTTCACTTGATCTTCTAAACTCATGATGAACTCCTTATTGAGTTTCTTGAATTTGGATCTCTTGAATTTGAGTTCTACTAATCTAATTTTAAGGTTACGACTTTGCTTCTTAGTGTTTAAAACATAAAACGTAGCTATTCTCTTACTGAATTAGTTGGACTTAGTTAAGTATAAAATAGCTGTATTCATGGGTTATAGCGGTTTTCGCCCGGATCAGCTACGAGGGTGATGCTCAGAACTATGAACTGAGAGATTCTTACTAGTTGGGATGTATCCCATGCGTTCAGGAAGCACTGTAGGGTTATTGAGAATATTCTTAATAACTAAGGCCAGAATGTACTCAAGGTTTCCATCGTGAGAATTACTGAGCCGCCTTGGCGTCGATTGAATCCAGGATAAAATTATGGGATGCCGTTGTTGTGGCTAGCTAACTTTAATCGAATGGTTCGAGGTAGCTGTAGCCAGTTGAATCTTGAAACTTTTATAAGAAAAGGGTTGAACGGCTACCTCAGCCAGGATAATCGGCAGGGCAATGCAGACGATTAGCCCATGAAGGTAACTGTTCACAAACTTCCCCAGGCCAGCCCGGATGATTTGTCTAGCCTGCAGGATTTAATCCATAGGCAAGAAATTGATCCCGCTACAATTGTGGCAATTTTGGGTAAAACCGAAGGCAATGGCTGTGTGAACGACTTTACCAGAGGGTTTGCAGTGCAAACCCTGAAAACCTACCTCAGCCAATTACTTGGGCGAGGGCAAGCAGACCACATTATTTATGTGATGTCAGGAGGGACTGAAGGGGTGTTGAGTCCCCATCTGACTGTCTTGACTCGGCAGGCTTCCGATCCAACGGCACCCCGCCGGTATGGCTTAGTTTTAGGAGTGGGCCGAACCCGCAATTTCGATCCAACTGAAATTGGCTCCTTGTCCATGGTGCAAGAGGTTGCAGCGCAGGTTTCCCTGGCGATCGCAGAGGCCGGATTAACCCCAGATGCAGTACATTTTGTGCAAGTTAAGTGTCCTCTCGTTACTAGCCGCGATCGCCCAGGGGAGGGGTCGGAGGCCAAGGTTCCCCTTAAGGCTGGGGGTAGTTACCAGTCAATGGCCTATTCACGGGGCGCTTCGGCCTTGGGTGTGGCGGTTGCCCTCAATGAAATTAGCTTTAACCACCTTAAACCGGAGGATGTTTGTCAGAACTATGGGTTGTATTCCCAGGTTGCTTCTACCTCAGCAGGGGTTGAACTGCACAACTGCGAGATCTTAGTTTTAGGCAATTCTCACCAATCCACAAGCAATTTGGTCATTGGCCATAGCGTTATGGGTCATGCCCTAGATGTGGCGGCCATTCAAGCCGCGATCGCCCAGACCGGACAACCCCGCGATCGCATTGTGAATGTGTTTGCCAAAGCGGAAGCCGATCCCACCGGCCAGATTTTAGGGCGACGACATACCATGCTGGATGATTCGGACATTAATCATACCCGCATGGCCCGATCGGTGGTGGGGGCTGTTGTCGCTTCTGTTGTGCAAGATCCCATGGTGTACGTATCAGGTGGGAGTGAACATCAAGGCCCCGCTGGAGGGGGTCCAATCGCAGTGATTGCCCGTTCTTCCCTAGGGGAGTGCAGCAGTCCGCCCTGCTAAGGACCCCCCTGGCTGGGGACCCCAATGGGGGGGAAACCGTCACCGCATCCGGTTGGTAACCAAGCTTTCAGGAAAGGAATCACATTCTGCTCACAGCCCAGCAAGTGGCACAATTTAGGGCCGACGGTTTTCTCAATGGCGGCAAGGTATTGAGTGACGCCGAGGTTGATGTGCTTCGGGATGAGATGGCCCGGGTCATGGACAACCATGGTAAGGGTGGTCGTCAACCGGTGCAGCTGAGCTCCTGGAACAGCCCGGACGGCGGCGTCATCTGGCAGATCGTCAATATCTGGGAGGCGAGCGATCCCTTCATGGCACTGCTGTTTAAACGACCCGTCGTCGAGGCCGTGGCCCAGTTATTGCAGCCGCGCGAACTGCGCGTCTGGCACGATCAGATCCAGTATAAGCCCGCCGGCAAAGGTGGCTTCAATCGGTGGCATCAGGATTCGCCCTGCTGGTCGGCGCTGCTGCCCAAGAACCAGCAAACCACTGCCTGGTTCGCGCTCGACGATGTGGATGGGGACAACGGCTGCATGAGCATGATTCCCGGCTCCCATCAATGGGGTGTGCAAATCGACACACTCTACGCCTTGAAAGATTTCAACTCCCTGCCCGCCGAGTTCCAAGGTCACGCGATCAAGGTACAAGCCTGCCCGGTCAAAAAGGGTGAAGTGCATTTCCATCACCCGCTGACGTGGCACGGTTCCCACGCCAACACCAGCGATCGCCCCCGCCGCGCCATCGCCCTGCACTACATGACCGAACAAACCTATTTCGTCGCCGCCGCCACCAATCAGCACCCGATGGAACCCCACATCCACGTCGCCGACGGTGAAAAGATTCAGGGCGACCATTTCCCCTTAGTGTGGAACCAAGCTCTCCACTGGCTGGGAACCCAATTGAGTTGAAACTTCAAAGACGGTTACAATGGCTACGGCTAGTTTCCGCCCAGTCCCCACTGACTGGGGAGCCAAAGTGAATAGAAACAAACGATTGACATTCTAGAGAGGAGTGTGTAAGTAGTGGCAAGAAGAAGAACATCGGGTTATCTCGCAGACTTTCGTAATTTCATCATGCGCGCTAACGTGATTGACCTGGCAGTTGCAGTCATCATCGGTGGTGCGTTCGGGAAAATCATTGAGTCACTGGTAACGGACATCATTACCCCCGCCCTGCTGAATCCTGCGATGCAAGCAGCGGGTGTTGATCAGCTTACCAATCTGCAAGTCAATGGCATCAAGTACGGGCTGTTTTTGGCAGCGATTATCAATTATGTGGTGATTGCCTTTGTGCTGTTCCTGTTGATTCGTTCCTTCGAATCGGCAAAGCGCCAGTTTGCCCGCGAAGAAGCCGCAGCCCCCGCAGCCCCTGACCCAATTGTTGCTTCTAATACCGAACTGACCGCAGCGGTTGATCGGTTAACCGACACAATTCGCTCTCGTGGCGTTTAGTTCCCACTGGCTGGGGAACCCTGGCTAACCCCTATACAGACCGGAGATGGCGGCGGCGGCGGTTTTAATCTTCTCCACCATTATCTCCGGCGCGACCACCCTGACCCCGTCTTCAAACCCCAAAATCCACCGCCACAGGTCCCGGTCTTCCCTGGCCCACAGGGGCAATTGCACCTGAAAGCGGTGGGGATGGCGGGGGTCAGGACTTTTCGATAGACAGAACAGCGACTCCGCCGGGCTGGGGCCGGGGGTGAGGCGAGGGGACATTTTCAACTGTTCTCGGGGAAACCGCTGGGTGCCTTCGCTGATGAAGGCAAAGATGCCATCGGTAAACCACAGTTCTAACACCAGGCTGGCGGCGGCCCGCTCCTGGGGGTCGTGGCTGAGGAATTGCCGTTGCTGGTGGGGGTCGGTGCCCAGGTAGGGTCCGCCAGAGGCTAGATAGAGACGTTGCAGGCGCTGTAGGGCTTGGCGTTGGGCCGTCTGGGGCCGTTGGTTGGGCAGGGGATGGCCGCGAAATAGGCGGTCCAGGCGTTCAAATTGCAGTAGTCCGGCTTCGGGGCCGGTGGCGATTTCGTAGCCCAAATACCAGGCAATGTTGTGAAAGACAATTTGTAGGGGCCAGGCCTGGAAAAAGCCGGTGGGGGAGGGGGCGAAGCGGCCCACCCCGACAAAACGGTTTAACTCTAGCAATTGGCCGGTTTCAATGTCAGATTCCAGGCGCTCTGGGTCCCGGGCGATCGCATCCCGGGGCAGTAGGTCGGGGTTGATGATGGTGCGGTTGCCGATCGCCCGCACCGGGTAGAGCTGCTCCAGGTCTTGCTGGCTAGAGCGCAGCCGGGTTTGCAGGGTGCTGAGCAGGGTGAAGGCGGCGGGGTCCTGGATATGTTTCACCTGGCTTTGCAACAGACTGGCCACCCGCAGTAGTTCCCGCTCCGATAGAAGGCCGCTGCCCAAAAAGTAGCCCCGCCGCAGGCGAAAGCTGGGCAAAATGCCGTAGGGTTTAAGGATTTGTTCAATGTCTTTACGCAGCGTCGCCTGGCGATCGCCCGCCAGTTCCCCCTGCTGTTGCAGGGCATTCACCAGGCTTTTCAGGCTGCTGCCGGTTTCCGCCTGCCAGTAAAAGGGGTGGTGGGCGATGAAGCGAATGGTCCTGATTAACCGCTGAAAGGCCTCCCAGTCGGAGTAGGGATGGGGGTTAACCGGGTCAGGGGCGGGCTCCAGGGGGGCTGGTAGGGTGAGGGGCCGGGAGTTGGGGGTGGGGCTGAGTAACCCATTGGTCTCTAGCCAGGCCAGGTCCTGGGCGATCGCCGCGGGGTCGGCGTAGAGCTCTCCCCGCTGCTGGGCCAGGACCCGACAGATCTCCGTCAAGCTGTCCCAATCAGAGGGCGGCGGCGTCCCCAGCAGGGTACTCAACTGCGCTGGGTCTTGCTGGTGTAGATCCCCCAGGCCAGGGTATTGCACCAGCAGACTGATCAGGTGCAACAACCGGTCAAAGGCCAGTAGGTTGGAGTAGCGGTGCCACTGCCCCTGGCTAGGGTGGGTGCGGTTACGGCGATTAATGATGCTGCGATCGAGGGCGTTGATGCGCCGCTGTAGCGGCTCTAGCCCCTGGGTCGGATCGAGGCCATACAGGGCGATAAAGCCCTCCGCCGCCTGGGGAGGAAATTGGTTGAGGGCCTGGTGCATGGCCTCAATTACGGCGGTGGCGACGGCGCGGGGGCGCTGATGGTTCCATGCCAGACAGGTGGCCAGGGGGGTGGTGAGGTGCCAACCCACCCAGGCGCTATCGACAGCGGCCAGGTGCTGCAGTAGGGTCATGCGCCAGACCCGTTGGGCGTTGGTGGCGTCGTAGATGACCTGGCATCCCTGGTGGATGGCCTGGCAGATCTGCTCTTGCACCACCGCCTCGATATCAGGCCAGTGGCCCTGAAGGGCGGAGTCGCCGTAGAGTTGCTGGCGAATCTGGTCGGTGGACACCAGGTAACTCTGGGGGATGAGTTGCTGCAGGTGATGGGCCAGGGTGGTTTTACCACTGCCCGGTGGCCCAATTAGCATGTGGCAGAGGGGAGGGAGAACCATGGAGCCCTAGGGAAGGGGATATTTTCCTATGGTAAAACGAGGTTGACGGCTGGGATCACTACGGTTTTAGCAGCCTCAGGAAAAGTCGAGGCGACTAATTACCCTGCCGTCCCTAGTGGGCTAGGGGCAAGGAAAGACCCAGCTACTATGAACATTGCCCCTGGGGAATCGGACTATAGCCCTAGCCACCTTGATTAAGATTACTTCGGTCTAAGCCTGGTATTGGCCTAGTCTCTCCCCTGACCGATGGCTGCGCCTGTAAGGCTTGGTTTTCTTTCTGGGACGTGGGTTCGATTTTGGTTTGGGCTTAACCAGTTCGGGCCTGACCCCGATCGGCCCTCTGCCCAGCAGCTGTTTAGCTGGCGAACTGGTGTTCTTGGGGGTGGGGGCCTTTCGCCCTTGGCCTGTAGACCCCGGTTAGGTGGGAAGGAACGTTCTAAGGGGGAGCGAGTCGGTAGGGCGGACTTCTGATGACGGACCCTGTCGTCTTTTTGGGGGTGAATTGGGCCAAAAACCCAAAGGTTTTATCTATGCACATGTCGATCACCATTAAGCACATTCTAAACACACGCGTGCAACTATTGTTGTAGTCTATGTGCATAAAGATCACCATTGAGTGC
>JBEITR010000057.1:0-20154 GCA_040374765.1 Leptolyngbya sp.
AGATCGGTGAACGGGTTAAAATCACTGGAGCCCGATGGAAGCCCGAGAATGCTCCTCAAATTCTGAGGTTACGCACAGCCTATCTGAATCACTCTCCTAGGCTGAGTATTTGTGCTTAGTGAAAAACTGGGATGCTCCCTACGAGTCTATGTAAAAATTAAATCTTGATGAAACCTCAAAACCTTAAAGGGTGATTCCAAATAACCACTAATACAGGCATAAAGTTACTCCGTAGGTGAGATCGAATCTATTAAGCCTATTTGTTAAAGGTGGCAAACAAAATTACCATTTGAGCTCAATCAGCTATAGGAGTGAGTATAGCTCGAAGTCCATAAGCTGTTCCATAATCGAGGGCTAGCAGCTTTTAGTGTTGGCTATCTTGCCAATGATTGGGCATAACAGCTAAGTTAACATTTCTTCTGGTGCTTATAAACTTCCTCTAATTTAGGTTAAGTAATTACACTGAGGCTCTGATGTTTGTATGAATTTTTACCGGGCTAATTTTCTGCTGGCTTGGGTATGCTTGGTCTCGGAATACTGGAATAATCTGAAAGTCTTTGTTCTGAATAGTTTCGGTAAATTCAGTTGAAAATCAACAGACTCGCTTCTGAAATTTAGTCCGAGTTAATACGGATAGTAGGTAGGATAAAATAGGGGTAAATTAAGGTCGTTTCAGGAAAATAGGTGTATGTGTCTTGATAGGTATGGAGGATCTTAATGCTAGTCTTCCCTAAGAGGTTGTTTCAGAACTATACTCATTTTCAGCTTGATAGCCGATAGAAGAGCTTAAACTTCTCACTTTTTCTGATTCCAGGTTACTTTGCGGTAGAAATTCGCACTCCTCCCCAAGTTTTCCAATACTGAGTCAGGCTAACTCCTTACTGAACTGTAATTTCTTTCTTAGCTGCCTATCCTCTATGCAGGGTTATCTCTCTGAAATTGATATTCGCAGCATCTTGCAGCTGATCGAACTGGGTCAGCGAACGGGAGTGCTTTACCTGGAAAGCTATGGTGTGAACCTGGCTACCATTTCTAGTCGGCATGCCGACCTGGGGCTAGATCCTCTGGAAGTTAGGCAGTCATGGCTGGTTTTTTTTGCTAACGGGGGGTTGGTCTATGCTGGGGCCAATGATAATTCCCTTAGTCGACTGCAGGACCATCTTCAAGCCTACGGTCTCAGGGAGTTTCTGCCTGAACCTCGATCAATCTCCACGATCGCGACTTTAAACTCTCTTGAATACGGGACTCTCTGGCTGATGCTCGAGCAGCATCTGCTAACCCTCGAACAGGGGCGAGCGATTCTTAGTCATATGGTAGAGGAGACCCTGTTTGATCTTCTCGACCTGCACCATGGCTCCTTCGTTTTCCAGCTCAGCCCTGCCCTGAGTCCCCAACTCATGACCCATAGCCTGAGTAACCTGATAACGGGTTTAACTCAGAAAATGCAGACCTGGCATCAGTTGCATACCCAACTGCAATCCCCAGACCAGTCTCTTTTGCTGGTGAATTTAGAGGGCTTTGAATCTTGCGTTACTGATCCTGTCTACAGAGCCTTAGGTGGACGACTAGATGGTAAAACTTCTTTGCGTCAACTAGCTCGGTTTCTGAAACAGGATCTGGTAACGGTGGCCGAAAGTCTGCTAGAAGCGATTCAACGGGACTATATCACAGTTAAACCCGCACAAATCCAACCCTCTCCAGCATCCTCAAGGCAACAAGGCTGGTTTGCTCGTTTGCCCCGTATTGTATGTGTGGATGATAGCGCCACTATTCGGGAAACGGTTGAGAGCATTCTGGAAAGCCATGGCTATGAGGCCACTTCCATTAGTAATCCATTGAAAGCCCTTGGACTGTTATTTCAACTGCAGCCAGATTTGATCCTATGCGATATTGCCATGCCCGGTCTGGACGGCTATGAACTTTGTGCCATGCTTCGCCAGGCTAGTGTATTTCGGCAAACTCCCATTGTCATGTTGACGGGTAAGGAAGCTTTCCTGGACCGGGTTAAAGCTCGTATGGTAGGGGCTAGTGACTATCTGACTAAACCCTTTGGCCCTGGAGAATTAATTGCTCTCGTGGAGAAATATGTCGGTTCCGGTGTGGTGTCAAATCTACGTCCCGATAAGCTTTTGACAGAAGCAATTTCTGCCGAATGGGACCTGGATTTGGGGCGATAGACCAACTCCTCTGCGCGATCTTGCCATCCTTAGACTAAAACCTAAGAATTACCACCTTTGGCCTACTGTTTATCCTGCTGGGCGGTGACCCAGGCAAGAAGATCAAAATGGTTCCAATTCGTTATCCGTAGCTACGGCTATAATTAAAATTTCTATCATCAGAGCCCATCTTTCAAGATACTTGGTGGGAGACGCCAGCCTTAGGTTTCTTAGATCGGCCCGAGTACCCAATATTCTGGCAGACGGTTCAGACCCTTTTCTAGTGTAATACGTTACCTATGAGTAAGATTTTGGTAGTTGAAGATAGTGTTTCTCAGCGGGAAATGATTGTCGAACTACTTCAAGGTAAAGGTTTTGACGTAGCCATTGCTGGAGATGGGATGGAGGCTTTAGAACAGATTCAGGCTACCCCTCCTGATGTGGTTGTATTGGATATCGTTATGCCCAGGATGAATGGCTATGAGCTGTGTCGGCGTCTTAAGGCTGATCCCATCACTCAAAATCTGCCTATCGTTATGTGCTCCTCTAAGGGCGAAGAATTTGATCGCTATTGGGGTATTAAACAAGGCGCTGATGCTTACATTGCTAAGCCCTTTCAGCCTGCAGAGCTGGTAGGTACTGTGAGGCAGTTGTTGCGGGGATAAGGGGAGAGACTCTAAATTAAGCTATGACTACTGACTTTGATCGACTAGACCACCCTGATGCCAATCAACCCTCTGAACCGCAAGTCTCAGCAGGTCCAGAAGGTGAACTGTTTTTACGTTTCTTTGTCACCTTAACGGATGAATTTGCCCTGGGGGCGACTGGCATTCACCGTATTATTGAGTGCTCTCCGGACCGAATTACTCCTATTCCTAATGTGTCTCCCCTATTGTTGGGCACCCTGAATGAGCAAGGTCGAGTTGTCTGGATAGCTGATTTAGCCCATTTTCTTGGTTATCCTTCTACACTAAACACGGATAAGCCTGAAATCTCAGTAATCGTCGTGGAAGATCAGGGAACTATGTTAGGCTTAGCGATTAATCGTATTGTTGGTACGCAGTGGCTTAATCCTGATGCCACGAGAATGATTTCCAGGAGTGCAGATACTACTATGGATCCGTTTTTAAGGGGTGAATGGCTGTTACCTCCTGAAGGAACTGAACCCATTCCCCTTAGACTGCTAGATCATCTTGCCGTGATCCGTTCAGCTCGTTGGGTAGCTTAGTTTCAACTCAACTTCCTATCATCAACTTAATCCCCAGACTCGATATTGGCAGGAGAACGTTATGGCCTCAGGCATTGATTATTCCCAGGCTTATCAGAAAGCCGAGAGGGCCTATATCCAGGGTAACTATCAAGATGCCGCCGCCATTGTTGATCGGTTGATTGAGGACTATCCCCAGGATCCTAGTGTTTTGCTGTTGCGGGGACATATTTACTGCTACGGTCTACAGCAGTACCAAATTGCCCGTCAGCAGTATAGGGCGGTTCTAGATCATACTTCCCAGCCTGAGTACGTTGATTACGCGACTAATGGGCTGGAATATGCCAATCAGTTTATCTCCAGTCCAGTTTTAGATCGGAATGAAGGTAAAGGGGAAAAAGTTATTGGATTGGATATTGCCCCTGATGCTCAAGTTATTAGGTCTCAGAGTGGGTCGACTAAGGGGAATGGAGATAGGCCGATCGCAGCGGTCCAGGTTGAAAGTCCTGGAGATGAGGATTTATTGGATCCCTTTGGTAGCTTCGATCTAGATTCTGTAGACGGTTTAGATTCTCTGAACTTGCCTGGTGACGCTACTCTTGATTTTCCCTGGCCCATGGAGGAAGCCGGTTTAGATGGTGGCGGCGGGGTTTGGTCTGGGCTGAACGATGACAGCAAGGACGATATCACAATTTTTGCCCCCAACTCAGCTCTGTCTACGGGGGCTTTACCCTTTACGAAGGGTGGATCGAGCGATCTCCATCTCAATAATGGTAATGGTTACGACTACAGTCCTAGTCCTAATCTGGAAGAGGAAACGGCTTCAACTGACAACCTGGATTTTCTAGATGAGTTCAGTGAATTTGATGACCTGGGGAGTTTGCCAGATTTCCAACTATCCGATAGTTCTGCCGGGTTCGCCACTCCTGCCCTTGGGCTATCAAACCAGAGTTCTAGTGATAGCCGTGGTCAGGCTAATTCTTTATCTTCGGCATTTGATCTGGATGAGCGGGATGGGCAACTGGAGATCAGCGACGAGGACCTGTTTAACATTTCTGCCACCACCGATAGTTTACCAACCTTCACCCATCTTGACGATAGTCCCATCGTCACCAGCCCTGATTCAGGCTGGCTGGTTCCCCTGGTCAATGCGCCTTTGCCGACTAAAAATTTGGCCGTAGCCATTGCCGCTGGTGTTGCCTCTACCCTTGCTGTAGGAGTGGTTAGTTTTACGACCGCAGCGCTACAGCCCAACCAAAACTTCTCCAGGGCTGTCCATAGTATGATGGCACTCTCGGCGGGGTTGGTTGGTTTCGGGGCTGCTTTGACCACTGGACATTTGGCTCAACGCCGGATGCAGGCTAGCTTGCAGGATCTCCAGCAACAGTTTGATGCTGTAGTGCGAGGTAACCTCTCGGTTCGGGCTACGGTCTTCTCTGAAGATGAGTTAGGCCATCTGGCCAATAGTTTTAATAAAATGTCCCGGGTAATTTTAACGACGACTAGTGAGGCGCAAAGAAAGGCCCAGGAACAGGAACAGGCAAAGGAAGATCTGCAGCGTCAGGTAATTCGCTTATTAGACGATGTCGAAGGAGCAGCCCGGGGTGATCTGACGGTACAGGCGGAAGTCACTGCCGACGTCCTGGGGGCTGTAGCCGACTCCTTTAACTTGACTATCCAAAATCTACGGGAGATTGTGGAGCAGGTGAGTATTGCGGCCCGGCAGGTGAGTCGAGGGTCCACGGAAAATGAGATTTTTGCCCGTAGTCTGTCTGCTGATGCGTTGCGGCAGGCGGAGGAGTTAGCGGTTACCCTCAACTCCGTGCAGGTTATGACTGATTCGATTCAGCGGGTGGCTGAAAGTGCCCGGGAGGCCGAGGAAGTGGCTCGTTCTGCTTCTTCCACCGCCCTGAAGGGTGGGGAATCGGTGGAGCGTACCGTGGCCGGGATTCTAGGTATCCGCGAAACCGTTGCTGAAACTACCCGCAAGGTGAAACGTTTAGCGGAGTCTTCCCAGGAGATTTCTAAAATAGTTGCGGTGATCTCCCAAATTGCTTCTCGGACTAACCTGCTGGCTCTCAATGCCAGTATTGAGGCGGCCCGGGCTGGAGAGGCGGGCAGGGGGTTCGCTATTGTAGCCGATGAAGTACGACAACTGGCTGACCGCGCCGCTAAAGCTTCTAAGGAAATTGAGCAAATTGTTCGTCAAATTCAGACTGAAACCAGTGGGGTTATGACTGCGATGGAAGAGGGAACCCAGCAGGTTATTGAAGGAACACACCTGGCGGAGCAGGCCAAGCGATCGCTAGAGGACATTATTCAGGTCTCCAATCGTATTGATGTACTGGTGCGATCCATTACGACGGACACCATTGAACAAACGGAAACCTCTCGGGCTGTGGCCCAGGTTATGCAGTCCGTTGAGCTGACCGCCCAGGAGACTTCCCAGGAAGCTCAACGGGTATCGGGCTCCCTGCAAAGCCTGGTGGGTGTCGCCCGGGATTTGTTGACATTGGTAGATCGATTTAAGGTGGAGAAAGCTGAGGGGTAGCTGAGTTCACCTCAGAATTTTTAACTGTAACGACCTGAGGGATTAATCAACCTTTACAAGAGTGCCGCCATGCTGCCTGAAGACCAACAACGAATCTTAGGGTACTTTATTGAGGAAGCCAGGGATCACCTACATACCATTGAGCAGGGGTTGGTTAATCTACAATCCACTGTTGATGATGTGGAGATGATGAATGAGCTGTTCCGGGCAGCCCACTCCGTTAAGGGAGGCGCTGCCATGCTTGGCTTGAATAGCATTCATCGCACCTCCCATCGCCTGGAAGATTTCTTTAAACTGCTTAAGGACTCTGGAGTGAGACCCGATCGGGAACTGGAGTCTATGCTGCTGAAGGCTTTTGATGGTCTTCAGGAACAGGTGAATCGGCTACAGAGTCCCTTTGGCCTCAGTGAATCCCAGGCTCAGGCAATGATGGCTGCGTTGGAACCGGTTTTTAACCAGACCGAAGCCCACCTAGATGGATTGTTGAAGAACTCTGTCATCCCCTCACCGCCGATCAATTCCTTACCGGTAGTTCCTGCCACTGGGGTTTCCCATCCCGAAACCAGTGCGATGCAGCTGGTATTTCGTAGTGATGTGCCCCGCCTCTTGCGGGAAATGCTGGGAAATTTTAAAGGTATGGATGACCAGCGATCGCGCCAACGCCTGGGGCAAATTTGTAAACGTCTCTATAGCCTGGGTGAGCAATTCGACTTATTGGAGTGGTGTGCCCTGGTAGATACCATTAGGCAGGTGGTGGCCAACCCTGATCATACCTATCGCAGCCTAGCGGAAATCGTGATTAAAAACCTGAAGGCCTCCCAGGATTTGGTTTTAGGGGGGCGTCCCGAAGCGGTTCAACCATCCCCCGCGCTGATGGGCTTGGCCTCTCGAGATCTGGGTTTCAGTATCGGACAGGAATTGGTCTCGGAATTCATGGCCGAGACTCCGATCATGGGTATTCCTGCTACGGCTTTGGAACCATCTTCTGTCGAGCAAACCCCCTTGTCTCCCCCAGCCACTGCAGACCAACCCTTACCCCTAGGGTTAGATCATGGTGGTGAGGCCCAGGTGAGCTTGGACGATCTCAATAGTCTGGCCGATTTGTTTGAGTCCCAACCGAGCCTTCTGGAAAATCTCTGGCAAGAGGAGAGTCCAGGGGAGTCTTCCCCTGCTCCTTTGATCGCGGCTGAATCATCAGCCCTTAATCAAGCAGGGGCTTTTCTAGATCAGGAGTTGGTCGACTGGTTAACCAGTGAGGCTGATCAGCCAGAGGTAGAAGTCCCGGATTTGCAGTCTAGTTCCCACCTCGATTCCCTCTCGGCCATGCTGGATGACTTTACCGCTGCCTGGATGGGGGATGATCAGGACTTCAGCCCTACCTCCGAACCTGGTTTGCAGACCGATGTGGTTGAGCTGGAAGCAGACCTAGATCAGTCCGATGCCTTTATCGATTTTGCTCCCGTGGCTCGGGAGGGCGGCAACCCAGACCTCCAGGCGCTAGAGTCGGGCTTGCCACTATCGACCATGGAGACCGGGGTAAGCGCCGATCATGATTTTGACGATCTAGAAAAGTTACTGGAAGAAGCCCACCAGATGGGAGAATCGGGATCTACGGTGGGAGGACGCCGTCGATCGGGAGCCACTCCCCGGCGATCGCTGGCTGGCATGGATCAAACTATGCGGGTTTCCGTTAACCACCTGGATACCCTGGCTAACCTGGTGGGGGAATTAGTGGTTAACCGTAATTCCCTGGAGCAAGATCAGGACCGTCTGCGTCAGTCCCTTGATAAGCTTCTTCATCAGGTCCAGCAACTCAATGACGTAGGGCAGCGTATGCGTAATTTGTACGAGCGATCGCTGCTGGAAAGCACCCTGATGACCAATCGTCGCTCCTTTGATTTCCCGAGTTCTGGGTCCTCCAGTGGTCATGCGATCGGCGTCACCTTTGACGCCCTAGAGATGGACCGATTCACTGATTTCCATACCCTCTCCCAGGAAATGATTGAGCTGATTGTACGGGTGCGGGAGTCTTCCTCCGATATTGAGATTACGATTGATTCCACCGAACAGGTCGCCCGTCAGTTTCGCCAGGTGACTACCCAATTGCAAGAGGGATTGAATAAGGCCAGAATGGTGCCCTTTGGGCAGACGCTGAATCACCTGCCCAGGGCCATCCGAGATATTTCCCTCAAGTGTGGAAGAGAAGCTCGCTTGGTGGTAGAAGGAGAAGATACTCTGATCGACCAGATGATTGTAGAACGCCTCTACGATCCCCTCATTCATTTAGTGAATAACGCCATTACCCATGGCATTGAAACACCGGAGGAACGCATAGCTGCGGGTAAACCCAGGCAGGGCACAATTACCATCCGGGCGTTTTACCAGGGTAACCAAACCGTTATTTACATTGCTGACGATGGCAGCGGCATTAATCCGGCTGCGATCAAGGCTAAGGCCATTGAAAAGGGTTTGATTACTGCTGCGGAGTCTCAGGCCCTGGCTACTTCGGAAGCTTACGACCTGCTATTTTTACCCCAGTTTACCACCCGCGATCAGGCCGATGCCTTTTCCGGTCGCGGTGTCGGCCTGGATGTGGTAAACACCGCTTTGACTGATATTCGCGGTTCCATTGCGATTGAATCCGCCGTTGGCCGGGGTACCAGTTTTACCATTCGTTTGCCCCTCACCTTGAGTATTACCAAGGCTCTAAGTTGCTTGAACAATCAGGCCCTGATTGCTTTTCCCATGGATGGGGTGGAAGACATGGTGGATATACCCAAAGTGGATATGCACATCGACAAAGATAACCAAGTCTCCATTCCCTGGCGCGGTGGGCGACTACCTATCTGGCCTCTGGCGAATTTACTCAAATTTAATCGTAGTCTGGGTCGGGGTCGGGTATACGGGGGACCTCAAGACGACTCTATGCTGTCGGTGATTGTGCTGAGGAATACCAATACCTTTATTGGCGTAGAAGTCGATCAGGTCATTGGGGAGCAGGAAATTGTTATTAAGCAGTTAGAAGGTCCAATTCCCAAGCCTACGGGTATCGCTGGCGCCACTGTTTTAGGGGATGGGCGGGTTATGCCCATTGCCGATGTATTGGAGTTAATCGATCTGGCTACCGGTCGTACCCGTCGTGATGCCCACTCTTCCCTCTGGGCCCAGCCTTTGGCAGAGGTGCCCACGGAGGTTCCCAGTGAAACTGAACCCACTGTGTTAATCGTTGATGATTCCATTACTGTCCGAGAACTCCTGTCCCTTACCTTTAACAAGGTGGGCTATCGGGTTGAACAGGCTCGGGATGGCCAGGAGGCATTGGCGAAGTTGCGCTCTGGTCTGCCCTGCGATCTAGTTTTCTGCGATATTGAAATGCCTCGTATGGATGGCCTAGAGCTGCTATCGCGGATGCAGCAAGACCCAACCCTGAGCCAAATTCCTGTTGCCATGCTGACCTCTCGTGGAGCCGATCGCCATCGTCAAATGGCTTTGGACTTGGGTGCTAAGGCCTACTTCACCAAGCCTTACCTGGAAGAGGTGCTCCTGGAAGCTGCTCAGCAAATGTTAACTGGGGAAAGAAGGGAGATGCGGGTAGGCCTTTAACCCAGCCCCAGGGGCTGAAGAAGTTTTCTATCCAGATCCTCCCTGACTGCGAAGGGGAAGAGATAATAGTAGTGTAGCCTCTATGGTTAGAGGAGGCGATGCTATGAAAACTCCAAGGATTCAAACTCAAAGACCCCGACCCCACCAACCCATGCCTAAGGAGCTGCAGCTCACGGGCAAATCCTTTAGACACCGCGATCGCGGTATCCACCCAGGGCGAGTCAAGGGGGGATGAGGCGATCTTAGTGAGCAGTCTGCCCTTGTATCCAGGCAAGGGCCTCAGCCCGGGTGGTGAGTTGACCTTCCGCTTGAGCCAGTTGCACGGCTTCTAAAAGATGGCCGATTTCAGGGCCCGGTTTAAGCCCCAGATCCTGAATCAGATCACGACCAGAGATCAGGGTTTGGGGATGGGCAATGGCATCCTCAGGATTGAGGTAATGGCTGAGGAGGATCTCAATCATTGTCTCAGGCCGGTTAGCTGCCCAGGCAAGTAGGGGAATGCCCACAAACCCAGCCCCGGCCAGTTTAAATAGCCCATAGCGCTGCGCCGGAGAGAGGGGAGGTGTTAGTTCCCTAAGATAGTGCCAGCCCTTGATCATAGCCAGTACCCCCTGCTGTTCCATCCGGCTATACTTCAATCCAGCCAGGGTAGTTTCGGCGATCGCCAGGGGGCCATCCAATAGCTGGCTCAGCTTGGTCAGCTTTAGCCAACTCCGGTGTAGCCCCGGAGCTGTGGGTTCCTTCACCCAGCTCCGGAGCAGGGCAGCATAGTCAGGTCGGCACTGATCAACTTGGGCTGCGAGTTGGTCAAGGATCGCCAACTTTTGCAGGTTAGCTGGGGTAACGGTTGGTAGCCAGGTTTCTAGAAGACCGTCTTGCCAGGCCATCGCTAGTAAGGGGGAGCCCTCTGGTAGGCTGAGCAGACAGTCGAGTTCACTACGGACCCGTTCAGCCGCTACAGTTTTGAGGTGGGGTGCTAGGCGGCGAATGGCTACTTGGGTAGCCGGATCAAGCTTAAAGCCGAGTTGGGCGGCCTGACGGTAGGCCCGCAGCAGACGTAGGGGGTCTTCCCTGAGGTTGTCTTCAGATACCATGCAGAGGGTATGGCGTTGGAGATCAGCCCACCCATTGAGTGGATCCACCAGAGTTTCGCTGTGGGGACTGTAGGCAATAGCGTTAATGGTAAAGTCCCGGCGCTGTAAATCTATGGTTATGCTGGATCCAAGTTGTTGGGCAAAATCGACGGTAGCGTTAGGAAAGACTACTCGGGCAATTTCATGATCGCTATTTAGGACTACAAACCCGGCTCCGTAGGCCTGGGCAATGTGTTCAGCCGTTTCTATGGCCTTTTCTGGCAGGACAAAATCAAGATCTAGATAGTCAGCCTGACGATGCAATAGAGCGTCCCGCACAGAACCCCCGACTAGATAGGCCTGGGGGGGCAGAAAGGTCAGACTAAAGGGCCAGCTTTGGGGAGAAAGGGCTGGTTGAAGATCAGCCGTAGCCGCGGTGGTCAGGGAGGTTGGGGTTGAACTCAATGAACTTTTAATGATTTTCTATTACAACTGGATAGGCATGGTTGGCGCTACTTCGCCAGTGGAGGATCCCATAGGATAGGGGCTGACAGAGGCCCTGGCGACTCGCCAATAGGGAAGAAATTTGAGCTTACCAGACAGCGGACTCAGGTGGACAGACCTTTTAACCCTGAATTCTTTTCCATAGGCAGTTGCTAGAATTAAAAAACTATCTTTACTCAGTCTCAACTATAGGATTTTCCTGAGGGAAAACGCTAGAACCATGTGCATTTGTGTAAATTGCCATTACGTTGATGCTTGCACTACCTACTACGCGGTTGAGGAACAACATCAGCAACCCCACCTCACTCCCCTGCCCACCTTTGAGCCAGTTGAGCCCAGCATCAATGTGAATATTCGTCATCGGGGTGAGGAAATTGAGATGGAGTGGGACGTGGTCGGTTGTGAGAGCTTTAGGCAGGAGTTGGGAAAATGGGCCCGGCTTCGTCCTGGTCAACTTCTGCCCACCTGACCGCAAGCTTCTCAACCCATTGGGGTCCGAGCATCGGTTGCGCCATTTCCTTGACTTCATTTATGGCGCAGGAATTGTCGCCAGGTAGTTGATCTTGACCGTTCTCTGTTTTAACCCTGCCTGTTCCCAGCCGGCCAATCTTCCTGAGGCTATGGTCTGTCAGACCTGTGGTGCTGCCCTCGAGTTGGAGGAACGCTATCGCTGCCAGAGGATCTTGGGACAGGGTGGCTTTGGGCGAACCTATCTAGGTCTAGATGATCACACCGTTCCTCCCCGCTGGTGTGTGATCAAGCAAATGCTCCTGGGTGGCTATAGTCAGGGCGATCGCCATCAACAACGGCAGCGATTTCAGCTAGAAGCTCAACAGCTCAGTATCCTGGGTCACCATCCCCAGATTCCTGAATTACTGGAGGTCGTAGACAACCAACGGGGACAGTTCCTAATTCAGGAATATATCCCGGGCCCCAGTCTGGAGCAGTTGGCCCAGACAGAATCCTTTACAGAAGCCAAAATACGCCGCCTCCTGGAGCAAATCTTACCGGTCCTGGAGTTTGTCCATGCTCACCAGATTATTCACCGAGATATTAAACCAGCCAATATCATTTGTCCCCCTCCGCCCCGCCCCGCTGTCCTGGTAGACTTTGGCGCTTCTAAATACGTTGAGAATCGAGCCTGGCTGGAGCAGACAAACACCGTCATTGGCAG
This sequence comes from Leptolyngbya sp., assembly GCA_040374765.1. Classification (GTDB taxonomy): domain Bacteria; phylum Cyanobacteriota; class Cyanobacteriia; order Phormidesmidales; family Phormidesmidaceae; genus Nodosilinea. Next base: position 12,269 of record JBEITR010000057.1, read on the forward strand.
TGCTGGCTATGGGGCTCCAGAACAGATGCTGGGTAAGGCAGTCTTCGCCAGCGATATTTTTGGCCTGGGGGTAACCTGTCTCTATTTGTTAACGGGTTTGCATCCCTTTGATCTCTACTCCGTCAGTGATGATAGCTGGGTATGGCGACCTTTTCTGCAAACTCCGGTGAGCCCCAGCTTGGCTAGAATCCTTGATCGTATGGTCAACCGTCGCCTCCAGGAACGCTACAGTCAGGCTAGGGAGGTGCTGACGGATTTACGCTGGGCTGGACCGGAGACGGGGCAATTACCGCTGCCACCAGGGGCACAGCCTCTTTCCTCCGCATCTCCACCCTGGCAGTGCCGCTTCAGGGTGGACCTCTCCGGTAAGGGGGTTAGGGCTCTGGCCATTAGTCCCAACGGACGGGCGATCGCCACCGCCTGTCGTAATGCTTCGGTGTACCTGTGGGATTCTATCAACGGTGAACCCATTCATCGTTTCGCTAAGGTGATGGGCCTATGGGGCTTGGGGCACCAGGGAGAGGTTACCGCTCTAGCCTTTACCTCCGATGGGCAAGCTCTAGTCAGTGGTGGAGAGGATGGTCAACTGATTTTCTGGAATTTGGCCGACTATGGTCAGAGTCAGCTTCTCCCCTTGAGGACCTGGTCAGTGTCAAGGCTAGTGGTGACCCCCGACGGTCAGACCCTGATCGTGGGTAGCGGTGACGGCCACATTGACCTATGGTCACTGGCTACCGCTGATCAGGACCATTCTCTGCGGCAATTGGTTAACCATCAGGATCGCATCACCGCCCTGGCCCTGGCTGCCAACGGACAGCTTTTGGTCAGTGGTAGCCGCGATCGCACTATTCGCCTCTGGGTACTGCCCACAGGCCGGTTATGGCAGACCCTGACGGCCCCCCTGGCTCCAATTACTGCCCTCACCTGCCATTCCCAGGATAACTGCATCCTGAGTGGTGATGTCAGTGGCCGACTGCAGGCTTGGAGCCCAGGGTCTATGATCGACGGTAGTCTGCTGTACAGATTTCCGGGAGCGATTACCGATCTGGTTCTGAGTCCAGATCGGAAATGGCTGGCAGTAGGCTTAGAAAATGGTGCCCTAAGGCTGTTTCGGCTGCCCTGGCAGGGTCAGGAAATCACCCTCGATGCCTGGAATGTAGGGGAGGTAGTTTTCACTCCAGACAGCCAGACCCTGGTGGTTAGCAGTGGGGATCAAACCCTACAGGTTTGGTCCTTAGGCGGAGCTCATCGGTAGTTCTGGGGATTGCCCACGGACAGCTGCAGCCATTTGGCTCAAGACATCGCCCGATCTCACCCCCGTACCCTAGGGCTATCCTAGAGCCATTAGCGTAAAAGCTGGTCAATCATACGATTAGCCTGGGCCTGGTAGCTACCGCCAAACAGATTAAAGTGATTGAGAATATGGTAGAGGTTATAAAGAATCTTGCGCCTATCGTAACCTGGGTGTAGCGGATAGGTGGCATTGTAGCCATCGTAGAAAGCCGTCGGGAAGCGACCAAATAATTCAGTCATGGCCAGGTCCACCTCCCGATCGCCAAAGTAGGGGGCTGGGTCGAAGATCACGGGCTCACCAGCCTGGGTGAGGGCCGCGTTTCCCGACCATAGATCACCATGGACTAGAGCCGGATCGGGGGTGTGATTGGCCAGTACATCGGGCAGGGCGATTAAAAGTTCGTGCTGCCGGGGAAAGTGACCACCCCTTCGCCCTGCCAGGCGAAATTGATGGCGCAGCCGATGCTCGCGGTAGAATTCCAGCCAGGTAGGGGTCCAGGGATTGGGTTGGGGGGTGCTGCCTATGGTATTAGGTTGGTCCCAGCCGAATCCCTGGCGATGGGTAACCCGGTGCATGGCGGCTAGGTGCTCACCCATCTGTCGCCAGCCCGCTACATCGCTGCAGCCCAGGTTTAACCATTCCAGCACCAGATAGGCGAAGTTATCAATGCTGCCCCAGCAAATCGGTCGGGGCACCCGGATAGTCCCAGTGCTACGGATTTGCCTCAAGGCCTCAACTTCGGCTTCAAACATGGCTACCTGGGTAGCCTGGTTTAATTTGAGAAAAAAGGAGCGATGGCCATCGCTGATACGTAGGGTCTGATTAATGGAGCCCCCTGCCACGGTGGGCCGTTCCTGGATGGAAAAGGGCTGACCGGTTTGGGCACTGATATGTTGGGCGATCGCAGTCCACATGGTTCTAGCACTTAACCTGAAGAGGGCACGAGTCAGGCGGGCTGTAACACCACCAGTCCGTAGGCATTGGGGCAGAGATAGCGCTGAGCCGCCATCTGCAGGTCTTCTACCGTGAGGGCCTGAATTCGCTCTGGGTAGTGGAGACCATCGCCAATATCCCCCGTTAGGGTATGGTAATAGCCGTAGAGACCGGCTCTCTCGCTGGGAGTTTCGTTCGCAAAAATAAATCGGTTCGCTACCTGGGTTTGCACCCGCCGCAGTTCGGTCAAACTGACTGGGGTTTGGGTGAGTTGCCGGACATGATCGGCGATCGCCCCTTCCACCTGATCTAAATACTCTGGTTCCAGCTTGGCTGACACTATAAATAAACCCTGATGGGCCAGAGTCATATTGCTAGAGCCGATACTACTGACCCAGTGACGGTTTTCCCGTAAATCCCTAACCAGTCGAGAGGTGCGCCCCCGTCCCAAAACTGAGGCCAGAATATCGAGGGCATAGGTATCGTCTCCATCTGTCATGCCCGGTACACGCCAGGTTAGGATTAAGCGGGCCTGGGTAAGGGTCGGATCGGACTCAATCACCCGGGTTATGTCTTGGAAGGGAACCTCTCGACCATAGCCATGGGGGAAGGATTGAAAGGCTGGAATCGAATAGGGTGTTTGGGGCAGTTGCTGGTGGAGAGCTTGGTCAAACCCCTGGGCCACAATTTCTATCAGTTGATCTACCGGTAGGTTACCCACGGCAACGGCGGTCATATTCTGAGGCCGATACCAGGTCTGATGAAAATCCCGCATTTGTCCTGGGGTAAGATGCTCAATTACCGCAGCGGGCCCCAACACCGGCCGCCGGTAGGGTAAGCGCTCAAAGCCTAACTCCATTGACCGGGCATGGGTACGCCGCTGGGGATTGTCTTCGGCTCGGCGAATTTCCTCTAGTATGACCGGTCGTTCTCGTTCAAAGTCATCGTCACTGAGGCGAGGATTCAGGGCTAGCTGAATTTGTAAGGGCGCCAGGGCGGCAAAGTCCTGAGGGGCAGTGGTGATGTAGTACTTGGTGTAGTCTTGGCTGGTGGCGGCGTTGGTGAGGGCTCCCCGCTCTTCTACCCGGCGCTCAAACTCGCCACAGCCTAAGTCATTGGTGCCTTTAAACACCATATGTTCTAGAAAATGGGCCATACCATTGATGGCGTCGCTTTCAACCGCCGAACCTACCCGGAGCCACAGGCTTAAATTGACCACTTCCAGGGGCATTTGCTCGGCAATCACCGTTAGACCATTGGGAAAACGACAAACCTTTGGAAAAACCAGTGATGCAGCAGGGGCTGAAAGCAGGGGCATAGGAATTTTAAGGTCACATACTTTGACTATAGTAGCGATTCTGCCGCTTTACCGCAGGCTAGAGTTGACAGCTTTCACCAGAGATTAACCTAAAATAATTACTTCGATCATGGTTCATTCTACTGAAAGTGTTGTAAATTTCGGGTATGTGGACTCTCCTGGGGAAAAATCCATGGGAACTTGGATTAAAGAAACTGATGTTGCCATCTATCTAATGCAGGGTGGATACTGGATTTCTCGCATCACTAAATATCCTTCCTCTGCCAACCCCAAGGAGCAGGTGGTGAATATTAGTAGCATTAAAGATTGGTTTACCCGGCCTGACTATCCTACGGCCATGACTGTTTCTATGGGCACTGGTGCCCCTGAACCCGAGCCCATCTCGGCGTCAACGCCCAAACCGCCTAAACCACCTGAACCTCTGCCCAAGCCACCCCAGCCCCTCACCGGTAAAACCAATGCGGCTGGTTTAGCCATCATTAAGACCTTTGAAGGGTTAAGAACCAAAGCCTATCCCGATCCAGGTACGGGGGGAGAGCCCTGGACCATTGGTTACGGCCATACCTCCGCCGCTGGCCCACCGCGGGTTTATCCTGGGCTAACCATTACCATCGCAGAAGCCGAAAATATCCTCAAGCAAGATCTGGAAAAGTTTGAGCGATCCGTAACCCAATTGGTTAGTCGTGCTCCCACCAGTGATCAGTTTTCAGCCATGGTTTCCTTTGCCTTTAACGCCGGTGCAACTAGTCTTAGGGACTCCACCCTGTTAAAAAAACATAATGCGGGAGATTTTCCTGGGGCTGCGGATGAATTTTTGCGTTGGGTCTTTGCTGGTGGTCAGGTTATGGCCGGTCTTCAGCGCCGTCGTAAGGCGGAACGAGCCCTTTACCTCAGTCAAGACTATCGTCAGTATCTTTAATCTGGCCCGTCCTCGGGCTAAGAGTACCCTTTAATCTAGGAGATGACGGGCTGGGGTTGTATTCCTTGGACCGGCTCGATCATATGGCTTTAGCTACTGAGTTCCAGGCACTGGGTAAGGTATTGGGTTTCAGCCGATGCTATTGCCGTCTTGTCCTAACCCGACGGGCTAGGGCATTAGCCCTGTCTGGTCAGCCAGTTACCTACCCGGTTGGTAAATTTAACCGTAGATTCGTAGGGTAATACATTGCGTCCAGCTATAATTTCGCCCTCGGCTTGGGGTAGGTGATCAAGGTAGGCTTGCAGGCGTTGGGCCGCACCGTCTGCCTGACTCAGACGGTCAATACCGGAGGCGGCATCGCCAAACAGTACCAGGGTAGGTATGGGTAGGCTGGCGATCGCCTCTGTGTAGTCTTCTCGCCAGAACCCTGCTAAGAAGGAATAGACCGCGTAGCGACCCCGGGCTTGCTTGGCATCCTGGGCTAGGTGATCCAGCCATTCCTGGTCAATATCGGCCTCTCGCCCAAATAGTTGGCGACGGGAGAAGGAGCGCAGAAATCTCTGACGTCGCACGTAGCGAAATAGCCCCCAGCCCACTGGTCCGCTAAATAGCAGGTTCCATAATAGGTGCTGGCGCCAGGTCGGGCTAGGGGTGGTGATCAACTTCCAACCCGGTGGTCCACTCAGCACCAGACTCCGCACCAGTCCTTCCATCTGGGGATGGTGCAGTAGTTTAAGGGCGATCGGCAGGGTGGCGCCCTGGGCTACTACCACTACCGGTCTTTGAATCACCTGGCGGGTAAAATAGGCCAACTGATTAGCCCAATCCTGGGGAGTGTAGGCTACCGCCGGTTGATCGCTGTGGCCACAACCCAGTAAGTCAGGGTTGTAAATCGAGTTTTGCTGACCCTGCTGTTGTCACTGCTGACAAAATCGATGCCAAAACCACCCCGCTAGCCCCACTCCCAGGGGATGGATTAGCAGTAGGGGCGGCAACTCTGGGGAACCTGGGTAAACCTCGTAACCGCAACGATAGCCTTGCCAGGTATAGACCTCAGTCTTAGGGGTAGCCATCATAGTGCCTGCACAACCGTAATAAATCGAGCGAATGGGTCCCCCATCGCTAGTCAGGCTCAGGAGTGACCTGTGCCTATCCTACCGCTCCAGGCGAGTCCTGGCCGGCCCTAGCCTAAGCGTTCCAGCCAAAGCGATGGGTTAGGGATTTCTTATCGATCCAGTTGATTTAAAAGAGGACTTAACAGTTTGGGGGGCAGTAGCCAGAGTAGGACGGCCTGGCCCGGCTGGACCTGGCTCCAGTGATCGACTTGTAGGTCCAGGCAAACCAGGGTGGCGGTGGGTATCTGCACCTGTCCACCGCCGATCAGTAGGCTGGTGGTCTCAGACCAGGTGGGTTGGTGGCCCACCAACAGAATGCGCTGGTGGCGATCGCTTTGCCCCTGAATTACCCCTAGCACCTGCTGGGGGTGAGCTTCGTACAGTGCGGCCACCTCTTCTACGGTACAGGGCCAGTTCCCTGCTGTCCTGGATAAGGCCAGGGTAGTGCGGGCTCGCACCGCCGGTGAAGTCAGGGCATGGTCTGGCAGAAAATCCAGGCTAGCCAGTAATTTACCCATGGACTGGGCTGCCCTTATTCCCCGGGGAGCCAGGGGGCGGTCCTGGTCTAGCCCACTGGGGGCTTCCCAGTCAGACTTGCCATGGCGAAAGAGAATGAGTTGCTTACCCATAGGTGGCTTTGGCAGGCTACTGCAGAATAATGGCCACCTGGATCACCAGATCATTGTAATCATCCAAGCTGATCTGGTCTTCGAAGCCAAGTTCGTACAAGCTGCCATGGTCAAAAACAGCCTGTTTTACCTTGATGCCTCGCCCACTTTGCCACAGCCCGGTGGTGGTAGATTCGTGATCTGCATCAAAGTAGTAGGTGAAGATACCGGAGGTTGATGGTAAAACCAGCCAATCGCTGGGGTTATTAGAGATCAATTCCTGGCGCAGAGCTACCTCTGGGGGAACCTGGTTGCGGGGCCGGGGGCCAGCATTTTCCTGGTAGACCCTCAACCGTTGCCGGAATAGGGCGTTCCCCCCCACAACCCGATACCACACCTGGTGGGTACGGTAAGGATCGGTGGTGAATAGGGAGTAGGCCGTTGCCTCTGGCATCACCACGGGTTTGTATTCCTGTAAAACGTTGCCCAGGGGTGGTGAGGTTGGAGTAGTGCTTTGGGCCAGAGTCGGGTGACTGGGGGACAGGGTAATCAGTACCACTGCCAGAGCTACCGCGATTAGGGGATAAAGAAGACTGCGCCGTTTAATCATAGAGGATTGCCAGTATCGGTTGCCGCAAGGCAGTTGCCCACAGAATAGCGCAGATCGGTTCAGGTCGCTTAGAGGTTGTTTGAAAAGGGGAATGTCTAAGGTGTACCTCGTTGTCTAGACAGTTAAAGGACTCCGGTGGAGAGGCTATGGATGGCCTGGTGGCGGTGGGTGGCGGTGGGGTGCAGGGCGCTGTCGAGGATAGGGCTGGGTAGGCCCATGGCGCGGAGGACCTGGAAGGGGGCTTCGATGCCTGAGGTGCAGGCGGAGCCGATGGAGTGATCGAGGCTGCTGGCGTTGCCAAAGTCTGTGGTCATGGTCTGTAGCACTGCCTGGGCGACTCTGGGATCGACGGGGGTGGTGGCGTGGTAATCCACCGTTAAGGCTGGAGTGAGGCTTGGCGAAGGCTCAGGGCAGATTCCAGGAAGCCTTGCATTTCCTGGACCTTGGGGTAGTTGGGCAGGATGATCAGCAGGTCCTTGAGATCTTGAATGGCCTCTTTAATCAGTTCTGTGGGGGCTTTTCGGGTCAGGGCATTCTGATACAACGGCTTGGCTTTTTCGGGCTGGCGGGCGACCAGATAGTAAAGGGCCAGGTTAACGGTGTTGCGATGGTTATTGGGGTCTTTGTCGTAGTTGGGTTGGGCCAGTTGTAGGGCCTGAGCGAGATCGGCCTTGGCGCTGTCAAATTGTTTCAGGCCAATATGGGCTAGGGCTCGGTGGAAATGCCAACAGTCCTCTGTATCCATTTCAATGGCTGTTGTGAAATCTGCCAGGGCGTTACGATATTGATGCAGTAGCAAATAAGTCCGGCCACGAAGTATAACCGCTTTTTTATTTTGTGGGTCAAGTTCAATGACTTGGTCACAGTTTGTTAGGAGTTTTGAGAATTCCTCTATTAATTGATAGATAAAATCACGTTGTGAGATCGCTTCTTTATTTTGTGGATCAAGTTCAATGGCTTGATCATAATCTGTAATAGCTAGGACTTTATCTGACACTCCGTGTAAACTAGTACTGACTTAGGAGTGTCACCATGAATACCCAAGAGAAGATTGTGAAGAACAAATTGGGTCTGTTAAACCTGGCCAAG
>JBEITR010000039.1:0-27406 GCA_040374765.1 Leptolyngbya sp.
CGACTCGTCCAGGATTATGAACAACTGCCTGAAAATGCTGAGGCGATGCTGCAGATTGCCATGATACGCATCATGGTTAGACGCTTGGCCTAATTGGCTACATCCCTACCCCTTTTCAAACATCCTCTTAGTTTAATCTAACAGTGCTGTAGACCACAAAAGCACTTTTCGAATACCTGGCCATACAACTTTGCCCTAGACTATTTTCAGATCAAGATAAGGATAAGCAATAAAACGTGGTATAAAGCCATGGCTTTTTAATGATTTTTAAACTATGCTTACAGCTAAGTTGATATCATCAGATTCAGTTCAGCTTCAACTGGCCCCTACCCTGCGGCCCAAAGCTGTCTTAGGGCGGGTCAACCATGGTTCAAAGGTAGGCAAAAGAATCGAAGGTCCAGACTATCTTACCCTGAGAAATCAAGCCCTCGAGTTCTGTGGGACCTACCGATTAGTACCCTGGATATAATTGCTAGGTTCCATCTTTAAAGCGACTTTCTATCCCATTTTTCTTGTGGGGAGAAAAGGGAGAAATCCAGATTATTATGGTGTTAGGCTAAAATTAGCTGGTCCATACCTGTATACTGGCTTATCTCTATGGCACAGCTTTAGCGCGAGCATGGTGGACACAATTTATCAGCAAATGCAAAGCCAATTAGGCCTTCTTTTACCCTTACATGTGGCTCAGACCATATTACCAGTGCAACGCCAATGTATTTGTATTGCGACCCGAAAAGGATGACTTTTCCTGACTTGGTTGAACTTACCGCACAGAACTATTAAAATGCAACTATTAAAATGCAACTATTAAAATGCAACTATTAAAATGCAACTATATTTAGTTTTAGCCGAAAGATAAGTGAGCACTCTCCTGATTAAAAGGGTAGACCTAAATTCTTGAAAATTCCCTCGAACCACGGTATATCCCTTAACAACCACAAGACTACAATGGACATTAATGCAGAGGATATTGCCGATCTAGATCCAACTCGGTTGGAAACCTGCCAATCAATCTTGCCAACTATGACAACGGCAGCGCATCACGGGATATCGCTGGATAAAAGTGTAGTTGTCGTTCACTATGATCAGCTGGCTGAGGGGCATAGTGGTCAGCTTCGTTCATCCCAATACCATGCTATCTACGCTATCCCTGGCTGCACCCAGTTCGAAGCAACCATCAATCACCAGGGTCACTGCCAAACCCTGACACCAGCTAACCTGACTCAGCCATTTACCTCACTGATTCCGGCTGGAACTGTCCACCAAGCCCGTTGGTCCCATCCCATAACCATCACTGGTCTTTTCCTGAATAAGGACTGCCTTCACTCCATAGCCCAGGATTTAGACCTAGACAAAAATCTAGACCTGACATGGAAATTTATAGCCCCAGATTTAACCCTCTATCATCTGGTCTGTAACCTTAGGGCTGAGTTAATGGCCCCCACCGCAGAACAGATTGGGCCGATGTACCAAAAATCCCTAACCACAGCTGTGGCACTGCAATTAGTCAAAAAATACTCGGTCTGCCCTCCCCCATCCCCAGAAAAGTTAGGGGGCTTGCTTCCCTCCCACCTCAGTTTAGTGCTGGAGTTCATCACGACCCATCTGGAAGAGGACCTATCCCTCGATGATCTGGCCACCCTAATCGGGCTAAGTCCGTCAGAACTCTCTCAAACCTTTGAAAACTCCATGGGGATATCTCTCCTGGACTACATTCAGCAGCAACGCATTCACCACCTGGAGCGGATGTTAAAACGATTAAAACTGGAGACTCTGAAGCCCTGGGAAAGAGCCCAGTTAACTGGGGCAACCGGTGTGGTGGGGCCATCTAAAACAAGCGGTATTGATACAGTAATTCCCTGGCTGAATCAATTACTCCTGGGTCAAACGGGCAAATCCTTGAATGACACCCAGACTAGAATAGTGATGGGTATTCTCAAGGGAGAACGCTACAGCGAAATTGCCCGCCGCCATAACCAGTCAGAGGGACATCTGAAAGGGGTTGCCTCTGACCTCTGGAAACTCCTCTCCGAGGTTTGCGGGGAACCGATTCGTAAACCTAATTTATGGTCTTACCTGCGCCGCCAGGGTCTACTCGAGGATTAGGCCTGCGGTTAGGCGCCGAATGGCTCGCTGGGCCACTTCCCCGTAGCGTAGCTCGCCACAAAAAATTTTAACCATGGTCATACTACTGGAGGGTCGTTTGACCCCGATTCGATAGGCTAGCCCCGGAGCCTGGTAGACTAGGCGAGCCAGACGTCTAGCCCAACGCATTTCCCCTCCCCATTCCCTGTTCATGGTCTCACTGTAGCGAGCCAGGGCCTGGTCATCCCCCTCCAGGGCAGCAGCGATCGCCCCGGCAGCCTTCAGACCACTAAAAATGGAGGGACGAATTCCCTCGGCGGTAAAGGGATCCACCACGCAAGCTGCTTCCCCTGCCAGCAGCGCCCGCTGGGTGTGGAGCACCTGGGGTCCATCCCAAATTAAGATGGGGTGACCAAAGTGCTTAACCTGGCTAGCATCCACATTAAACTGAGCCGAGTAATCGGCTACGGGAGCCCGCAAATCCTGCCGACGTTGAGAGCCGGATCGAAATACCCCCCCACCGATAGAGTAGCCATCTGCCTTGGGAAAGTTCCACAGGTAACCCCGTTGTAGTAACCCCAGATCAAAGTGGACCACCGGATCAGCAGGGACCTCCAGGCGCGGTTCGGCCTCTAGGGCGGCAGCTAACTGATAGCGGCGCTGGGTGAATCCTAACCACTTAGCCATGGACCCACGAGCTCCATCGGCAGCAATTAAAAACCGACCCATAACCGCTCCTCGGCTGGTTTGAACTTGCCAACCGGCTCCCAGGTTTTCTACCCCACTAACCCTGGTACCGTCCCATAGAATGGTGCCCCTAGCCTGGGCCTGTTGCACAATCAAATGATCGAAAATATCCCGGCGCACCATCCAAAGGGCTTGGTGTTCGGGTAGATCCACATCAACGGGATCCTCCAGGTTAAAGGTGTAGCGGACTCGATGCACCTTCACCGAAATCGCCGGGGAAAAGTCAAAGTCAAACCAGTCGGCAATCTGGGGAGAAACGCCGCCACCACAGGGCTTATAGCGGGGTAACTGGGCGGCATCTAATAGCAGCACCTGATGACCAGCTTTACTCAGATGGTAGGCGGCAGTGGCTCCAGCCGGCCCGGCACCAACAATAATGCAGTCGTACATGGTCAGCCGTCCCAATGGGTTACTCAAAGGTCAGCGATTAGGGGAAAGGGGTTCCTACAATCAGCTAACCACCAGGATAAAAGCTAACTGCATTAACCACAACGCCTACCAAAGCGGTCCTATCCCTGCCGGGTAGGACAACGGTAACCCTAGCCCTGGGTAAGGCTGTTCTAGGCTAGCCAACAGGCCAGAGGAAAGAGGAGATATTCCAGGAAGAAAAGTTTCCAGATGAACTGGTAAAAATCTGGATAGGAGAGGGAAGTAAGGGGGCTGGGAGATGGGGGTCTAACTCGGCTGCTGACCCACCAAAAGAGCCCCAAAATCACCCCATGGGATAGGGCCAGAAAGGTGCGGTTTACCTCTCCTAGCCAGACAGCCGCCAGTATCATGGCCAGATAGCACAGGGTTAGCATCCCTCGTCCCAGATTAAAGACTGGTAATTGCCCTAGCTGCAAGGATAGGGTGCGAATGCCGTAGCGGCGATCGCCCTCAATATCAGGAATATCCTTAAACCAGGCGATGGCCAGACTAAAGCCCAGAATGAAGAGGGTCAAGGCCCAAACTCGGCCAGGAATAATTAAGGGCTGGCCGAGGCGATCGCTCAGATGCAGAAACAACCCCAGATTCACCACCGCCCCCCGCACCGCCAAAATACAGAAGGACGCCCAAAAGGGAAATCGTTTCAATCGCAGGGGCGGCAGGGAATAGGCCGTGCCAATGGCTAAACTCAAGCCCACCGTAGCCAGCAGCCAGAGCCCCCCCCGCACCGCCAACCCCAGAGCCCCCAGACCCGCGAAAGCCACAATCCAGCGACCCTGCACCAGGGAAAACTCGCCTGCCGCTAGGGGCAGATGGGGCTTATTGATGCGATCGATCTCGATATCTTCTAACTGGTTAAGACCGACGATGTAAAGGTTACCCAGTAGGCAGGCAGCCAGGGTCCAACCCATCAAAGGCAACACCACCACCATACCAGGCCAGGCGATCGGGGTCAGCACAATGATCCCCAAACCCACTACACTCAGGGCCGTACCCATCACCGTATGGGGTCGCCAGAACTTCCACAGGCTGTAGAGCCAAATCGGGGCAGCTGGATTCCCTGGTAAGGGGCTACTGGACCGGGTAGAAGTGGGATCGGGGGGTTTAGCGGGCATAGGATCAGGTCTGACCAGAGAGTTGGTTATAGGTATATATATAGCTTCGGCCAGAACCCTAAGGATAGCTAGAAACGGCGAAAGCCCATACTCCGTTACCCAGAGCCAGGGCTAGGGGTTATCTGCCGGTAGACAGGGTTACTTAAGATTTTCACCGGGCTTACCCCGCATCGCCTCAATATCTAACCAGGTAATAATTACCCCCGCCACCGGCACCGCCAGAAACAAACCCAGCACTCCGGCAACCGTAGCCCCCACAATTAAGGCAAAAAACATCACCACCGGGTTAATGTTAAGGGAGTCCTTAACCACATAGGGTAATAAAATATTCTCCTGAATTTGTTGTAAAACAACGCAAACTATCAGCGCTTTGAAGGCCAGCCAAATGCCCTGAGATAATAGCAACAGAACCACGGTGCCAATCCCAATGGTGGCCCCAATCCCAGGAATCAAATCAAATAGCCCAATCACCAGGGCTAAAAAGGCTGGGTAGGGTACGCCCAAAACTAAAAATACCAGAAAGGTAGAGAATCCCAAAAACATAGAAAGGATTGTCAATCCCCAGAAAAAACTCAGCAAATTATGCTGAATTACCTGGTTAAATCGCTCTTTCTGATAAATCGGGACAATGCTCAAAACCCACCACCATATTCTGGCCCCATCCAGCATCATAAAGAGGGTCACCACAGCAATTAAGATAGCCACAACGGCGTTAGCCAGGGTGGACTGCAAAACTCCCAGGCTAACCGTTAGCATGCCCATGGCCTGGTTTTGCAATTGCAGCTCCAGTCCCTGGATATTCAGGGGAATATTGAAGCGGGCTAGCAATTTAGCCATACTGGTGAGCCAGGGCACCAGGGTATTAGAAAAATCCTCCACACTGACAGCCAATTGCTGCCCCTGGGATAGCACTACCGTACCGAGGGTGAGGGAAAACCCCAGGGTAAGGGCGAGAAAGGTCAGGAAAACTCCAATAATTGCCAGCCGCCTGGGTAGCCAACGACTGAGTCCGGTGGCCAAGTGATTCAGGAGAAAGGCCAAAATGGTGGAACTGACAAAAACCACCACCAGCACCTGAAAATAAACCAACAATTGCACCATGGCCCAACCACTGGCCACCAGCAGTAAAAACCGAATCAGGGCGCTAGTGTGACCCAGGGCTAACCAACGGGGCTCTCGCCCGTAGTCAGACAATGGGGGCGTTTTCTCCTGGGGGTTCTCGGTTTGCATCGGCCTAGGGGGTGGGGGAACTCTGCACCAGCACAAAGGGCTGAACAATCAGGGTCTGGAACTGCTTACCGGTGGCTTGGGCCCAAGTTTCCATCTGCAGGGGTGAAGGCCGGGTCAGCAGGGCCTCACTAATCCAGTGGCTAACCCTGGTAACGTCGTCCCTGGCGATCGCCAAGCCTACTTCTACCAGGTCCAGACCTTCGTCCACCAGCAGCACCGCTCCCCGATCGGCATGGGGACTGAGCCACCGCCACTCGGCTGGCCCCACCATCTCCGCCAATTCTGCCTTTAAATCTTGGGTCATCGACCAGAATGGATACCATCTATTTGTATTTGAACAGGCTAGCAGAAGTCAGGGGTAGCAACGCGTTACTCCCAAGAAAATCAAGCTAGAAGAATGCTGCCAGCCCCTGACAGGGGGAGGGAGAAAAACTACCGGACCTGCTAGTTCGTCGGTGCTGGGGGCGGAGTGGCCCCCTGATCGATCAGGTTGTCAACGGCGAGGGCGAGGCGATAGGTCACCGGATTCTGACTTTGACCGATCAGCACAATTTCGTAGTAGCCCGATTGGGGTACCTGTCCCGCCCAGGTATTTTCAGAGGAATTGGCCAGAAGGTAGGGCAGGGTGGGATTGGGAGAGGGTACATATATCGAGAGACTGATGGATCCAGGTGGTGCCTGTAGATTTAGCCGCATTAACTGGCCCTGGCGTAACTGGAGGGTATACACCTGGCCCTGGCCGGGAGCCAGACTGGCCTCGACCTGCTGACCATAGCTACCGGGAGCGAACTCTAACTCCTTCAAGGTCTGCCCCTTTACCAGCTGGGTAAGACTATCCTGGGCCAGCCCCAACCAAATCTGACCTAGGGGGGTGTTTGCCTCCTGACTCTGGGATGGGTCAACCACAAACTGATTGAAACGGCCATCCGCCATAGTGGCCAGGGCCTTACCACCCACATGGCGCTGGTTAGCTTGAGCTATCCAACGGTCAAAATCAGCGGCGCTATAGTGGCCTAGTTGGGCTCTGGCCGCCCCAGTCAGGTTAGCTTCTAGCCAGTTGAGGTTGGTCTGGGCGATGCCTAACCACTGGGCCCGATAGGCGGCATCCTCAGGTCGGTCGGTGAGGGGCGTGCCTTGCCGTCCAGGGTTGTTCTGGTAAAACAGGGCATCGGTCAAATCCACCAAAAAGCTGGGGTTGATACCCAGGGCCTGGGCCCGATCACGGAGTTCTACCCGACCCTGGCTAAGGGGACCCGACCCCTGGCCAGAGGTCGGTAGGGATGGCTTCAGGGCTATCTTCGAGGCCATAGGATCCAGCCACCACCACAATCCCCCCGCTACCCCCAGCAGCACCAGTAATCCGAACAGGGCCGACCCACAACCAGAAGCGGCAGGACGCCCGGGCAAGGCCCGGGCTGGTGGGGGCGAGGCAACCACTGGAGCAGGCAAGGGAGACCGGGGCGCTACCGCCAGGGTAGGGGCAGAACCGGTGGGAGCAACCGGCTGAGGCCCGACAACAGTCCAGCTGCCCATCCTGGCACGCAGATCCGCCAGCGCTGCAGTGGCACTGGAGAAGCGATCGCCGGAGGGTGGAGCGATCAGTCGGGGTAACACTGACGACAAGGGGCCAGCCAGCACCAGTCGGTCGGGCCAGCCCGGGTGGAGGCGATCGTAAAAAGTATGGGGTTCCTGGCCCGTCAAGAGCACCAAGGCCGTTACCCCCAGGCTACACAAATCATCCCCCGGACCGATATCGTCCCCAATCAGCGCCCGATCAGCAGCCAGTCCTGACTGGATCTGGTTCGTCCTAATCAGTAGGGGCTTGGATCCAGCGCAACTGACGAGCACCGGCAGACCATCCTGGCGACGCTGAATCAGGTGATCGGGAGTAATCTCTCGATGGACAAGGCCTAAGCCATGGAGATATTGCAGCACCGGCAATAGTTGCAGCAACAACTGGGTGACCTCTTCCTCAGAAAAAAGGCTTCCCTGCGATCGCCGCTGATGGAGCAAATCCCGATAGGTAGCCCCCTCCACGTAGTCCTGCACCAAAATCAGGTGATCGGCCTGTCGCAATAATTCCCGAAACCGAGGGATTTGAGGATGATGAATCGGGTACAGCAGACCAGCGGTCTGATCAAACCGATCAGCTACTGTCTTAGCCACCAGGGGATCGGCTAGCCGGGGATTAAACTCCCACAGAATACAGAGCTCTTGAAAACGATTCCTATCCTCAGCCAGGTAAGTAGCGATCGCCCCTGCTTCGCCTAACTGTCGCAAAACCCGATAACGCCCCGCCAGGGAAGCCCCCCCTGGCTCAGGTGGAGGATTCAAAAATCTATCCACTGTTTTAGCCAGTTGGTAATCTGAGTCAGGCCGTCTTCTGCCGCTGGTCGGTGCTTTACCCCAGCGGGTTCCCCACCGGTCTGCCGCAGGCTTTCCTGAATAAATAACTCCTGCAAATGGATGGGACGGTAACGTTGTCGGGCCTGAGCCGCTTCCAACCAACGCCGATAGCGATAGATAGCGGCGCGGGGTAGGAGGCCGCTGGGATGGCGTTGTTGTCGCTCCCAGCGCAGTGCCTGCACCAACAACTGGGTGTGGGTATGGTGGTAAGCCGCATCCTCGCTTAGGGTTCGTAGCAGTTGGTCGCCCCCCTGACTACCGGCCAGGGGTAGACTCACCTGGCGCAGATCAAGCCAGGTAATGGCCCGTAATGGATCGGGTAAATGTTCCACCTCAACCGTATTTAGCAACACCGGCACAATCCGTTTATTCATGCTCAGGGCAAAGAGTAAACCCTGCAAACAAAGGGCGTTCTGAAGCGTATGGGAAGATAGCAAAATAACGTAGTTCTCAGAGGCTTCAGTAGCTCTAGAAATAGCCATCTCTGGGTCTTCCTGGGGACCTAAATTAGAGTCCCGATCCCACAAACTTAAACCAGCTTCCACCAGTAATTGACGAATCGCCTCGACCGCACTGAGGTTACTTGAGGCTAGGGATAGATCCCGATCTTCGTCGGCATAGGCCAAAAATACCTGAGCTGTAGGTTGGTCGATAGGGCCGTTGCTTAACTCCAGATCAGCTCGACTGGGAGCATTATAAAAAGCCATCGTCGCCTTTACCTGAACAATTAAGATACACCTGTGCCCATCATACCCATTTCCTAGAATTCCCCCATAATCCCTTCCCCATCTACTCAAATTCCGAATTTTGGGATAACCTAGCAATTTATGGTGTAGCCGTAACCACGGGCAATGGGACGGAGGCACACCAGAATGCCTACCCGCCCTCTCCCCATGAGCCATTTCCTTCTCTTTGACAGTGTTTCTGACTTCTCTGAAGGCGTAGCCATGGTGTGTCTCAACAACCACATTGGTTATCTGGATAGTCGGGGCCATCTCAGCATCACGGTTGCCGATCCTAACGTTGATCTGGCCTCTGCCTATGGGCAGTCTTTAGCGGTGGCCCGGGTTGGTAACTATTACGGGTACCTAAATCGCCAGGGTAGCTGGGGGATCGATGTGCAGTTTCGCCAGGCTAAGACATTTTCAGAGGGTCTGGCGCCAGTCCAGGGAGGCACCAAGTACGGCTTCCTAAACCTACTGGGAGAATGGGTAATTGAGCCCCAGTTTGACCTGGCGGAACGTTTTAGCAACGGCCGGGCTGTGGTAAAAGTGCAGGATGGTTATGGTTTTATAGATAGCCAGGGGGCTTGGGTGATCTCCCCAACCCTGGAGGATGCTTGGGGCTTTTCCGAGTCTCTGGCGGTGGTTCGCCAGGGGGAGCTCTATGGTTACATGGATACCCAGGGGGCCGTGGCGATCGCCCCTCAGTACGCCGGAGCCTTTAGCTTTTCATCGGGGTTAGCCCGAGTTCGACAGGGTGACCAGTTTGGTTATATTAATCGACATGGCGATCTGGTGATTGCGGCTACCCTGGACTTCGCTGCAGACTTTTCCAATGGCTTGGCGGCTGTTTTGGTAGAGGGTAAGTGGGGCTATATGGATGCCTCGGGCTACCTCCCCATTCCTCCCCAGGTAGACTACGCTGCGGACTTCTCCGAGGGGCTGGCGGCTGTGCAGGTAGACGGCCGTTACGGATACATGAACAATCAGGGGGACTGGCTTCTAGAGCCAACCTACCATAATGCAGGTAAATTCTCCGAAGGCTTTGCCCGGGTCCAATTAGATAACCGCTGGGGCTTTATCGACCGGACAGGAACGCCCCTAACTCCTGACCTACCCCAAGATTGGCTAGACTAGACCACCCTACCCAAGAAAAGGTAGGGATATTACTCCCTTTAAATGGGGATAGGGAGGCAGGCTCTCCCCCCAACCCAGCGCTAGGATCAAATTATGGGAAGGTCTACCCCTTAAACTAGCGCTTCAGGTGAGGAGGTTGCTATGGTTAACCTCAACTCCACTCCTAACCCCAGAGTTCCCCAGCCAGCCAGGCCCTTTGGGGCTTCCGTCTCAGAGCCCTCAGCCTGGTCTAATCCGGGTGAGCCCCAAACAGCCTATAGCAATCAACGCCAACAGATGGTGCAACAGCAGTTGATGGGACGGGGTATTACCGATGCCAGGGTTCTAGATGCCATGCTGCGGGTACCCCGGCATCGCTTTGTCCCCCTCAGTGAAGTTCAATGCGCCTACTGGGACCAACCCCTACCCACCAGCCATGGGCAGACCATCTCCCAGCCTTACATTGTTGCCTTTATGACCAATGTAGCCGCCATTCCAGCCCAGGGTCGAGTTCTGGAGGTAGGCACGGGGTCAGGCTACCAGGCGGCAGTTCTGGCAGAACTGGCGGCAACCGTCTACTCGATAGAAATCATTGACTCTCTTGCCCAACGGGCCCAGAAGACGTTAGAACAACTGGGTTACCAAAATATTCACATCAAACAGGGTAATGGTTACGAAGGCTGGCCAGAACATGCTCCCTACGATGCCATTCTGGTTACCGCTGCCCCCACTCGAGTTCCCTCGGCCCTGGTAGATCAACTGGCCATGGGGGGCAAACTGGTGGTGCCAGTCGGTTACTCTAGCCAGACGATCCTGGTGATTACTCGCCATCTGACCGGGGTGTCAACCGAATATACAATCCCGGTGCGGTTTGTACCGATGATCGGGGAAGGGAGAGGGACTCAGGCTGCCTCACCAACGGGGATGAACCCGCCAGCTGGTACACCTGAGTAGGGATATCTCGCCTTGGCCAGACTCAAGGCCAGCCTTTACCCTCGTAATATGGGCTAGTTAAGTGGGGTAAATGCTGACCTATGGGATTTTTCGACTCTGAGATCGTTCAGCAGGAAGCCATGAAGCTATTTCAGGATTATCAATCCCTGATGCAGCTGGGTGGTAACTACGGTAAGTTTGATCGTGAAGGTAAAAAGATGTTCATCGATCAAATGGAAGGGATGATGGATCGGTATCACATCTTTATGAAGCGATTTGAACTCTCGGAAGACTTTACGGCGAAGATGAGTGTAGAGCAATTAAAAACCCAGTTGGGGCAATTTGGCATGACCCCCGACACTATGTTTGAACAAATGCGACAAACCCTGGAGCGGATGAAAGCTGAGCTGGATCCTTAGCGATCGCGGCTAGACTGTCTGGGTACCTGCAGGTACAGCTTTAGCCAAAACCCTGAGGACAGCGTGGATAGGCCGCAGCCAAGGCTGGGTCGAGGTTGTGATCCGCCCCTAAGGATAACGGAAACTGGCGGCAAAGCCTGTCATTGCATCGCCTTCTCAAACCCTCTGTCCAGGGCTATAACTCAGGGCCGCGGCTGGGCTAAACGCCGGAGGCGACGCAGGTCAACCCAGGTCAACCCCTTAAAGAAGTAAATCACACTGGTAAGTAAGGCCAAGAGTAGATAAAAAATCCGAATCGCCCAACCAGCTCCATTAAATACCAGTGAGAATACCCCAGGTTCAACGCCACTAAAGCGAGTCAATTCAGAACGAAACCACTTCTGGTCTTCGGTCATACGGCGGAGTTCAGCAACGGTGTCAGGCAGAATCGGTATTTTGGCCGTGGCGCAGTAGTATCCGAAAAATCCTTTCTGACCAGTTTCTTGCTCCAGGGCTAAATTAGCCAGAGCAATGACCTCCTGGCGTGTGGCTCCCGCCTCAGGCTGATTGATTAGGTGGGCCAACCACAGGTGATAGCGGAAAGCGTAGCTGCTGAAAAAAACCAGGGGAAAGGCAAGGGCCAGGGCAATAAATTTCAGACCTAGACTAGTTTTAGTTGGCAGATACCAAGAGGCCGCTGCTATGGCCAGACCCAAGAGAACGAACACAGGAATATTCATGACTTCCATAATTTCAAGGCTTCGCAGCCACCCACCGACTATGGGCAGGGAATAGCCATAAAGTTCGGCTAACCCGGTCAATAGGAGCCTCAGACCCAAGAGAATAGCAACTATTCCTGCTACCACTAACGGGTACCGGGGGAGTATGGATGGAAATGGTAGGGAACTCATGGATAGGGATCAAACCATCAGAGCAACGTGGAGTAAGGTATGGCTTTGGCCAGGCGGCAAAGGCCAGGGTTAATCGCTCAAAGGGGGGGCAGGTAAGGCGTTCTGCCTCGCCTGCAAGGTATGGAACAGCTCTAGCACCGACTTTAGATGGAATCATCTCGTCAATTCCCCTTTCTACCCCCTGACCATACCCAGCTGATGGGTTGATTTTACAAAGAAACTCCTGGGGTTAATGAGAATCTGGGGAGATCTGGAGCAGGCGGGCTAATTGGGCCTGCGCCTTGGTGGCCCAGGCAGGGTTACCCTGGGTAATATACAGGTTTTTAGCATACTCTAAAACCGTCCGGGCTTCATCCAGACGACCCAGTTGCACAAAGGCCAAACCCGCACTGTAGTAGGCATCGGCGTAACTGCCACTGAGCTGGGTAGCTTGGCGGAAAGAGTCCAGGGCAGCCTCGGTATGGCCCTGGTTAAAACGGGCAATACCGAGGTTATAGTGGGCCTGGGGGTACTGGGGTTGGATCGCTAAAGCCTTTTGGAGAGCGGCTTCGGCCTGGGAATTTTGCCCCTGCTGCAGGTAGATCAGGCCCTGCTGAAAGTAAGGTTCAGGGGCTTGGGGGCTGGTGGCACTGGCTTGCTGGAGGGCAGTTAGCGCTTCGCGGCTACGACCCTGGGCTTGCAGCACCAGACCCAGGTTGTAGTAGGCGTTGCTCAAATCGGGTTGAATAGCGATCGCCCGCCGCAGATAGGCCTCCGCCTGGGCCAGATTATTCCCTTCAATCAGAGCACCGCCCAGGTTGGCGTAGGCCATAGCAAAGTTAGGGTCCAATCGAATCGCCTGCCAAAAAGCTGAGGCGGCAGCCTGTAGGTCGCCTCGCTGGCGCAGGGCCAAACCCAGGTTATACTGGGCCGCCGCCAAGTCAGGATTGAGCCCGATCGCCCGTTGGAATTCTGCGATCGCCGGCTCTATCTGACCTTGCTGAATCAGCGATAATCCTTGGTTGAGAGCTGCCTCCGCAGCGGTTGGATCGGGGGTGGCGGCACTGACCGCCGTCTGGCTCCAGGCCAGGACTGCCGGCAGGACTTGACCACCGCACAGAACCATCACAATAGCCCCCACCTGCAGTAGCCTTTTCATCCCCATCGTTGCCATCGGATGCGTCCTTTCTCTGGTTAACAGGATTTCTAAACCAAATGTCTAACGACTATAGCAGTCGCCAGTCCGGTTAGGACAAGCCGGGAACACCATTTTCTAATGGTTTCGTCTTTTCTGGAACTGATTTCTTGCCCAGGGGTTGAGGTTTGTCCCTCACCAGTTGGTGAAAACCACTGGCTGTACACCACCAAGGAAGGGGTGTAGGAGATTACACCAACCGTCCGGAGACGGTCACCTAGCTTTGCCCTAGGTCGCAACATCAGGGCTGGTCGAACACCACCGGTTTTTGCCAAAAAATCAACACCACACAACCCTCCGCACTGGTCACCCGATGCTGGCTGCCAGGGGGATTAACCACCAGAGTGCCAGCGGCATAGGTGCCCCGATCGTCGCTTTGCTGCCCCGACAGCACCAAAATTTGCTCATAACCCGGATGGTGGTGCAGGGGTACCATCGCCCCTGGCTGGTAGCGTAGCAGGGCCAAATGGGAGCCCGTTTCTCCATCCTGGTGCAGGGAGCAGATCTCCACCCCCGATCGCAACGGTTGCCAGGGCAATTGATCCGGCGCGATCGCCCGCTCCAGCAAATTGTCCATCACCAGGGGCATAGCCGGTAGGGTCATGGCCGCAACTTTCACTCCAACGTCAGGTATTGATTAGATTACTCAAAAGCCCCATCTTCGGTCCGTAAATCGAGAGCCAAACCGGCCCAGGCATTACCCTTACCACCCGATAGCTTTGGCCAGAAGGCCCCCTGGGATTAATTTTTCCTTGTCGTAACAAGGAGCCTATCAGTTACAAAACAGGAAATTAACCGGTCAACGGTGTCCTCACCGTTCTAGCTCGCCTTCGCCTATCCTGCCCCAAAGGTCAGGGGTTGCCCCCGCACCGCCAGGTTAAACTGCCCATGGTCATAGACCACCTGGCCATTCACCAGGGTAACGACCGGCCAACCGGTCAGGGACCAGCCCTCAAAGGGGCTCCAGCCGCATTTGGTTTGGAGATCTTCCCGGCGCACGGGGCGGTAGGTTTGTAAATCCACCAGGACGAGGTCCGCATCGTAGCCGGGGGCGATCTGACCCTTGTTGGGGATAGCGTAGATCCGGGCCGGAGCGATCGCCATCCATTGGGCAACCTGGGCCAGGGTGCAGCGGCCTTGGGCGACCTGGGTCAGCATCAGGGGGAGAGCGGTTTCCACCCCAGGCATGCCGGAGGGTGTCTGGGGGTAGCCCTTAGCCTTTTCCGCCAGGGTGTGGGGGGCATGGTCGGTGGCGATGCAATCAATTACCCCATCCAACAGAGCTTGCCAGAGAACTTCGGTGTCATGGCGGCTCCGCAGGGGAGGATTCATCTGGGCCAGAGTACCGATGCGATCGTAGTCATCCACCGTCAATAGCAGGTGCTGGGGGGTGACCTCGGTGGTCACCCAGGCGGGTTTGTCCTGGCGGAGTAGTTCTGCCTCATCGGCGGTGGACAAATGCAGGATATGGAGCCGTCGCTGGTATTTTTTCGAGAGTTTCAAGGCCAGTTGGGTAGCCTCCAGAGCCGCCTGGTTATCCTGAATTTGGGAGTGGACCCGGGGATTGGTTTCCCCAGCGAACAACTGACGACGCTCTAGAATGCGGGCCTGGTTTTCGGCGTGGACCGCAATCAATCGCCTACCGCTTGCAAAAATGGGCTCCAGGGCGGCCTCGGTATCCACCAGGAGTGGACCGTGGGCTGATCCCATAAAAATTTTAATCCCGCAGGCGGGCTGGGCCCTATTCAGATCCGGTAGGTTTTCGGCGGTGGCGCCAATAAAAAAGCCGTAATTCACCAGGCATTTTGAGGCGGCCAGGGCGAGTTTGGCGGTGAGGGCCGCCTGGGTAGTGGTGAGGGGGTTGGTATTGGGCATTTCTAAAAAGGAGGTGACCCCGCCCCGGGCGCAGGCGCGGCTGGCGGTAGCCAGATCTTCTTTATGTTCCAGCCCCGGCTCCCGAAAATGTACCTGGGGATCGATAACCCCGGGCAGTAGGGTAAGGCCCTGGGCATCGATTTCCTGGACATCTGGGCTAGGGGCAACCATGCCCCCCACCTGGAGAATTTTACCGCCGGCCAGGGCCACATCTCCCCGCTCTAACTCGCCGTTAGGAAGAAGCACCTGGGCCTGACGAATGATCAACGTGGGGGTATCCATGGCAACCGTTTAAGGAATTCACTGTTCTGATTGTAGACCTAACCCACCGACAGAAAATTAGCTGGATTTTGGTCCCGGCGATGTTGGGTGGGTAGGGGTGCGGGCTGCCCTGTGCCCACCAGGGCGGCGGTAGCTTCCAGACTAAGGCGCAGTCGGCGGGCAGCATAGAGGGACATGTCCCGCGGGACACTGATGCGATCGCGCAGATAGCGCAGGGCCAGGTCAGTGCCGGGGGGCGGAGTACAGAGGTGATCCGTAATCAGATGGGTAAGGGCGCAGCGTAGGGCCTGATCCACCAGGGCTGAATCCACCGGGTTCACCCGCAGAATGTTATGGCGATGCTTCAGCACCCGATGCAGAGCTTCCCGCCGGGCCGTTTCTGGTTCGGGGTAACCCACCTCCGGCAAATCCTCCCAGGGGCCGTGATTCACCTGCTGCTGGTGCAGGGCGGTTTGGGGTAGACCGTTGCCATAGCACCCCCCCATCTGAGGGGGTAGGTCGTGGACATGGGTGTGGAAGTCACTCTGGGTACCCCGATAGGTGGATCGGCATTCCAGGGCGGTAAACCAGGCCGCCAGCCCAGGGTTAGCCTGCCGTAGGGAATAACCCTTGTAGTAGTAAAGGCTGGCATTCATGCGCTCAACATAGGGAATGAACACCAGGTCAGCGGTGCTGAATTCTCCCAGAAAATAGGGTCCGGGGGTAGCGGCCAGGGCCGCCTCCACCCGACTCACCACCCCGGTAAACTGATCCTGGGCGCGGCGATCCTCCCGGTCGGATCGGTGGGGTTGGCACAGCCACAGACACCAGGCCCGAAACAGCAGTCGCTCCAGTTGCCGCAGGGGCAGGACCTGGGCATCGGTCATGGCCGCCGCCAGGGGACCAAAGCGGCGCTCCAGAGCCATCAAAATGTCATCGCTCTCGGTGATCAGGCGACCATCCAACTCCAGGGCCGGCAGCATACCAGAGGGCACCTTCCGCTTGTACCAGGTTTCCTTTTCGCCGTAGCAGAACATGGTGACCTTATCGATGCGGTAGGGCACCTGCTTTTCCTCCAGCCAGAGCCAGACCTTTTGACAATAGGGACACCAGGCGTGGCGATCGCGGTAGAGGGTCACCTGTACCGCCGCCTCAGATTGGCCAAACAAACGCAGATGGGCCTGGGCATTGGTAGCCCCATTGATCCGATCGACGGTGTAGGTATCCAGGCTGATCAGATCATCCCAGGCAAGGGGGGTAGCGGTCATAGGAGCGATAAAAGGTATATCCATTTATGGTGTAGGCAGGATTTCACCCCTGTCAACCCCATCCATCCCTAGCCACTGACTTCACCATGGGCTAGGCTATAGCCCTACCATCCATCCCCATGGCGTCCCTATCTCCTCAGTTTCTCGGCATTGATCTAGGCTGGCAATCCGGGGCCTCGGGCCTCTGTTGTCTGGGCCTGGAGGGCGATCGCCTCACCCTTAGGTGCCTGACCCGACTGCAATCGGTGGAGGCCATTCTGGCCTGGGTAGAGGCATGGACGCAAGGAGCCGATACCGCCGTGGTGGCGGTGGATGCCCCCACCCTGATCCCTAACCTAACCGGTATGCGCCTGGCCGATCGCCTGGCCCACAGGTACTTTGGCAAATACGATGCGGGCTGCTATCCCGCCAACCAGGGTCGCCCCTTCGCCGCCAAGCTAGTGTCCTTTGGCTTAGCTCTGGAGTCCCTGGGCTTTGCCCACTGTCCCCAGAGTCCAGCCCAACCCCTAGGGCGATTTCAACTAGAGGTGTTTCCCCATCCGGCCACGGTGCACCTGTTTAATCTCAACCGCATTCTCAAATACAAGAAGGGGCGATTGGCAGAGCGTCGACCCCAACTGGAAAAACTACGCCACTACCAACTCACGGTTTTACCCCAACTGACCCCGGCCCTGGCGATCGGCCCGAGGGATCTTCCCCCCATTCCCACGGCGGGGGCGGCCATGAAGGCGGTGGAAGACCAGCTGGATAGCCTCACCTGTGCCTACGTAGCAGCCCACTGGTGGTACTGGGGGCAAGATCGTAACTGGGTATTGGGGGATAGGCAAAGTGGTTACATTGTAGTCCCAGCCCCGGTAGGGACTACAGACCCGTAGCTGCAGCCCCGGACAACCAGGCAGAACAGCGGTTAGGAGGTCACCACGGAGGTTTTAGGGCGGGCAAAAATCATCCGCCCAGCGGAGGTTTGCAGGGCCCCAGTGACCACCACCTCCAGATCCTCGCCAATGTACTCCCGTGCATCTTCTACCACCACCATGGTGCCATCATTCAGGTAACCTACCCCCTGGGAGGGTTCCTTGCCCTCCTTGAGAATCTTCAGGTCCATGGTATCCCCCGGCAGGTAGGTGGGGCGGATGGCCTGGGCCAGATCGTTAATGTTAAGCACCTCAACATTTTGGAAACTGGCCACCTTATTCAGGTTGTAGTCGTTGGTGAGGAGAGCGGCGTTGAGTTCCTGGGCCAGCTTCACCAACTTGGCGTCAACGGTGGCAATCTCCTCGTAGTCTTCAGAGTTAATTAAAACCCGGTTGGGATGGGCCTCGCGAATGCGGTTGAGTACGTCTAGCCCCCGGCGACCCCGGCCCCGCTTCTGATCATTGGAGGCATCGGCCACCTGCTGCAACTCCTGCAGAATAAACTGGGGCACCAGCATTTGACCCTCTAAAAAGCCCGTTTCTAAAAGCCCTTCAATGCGGCCATCAATAATGCAACTGGTATCGAGAACTTTGGTTTTAGAAGGTTTTAGGGTGCCCTCTGCCACCAGGGTGGACTCCAGGGTGCTGGGACTAATCAGCCGCAGTAGGGAGCGGCCATGGGTATCGGCCAAATTCATGCCCGACACAGCAAAGAGCACACTGCCCATAACCGCAGTCAGGGGTTTAATAAAGCCAAACTCAACGGGAATGGGTAGGAGAAATAGGGGGGCCAGCATCAGATTGGCAATTAATAGCCCCAACACCAGACCCACCGCCCGGGTTAGCAGGCGATCGGGGGGTAGTTCTTTAATTTGCCGTTCCAGTCGACGGTAGCTGGTTTGCATCACCAGTCCCAAACCGGTGCCGATCAAGCCTCCAAAGACGGCGGTGACCGTCCCCAGCCCCTCCAGGTTCGTCACCTGGGACAGAATGGAATCGGGTAGCAAATCAACACTATAAAAACCGATCCCCGCCCCCGCCAGGATGCATGAAACTACAATCAGAGTGTCTAGCATGGTGATCTGCCCTTGGAAGGATGGTGGAACGCTAAACTGGCAAAAGTATACCGCTAATTCCCGACGGCTATCAGACCAGGATCTAACCCCTAGGGGGATCGGGTTTCCGTAAGTTTGACACAAGCAAGACCAGTAATTCGGTCATTTTGCCCGGTGAAGGCTGGAAAAGTCAAAAATCCCTACTCTCAAAGCTGGCTATGGTTGCCGATCCACGTTCTGCCTATGTCCATATTCCCTTCTGTCGCCGGCGTTGTTTCTACTGCGATTTTCCCATTGCGGTATTGGGCGATCGGGGACGGGGGGAAACCTCCACCAGTGTCGAGCGGTACCTGACCCTCCTGGAGGCAGAGATTGGCGCGACCCCAACCAGTGCCCAACCCCTGCATACGATTTTCTTCGGTGGTGGCACCCCTTCCCTGCTGGCGGTGGCCCAGGTGGAAGGGATTATAGCCCAACTGGAGCAGCGCTTCGGTCTAGATCCCCAGGTGGAAATCTCCATGGAAATGGACCCCGGCACCTTTGATCTGGCCCACCTGCAGGGCTACCTGGGGGCGGGGGTCAACCGCATCAGCCTGGGGGTACAAGCCCTGGATGACACCCTACTGGAAAGCTGTGGTCGTTACCATCGGGTAGCGCAGGTGTACGAAGCCGTAGAGTGGCTGCACCATGTGGGTATGGACAACTGGAGTCTGGATTTAATCTCTGGCCTACCCCACCAGACCCTAGAAGGCTGGCGGTTGG
Source organism: Leptolyngbya sp. (assembly GCA_040374765.1). Taxonomy (GTDB): domain Bacteria; phylum Cyanobacteriota; class Cyanobacteriia; order Phormidesmidales; family Phormidesmidaceae; genus Nodosilinea. Next base: position 19,402 of record JBEITR010000039.1, read on the forward strand.
GACTGGAGCGAGCGACAGACCTGGGTTGCCACCATCTCTCCCTGTACGACCTCAGCCTGGAACCCCAGACGGTCTTTGCCAAGCGCTACCGTCCTGGCCTCACCCCCCTGCCCACAGAGGACCAGACCGCTGCCATGTATCGGCTGGCCCATACCTACCTGGGCGATCGGGGCTACCACCACTACGAGGTCTCTAACTACGCCCAACCCGGCCATGAATGCCGACACAACCTCACCTACTGGCACAACCAGCCCTACTACGGCTTTGGCCTGGGAGCCACCAGCTACACCCAGCAGCAGCGGGTGAGTCGGCCCCGCACCCAGGCCACCTACGCGGACTGGGTCCAACAGTTTCAGCAGCAGGGGGGCCGCCATTCCGATCCCCCCACCCCAGCCCTCGATCACTTGCTGGAAACCCTGATGTTAGGCCTACGACTACGGCAGGGAATTGAGGCATCTCAGCTGCGATCGCTCTGTGATGCCGCCACCTGGCAACGCCTGTATGAAATTCTCCAGCCCCATATTCAGCGGGGCTGGGTGGTGGTACAGGGTGGGTCCTGGGCCGACCTGGAAGTTCTCCGCCTGAGTGCTCCAGAGGGCTTTTTATTTTCTAACCAGGTGCTGGCCTCCTGCTTTGCCCTGGAGGAACTAGCCAGTCCGGTCTAAGGCTGGACCAGGGAACGATCGGTATGGGGATCAAACAGATGGAGCTTATCCGGGGCGATCGCCAACCACACCTCTGCACCTATGGCCACGGCCTGATCTGGAGGCACTTTGGCCTGGAGACTGAGGCTAGGGGTTTTGACCGTCAGGTAGGTTTCACTACCGAGCGCCTCTTGATGGACAACCTGACCGCAAATATTTTTAGGGGCCGGTAGGGCCAAACTCAGGTGTTCTGGTCGAATTCCTAACCAGAGAGACTGGCGATCGTAGGGCCAGAGACGATCCTCCCAATGGCTGGGGAGGGCCAGGCGAAACTCCTCGTGGACCACCAAGTAGGGAGCCTGCACCTGCACGGGGATAAAGTTCATAGCCGGGGAGCCAATGAATTCAGCCACGAACCGATTGGCGGGGATGTTGTACAGATCGAGGGGAGGAGCTACCTGTTGAATCTGACCCTGGTACATAACGGCAATACGGTGGCCCATGGTCATGGCTTCTACCTGGTCATGGGTAACGTAGATGGTGGTAATCCCCAACTGGCGCTGTAAATTAACAATCTGGGCCCGAGTTTCCAGGCGTAATTTAGCATCCAGGTTAGAGAGGGGTTCATCCATCAAAAATACCTGGGGATTGCGGGCCATGGCTCGACCCAGGGCCACCCGTTGCTTCTGGCCGCCCGATAACTGACGGGGATAGCGGCTGAGCAAGGTGTCGATCTGCAACATTTTTGCCACTGACTGGACCCGCTGGTCAATTAACTCCTCCGCCTCAGACCGGTAGCGCAGTCTCGACGGCAATTGTCGGGTCAAGGCAGCCAACAGGGTTTGCCAGCCCTTGGTCTGGGACAGCATCTGCCCCAGCTCCTGATTGGGGTCGACAACCGGAACATCTGGGAATTCAGCCCGGGTCTCAGGGGAAGGAAGGGGCAACACCTGCCTTAAATCTGCCCCCATACGTCGTAGTCCGAAGGCCAGGTTGTCGTAAACCCGCAGGTGGGGGTAGAGGGCATAGCTCTGGAACACCATGGCGGTATCCCGCTGCTTGGGAGGTAGATCATTGACCTTGCGATCGCCGACCCAGATATTGCCAGCGGTGATCGACTCCAGCCCAGCAATCAGCCGTAGCAGAGTACTTTTGCCACAACCCGACGGTCCTACCAGCACCATAAACTCCCCATCCTCAATGGTGAGGTTAATGCGTTTGAGAACCGCTGCAGCTTCTCCCATCGCCTCGGGGCTAGCGGGAGGCAGTGGGTCCCCTAGGGCCCTGGCAGAGCCTGGTTTGGGAAAGGTCTTATAGAGATTTTCGATTGCAACGTAGGCCACGACAGTTGGGGATAATCAACAAAGGAAAAGGGAGGCAGGGAGGGAGGCCAGTACCATCTGGATCTAACCAAGGCTGGATGCCCCGTGATCACCCATAACGATGGCCTGGACCCTGGATTACGGACCTGAGGCAGAGAAGTTAGGGACCCGCCAGGACAAACAAGGCTTGGTCCAGCTTTAAACTACCGCGTTACCTGGTGGAATCATGGGTAATCGGCTTGGTTCCGTGATTTTTATCTGTTTTTTCGGGGGGCAAACCCTGTAGAACCACCAAAGCCTCCATCACTTCTTTTACCAGGGGAGCGGCCACGGTAGATCCGTAGGCATTATCGCCCTGGGGTTCATCAATAACCGCTACAACCGCATAGCGGGGGGACTCTACCGGTAAAATACCAACAAAGCTGGTGATCCGCCCCCGCCCGTACCCCCCCGTTGCCAGGGCCTTCTGGGCCGTCCCAGTTTTACCCCCAATCCGATAACCCGCTACCCGGGCGGGACTACCCGTACCGTCCTGCACCACCGCTTCCATCATGGTCATTACCGCTTGACTGGTTTTGGGGGAGAACACCGGAGTCGGCTGGGGACGCTGGGGCTGCCTTAGGGTCTTACCATCTTCGGCCACCAACCCGTCGATGACATGGGGAGTAATCAGCTTGCCCCCATTGGCCAGGGCAGCATGCAACTGTAGGAGCTTCATGGGAGTAAGGGAAAAACCCTGACCAAAGGCAGTGGTGGCGGGTTCTACCTTACTGCGCAGAAATTGCTCCCGGTTTTTTCCATGGCCTGCCGCTTCGTTGGGTAGGTCAATGCCCGATGGTTTTTCCAAACCTAGTTTTTCTAACCATCCCAGATAGGTCTCTGGAGAGAGTTTTTGCATAATTCGCACCATGCCCACGTTACTGGAGTACTTCAGTACGTCAGTAATGGAAATGGGGCCTCGGGCTCCCACCGCAGCATAGTCGTGGTTTTTGATAGTCCACTTACCAAAGCGCATCAGACCACTATCGTTAACCATTTCATTGGCAGTAATGGCACGGTTTTCCAGCGCGATCGCAACATTAACGGGCTTAAAGGTAGATCCAGGTTCGTAGAGATCGCTAACGGCCCAATTTTTGAAGGCCGCCATATCGGCTTTGTAATAATAATTGGGGTCGTAGGTAGGGACGGTAGCCATGGCCAGGAGGGCGCCGCTATCCACCTCCATGGCGATGACGGTGCCTCGTTTGGCTCCGTGCTTAGCCACCACCGCCTCTAAGCTCTGTTGGGCAATGCGCTGGAGACGACTATCTAAGGTAAGGCGCAGCGTGGCCTTAGCCGCTTCAAAGTCTGCCATGCCCTGGGCCCGGTTGGTTTGATCGATGGCAGGAATCTGCAACTGATCCTGCTGGGCCATTTCCAGACCGGCCTGAGCCTTGCCATCCCAGTTAACAAAGCCAAGCACGGGGGCGAATAACTGACCTTCGGGATAAAACCGTTCCTGGCGAGGGATCAGTTCCAGACCGTCAAGTCTAAGTTTACGCAGGCGGTCGGCCATTTCTGCCGTTAGGCGATCGGCCAAGCGAATGCCCGTAGGTTGGCGACTTAACTGTCCTACCAGGTCCCCATCAGCTTTCTCTAAAATAGGACTAAGGGCGATCGCCACCTGGGAAATCGGCTGGCGAAAGAGCCGGGGATGGGCGTAAAGGGTATAAACGGTGCGATCAATGGCTAACAAATTACCCTGGCGATCGCTGATCGGATAGCGCAGAGGATAGGGCTGGCTAACCACCATTCGCTGGTTCTGGGCGATTTTCTCCAGATGGGTACCCTGCACCACCTGAAGCCACAGTAGACGGGTGATCAGAGCGATTATGGCTAACATGAGGAAGGCCCATACCAGAATCACCCGGCGGTTCCAGGTGAGGCGCCTATTCCTGGCCCTAAACCCACGACGAGAAGGTTTCCGGGTGAAAATAGAAGGAACGCTAGCCATAGAGAGCTTAGGTGACAGTGCTAGAGGATCGGTTTTGTAGGTAGAGCTGTGGCTAGAACGCTAAGGACAGTCTAGACGGGTCAATTGCTTAGCAGCTCACACCTGACAGGTTTATACGGTGTTATCAACCATACAAAAGCAAAGACTAGGCAAGCACTCGCCTTCACCCCGTTAAATAATCGGGCTAGGACCCTGGAATACTCCGACTCCCTCCCTTAAAAACCTAGTATCCCAGGGGCGATCGGCCCATCCACTGGGACAGAACGTTATGGGATGGCCGATCCAGGGTGGAATTTATACGCAGGGGAGCAGGTTTTAGGAAAATCACCTGATCGGGCTTGGGGGGCTGCAAATCTGTGGATGGGTGGGTAGCTTGATCGGCCATATGGCTTTTCAGGACCGCACTAAAGGTGGCAATCTGCTGTTCATTCCGCTGTAGTCGTCCCAATTGTTTCGTAGCCTGGTTCAGCTGTTGATCCAGGTAGACAGAGGCCCCATAGCTAACCAGAGACAGGGTCACCAGGCTAGCCGTCAGCACCGAAGAAACCAACTGCAAGCGGTTGAGTAGGTTGAGGGCCGGGCTAGGGGCGACAGGCTGGAGGGGAATCGGCTGGCTGAATCTAGCGCTACCCTTGCTCCTACCCCTTACCGAAGAGGAAGCCCGCAACGTCACCCTATTATCTTGAACAGGATTGTCTTGAACAGAGTCGCCCCGACCAGGGGGAAGTGGTCGGGGGACGTAGGACTTTAGGGCAGCAGACATAAACGGCCTAGATCACAGAGATAACTGTGGTTAGGATACTCTATTCTTCCAAAAGTGAGCTATTTGCCTAAAGTTTAGTCCCACAGTGGGAACAAAAATTACTATCACCGGAATTATCGTGGCCACAGCTCATACAGTGGGAAATCTGAGGGCGATCGCTAGGGGTAACCGTTGGCAAACCCAACATTTGATGATTGCTCTTACCGGGGGCCACCATGGGATAGCAGTTTTCATCTCGCCGCACATGAACATCCATCAATACGGGCCCATCATGGGCTAGCATTGCCGCCACCGCCCCAGCCAGCTGATGGCGATCGCGCACCACCATACCCTTAATGCCATAGGCTTGAGCCAGTAACTCGAAGTTGGGCATACCCACCTCCATATTTGAGGAGGAATAGCGTTCCCCATGGAACGCCTGTTGCCATTGCCGCACCATGCCCTGCCAGCGATTATTGATAATCACCGTTTTCACTGGAATTCCATACTGGGCAAGGGTTCCCAGTTCTTGCAAATTCATTTGGAAGCTGGCATCGCCACTAATACAAATAACGACTTTCTCCGGCAAGGCCACCTGCACACCCATAGCGGCTGGCATACCAAAGCCCATGGTACCCAACCCCGCACTGGAAACCCAATGGCGCGGCCCATTCTTAAGGAATTGAGCAGCCCACATCTGATGTTGACCCACATCGGTGGTGTAGTAGGCATGGGGTGCCTGGCGGCCCAGTTCAGTAATGACCTCCTGGGGAGCCAGCACATCCTCGTAGGTGGGCACCACCAGGGGATAGTCACGCTTCCAGCGATCGATCCGGTCCCGCCAGGCCAGGGTTTGGTTAGGTGGGGGCAGTTGAACCTCCTCTTCCAGGCGATTTAGCAAATTGATCAATACCTGTCGTACATCCCCAACGATGGGCACCTGGGGCGCTCGGTTTTTTCCAACTTCCGCCGGATCAATATCAATATGGATAACCTGAGCCCGGGAGGCGAACTCGTCTAATTTACCGGTAACCCGGTCATCAAACCGGGCCCCAACGGCGATCAGCAGATCGCATTCACTCACAGCAAAGTTGGCATAGGCTGTGCCATGCATTCCCAGCATCCCCAAGGCAAGGGTATGGTGTTCGTCAAAAACGCCCTTACCCATTAAGGTAGTGGTCACCGGAATTTGGAAATATTCCGCCAGACGGTTAATTTCTCGATGGGCTCCAGCGGTAATGGCCCCACCTCCCACGTACAGCAGGGGGCGCTCACTCTGGCGAATGAGTTGAATGGCATGGCCAATCTGGCGGGGATTACCCTTAACGGTGGGTTTATAGCCCGGCAGGTTAACCTGGCTAGGCTCTACCGGCAGGTAATCAAATTCCTGTAGGCCAATATCCTTAGGGATGTCAACCAATACCGGGCCAGGCCGACCGGTTTGGGCAATGTAAAACGCTTCCGCCACGATTCGAGCAATTTGCTCCGGCGATCGGGCGACGTAGGAATGTTTCACAATCGGCAGGGTGATCCCAAAGATATCGGTTTCCTGAAAGGCATCGGTGCCGATCGCGTGGCTTGGCACCTGACCGGTAATCACCACCAGGGGAATCGAATCCATTTGGGCCGTAGCGATGCCCGTCACCAGGTTGGTGGCCCCTGGGCCAGAGGTACCAAAACAAACCCCTACCTGCCCCGTCGCCCGGGCATAGCCATCGGCGGCATGGGCCGCCCCCTGCTCGTGGCGCACCAAAATATGGGTAAGGTCGCCGGCGGCTTCCGCCCGGTAGAGCTCGTCATAGATAGGCAGGATGGCTCCCCCTGGGTAACCAAAAATGTGCTTGACTCCGTGACGCTTGAGACTATCAATCAAGGCGAAGGCCCCAGAGGCCCGACGAATCAGTAAATCAGGTTGGGTGGCAACAGGGGTAGTCATGGCGAAAGTGGGAAAGCTGTTAAGTAGATAACATTTTTATTGGTTTAATTCTAGCAGTAGTGACCAACTGCTCGTACCAGGTGATAGCGGGACCAGGTGCAGAGAAAATCAGCGGCAGTGGTGGAAAGGGAGGGTTGAAAACCATTGAGATTATGAATCCATCGCCTCGACAAACTCAGATGTGGGGTCATGATTTGTTGACCTGTTACCCCTTGGGGTGCTTGCCACAGCTGGCGGTGGTCTACCGCCGGGCTAGCCACAAAGTTAACCACTCCCTCCCCCAACCAATTACTACTGATGTGGGTAAAGGCATCATGGCTAAGCCGGTGGAGAGGTGCGGCCTGGCTCCAAGGTACCCCCCATCCGTCTACCATAAACAGAGCCAGGACCTCTCCGCGATAACGTTGCCAGTAGTTGGCCAGGGTAGCGGCACCGATACAACCGGCACTAAAGGCCCAAATTATCAATCGAGCCTGCGACTCCCCAGTCCAATGACCATCCATGCAGCGCCGCAGGGATGCCCCAGACAGCACAGCCAACTGTGAAGTCGATGGAAATTGTTTGAGCGTAAGCTGACTTAGCCATTCATCAGCCTTAATCAGAGCAATAATTGAGTCTGTAATCTGGGGATCATGCATGCCACCACACACCACCAGGACAACGGATTGAGTCACCACCTTTGCTTTACCTCTTTCCTTAAGAGCTGGATTAAGTAGTCCTTTGAGCCATCCTTTTTATTCCGTCACCTGGGGTAAAGACGAGCCGGAATACCTAGCCAATATCAGTTTTCACCGATTGACTCAGTCCTCAACCCTCCGAGCGAAGCTACACAACACACCTATCATTCTTACTATTCGTTGAGAAGGGCATCATTTTCTATAGATTCTCAACAATCCATCCCAATCTATGGGAACTTTTTCTAAAATGTAGACAACGGGTTAACTACGCCTATTCTTAGCTTGATCTTTTGCATTTACAAACATTCAAGTATTCAACCAGTATTCTGACTTTTTTCATTAGACGCCTCAAATTCTAGAGACTTTGGGGAAGTTCGCCTAATACATAGAATACAGAGATTCGCCGCAGCAGCTCTGATTTACTCCGACAAATTCCTAAGAGTATTGTCATCCTATTAAACCCTGTCCAAGAATTATATTAATACAGGCTAAATCCTTTGGACTAAGTCTTTGGATTTAACCAGTTTCCCGTAGATGAATACTAAACCGAGGGGGCGTATCTAAAGGTTAGGGGAGGGGTCGGTTAGGGGGTTAGGAACGGAGGGAAAGAGGTCATCAAAACGATCATTAGCCCAAGCTAACCTGAGCAAGAGAAGATGGTTAAAGCCATCCTCACTCCAGCGCATACCGA
>JBEITR010000024.1:0-43950 GCA_040374765.1 Leptolyngbya sp.
TAGATGGGCATCAAGCTGCTTCTGCTCTTCTCGAGATAGGCGTTTCATGGCATGACAGGGCAATGAGTGCCTATAGTGTGACGGGAATTTGCTGTCATGTCTCTAAGCAATTGTACTCATCGCAAAAGTGGGATGCTCCCTAGTAAATAGAGCTTCCCCTGAAAAGAGGTATCCAGACAATGGGTCAAAAGCTACCCCTATCAGCCCTGATTTAGAGTTAAAACCCATATCGGGCTGGGAGGGGCTTTATTAAAGAGATATGACGATGCTGCATCAGTATCCCCATGTTATTAGTTTTACTTACCTTACTCCCGAGAAAGCTAGACTTCTGCGAGGATTTACCTAGGCTTTAAACTTAACAATCAAATAAAAGCAGACTTAATCAACCCATCTTCAATGTCTTAAGGCTATTCAGCAGGGCAAACCCATGAAGCTGCCGTAAAGTGATTTTCTGGTTTCTCTGGCCTATTTCCAAGGTAGCGTAGTCACAGGCAGCTACAGCCCTAAAGGGTTTTTCGGTCAGGGGTTAGACAAAATTTAGATTTGCCATCTTGAATAGATCAATTCAAGTCTCGCTGGGGGGCTAGGGAATTTATCAGTACTACTACTTTTCTAATGTAAATTTGACCACCCTTTAAGCAGAAGTCAGAGGTGGAAAACAATAGGCTCAGCCCGAATATCTCCTCTTCATCAAGATGGCTACGGCTGGCTAAGCCAATCTACCCGATTTCTGCACCGAACCCTCTCCAAAAACTCCACCTTGTTTAATTAAACTACTGACAATCCTAGCCCCATTCACCTGAAGTAATTCGCGGGGGCTCCGATCCTAACCAATACCATTTAGGAGTGGAACCATGTCCGTAGCCAGACGATATTTTCTCCAATTGTCCGCCGGAATGGCCCTGGCGATCGCCGCCCATGGCTGTAGTCAAAAACCCAACTCCCAGGAGTCAACCAACCCCTCGTCAGCAGCTGAAAACCCCGGCAAAATTGCCATTGGTTTCTGGCCTGTAGCCTCTGGTCTACCCCTATTTGTGGCGGAGAAAAAAGGCTACTTCAAAGAAGCTGGATTGGAGGTGGAGGTGGTGAAGTTTGCCTCCCCTAACCAGGTGGCGGAGGCCCTGATTGCGGGGCGCCTGCAGGGTACCGGTAATGGGGTGGCGAGCGGGGTGTTGGGGCTGGCGGAAATTACCTCCCCGGGTCTGTTTAAGATTATTACCGCCAACCCCAGCGATGTGGATCGGGTGCTGGACCAGGTGATCGTCGCTAAGGACAGCCCGATTAAATCGGTGAGTGATCTCAAGGGTAAGAAATTCGCCGCTGGGCCCGGGGCGCAAAACCTGGCCATTGCCCAGGCGATTTTAGCGGCGGCAGGGGTGACGAACCCCCAGGTGCAGCAGTTGGAGATTAAGCAACACGTAGCGGCGATCGCCGCTAAACAGATTGACGCCGCCTACACCCTGGAACCCACCGGCACCGTGGGTAGCCTGAAGGGAATTACCCGAGTTTTAGAAAACGGGGTGGTGTCTAAATATATTCTCGGTGATGCCAAGGCCCCCTGGTTTGGGGGCTCGGCGGTGCTCAGCACCAGCTTTATTGAAAAGTATCCCGCCACCACCAAGGCCTATATCGAGGCCTACCGGCGGGCGGTGAATGATATTCGTAACACCCCCGATGATACCCGTCAGTACCTGGTGGGCTACACCGCCATTGAGGGGGATCTGGTGCAAAAGGTGCCCTTGGTGGGTTACACCCTCTACGACGAGTTCACCCAAGAGGACGTCAGTTATTTCCAGAAATTCTTTGACTTCATGGCGAAGAAAGGGGTGTTCTCCAAGCCTGTGGATGTGGCCAACCTGATCTATAAACAGCCCGCATGATGGTAGCCCCTTCCTCCGATTCCTTCATTGCCGTGCAGGGGCTGTATAAATCCTTTTTAGGCCAGCCCCTATACGAGGACTTTAACCTCAGCCTGCCCACCAACCAGTTGATTTCCATCTTTGGCCCCAATGGCTGTGGTAAGTCTACCCTGATCAATATGATCAGCGGCCTACTCCCCTACGACCAGGGACAGATCACCATCCACGGTAAACCCATCCGCCAGGCCCGCATCGGCTACGTCTTTCAAAATTATCGAGACGCCCTATTCCCCTGGCTCACGGCCTACGACAATATTGCCTATCCCCTGCGGGTGCGGGGAGTCTCGGCGGCGGAGTGTCACCACCGCATCCAGACCCTGGTGGAGACCTTCAATATTCGGCTAGATCTGGAGCGCTATCCCTATAGCTTCTCCGGGGGGCAGCAACAACTGGTGTCCATTCTGCGGGCCCTGGTGGGGGACCCGGAGGTGCTGTTTCTAGATGAGCCCTTCTCCGCCCTGGACTTTGAGACCACCCTGTTTGTGCGGGATAAGTTACAGGAGATCTTTATCACCACCGGTATCCCCATGCTGATGGTGGTCCACAACCTGGAGGAGGCGGTGTACCTGGCGGACCAGGTATTACTGCTGAGTAAACGCCCCACCCGCCTGGTGGAACGGGTGCCCTTTGACCTGCCCCGGCCCCGTACCCCCGATACCCTCAGCTCCCCCGAGTTTATTCAGGTTAGCCACCACTGTTTAGAGATCTTTCGTCAAGAGATGGGCAAATGACCACCACTCCCCGCTTCCCTATCCGCCGTTCCCGGTCCCGGTCTGGGGCGGCGACGGGCGATCGCTGGCTACCGTTGATTGGCCTGCTGGTGTTGTTTGGCCTGTGGTGGCTGATTGCCATCTCTGGTTTGGTTAACCCGGTGCTGTTACCGACCCCCCTCACCACCCTGGGGGCGCTGGTCAAGGGCATTCTATCCGGCACCATGGTGATGGATTTCGGCACCACGGTGCTACGCACCTTTGCCGCCTTCAGCCTGGCCGCCCTGGTGGGGGTACCCCTGGGGGTGGCCCTGGGCAGTTCAGAGAAACTCTACCGCAGCGTCGAGTTTTTAATTGACTTTTTCCGATCCACCCCCGCCAGTGCCCTGATTCCCATGTTTGTGTTGTTTTTTGGCGTCAATAATCTCTCCAAGGTGGTGATCGCCGCCTTTAGTGCCCTGCTACTGATTGTGTTTAACAGCGCCTACGGGGTGATCCATGCCAAGCAATCACGGATTTTAGCGGCCCAGGCCATGGGGGCTAACCGATGGCAGATCTTCAAAGATGTGCTGCTGTTTGAGAGCCTGCCCCAGACCTTCATTGGTCTGCGTAGTGGCATTAGCATTGCCCTGGTGATCGTGATTGTGGCGGAGATGTTTATCGGCACCGAGCAGGGTCTGGGTAAACGCATCATTGACGCCCAGCAGATCCTCAACGTCCAGGATATGTACGCATCCATCCTGCTCACCGGCCTGCTGGGCTACAGCCTGAATATGCTGTTTTTGTCTGTGGAAAAGCGGCTGATCCACTGGAGCGGTAAATAATCTTCCGCCTCATGCTGTTACCTAAGCATGCAAGGCGATTAGGGCAGGGCAGCCTCCCCGAGGTTGCCCTGCGTACCAATAGGAAAAGATATTGCGCTGCTCTTGAGGTGGAAGCCCATCGGGTTTATGGGCTAAATCGCCCCAGTCGAGGGTAAATTGGCGGCCCTACTCCAGGGGCAGATGAACGGTGACCAGGGTACCCTGCCCCACCTGGCTGAGGATCTGCCAATCTCCGCCGTGCAGGGTCACACAGGTGTTGACCACCGCCAGCCCTAGCCCGGTGCCCTCCCGATCGCCAACGTTACTGGCCCGGTAAAAGGGCTCCTTAACCCGGGACTGGTCTTCGGCAGGAATCCCCTGTCCCTGGTCCTCCACCTGCCAGGTGGCCTGGCCCTGGGCGCAGCTCAGGCGCAGCTGGATGGGGCTCTGATCGGGGGAATACTTAATGGCATTGATTAACAGGTTAGTGAGCAGCGATCGCAGCAGCCCCCGATCCAGAAAGGCCCGGCTGGTGGCGCAGGTGGAATCAAACTCTATAGGGCGGCGGTAGGTGAGGGCGATTTCCTCCACCAGGTCCCGACAGAAGGGCTCCAGGTCAAATAGCTCGCGGTGCAGGTCCAGGCGACCGGCCTCCGCCCGGGTCAACATCAGCAGATCGTTGAGCTGTTGCCCCAGCCGTTTGGTCGTGGTCTGGATGCGTTGGATAATTTGCCGTTGGTGGGGTGACAGGGGGTCACTACTGAGTTGCAGGGACTCCGCCGAGAGCAGGATCGTCCCCAGGGGGGTGCGCAGCTCGTGGGAGGCCATGGAGAAAAACCGGGTTTTCATGGCACTCAGGGCCTGGGTGCGCCGCAGCTGGCCCTGTAGGGTGTGGAGCAGCAACAGCAGGCTGCCGGTGAGGACAAAGCCTACCAGCAGGACGCCGATGAAGCCGTAGCGGGGTTCCAGATCATAGTTAACCGAGGGGGTAAAGACCATGGTCCACTGGCGCTGGCCCACGCTAATGCGGCGGGTACAGGCCTCAGCCCTGGGGCAGACGAGGCGATCCTGGGGCCCGGTTAGGGACGATGGGCTGGCCTGGATGGAAAACCGCTGCCAGTTAGCCCGGTACTGGCCCAGGAATTGGTCGGTGGGGGGGGCGCTGCGATCGTAGAGGGTGAAGTCGATTTCGTACTGTAATCCCTGCAGGGATCCCTCCACCAGGTCGGAAAGACGAAAGACCCCCAGAAAGAAACCCCGCAGTTGTTGTCGTCGCTCTGAACGGGTAGTGGGAATGGGGGCAGGATCGTCAGGTAAGGAACTATAGACCGGTGAAAACATCAGAAAGCCAAACTGGTCGCGCCGTTCCTGCACTAGCCGAATGCGGCCAGTGGCGGTGATCTGCCCCGTGTCCCGAGCCTGGTCCATGGCGGTGGCCCGGGTGAGGTTGGAGTTGAGATCGTAGCCCAGGGCGATTTCGTTACCGGCCCAGGGCTCCACATAGGTGACCGGGGTATGGTAGGGCCGGTCCCCAGCCCGCACCAGCTGGCCCTGGGGATTCAGTTCGGTAATCTGAAAGGCGGGGTATCCCTCGGTACGCACCTGGGCCTCAAATTTTGGGCGATCCTCCGCTGCCACTAAAGGGGCCCACTCCATGGCCTGGATGCCCGGGTAGGTCCTGAGGACCCGAGCGGTTAGGATCGTAAAATCCTGACGCTGACGCTGGGGCGAGCTGACCCGGTGATAGTCATTGAGAAAGGAGAGAATATCACTGTAGCGATGCAGACTACGCTGGATGGCCAGGGTCAGGTTATCGATTTGGCGGTTAAAACTCGTCTGGCGTTGGGACCCTTCCCACTTGGTTACAAATCTAGCCAGAGCCACCGACAGCCCTACCCCCGTGAGCAGTACTAAAGCGAAGATAATTGGGTAATAGCGCAGTAGCTTAGGCATTCATAGTCGGGTATTCACCTGGTTTATCGCCAATCGGTTTAACCAAAGTCTTAACCTTCCTCAGCATGGTTGGAGAATTGCTGGGCATAAAACTGGGCATAGCGACTTTTGTGGGCCAGTAACTCGTCGTGGGTGCCTGACTCCATAATTTGGCCCTTTTCCAGTACCAGGATCCGATCTGCCCGGCGGACTGTGGCCAGACGGTGGGCGATAATGAACACCGTCCGATCCTTCATCAGCCGTTCTAGCGCTTCCTGTACCAGGGCTTCTGACTCAGCATCGAGGGCCGAGGTGGCTTCATCGAGGATCAAAATGCGGGGATTGAGTAGGACTGCTCGAGCGATCGCCACCCGCTGGCGTTGGCCCCCCGATAAATTCACCCCCCGTTCCCCCATCCAGGTGTGATAGCCCTGGGAAAACTGACTGATAAAGGTGTGGGCGTTGGCGATCCGGGCCGCTGCTTCTACCGCCTCCAGGTCAAACTGTTTCTGACCAAAGGCGATATTTTGGGCAATGGTGCCAGAAAACAAGGTGGTTTCCTGGGGCACAATTCCGATCTGGCGGCGCAGACTACCCAGGGTGACGGTGGCAATATCCACATCATCAATCAGAATCTGGCCCATCTGGGGATCGTAGAAGCGCGGTAGAAGATTTACCAGGGTTGACTTACCTGCCCCCGAAGCCCCCACCAGGGCAATTTTCTCCCCCGGCAGGGCCAGTAAGTCGAGGTCCCGCAAAACCGGTTCTCGAGGATCGTAGCTAAAGGTAACATGGCGGTATTCTACCCGGCCGGTCACAGGGGGTAGATCGACAGCATTGGGCAACTCCCGCACCGCTGGTTGGATGTCTAATAACTCTACAATTCGGTCAACAGAAGCTTCCCCTTGCTTGAACTCACCATAGTTGAGAATAAAGTGGTTCACCGGATCAATTAACATCAGGGCCGCCACTACATAACTGCCAAAGGAAGCCCCGGTGAGGTTGCCCTGGGCAATTTGCCAGGTCCCCATCAGTAGAATTAACATCACCACCAGGGCGTAGATAAATCCCACTACCGGGTACTGCACTGCCCTTAACCAGGCGGCTCGATACCTGGCTTGACGATTTTTCTCAGCTTCTTGGGTGAACCGCTCAATCTCATAGTCCTCAGCGGCAAAGGCCCGCACCAGGCGGATGCCACTGAAGACTTCTGTCACTAAGGAGGACAAATCGGATACCAGGTTTTGACTGCGTCGGGAGAACTGCAACATTTGGTTGCCAAACCAACCCGCCAGTACGGCCAGAATCGGAACTAAAACCAGGGCCGTGAGGGTGAGCTGCCAGTTCAGGTAAACCATGTATCCCAACACCACCACCAGTTGCAGCATGGAGGGGATGAAGTCATGGAAGAGCTTTTCTACCACTTCTCCGATGCGATCGATATCCTCCGTTAGTCGGTAGGCTAGGTCACCCGTTTGGCTGCGCTCAAAGTAGGCCAAACTGAGGCGATGGATATGGGTGTAGACATCCCTACGAACATTAAAGGCGACCTTCAGGGCGGCCTTAGCCATCAGGGCGTCTTGAATGTACTGACCCAGTTTCTGCAGGGCAAACCCCCCCATGGTAATGGTAATTAGCCGGCCTACCACCCCCACCTGGCCCGCCGCTAGGGAGGCTAGGACCTTACCTGACAACCAGGCCAGGATTGGCCAGTAGGTCACAAATATGAGGGTGCCCACCATGGCTTGCAGGATGGTTCGCCATTCTTGCCGTACGTAGGGAGCTAGGATCCAGTAGTTTGAGCGTTTAGACTGGCGATGGTGGGTCAAGGACTAAAACCTTCTTGAGCGAGGCGGGCAGTAAAATCAGGGTTAGGGAGGGTTTGATCAGGGTTTCTGGGAGTAGTCAAACGACCCTTGAGTCGATAAATGCCTTGAATATTTAAGGCTGTCAGTCAGTGGGCGGCATCCGCTAAAACCCATCTTCAAGTTTTCCAATACCCTTTGAAATCATACCATTGGGGTAGATCGGAGCTTGATTCTGGGGAGAGTTGGGAGCGTGAGAAGGGGCAAATGGGCGATCGCCCTAGACCGTCTTACCCCGGTAGATTCGGGCCGACTGTTCTGGACTCAATCGACTCGCCCCGGGCCAGTAGGGCTGTAGGGGTTCTGAGAACTCGGGGTGAATCACCTCTGCGGGGTTTACCGACAGGCCACCGGGTTTGATCAAATGACTTGTATCCGTACCTGACTGGGGAGAAATTTTACTATGGGGAGCGACAAAATCATGGACATCCTCGTCGTAGGCCAGCATTTGGGCATTGGCGATGTTATAAATCCAACCGTGAATAGAAAGCTGACCCGTATGCAAACGAGAATGGATAGAGGGATAGGTGCGCAGGTTATCAATTTGAGTGAGTACATTTTGGGCCACCAGAACATCTAACTTGGCCTTTTTATCCAGGTGGCTGTAGTGATCTTCTACTAACTTGCGCGTCGCTTGGGTATGGTGCAACCAGTTATAAACCAGAGGCATTTTTTCCTCCAATTCCCCCAGTTGGAGCAACCCCTTCATGGCCCCACATTGGGTATGGCCGCAGATAATCACCTGATTAATGTTAAGGGCTTCGATCGCGTATTCAATGGTGGCCCCTTCTCCCCCATTGGTGGCCTCAAAGGGGGGAATGATATTACCAGCGTTACGAATTACAAATAAATCCCCAATTTCTGCCTGGGTAATAATGGTGGGATCAACCCGAGAATCAGAACAGCCAATAAATAAAACTCGGGGATGCTGACCCTGGGCAAGTTGGTTAATCAGTTCCTGGTGGATGGGAATGTAGTGTTCTTGAAACTCACGCAGGCCGCGTAGCAACTTTTCCATAGGGCGATATCCATGTACGGCTAGCAGGTGGGCATAGTCCACCTACTATTACTGTTATCCCATATCTGAGGATCCTTGATTGAAAGGATTTATTGACCCTGGGGAAGGGCCTTGCTGATCGGCACAAAGGGATCGGACGAGCCACCTTAGGGACCCGAGAAGATTGCTTCCTGGAGATCCTGACGGCTGAGGGAGTACTTAAACACCCGCTGCACATCCTGACCGTCAGACCCGGCGTTAATGTAGCGAACCACCAGGGAGTCGGTATCTAAGCTAATGTCGGCCTGCCAGAGGGGGCGACTAATGTGCCAGCGATGGAGGATTTCCCCGTCTTGTTGGCAGCCCTGGCGGCGTAGCCAGGTTTCAATATCGGGGAGAGGATGGTTATAAAGCGGGGTATCGGAGGAGGGTAAAACCATGGGGGTAGCCTAGGGAAAGGTGGGAGGGCTGGAGGTGGGGGGCTGGGGCTGAAGTAGGGTTCCAAGGGAATGGTTGAGGATTGTTTGGGGAGCAGCCGCATCGGTAATCAACGGCTCTCCCCGGGTTAGCCCCACGGTCAGCACCAGGGCCAGGCAAGCAACAAAGGTAAGACCAAGGATAAACAGGGCGAAGATTTCCCCTGGGGAGAGGGGCCGATCGGTGGGGTCAAGGTAAAGGTTAGAAGGCTCCTTACGCACCGGTAGGTTGGGGGTTTTAGCCAGAGATTCCAGGGGCTGCATCACCGAAATGCGCGAATATCCAGCCTGCTGATCATAGCGCCAACGGCGATCGGGGCTGCTGAGGACACCGTAGGCTTCATTCAGCCGCTGAAATTTATCCGTTGCCTGTGCCGCTGGCAGATCGGTGGTATCGGGGTGGTACAGCTTACTCAATTCCCGAAAGGCTTGACGAATTTGCTGGGGACTGGCAGTTGGTTTAACCCCCAGTACATCGTAATGGCTTTGATCTCCAGAATGGTGCTCAGGCATCGATTTCAGGGGTAGGGGGAGCGGGTATCAGGCGGGGGTGGATTGGGGCTCAAGATCTCGGAGCAGACGAATTTGGGCTAGGGAAAAGACGGCTGGAATGACCCGTCCGTAGTTGGTAGCAATGGCTCGCCAGCCCAGATCCGCCAGAAACCAGGTCCACAGGGCTGGGCCTAGCCAGGCCAGAGCCGTGCGGGTAGCCCCATAGCGAGTCAGGCCTAGGGCAACCTCCCGGGAAGCTGCCCCCAGGGCCAGGCTGCCACCCCTGACCAGGGACTGCTGGCCTACTTCCTGGAGCAGTGCCTGGAGTAGAGTATTGACCGCGATCGCCGTACTGCCCTTGAGCCATAGCCCCAGGGAGTTTTCTTCGGTGCCGGGTAGCCGGATCGGCCCCTGCAGCATCGGGCTGAGTTTCTGGTTGAGCTGGGTGCGCAAGCGATCGCGGTGAGCGTCGGGTAGGCGTTGCCAGGTCCGTTGCAATAGGTACAAAAAAATTTCCGACTCCAGATCGGCGGTAGACCAACTACTGGCGTAGGGTAACTTCAGATGCCGACATACCTGTACCAGAACTTGCCGATAGGTAATTCCTTGACTCTGGCCATGGAGTACGGTCAGGCCATCGGCGGCTAAGAAACGAAAGCGCTGTTCCAGATGGTTAATCCACTGGTGCCGGGCGCCACTCTGGACTGCGATCGGATCGGGGGTGCAAAAATAGTCTAGAGGGTTAAATTTGGGGCGGAATAAAATTTCGGTCAGGGCTTGGAGTTCTTCCTCCGTTGCCAGTTCCAGGGCAGAGCGCAGCTCATCCACCAGTAGTCACCGTCTTGCTTAAACATTGCCCCCTAATTTTGCCATAATTATTCCTTAACAACATTGTTTACCTAACCCAGGGCAAGACCAAATGTGGGATGTGGTTGTCATTGGTGCTGGTTTAAGTGGTTTAGCCGCGGCCCAGGCCTTAGTCCAGACGGGTTATGCCGTATTAGTACTAGAAAAATCCAGGGGTTTGGGGGGGCGGATGGCGACCCGTCGGGTCAATACCACAGTGCTTGACCACGGCTGTCCCTTGCTTCAGCCCCTGGGGCCTTACCAGTCTGACTTAATTGATCAGGGGTTGGCGGCGGGCCTGCTTCAGCCCTGGAGTCCAGCGGTCTACGACCTCAGGGCCGATCAACTCAACCTCCGTCCAGATCCTGGGGTTTACTACACCGCCAGGGCTGGTTTGAGTGCTGTGCCTAAACTGTTTACCCAGGGGCTGAAGATTCAGAAACAGGCCCAGGTTAGGCAAATTACAGCCCTGCCTCAGGGCTGGGGGATAGAGTTGCTAGGGGATGGCTTTGAACCCCTGAGCGCCCGATCGGTGGTGATGGCAATTCCTGCGGCCCAAATCAGTCCCTTAATCCATCTGGTTGAAGACAGACTTGAAGCAATTAGGGATTGGCAAGACCAACTGGAGCAGGTAAGCTTTATTTCCACGATTACCGTAATGGCAGGGTACGATTCTAGCCGGATGGGTGAGACCGGATCTTTGCTTTCGGTGCCTGCCTCTGAGGCCAGTCGGGGCTGGATGATTTGTAGTCAAGACCATCCCGATCTAGCCTGGATGGCCCTGGATAGTAGTAAGCGGCAAAACGCACCCCAGCCAGTGGTGGTAATCCACAGCTCGGCAGCTTTTGCTGAAACCTACCTGCACCAAGAAGATCTAACTCCGGCGGGCAACTCCCTCTTAACCAGAGGGAGCCAGTTTGGGGGGGCATGGATGGCTACCCCGGAATGGATGCAGGTTCACCGTTGGCGCTATGGACAGGTGAGTCAACCCCTACCAGACCAAATCCTGAAGACAGATCGGTTGCCCAGTCTGGTGGGGTGCGGGGATTGGTGTGGCGGGGGTGGGGTGGAAGGAGCGATCGCCTCTGGTCGTCGGGCCGCCACCTGGATTACAGCAACTCTGGGCTAGGGAGCCAATCACCGCAAAGCCATACTAGCTACAAAGCCGCAGCGGAGTAATCGCTAGTTTCTTTGCTTTCAGCTCCTTCATCATCGCCACCGCGATTGTTACGCTTGAAGAAGCGCTGACTACCTGCCCGTTTTTTACGGAACTTACGAGCATAGGCCTGATTGCGCAGAGCCTTTTCCTTCTTGGGATTACGACGTTTGGCCATACTATACCTCTAGACCTCCACAGACCCTAAACCACAGCCAGAGGTTAACTGTAGCACATTGATGGGCGTCAGCTAAATATACCGCTTCCTAATTATAGCTGTGATGTAGAGGGCTGGGGCCAGCCTTAACCCGCTAAAGCCGCAGTCTGAGCATAGCTTTGGTCGGGTCGATGGCCTCAGCCCTGGGCCTACCCTTGCTGTAACAGCCACAGCCCAGTGTAAGTCATGCCCGAGGCGTCAGGACGAACTAGCAGAAAATGGAGCCCCTGGCTTTTAGCTTTACGCTGTTCAAATACCTGGCCACCAGTGCTGACTGCTGGGTCTGTAAAGGTCGTAATGATCCAGCGATCATTCAAACCAGCCTCCAGAACTAACCCGTCTGGATCCCCCGACTGATACCGCAGCCAGGCGGGTTGAACCCCTTCCAGCCAGCGGCAAAGGGCCATGGCCTGAGGGCCAGCATCAATCACAACACCTGGAATTGGGGTAGGACTGGCCAGACCGATGCGGGAGGGTAATCGATCTACTGGTAACTGGCCCATGGGAATCGGTTCGTAGGGCAGGGTCCGTTCCAACTCTGCCGCCTTCAGTACCGTAAAGCCCCATTGCTGTCCCCAAAGGTTCTCTGCCAGAGGCACAGGGGGTGGTTGGTCCAGGTGTAGGGGGTTATAGGCTAGGCCAGTAGCGTTGGGTAAGGAGGGATACCACTGCGATCGCTTCTGTAACCAGCGGTGTAGGGCGGGAGTATGGCGGGTGGCCTCCACCCCAATCCCCAGGGGCAGGGCGCTGGTGCTGATCAGGGAAAGGGCTTGGGGCCGGAACACCTGCAGGCGATCGGGTGGGGCCCCGGCCAGATCGATAGCCCGATGTAGATGTTCCCGGATCCAGTCCTGATTAACTTGCCCCTGGGGGGTTTGGGCGCTGTAGCTAAAGTTGAAATCAGGGGTGCAGAACAAAATTTCCCAAAGGGGCTGACCCATCGGATCGATCAGGGGAGGACGATGTAAATCAGTTTGCCAGAGCATCATCAGGGAATGGGAAAGTGAGCATGGAGAGCAAACCCTGGTATTAAAATGGTAACCGGTGCATAACCATTCATTCAGGAGCGGGTGGACAACAGCTTTGCTGAAAGGATTTGAAGGACCGGCGGAGAAGCCATGATTGGTTTAGCTATTCACACCTGCAGTGCAGAACTGGGCCTGGCCCTCAGTTGCTTTGATGGCGAAACTCGCTACCAAAGCTGGGATCTGGGACGTGACCTGGCAGCCCACCTGCATTCCATCTTAATCGAGTTTATCCAGCCTCACCCATGGAGTGATTTGACTTTCCTCGGGGTAGCCCGGGGACCTGGGGGGTTTACCGGTACCCGGATTGGGGTGGTGACAGCCCGGACCCTGGCTCAGCAGTTGAATATTCCCCTGTTTGGGATTTCAACTCTGGCGGCGGTGGCCCAATTTAGCCTCGATCAAACCCCTACTACCGCCGCCCTAGCTGTAGCTATGCCGGCCCAACGGGGGCTCTTGTTTACCGCCATTTACCAACCCACTCCCCAGGGTCTGGTGACTTACCAGGCAGAACAGGTGATCACTCCAGAGGAATGGGATCGTACCCTGATTCAGTACCCCGCTGATGTGATCCGCCTCAGTGCTCCCCATGGTTTGGGTAGCACGGTCCCCCAGGTGTTAGCTCTGGCTTACCATGGTTGGCAACGGGGAGACCGACCTGGATGGGATCAGGTGTTGCCCTATTACGGCCAGCACCCAGTCACAGAAAATCAAGAGCCTCCTCATTGAACTGTCCACTCAGCTCTGTCCATGGTTGGCTCTAGGCTAAACTAGCCAGGGTAGCCAATGAAATACGAGGAAGGCCAAGGGTATGAAACGGCGAAAGTTAATAGGATACGCAGGCCTGGGCCTGGCAGTTGGACTGGGCTGCGATCTACTGGGAGAGGGGCAGGTGGTTCAAGCCCAAAGCGATCGCCTCACCATTCGCAGTCTTGGGCACACCGCCTTCCTATTCACGAGCGGCAGTCGAAAGATTTTAGTTAATCCCTTCCGACGAGCCGGTTGTACCGCTGGGTTTCCCTCCCCTGCCCTCCCTGCCGATATCGTTATGGTCAGCAGTCGCCTCTTGGATGAGGGCTACCTCAATGATTTACCCGGTAAGCCTCAGGTCCTGAGTGAGCCCGGTGTCTACGATATTAGTAACCTTAAGATTCAGGGTATTCTCACAGCCCACGATCGCGAAGGTGGGCGGCGCTTTGGCACTAACGTAATTTGGAAATGGACCCAGGGAGGGATTACCCTGGTCCACATGGGTGGTGCCGCCGCACCTCTGCAGGTGGAGGAGCAAATCCTCCTGGGTCGGCCCGACATCCTGCTGATTCCCGTAGGGGGTGGGGATAAGGCCTACACGCCTGCAGAGGCGGTGCAGGCTATCCAGGTACTGAAGCCCAAGCTGGTGATTCCCACCCACTACCTCACCGCGGCTGCCGCCGATAGCTGCAGCCTCAAACCTCTGGAGCAATTTCTTAGCCTGATGCAAGGCACACCGATTAGCCGCGCCAGCGGTGGCAGCCTCTCAGTTCGCCCTGCCGATTTACCCGCCAAAGGTATGCGGATTCAGGTTTATCAGGCCCCCCTGGCCTAAGGGGCGCAAGAGAACCCTAGCCACGGCCACGGGTAAGGGAGGGGACAGGGGGATAGAGGGGGCTTTCTAGAAGGTTGCCCAGTCCTTGATCACTAGCCAGAATGCTTCCCATGCCCCGGTTGCACCGATCTACCCTGTTCTCAGCCCTATGGCTAAAGCCATAATTTGCCTATGACCCTCTTGGATACCCTGGTGAATCGTCGTCGCCGTCTGGCTGCAGCCTTTGATCGGCCTGTGGTGCTATGGTCGGGTCAACCGGCTGCCCGTAACTTTCCGGCTAATACCTACTATTTTCGAGCCAACAGCCACTTCCTGTACCTGGTAGGCCGGTCCTTACCCCATGCGGCGATCCATTTAGATGGGGAGCAATTGACCCTATTTATGGACGATCCCCCAGCGGCGGCGGCTCTCTGGCATGGGCCAGAACCCCAGCGGCAGGCGATCACGGCTGAGATTGGGGCGATTGGGGACTATCCCTTGGCAGACTTACCCCCCTACCTGGTGGAAGCGGCTACCCTGCCCATTCAGGACTGGCCCAGCCGTCTTCCTGCCCATGATCCGGACTGGTGTCAGCAGCTGGCCCTGGCCCTGGTAAACACCCGACTCTACCATGACGATCTGGCCCTGGCGGAGATGCAGGCCGCCGCCACAGTTTCTATGCAGGCCCACCGGGCGGGCATGGCGGCGACCCTGGCGGCAAAAACCGAGGCTCAGGTACGGGCTGCCATGGAGGCCGTAATCATGGCCCACAATATGACCTGTGCCTATAACAGTATTGTCACCATCCATGGTGAAGTGCTCCATAATCCCCACTACCACCATTCCCTCAGCTCTGGCGATCTACTACTGGCAGATGTTGGGGCCGAGGCGGGGAGTGGCTGGGCCTCTGACATTACCCGCACCTGGCCCGTCTCGGGTCGCTTTTCAGCGCCTCAGCGAGATATTTATGCGGTGGTTCTAGCCGCCCATGATGCCTGTATCGAGGCGGCTAAACCGGGGGTGGAATATTGTCAGTTGCACCAGTTGGCCTGCCATAGGCTGGCCACTGGCCTGGCGGACCTGGGCATTCTCCGGGGCAATGCCGATGATCTATTGGAGCGCAATGTCCACGCCCTGTTTTTCCCCCATGGTGTTGGCCATCTGCTGGGGCTGGATGTCCATGATATGGAAGATCTGGGGGATCTGGCGGGCTATGCCCCGGGCCGGAGTCGCCGCGATCGCTTCGGACTCTGTTTTTTGCGCCTAGATCGCCCCCTGGCAGACCGCATGGTGGTCACCATTGAACCGGGCTTTTACCAGGTTGCCGCCCTGCTGGAGCCAGCTCGCCAGTCTGGCCAGTACGATGATGTCATTAACTGGGACCGTCTAGAGGATTTCCGCTCTGTCCGGGGAATTCGGATTGAAGACGATGTTTTGATTACTGCGACCGGTAACCAGGTGCTGACCGCTGACCTGCCCACCACTATCCCCGCCATTGAAGCCCTGGTGCAGGAACGGTAGGGGTCTACCTTTGGGTAAACTAAAGGCACCCCCTTGCTGGTAACGGATTATGTCCCTGGCTCCCCCTGCTCCTGCCCTCAGTCAATTTGGCGAACAGATGTCCCATTTGACTGGGGTACGCGCCATTATGAAGGATATTATCGCTACTCTACGGGCCGATCAGGGTCGCCAATTCATTAACCTCAGTGCTGGTAATCCAGTTATTTTGCCGGAGATCGAGCAACTTTGGCGCGACTGCACCCAGGCCTTGCTGGCTAGCCCTGAGTATGGCCAGGTGGTTTGTCGCTACGGTACTAGTCAGGGGTATGAACCCTTGATTGAAGCGGTTTGTAACGATTTTAACCAGCGCTACGGCCTGCCTCTAACTCCCCGCCATATTCTCATTACTCCCGGTAGTCAGGCCCTTTACTTTTTCGCCGCTAATGCCCTGGCGGGTTACACCAAAGATCGGCAGATGCGGTCCATTGTCCTACCCCTCAGCCCTGACTATACGGGCTACGGCGGCATTTGCCTGGCCCCCGAAGCCGTTCGGGCCTATCTTCCCAGTCTGGAGGTGGAGGAAAACAGGCACCGGTTTAAGTATCGGCCGGACTTCAACCAACTCGCGATTGGCCCAGAGACAGGCTTTGTCCTATTTTCCCGTCCCTGCAATCCAACGGGCAATGTGATTAGCGATGGCGAAGCCCGGCAAATTGTCGCCCTGGCAGCCCGGTATCAGGTGCCGGTACTGATTGATTCCGCCTATGCTCCGCCCTTTCCAGCCCTCAACTTTACCGAGATGACTCCCGTCTTTGGTGCCAATGTCCTGCACTGTATGAGCCTTTCTAAGGCTGGTTTGCCGGGGGAACGGCTGGGGATCGCCATTGGTGATCCCGCCTTAATTGAGGTGTTAGAGTCTTTTCAGACTAACCTCTGTATCCACTCCTCCCGCTATGGGCAGGCCATTGCGGCTCGGGCGATCGCCTCAGGGGAACTGGCTCGCCTCTCCCAGCAGGTGATTCGTCCCTACTATCAAGACCGCTTCGCCGTCTTAGAAGACGCCCTCGACCAGACCATGCCCAAAACCTTGCCCTGGTACCTACACCGGGGAGAGGGGGCAATCTTTGCCTGGTTATGGCTGGATCAACTGCCGGTGAGCGATAGTCAGTTCTACGAGCAGCTGAAACAACGGGGAGTGATCGCGGTGCCAGGTCATCCCTTTTTCCCAGGCTTGCGCGCTGACTGGCCCCATACTCGCCAGTGTCTACGCCTGAGCCTGACCGTTTCCGCCTCCGAACTGGTAACGGCGGTACAACGGTTGGCCAGCCTGGTTGAAGAACTCTACCAGAGTCATGGGACAACGGTCCCCATCTCGGTTTGACCCCCCGGTATAGCCCCAGAACCTTGGGCTAGGGCAGATCCACCGATGTGGGCTTGGCAATATGGGGTAGGCCCCAGCCCAACTTTTCTCGCAGGACTTGAAAGAATTCTGGCGATCGCAGTCGAATAAACCGGGCTTGGTAAGGTGATCTACAGGTGCTGACCCGGTCTTCAGGCATAACGTAGCAGCCCGCATTGCCATCCACGGTCATCACCAAAGGATCGGGGTTGGCGGCATGAATAACCACCCGCTCCTGGTCGGGAAACACTAAACCGCGGGAAGCCAGGGAATGGGGACAAATGGGAATCAGTTGGGTAACGGGTACCCCTGGCGTAATCACTGGTCCCCCAGCCGATAGGGAATAGGCGGTGGAGCCCGTAGGGGTAGAAATAATAATGCCATCGGCGGCAATATCCACGGGAGAGTGGCTACCAATCGCCACCTCAAAATGACACATACTGGTTAGGGGCTCGCGGTGTAAAACCATCTCATTCAAACACAGGGCCTCCCAAACCAGGCGTTGATCCTGAAAAAGCTGTACCGAAAGCATCGCCCGATCTTCGGTCTGGTAATCTCCCGCCAGTACCTGCTCCATCGCCTGAGGTAATTGATTTAAATAGGTTTCCGTTAAAAACCCCATGTGACCTGTATTTACCGCCAGTAGGGGAACCCCTAGGGGAGCTAACTGACGACAGGCTGAAAGCACGGTACCATCGCCTCCGAGTACCAGTACAAACAACATACTGGCATCGAAGCGAGGCGGGACCAAACTATCGATAGGAGTATGGCACAGGGGGCGTTCTGGTGTAGAGTAGCCCAAAATTCCACCAATACCAGTTGCCAGACTAACTTCAAAACCTATCTCCATCAGCTTTGACTGCCATGCAAAAGCAATTTGATGGGCGACTGGTTTAACGTCGTTGTAAATGATGCCGACCTTGGGCACAGGCAGGTTCCAATGGGTAACTAGAACGTATATAAGGAAAGGTACTCCACCTCCGAAAGAGGTCGAACACCTCCAGACAAAAATATGCCTCAATCCTAGGCTACCGTTTTTTCGTCGTTGGTTAAACTGTTCTTGAGTAATTGTTCTTGAGTAAATGACCCTATGGTCCTCTACCTTCATTGAGTTTCCCCTTAATTTGAAATTTGACCTGACTAACGCTGTGGCTACTCCCATTCCCGAAACAACCGCCTATGTTCGCATTACCCATCAATCCTGGACCCAAGGAAAAATTGAGGGTGAAGTTCGGGCCAGTAGCTATGAATGGCAATTTCAGTGGTGTTTCCGCCAGGGTTACCTACGGATTCAGCCCTCCCTAGGCAGAGCTCTGATTACCGAGCCCTTGAGTCGGTTCCTGGAGCGGTTCGACTACCAGTTAGAACCTGGTGGAGATTATTCCTTTACCATTCGAGCCAAACTTTAGCCGTTGTGGCGCTTTAAAAGGCTATTCTGTGGCACTCTGAAACAGTAAGGTTCCATCCTAAATCCAGTCAGTTCTGAACAACGGTTATGCAAACCCTACCTAGTTCCATCCCTCAGGCCAGTTCCCTAACGTCCAATCTAGCCGTTGATACTGCCATCCATCGCCGCAAGACTCGCCCCGTTGCCGTTGGTAGTGTCACCATCGGGGGAGGTCATCCGGTGGTGGTGCAGTCCATGATCAACGAAGACACCCTCGATATTCAGGGCTCTGTTGCGGCTATTCGCCGCCTGCACGAGATTGGTTGCGAAATTGTCCGGGTAACCGTTCCCAGCATGGCCCACGCCAAAGCCCTGGCAGACATTCGTAAAATTCTGGCGGACACCTACCAGCCCGTGCCCCTGGTGGCAGATGTGCACCACAATGGCTTGAAAATCGCTTTAGAAGTAGCCAAGCATGTTGATAAGGTGCGTATTAATCCTGGGCTCTACGTTTTTGAAAAACCCCAGGCTGGGCGTACCGCCTATAGTCAGGCCGAATTTGAGGAAATTGGCTCGAAAATTCGCGAAACCCTTGAGCCTCTTGTGGTTTCCCTGAGAGACCAGGGTAAGGCTATGCGGATTGGGGTCAACCATGGTTCCCTGGCAGAGCGGATGCTCTTTACCTACGGAGACACCCCTGCAGGTATGGTGGAATCTGCCCTAGAGTTTATTGGCATTTGTCAGTCCCTAGACTTTCGCAATTTGGTGATTTCCCTGAAGGCTTCACGGGTACCCGTGATGGTGGCTGCCTATCGTCTGATGGCCAAACGTATGGACGAGCTAGGCATGGACTATCCCCTTCACCTGGGAGTAACTGAAGCCGGCGATGGCGAATATGGCCGCATTAAATCTACCGCCGGTATCGCTACCCTTCTAGCTGATGGCATTGGCGACACAATTCGAGTTTCCTTAACCGAAGCACCCGAGAAAGAGATCCCCGTATGTTACAGCATTCTGCAGGCATTGGGTCTCCGCAAAACCATGGTAGAGTACGTCGCCTGTCCCTCCTGTGGCCGGACCTTGTTTAATCTGGAAGAGGTACTTCATCAGGTACGTGAAGCAACTAAGCATCTCACCGGTCTGGATATTGCCGTTATGGGTTGCATTGTGAATGGTCCTGGGGAAATGGCCGATGCGGACTACGGCTATGTCGGTAAGACGCCTGGCTATATTTCCCTATATCGGGGGCGAGACGAAATCAGAAAGGTGCCCGAAAGCGAAGGGGTAGCGGAACTGATTAATCTGATTAAAGCCGATGGCCGTTGGCTAGATCCCTAGCGCCGGAGACCTAATGCGGGGTTGAAGCAGAGGCTGAACCCCGCCGGGTAGATGGGTCCCGGCTCTGGCGAGAGGCTGGCGGCAACCGGCGGTGGTTTATAGTCCCGAATCAAATAGTGTGTGTTAGATTGGGCATTATTAGCTGCATCAGATTTTACTAACCTATGACAATTGCAAAGCGGGGATTGATTTTGGGAGCAACTGCTGCGGCTGTAGCCACAGTTACCCTTACGGGGGCGGGCATTCACCTTTCCCAAAGTAAGGCTTTCTTCCAATCCAGTCCTAAAGAGTTAGTAGACGAAGTCTGGCAGCTAATTGATCGTAATTATGTAGATGCCACCTTTAATCAAACCGATTGGCAGGCTGTACGGGCCGACTATCTGGGGCGTAATTACACTAACCCCCAAGAGGCCTATGGTGCAATTCGGGAGATGCTCAAGAAACTTCAGGATCCCTATACTCGCTTTATGGATCCCCAGGAGTTTGCCAATATGCAGGTGGACACCTCCGGTGAGCTAACTGGGGTGGGTATTCAGATTACTCAAGACGAGAAAACCAAAGAGATCGTGGTGGTTGCTCCCATCGAAGGTACCCCTGCTTTTGATGCCGGTATTCGTCCTAAGGATGTAATCCTTAAAATCGATGGGCAATCCACCACTGGGATGGAATTAAACGACGCCGTCAATAAGATTCGGGGTAAGGTTGGTTCTCAAGTGACTCTGTCGGTACGTCGGGGTGATCAACAACTAGAAGTCCCCCTGACCCGTTCTCGTATCGAAATTCATCCTGTGCGCTATAGTCGCCAGACCGGACCAGATGGGCCAGTAGGCTATATTCGTCTAAACCAGTTCAGTGCCAACGCTGCCTCTGAAATGGGCCAAGCAATTAAGGCATTAGAAGATCAAAACGTTACGGGGTATATTCTTGATCTGCGGTCTAATCCTGGTGGTTTGCTATACTCCAGTATTGATATAGCCCGTATGTGGCTGAGTGATGGCACCATTGTTTCCACCGTCAACCGCCAAGGGGTGGTTGATGCAGAGACCGCTAATCATCGAGCTTTAACTAAAAAACCCTTAGTCGTTCTCGTTGATGGCGGTTCAGCCAGTGCTAGTGAAATTCTCTCGGGTGCCTTACAGGATAACCACCGTGCCGTGTTGGTGGGTACGCGCACCTTTGGTAAGGGGTTGGTGCAGTCCGTACGAAGCCTGGCCGATGGCTCTGGATTAGCGGTTACGGTTGCCAAGTATCTCACCCCCAGTGGTCGGGATATTAATAAGCACGGTATTGATCCTGATATTCAATCCGAGCTAACCGAGCAACAGCGGGAATTTTTATCGGCTGATCGAGAGCGTATTGGAACGAGTGCCGATCCCCAGTATGCTCGAGCTTTAACTGCACTGCAAGCCCAGGTGCAAGAAGCCAGAACTACAAAGAAACCATAGCTTTCCTCTGAAGATGGTTAACAAGGCTATGGAAGCTAGCGGCTGTTGTCACAGTTGCCAGAATCCATGGTGCTGATCCCATCTGCTTTTTAGCATCATGGTAGCGATCGCTGTCCCCCCTAGACAGGTCAGGAATAAACCCCGAGAGTTACCTGAATGGATGGATCGCTTTCATAGGAAAAATCTGGTGCCTATTTTATTAGCTCAAAGAATTTCTTATTGATTAGTTGAGTTTTTTTGATTATCCTTTCCCTTGGGCTGGAACCCTCCCAGGGTTTTCAACTTTGCCCTTTAGAAACGACTCGAACCTGTCTCCATACCAAAATATCCATCCATTCAATATGGTGGTTGGGGACGGAATAGATTGTCCAAAGTAGGATAGGGAGGTGTTCTAGCTTGCCTCTGGGGCGTTGCACCTGGTGGCGATCGCAGGACGGATAATGCAGATTTCCTACTCTACCGGGCTGTTTTTAACAATGAATTAATTTCTGAGCTACAATTGAGCAACATATCGAGGAGACTTGTATGTTTGTCAGATTGGCTGATCAGCATCGACAATTTGTAAAGGATCTGGTGACTAACCTTCAGGCCCTCGCTACGGTTCTGGAACGCCAGGGATATCTGGCATCCTGCTACACTTGCGGCGGTCAGATGAACAGCGCCTCCTTTATGGTTAGCCTGGGAAATAATCATCTGATCCGGTTTTTGGTGTCTGATTACGGCATCACCTGGACAGAAATGCGCGACGATCGGGAATTGATGAAGCTAGAAGGGGCTGAAGCTATCAGTCAACTTCAAGAACTTGCTAATCTGGCTAAATTCAAAGTAGAACCCCCCACCTTTGAACAGAGTTTGACCCTGGTGGATTAAATCCTGATCAGGAAAATTTTCAGGAACTTAGGGTGATCTCAGTCCTGTAGCGAAAAGTCTTTGAAAGTTTAAATTCAGTAGACTCTGGCCGCAATCTACCTAGTGCTCCTCCAGCAGTGCTGAATTTATCCCAGGCAGTGGTCGCCTCAGGCTACAGATAAAACGGACTATTGATCATCAACTCCCTATAGGGGCTAATTTTCTAGCCATCCCAAGCGTTGAGGGGGCCAGAATCTCACCATAGCCTTGCCGATAATATTTTCCGCAGGAACAAAGCCCCAGGCGTGGCTATCGTAACTACTGTTGCGGTTGTCTCCTAAAACTAAGTAGGATGACTCCGGTACCCGCTCCGGTCCCCACTGATAGTTAGGGGCTTCCTTGATATAGCCTTCTTCTAAGGCAGATCCGTTAACATAAACCTGGCCATTGCGAACTTCTACCACGTCTCCAGGGATGCCAATGACTCGCTTAATAAAGGCGTCCCGATGCTGACCGGGAGGGGTAAGGCGGGCAGGGGGCCAGAAAACCACAATATCTCCCCGTTTGGGGGGGTTGAAATGATAGGTTACCTTTTCTATCACCAACCGGTCGTTAATCTGCAGGGTTGGTTCCATAGAGCCGGAGGGAATATAGCGAGCTTCGGCCACAAAGTGGCGAATCCCTAAGGCCAGAATGACACTCAGAGAAACGGTTTGTAAGAGTTCAACCCAGGGATTGGGCCGACGCGATGGTTGTTGAGGAGAAGATGATGACAAGTTTTAGCTCTAAATAAAACTGAATTATAGCTTTGACCAGAACCCTTAGGACAAGGTTGATCGGTTAAAGCTATATATTTACTATTGACCCTAAAGCCCTCTAGCCCGGTTCGGATACCCGGTTCTAAAGATGTTTAGCAAGGCTGGAGAGACTGGAGGCGATCGCTCCACAACCCTTTCTGTTCCAGCCAACTGCGATTGTAAATGCGGGACTGGTACCGGGAGCCCCCATCGCAGAGTACGGTAACAATTCTATGACCTGGTCCCAGACGGCGGCCCAATTCTACAGCGGCAGCCAGATTAATGCCCACCGATCCCCCCATAAATAGCCCATCTTCATAGAGCAATTGATAAAGGGTTTCTAAAGCCTCTGGATCGCTAATCTGCATCGCATCATCGATGGGTACACCTTCCATATTGGCTGTCACCCGGCTGTTGCCAATGCCCTCGGTGATCGAGCTACCCTCAATTTTAATTTCACCGGTTTTAACGTAGCTGTACAATCCACTACCCAGGGGATCGGCCACTACGCACTGAATGGCCGGGTTCTGTTCCTTTAGAAATAGAGCCACACCGGCGTAGGTGCCTCCAGTTCCTGTAGCGGCTACCCAGCCGTCTACGGTGCCATCGGTTTGTTGCCAGATTTCTGGGCCAGTGGTTTGGTAATGGGCTTGGCGATTGGCCAGATTATCAAACTGGTTAGCCCAAATGGCATTGTCCATCTCGGCGGCGATTCGGCCCGATAATTTCACATAGTTGTTTGGGTCCCGATAGGGTACGGCCGGTACGGTCTTGACCTCAGCCCCCAGGGTACGCAGCAGATCAATTTTTTCCTGGGATTGGGTCTCCGGAATTACAATTAAGCAGCGATATCCCCTGGCGTTACAGATATGGGCCAGGCCAATCCCCGTATTACCAGCGGTGCCTTCTACCACCGTTCCCCCAGGTTTGAGTAGCCCCCTGGCTTCAGCATCTTGAATAATATAGAGGGCGGCCCGGTCCTTAACTGAACCTCCGGGGTTGAGAAACTCGGCCTTGCCTAGAATCTCACAGCCCGTGGCTTGGCTGAGGCTATTAATGCGAATTAAGGGGGTATTGCCGATTGTATCTACGAAACCCTGTTTGATATCCATGTTGAACATCACCTTTGCTACCAGCCTGCGGTCTGATCTGGTCGGTTTGCCTTTTCATCCTACGGTGAAATGGGGTCGGCCTACAGGTTTTTGCTGCTATCCTCAGGGACCCGGCCAGCGCGATATGATGGTTGGGTAGGTTTACTCAGAGTTTAGGTTTGCCTCCACCCTCCCTTAAGGCTTTAATTTTTGACGTTGATGGTACCCTGGCAGAGACTGAGCGGGATGGCCACCGGGTTGCCTTTAACCTGGCTTTTCAAGAGTTTGGCTTGCCTTGGGACTGGTCCGTGGGTCTTTATGCCGATCTACTGAAGGTAACTGGTGGCAAGGAGCGAATCCTGCACTATGTCGATCGCTACCAACCCGGCTTTGTAGCCAACCAACCCCTGACCGATTTAGTAACCCATCTGCACCGATCTAAGGGGCGTTACTTCAGAGAACTCTTGCAGTCCCCTATTATGCCCCTGCGACCGGGAATACAACGGCTGATTGCCGATGCTCAACGTCAGCAGGTGCGGCTAGCGATCGCCACCACCAGTACCAGGGAAACGGTAATTCCCTTGCTGGAAAGGCTTCTGGGGCCACAGGCTCCCTCCTGGTTTGAGGTGATTGCCACAGGGGACGATGTAGCCGATAAAAAACCAGCACCCGATGTTTATCATCTGGTTTTACAAACCCTGGGACTCACCCCAGACCATTGCCTGGTGATTGAAGACAGTCAGCAGGGGCTCAGGGCAGCGGTGGCAGCTGGGTTACCTACCGTTGTTACGGTGAACGACTATACCCGGCATCAGTCCCTGCCCCAGGCCAGGCTCGTGATTAACCATTTAGGGGAGCCCCATCGACCTTTTGAAGTCCTATGGGGCAATGCCGGTCAGGCCTATTACTTTTCCCTAGAGCTGGCCCAGATGTTGTTGTCTAGTTCTATGGCTTGAGGTTTTTGACCATGTCCCTTTCCCAGACCCTCTGGCAAACCCATCAGGCCCTAGCGATCGCCTGTCTGCACCATCCCTTTGTGGTTGGTATTGGCGATGGCTCCCTGGATCCAGCCAAATTCGCTTACTACATCGGTCAAGATAGCTTTTTCCTGGAATCCTTTGCCAGGGCCTACAGCATAGCGGCAGCAAAGGCATCGCCATGGCCCGCCTTCCAACTCTTTCATCAGATGGCCGATGGCGTGCTAGAAGAGTTGCGGCTGCACGGCTCCTACGCCCAAACCTGGGGCGTAGATCTGGAAACAGTGGAACCCGGCAGTGCCACCCGCCAGTATACCGATTTTTTACTCCATACCGCCTGGAGTCAGGATGCCCCCACCATAGCGGTGGCGATGGCTCCCTGTATGCGGCTCTACGCCTTTCTAGGGCGATCGCTGGCCAGTCCCAGTCTGGCTCAACACCCCTATAGGGCCTGGATTGAAACCTACAGCAGCGATCAGTTTGAACCATTGGTCCAGCAGCTTGAGGCGTTCATTGACGATTTTGCCATCGACACTCCGATGCTGCATCAGACCTACCGCTATGCCATGGCCTGTGAGCTGAACTTCTTTGGGGCCGCCTGGAATCACCCCAGCTAGGGAAGCTGAAGTTTGGTTATGGGTTTACCGATTTCCAGCCCCTTCCTCGAGTGGTCAGGGTTAGCGCATGCGCTGTAGGCTGCTGATAATGCCAAGGCTGAAGCAAGCCAGGATTAACACCCACAACACCAGGCCCGGCAAAAAGGCCAGCCAAGCCATGGCCCGTAACACCCAGACCACCAGGGTAAGGGCTAAGACCATCAGAAATAATTTGGTAATTGGCTGCAGGGGGTAGCGTCGGGTTGGCATAGATAAGGTGGCCCCTGATTCAGAAGAACGACTGCTAACAGTGTAAAGTTAACCCATTTAGTTATAGCTTTAGCCAGAACTCTCAGGGCAGAATGCAAAGGCTGGGTAGGTGTCAGCAGGCTATAGCCCCCAAAGTAGTAGATCGCTGTCGGCAAGGTGGTTTGTAAAGACATGGTGATGGTAGTCCCAATCCTGTCATTTAATTCAGGCATTTGGGTACAAAGAAGCATATCCCTCCAGGAGCAAGGACGCGAGTATGATCAGGGTAAGACAGGATAGGGTTCAGTCTATAGATCGGCAGCCAGAGGCCATTCAATTTTCTCCGATTCAACAGGTGGCCCTACTCAAGGGTGATATTTTGGTGATGCCTGAGGCCAACTCCGACGGTAGGGCAGCGGTTATTGCCCATATGTACGTGCCCCTAACTCGGGCCCAAATTTGGCCCCAGGTGACCAGCTATCACCGTTGGCCGCAGTTTTTCCCGAATATTATCCATAGCGAGGTGTTAGAGACGGTTAAGACCTCATCCCATCGCTATCGTCGTCTCTATCAAGTAGGACGGAAGGGGTTTTTGACCCTGAGCGCCCAGGTTGAGGTTTATTTGAGGGTGTTCGAGACCACCTGCGATCGCATTCAGTTCCATCTTGAAAAGGGGGCCTTTTCCCACTTTACCGCGAACCTATCTCTCCGGGATCTGCACCAGGGTACCCTGCTAAGCTACTCCGTAGAAGCCGCTCCCACCATACCCGTGCCTGGTTTTTTAATAGAACAGGCGATGAAACTTGATTTGCCTGGCAATATGGGTCAGATGCGCCAGGTGCTCTGCCGTGAGTCCTAGCCGTTAAACTAGTTGAAACAATGAACTGGAGGTGAGCAGATGAAAAGAGATTCAGCTCAGCTGGCTTAATCTCGACGCTTGCTTCATCAGTTCAGGGTATGCTAAATGCTTAGTACCTTGTTCCCTACGGTAAATGGCGCAGCGCTACGCCTGATGTAATTCATAACCGATGACTGATACTGCCCCTATCGATCACCAACCCCCTACCCAGCCTCTGGGTGTTCGCAAAATCCGCACCATGATTGAAGGTTTTGACGACATCAGTCATGGGGGTATCCCTGCCGGAAGATCAACTCTGGTAAGCGGCACATCCGGCACCGGTAAAACTCTCTTTGCGGTGCAATTTATCTACAACGGCATCACCTATTTTGACGAGCCTGGAGTGTTCGTCACCTTCGAAGAATCTCCCGAAGACATTATCCAGAACGCCTATAGTTTTGGCTGGGATCTGCAAAAACTAGTCAGCGAGAGTAAATTATTTATTCTCGACGCTTCTCCCGATCCTGAGGGGCAGGATGTGGTGGGCAATTTTGATCTGTCCGCTCTAATCGAGCGGATCCAGTACGCCATTCGTAAGTACAAAGCCCGTCGGGTTTCCATCGACTCGGTCACCGCCGTATTCCAGCAGTACGACGCTGCCTCGGTGGTGCGACGGGAGATCTTTCGTCTGGTGGCACGGCTTAAACAAATGGGTGTGACCACGGTCATGACCACTGAACGCCTGGATGAATACGGACCGGTGGCTCGTTTTGGGGTGGAGGAATTTGTTTCTGACAATGTGGTGATTGTCCGTAACGCCCTAGAGGGGGAGCGTCGCCGTCGTACCATTGAAATTCTCAAATTACGGGGTACAACTC
This sequence comes from Leptolyngbya sp., assembly GCA_040374765.1. Classification (GTDB taxonomy): domain Bacteria; phylum Cyanobacteriota; class Cyanobacteriia; order Phormidesmidales; family Phormidesmidaceae; genus Nodosilinea. Next base: position 27,347 of record JBEITR010000024.1, read on the forward strand.
ACATGAAAGGGGAGTATCCCTTTACCATTACTAATGAAGGTATTAATATCTTCCCGCTGGGAGCTATGCGATTAACCCAGCGCTCCTCCAATGCTCGGGTCTCCTCAGGAGTACCCACCCTGGACGAAATGTGTGGTGGTGGGTTCTTTAAAGACTCTATTATTTTAGCGACGGGGGCTACGGGAACTGGGAAAACTCTCCTAGTCAGTAAGTTTCTGGTGGATGGCTGCAAAAGCGGGGAGCGGGCGATTTTGTTTGCCTACGAAGAGTCTCGGGCCCAGCTTTCCCGTAATGCCTATTCCTGGGGGATTGACTTCGAGGAGATGGAGCAACAGGGCCTGTTAAAAATTATCTGTGCCTATCCTGAGTCGGCCGGTTTAGAGGATCACCTGCAAATCATCAAGACGGAAATCTCTCAATTTAAGCCTTCCCGCATGGCTATCGATTCTTTGTCAGCGCTGGATCGGGGGGTGAGTAATAATTCCTTCCGACAGTTTGTCATTGGGGTAACCGGGTTTGCTAAGCAGGAGGAGATCACCGGCTTCTTCACCAACACTACGGAGCAGTTTATGGGACTACACTCGATTACAGAGTCCCATATTTCTACCATCACCGATACCATTTTGATGTTGCAATACGTTGAGGTACGGGGAGAAATGTCCCGGGCTATTAACGTCTTTAAAATGCGAGGTTCCTGGCACGATAAGGGAATTCGGGAATATACCATCAGTAGTCACGGCCCCGAAATTAAGGACTCCTTCCGTAATCTGGAGCGCATTATCAGTGGATCGCCTACCCGGATTGCGGTGGATGAGAAGACTGAACTGTCCAGGATTGTCCAGGGCGTTCAGGCAGACGACAGCGATTAGCCTGGTTTCTTACTCAAGCTACGAATACGGTGTAGAAGGGTGGTGGCAATCTGTTCGGGGGATTGGGCCATGGTTTGACAAAGGTCAATCACCGCCAATTGCTCTGGCCAGGGTTCCAGGGAGGGGCTAAGGGTAATCAGGGGAAGTTTGCCTAACTCTGGAACCCTGGCCAGACGCTGCCAGTCTTCTGCGGTAAGGGTCTGATCCACTAGAATGCCATCGGGTTGCCAGACCCGACACAATAGACTTGCCTGAGTCAGGTCTTCTGCCTGAAGTAGACGACAGTTATAGCGCTGCAGTGCTTGTTGCCAGAGTTCTGGGGGGGTGACCCGGGCCGGGCTGTTATCAGGCTGGAGTCGTAGTAGCAATAGGACCAGCCTATCCTCCGCGGGAGCCAGGGGAACAGGGTCTGACTGACAAATTCGATCAAGGGCCGGGATCAGTTGTTGGCTTAAGCAGGCAATGGGAATAACCTCGGCCTGTTCAGGGGCAAAATCCCCAGGTACAGATCCAACCCAGATCAGGGCAGGGGGCCTTAGCTCTGACCAGGTGAGATCGCTGTAGATGAGGCGATCAGGGGGATCCAGGGACTCTTCATGGTAGATGATGGCGGTGGGAGATAATCGTTGAATCCCAGCCATCTCATCCTTTCCGCCCCCTATCACCGCCACACGATAGGGGCTGCATTGAAGGATGGCATATACCTGATCGATGACCTTACCGGCCCTACTAATTAACAGAACCAGGACTGGGGATCTGGAAGGGGGCTGGGTATCGCCTTTGGTAAGTGGGGGTTGGACCAGGGGTAGTAGTAGGGTAAAACGATACCCGTAGGAGCTTGAGCAAAATCCTACCAGATCGCCTCCTGGCGCTGGCAGAGACGACGGGCCAGAGCCAAACCCAAGCTATCCAGGGGCCCCATGGCTGGAATCGGCAAACTACCTCTGATTGAATCAGGCCGATCTGGGTCTGGATAGCTACCGCTAAGGGTGAATCCTAGCCAGTCTCCCCAGGACTCTATGGTCAAAGCCTGGGGTTGGGATCGCTCTTGTAACAGATAATCTAAGACACAGTAGAGACTTTGCTGTAAACACCGGCGATCGCCGGTTAGGATCGGTACCTCTGAATTCAGGTGACAGGTAAACTCTGCCATCCAGGGGGGCGGGCTGCTGTGATCGGCTAGCCAGCCGCTATGGAATTGGGGTAGGAAGGTGGTGGTCAGCGCGGATAAATCAACCCTATCCACGGTAAGAGGAAATTGGTCAGATTCCAGACCCATCCAATCGACCCATTGATTCACTAGACGAATGATTTGGCGAATGGCCCGTCGCATCAGATACGCATAGCGGGTTTGGCGATCGCTTAAACTACCAATCCGGGGATCAAGGAGGAGGGTAGATAGTCCTAACAGAGAGGTGAGTGGAGTTTTAATACTATGGTTCAGCAGCATCAGCCACTGGTGGGCCTGGGCCGATAGGGACTCAGGTAGCCTGGAGCCCAGGGCAGAGGACGGGCGCCTATCCCCCAGACCTTCTGCCAAAGGCATCTGAGCCATCAGCCAGGTCAACAGCTCGGTCGCCTGGATTGCCCCCTGATAGCACCCAGCCCTGTCTATAAGGACCCAGGGACCCTGAGGATTGTTTTCCAGAATTTCCCTCAGGTCGGTAAGATTGGATTCATCTGGGACCACTACGACCTTGTCTAGCCAAGGTTGACAGTCAACCAGCCGCAGGGGATCTCCCCCTTCCAGGGGCTTAAGAGGCGCTAGGCAGTGGTAATGGTACAAAGCCCACAGATGGGCCAGGGCGATCGCCCCGATGGGACAATCCTGGTCGTCCACCACAATAATGTACTCCCCTCCCCAGGGAGGATGCTGGGCCAATCGCTGAGCCAGACTGACTAAGTCAGAAGAAAGGGAGACACTGGGAGGGGAGCTTAATAATTCTGGAGGAAGCATTCTGACGGTCAACCCTTACAATTAAAAAATGTGAACATATATGTGAACATATATCTATCTACCTTTGGAGCTTTTGCCTCCAGTTTTTAGTTACGGGCTATTTGCCCTTGCTGTTTGTGCTGAACTCCTACTTTGGTGACTCCATTACAGATATACCTCCTAGCTCAGTCGCAGGAGATAATAGACCACCCCGGACTGGTTTTACCTCCAGATCGATACGTCCTTCACCGGGCTACGACTGTAGCGGATGGTTTGCTGTGGTTGAGCGATCGCCACCATCAGGTGGACTGCTTAATCCTGGAAGCTGCCATGGTAACTGAAAACCTTCAGCAGCGGTTAACCGCTAATGGGGTCTTGGTTCCCGTTGTGCTTGTCATAGCAAGCCCTGAAAACTCCTCCGGGTCAGGGGCCGACCCTAAACCCACGGTCGAAAGTCTAAAGAGCACCTACCACCGTGCTGTAGTTACCCTACCAGTCAATCAGATTGACCAGGTAGAAGTTGCTATTCAACAAGCGATCGAGCAATTCCTGGGTTTATCAGTTGAGTCCTGTCCCCTCCCTGTTGATCAACTACCCATCCCCGATCTACTCAAGACCCAACAGAGCCGTCTGACCGAAAAGCTCAAAGCCCGCCTGGGTTACCTGGGTGTTTATTACAAGCGCAACCCCGACCATTTTTTACGTCATATGAGTCAGCCTGATCGGGAAACGCTTTTGTGCCAGCTCAAAGCTGACTATCGAAAGATCATTTTGGGTTATTTTTCTAACGATTCTAAACTCAACCAGAACATTGACGCCTTTGTCACGCAAGCCTTTATGGCGGATATTTCTGTCTCTCACATTGTGGAAATTCACATGGAACTCATGGATGAGTTTTCCAAACAACTCAAATTGGAGAGTCGCAGTGAAGAAATTTTGCTTGACTATCGGCTTACCCTGATTGATGTTATTGCTCACCTGTGTGAGATGTATCGGCGATCGATTCCTAGAGAATCCTAACGCTACAATCAACTCTGTGTCCCTTTACTCCAGAGCGTCTTTCCCATGAGTGCCGTTAAAAAGACCTATATTCTCAAACTTTACGTAGCCGGCAATACCCCCAACTCAATCCGCGCCCTGAAGACCTTAAATAACATCCTAGAGGAGGAGTTTCAGGGTGTTTATGCCCTCAAGGTGATTGACGTACTCAAAAATCCCCAACTGGCTGAAGAAGATAAGATTCTGGCAACTCCTACGCTTTCTAAAATATTGCCGCCGCCCGTGCGCAAAATTATTGGTGATCTGTCCGATCGGGAACGGGTATTAATTGGTCTGGATCTGCTCTACGACGAACTGCGTGAAGATGACTCTTAGGTTTGGTCTAATGCCCAGGGATGGCAAGACCAGGTAGAGTAATTACAGCCGTAGCTACCCGCCAGGAGACTTCTAGTATTAGCTTTGACCAATCAGTCGGGTTCTCATCGTTCTGGCTAACGCTACGATTCAATGCTGCTAGGTTCTCCATGGCTAGAACTGACTACCAAGCCCTTGCTTCACTTCAAAGGCCACCAGGTCACCTTATCCCGGGTAGCGCCATAGACTTCCTTCAACCCTTCTGGATCGATCACCTGAACCTGATCGGCCGTGGCATTATCAGCACTTTTATTGGCCTTTAGATAGGCGGCCCTGGTCAGTCCCTTGAGCACCTGTTCGACGGTCCGGTGGTTAAGCTGGCAGGCTCGGGCAATCAAGTCAATGGGGAGATCAAAGGTATAGTCGGTTTTATTCCCCTTAGGCTGACTACCCAGGCTACGTTCCTGGAAAATTAACGCCCGTAGTAGAGCGGCCACAGCCTGGGGCGGATAGGTACTACAGTTGAGCAGATGATATTGAAATTTCTCTTGCAATTCAAATAGAAGGTTGTACCGTTCCTGGAAGCTAGGATTCTGGTTATAAAGGGCTTGAATGGTGGCCAGTGGCACCTTGATGACATCCGTGGTCTTATAGGCTTCCACCAAACTGGGAAAGGCTCTGGCTGCCAATCCAAAACCTATCGGTAAACTCCGTTCTCCAAAACAGCCGCCCGGGTAGGTGATGCCCATGACCCGATCCAGGGGAGTGCTACGCATAATCACCGGTCCCCCATCAATGATCACATACAGGTATTCCAGCCAGGTGCCTGGCCGAAAGGCGGTATAGATAGGTCGGTTAGAATAGAGCTTTTCTATGATCAGGAGATCGGGATCAAGCAAGGATCGCAGGTCTTCAACTGCAATGGACCCAAACAGAAAGCTCTGTTGACATAGAACGGTAATAGGATCGGAAAGAGCGCTCTGTCCACTACGCCGACTCATGGGTTTAAAGTCCTGGATTTAGAATCGATTCCATTTTGCCTTGAAAGTCAGATAAAAGACACAGAAGATTTAAATGAATTCTACCACTCTAAAAAAGAGTTCCTGCCCTATTGCCCTACAGGGAATTTCACAGCTTTGGTCAGAACCCCGAGAAGCCGGCTAATCGATCGCAGCCAGTTCTGGGCAGGTATTCTAAATTGCCTGCTCTTCGTTACCAAGGCTACACCAAGAGCTAAACGCTGAACTATAAATAGCCCTCTACAGCAGCTGCTTAAACCAGGCCCATCTGAAATGAATAAACTAGGCTGCTAAGCTATTTTAAAACTCCTCTTCGCCGTAACCCATAGAAGCTTCGTTATCACGACGAGAGCCGAGCAGATCTAGCCGATCCACTCGAATCACTGGCTTAGAACGTCCCGTTCCCGTAGTTCTATCTTGCCAGTACTCTAGCTTGAGAGCACCTGTAATACCGATCAAACTGCCCTTATGGACGTAGTTGGCAGCAATCTCTGCCGTTTTCCCCCATAACTCCAGGTTAAACCAGTCCGGTTTATCATCCCGACTGGAACGGCGTCGTACTGCCAGAGTCAGGTTACACACCACGCTACCGGATTCAAAATACTTGACCTCAGGCTCACCACCTACTCGCCCCACCAGGGTTACTACATTAACGGTCATAGAAACACCAACAACCCCTAGAACGATGATTTAAAGACTCAATAGCTTGCCAACTAACTTGACAGACAGACTTAAAAATTTAATAAGACACCTGATCGTTCCCCAGCCAGCTATAATGCTACCAGAGGCTAGATATACTGGCTATATATAGATCCTACCCAACCTGACTTGGTTTTTAAATAGCTAACAGAGTATAGAAAGCATATCAGGTCTGGTATTGCATCCTAAGCCGAATATATTTTTGCTTTAGATGGACGGCTGATACCAAACGTAATAGAATTTATTACGAATTATTGTCCCATTTTTACTAAAGAGGCGATTTGCCTGTGGCTTTCTTAGACCGGTTTTCTCGCGACATGGGTATAGACCTGGGTACAGCTAACACCCTGGTGTACGTTTCTGGTAAGGGCGTAGTCTTACAGGAGCCCTCTGTAGTTGCCATTGATCAGGTCCAGAGGAAACCATTAGCGGTTGGTGAGGAAGCTAAACGGATGCTGGGCCGCACCCCTGGTAATGTGGTTGCCCTGCGCCCTCTCCGTGATGGCGTAATCGCCGATTTTGATACGGCGGAAGTCATGCTCAAACACTTTATTCGGCGGGTCCATGAAGGACGAACCCTGGTTTCCCCCCGCATTGTAATTGGCATTCCTAGTGGTGTGACTGGGGTCGAACGACGAGCTGTGATGGATGCTGCCCAACAAGCTGGGGCCCGTACTGTTTATTTAATTGACGAGCCAGTAGCAGCGGCCATTGGTGCCGGTTTACCCGTGGCTGAACCCACCGGTAACATGATTGTCGATATTGGTGGCGGTACTACTGAGGTGGCTGTTCTGAGCTTGCAGGGGACGGTGTTGAGTGAGTCGGTGCGAATTGCTGGCGATGAACTCAGTGACTCCATCGCTAACTATATGAAGAAGGTTCATAACCTGGTGGTGGGTGAGCGGACAGCGGAAGAAATTAAAATTGCCATTGGCTCAGCCTACCCCAGTTTGGATGATAACGAGCTAGGTATGGATGTACGGGGTCTTCATTTACTATCAGGCCTACCCCGCACCCTTTGTGTGAAAAGCGGGGAAATTCGAGAAAGTATGGCTGAGCCTCTTTCGGTGATTGTCGAGGCCGTTAAACGTACCCTTGAAAAAACTCCCCCTGAATTAGCGGCTGATATTATTGATCGGGGCATTATGCTGGCTGGGGGCGGGGCTTTATTACGGGGCCTAGATACCTTAATTAGTCACGAAACTGGAATTGTAGTCCATATTGCAGCGGATCCCCTTAGCTGTGTAGTTCTAGGAGCAGGTCGAGTTTTAGAAAACTTTGGTCAAATGGGACGGGTATTCAGTGCCCAATCTAGTATTTAATAACTAAGCTTTTCAACCTTGAAACTTCCTGTAAAAATAGGTTTTTCCTAGTATGTTTGCCCTGGGTCGATGGTGGACAAGGTACGGATTTAAAACAGCCCTGGCTACCCTAGCTATTGGTGTGGCCCTATGGTCCCGTTCTACCCATGGAGTTATCTTCTATGAGGCCTATCACTGGTTAACCCGTCCTCTTCAGCCCGGTATGAGTCGAGAGCAGCGGTTTGAGAACAGCTATATTTTAGAACTGCAGCAGCGGGTGGTTGAGTTAGAAAGCCAAAATCGGGTCTTACAAGCCTCTTCTGGTTACCAACAAACCCTAGCTGGGGATAGTCTACGGGCAACCGTAATCGGTCGAGCTGCCGATCATTGGTGGCAGCATATTATCGTTAATCGCGGTAGTCAGGATGGGGTTAAACCTGGCTATGTTGTCACTGGGCCGGGAGGCTTGGTGGGTAGGGTGGTAGAAGTTTCTCCCCACACCTCAAGGGTTTTATTAGTCAGTGACCTGACCAGTCGGATTGGTGCCAGGATCAGTCGCAGTCGGGTTATGGGAGTGGTGCGTGGCCAGTCTAATAATCAGCTGATCATGGAGTTTTTTGATAAGTTACCTGACGTTAGGCCTGGAGATGTGGTTACCACCTCTTCCTATAGTCGTTTGTTTCCCCAAGATATTCCCATTGGTCGGGTTGAGTCCATGACAAATGATAAAGGGACCTCTCCAGAAGCTACTATTCAGCTTTCCTCACCCCTACCTATTTTAGAGTGGGTGGTTATTCAGCCCTTCCAACCTTTTGAATCCATTGACTTGCCGACAGTCCCCCAGCAGAGTACGGATAGTTCTCTTAAATCGAAAAAACCATGACATCAACGGGGGCCTCTAGACCATTTTGGCAGCGATCTTGGTTTACCGGCACCTTAGTTACTGTGGGGTCGGCCCTATTTTGTCTACTTCTCCTGCCAGCGCGCATTCCCGGCTTTGAGCTACTGGGAGTCTCTCCCCACTGGGTACTAATCTGGGTGGTGGCCTGGAGCGTCAAGCGAACCATGTGGGAAGGGGCGATCGCTGGTTTGGTAATGGGCCTGATGCAGGACAGCATGACAGCCAGCCATCCCAGCCATAGCCTTGGCCTGATTGTTGTAGGGGTGTTAACGGCCAAACTGCAGAAAGAGCGGTATCTTCAGGAAGATTTGATTTCTGTAGCCCTAATTGTGTTCGCGATGGCGGTAGTAGCAGAAACAGTGCTGGCCCTGCAGGTATCTGCAGACCAGCTTTTCAATGCCCATTCCCTCTATCCTATGGTGCCTAAAATTTGGCTTTACCATCAGCGGGTTGCCCTCAGTTCTGCCATTCTCAGTAGTGTCTGGGCTCCAGCCCTATACTATCCTCTCAACCGATTGTGGCGGCTAACCTTAGCGAAGCCTTAGGGTAACTTGTTGTTGTAAGCGTTGTGAGGCGGCCCAAAGGTCTGGCATTAGGTAGGTGGGGCGAAAACTCTGTAGATAATTACTACTGCGAATACCACAGGTAAGGGCTACGGTCTCCAGGCCAAGGCTCTGGCCAGCCATGATATCGGCTTCAGTATCGCCAATCATCCAGGCATTCCTCAGGGTATAGCCCTGGCGTTGCTGCGCTGCGATCGCCGCCTGTAACCGTTCTACCTTATGGTTCGTCTGGTTGGTATAGGCTGCTTCTATTCTGGGCATGCCAAACAACTCACTAAACACTCCCTGAAGATGATTCTTAGCTAAAAACTCTCTTACCTGGTCAGGACAGCGCAGGGTAACCAACACCAGGCGAACCCCACAGTGCTGGAAAATTACCAGAGCTTCCTGGACTTTGGGCTGAATTTGATCGTGGCTGAGGAGACTGGGGTGATTCACAATCCGATTCACCTGAGCCAAAAAATTATCAATCTGGTGGCTTTCTAACCCCGACCAATGGGCGATTTGGCGATCGGGAATACGGTTTTGCTTAAAGGTCCAGAATTGGGATTTGGAAATGGGACGGACTGAAATGGTCTCTCCCTTTGCTAGGGCCTGATCTTGAACTAATTGGAGGCCCTGTTGATAGGTGGCATAGTAACGCTCGGAAACATCGACAATAGGGCCGTCAAAGTCACAAAAAATTGTAGATTGAGTCATAGGCTGGGAAATGAGTGATCAGAAATACGCAGAAGGTTCTTATTGCGATATGGTCTTTTTGTCAATACATTGTTTACAGTTTTTAGGACTGATTCACTCTAGCAGTCTTCCAGAAAAATGACTACCCGGGAAACCCCCTCCATAGTCAAGGGTTAGGTGGGGAGAATGGCTGGTCTATGATGGAAACTATTCTGGAGAGGACGAACAGCAGTGCTAGTAGGAAGATGGTTGCGGATAGCGGTGCTGGGGTTGGTCATGTTAGCGCTGACAGCCTGTGGTCTGCCCCAGGTGGAAGCAGAGGATCGCCTGTTTCTACCCGTGACGGTTGATCTGTTGGATCGGTATTCCCTACCTCAGCAAGATTTTCAAGCTACGACCGTGGGAGGTCTGTCAGCCCTGACCTACGATTCCCAGCGCGATCGCTTTTATGCCCTTAGCGATGATCGGGGGGAGTTTGGCCCCAGCCGCTTCTATGAGTTGGCCATTACCCTGCGGTCCGATCAGGCTCAACAACCCCGTTTTGATGGCGTAAAAATCACCGACGTCACCAGCTTGAAAAATTCCCAGGGTAATCCCTATAGCCCGGGTAGTCTAGATCCAGAAGGGATAGCCCTCTCTTCTCCTGGCCACCTGTTTATCAGCAGTGAAGGGGATGAACGGCGGAATACTCCGCCTTTAATTGGGGAATTTGATCGGGGGACGGGGCAAATCCTCCGTAGCCTACCCCTACCCCAGCGGTTTTTACCGGATCGCTCCACGGCCCCAACCCGGGGAGTCCGCAATAATCTCAGCTTTGAGGCCCTAACTATCAATCCTCCTGCTTCTCCCGCCAATAGTCGGGAACCCTTTCGCCTGTTTGCTGTGACCGAGTCAGCTCTGGCGCAGGACTATGAAGATGATCCGGCGCGTCCTCTCTACAGCCGCTTTTTACACTATCTGATTAGCCCCGATCAGGTGTCCTTAATTGCCGAGCATGCCTATCCGCTGGATCTAGAACCAACCGGTGCGATCGTCCATGGCATTAGCGAACTGATCGCTATCGATCAGGGAGGTCATTTTCTAGCTCTGGAACGGTCCTACGGTTTGCGGGGCTTTGCGGTCAAACTTTACCAGTTAGCCACGGGGGGTGCTACAGATACTACCAACCGACCTACCCTGGCTGGTAATTTGGAGGGCGTTACGCCGATTCGTAAACGCCTGGTTTTTGATTTTGCCAAGGCTCCCTTTGCCCCAGATAATCTCGAAGCCATGACCCTGGGCCCCCGGTTCAAGGACGGTAGCCAGAGTTTAATCTTGGCTACCGATAATAACTTTCAGTCTGGAACAGAAACCCAATTAATTCTGCTACGACTGCATTTGAACTAGCCATAAATGGGAATCGTATCTAAATCATCTATAGGGTTAGAGGTCGCCTCAGGAAATACCTGGATAGGTATATTTCTAAGACAGGGGTTTACAGGGTGACTAAACCTGGTAGATTGTCTTGGTATCAGCAAGAAGAATACAGCATTGATATGAAAGTCCTTGTCATTGGCGGTGATGGTTACTGTGGGTGGGCAACCGCTCTGTATCTTTCCAATCGTGGCTACGAAGTCGGCATTCTTGATAGTCTTGTGCGGCGACATTGGGATGCCCAGCTTCTAATCGAGACCCTGACTCCCATTGCTCCAATTCAGAGCCGTTTACAACGCTGGAAAGACCTCACTGGCAAGCATATCGATCTCTACATCGGTGACATCAACGACTACCCCTTTTTGGAAAAGTCAATGTTGGACTTTGGTCCGGAGGCAGTGGTGCACTTCGGTGAACAGCGATCGGCTCCCTTTTCTATGATCGATCGGGAGCATGCCGTGCTCACCCAGGCCAATAACGTCATTGGTAACCTGAACCTGCTCTATGCTTTGAGAGATCACTTTCCCGATTGCCATCTGGTTAAGTTAGGCACCATGGGCGAATACGGGACCCCCAATATTGACATTGAAGAAGGGTATATCACCATTGAGCATAATGGCCGTAAGGATACCTTACCCTATCCCAAGCAGCCTGGCTCCTTTTATCACCTCAGTAAAGTTCACGACTCCCATAATATTCACTTCGCTTGCAAGATCTGGGGCCTACGGGCTACGGATCTGAATCAGGGAGTGGTTTACGGTGTCCTGACCGAGGAAACCGGCATGGATGAGCTGTTGATTAACCGTCTGGACTACGATGGTGTGTTCGGTACGGCCTTGAATCGCTTCTGTATTCAGGCAGCGGTTGGTCATGGATTAACGGTATATGGTACGGGAGGACAAACCCGCGCCTTTCTAGATATTCGGGATACCGTTCGTTGTGTAGAAATTGCTCTGGCTAATCCGGCCCAGTCTGGACAGTTTCGGGTCTTTAACCAGTTCACCGAAATGTTTAGCGTTGGCGATCTGGCCTTGATGGTGAAGAAAGCCGGTACAACCCTGGGTTTAGACGTGGATATCAATTATCTAGATAATCCCCGGGTTGAAGCAGAGCAGCATTACTTCAACGCCAAAAATACTAATCTCCTAGATTTGGGACTGCAACCCCACTACCTATCGGATTCCCTTTTGGATAGTCTGTTGAACTTTGCCGTTAAGTACAAAACTCGGATTGATCAAAGCCAGATTCTACCAAAGGTGAAGTGGCGGCGTGGCTAGGTAACGGCCCTAGATCGATGGTGGGAGAGAATAGGGTGAGCTAGGGAATGGGTTCTCTGTTCACTGGCTTCCATTCTTTCTCAGCTCTTTTTCCGTCAGCCTCCTTTTACCTTTCCCCTGTCCTATGCGTATTGCGCTCTTCACTGAGACCTTTTTGCCGAAGGTTGATGGTATTGTCACCCGGTTGAAGCACACAGTCGATCATCTCCAGCAGCTGGGAGATGAGGTCATGGTGATTTCTCCCGAGGGGGGCTTGCGGGAATATCGGGGGGCCCAAATCTATGGGGTGTCAGGCTTTCCCTTGCCCCTATATCCAGAACTTAAACTCGCCCTACCTCGCCCAGCTATTGGAGAAGCTCTGGAGAAGTTTCAGCCTGAAATTATCCATGTGGTGAACCCAGCGGTTTTGGGGTTGGCGGGAATATACTACAGCAAAGCCATGGCTGTTCCCCTGGTGGCTTCTTACCATACCCATCTGCCCAAGTATCTAGAACATTATGGCCTAGGTATTTTAGAGGGGTTGATGTGGGAGATTATTAAGGCTATGCATAACCAGGCTCGCCTTAACCTCTGTACGTCTACTGCTATGCAGGTGGAGTTATCGGAACACGGGGTAGAACGTCTGGCAGTCTGGCAACGAGGCGTTGATACAGACTTATTTCGCCCTGCCCTAGCCAGTCAAGCGATGCGCGATCGCCTCTCCCAGGGACACTCCCAGGCCCCTCTGTTGCTCTATATTGGCCGCCTCTCCGCTGAAAAGGAAATTGATCGGATTAAGCCTATCCTTGAAGCCATTCCGGGAGCACGCCTGGCCCTGGTGGGAGATGGTCCCTATCGATCGGAGCTGGAGGCTCATTTTGCCGATACCCTCACCCATTTTGTCGGCTATCTGGCTGGGGAGGACCTGGCCTCCGCCTATGCCTCCGCTGATGCTTTTATCTTTCCTTCCCGCACCGAAACCCTCGGCCTGGTATTGCTGGAAGCCATGGCGGCTGGCTGCCCGGTGGTGGCGGCCAACTCTGGGGGTATTCCAGATATTGTTACCGATGGCGTGAATGGCTTTTTGTTTGATCCTAAGGATGAGACAGGGGCAATTACCGCTACTCGTCGCCTGCTGGAAGCTAGCCATGAACGGGAGGCTATGCGTCAGAATGCGGTGGCGGAGGCAGAGCGCTGGGGTTGGGGTGCGGCTACTCGCCAACTCCAGCAGTTCTATGGCCAAATCTTGGCGGAGCGATCGCTACAGATGACGGCTTGAATCTGTAACGCTGGGCTCTACACCCGTATAGCTCCCGGCAACTTACGGGATTGGTGATCAGTAACGCCTTCAAGGGTATGGAAAAACTTTAGCAGCACCCTTGGCTGCAATCGCCTTTTCCCACACCCTTTGTCCCCTACCTGGGAGTCGGAGGGGATCCCTGGTAGGGTTCACTAACAAAGCCCAACTCAAAGAGTTGTTGATAGGCGCGCTGACCCAACTCCCGGGTAGGTTGTTGGCTGCGCAAAATTTCCATCAGCAAAGGTACGGCCAGTTCGGGCTGATTTTTAGCCCGGTAAACTAGGGCCAGCTGGTAAGTAGCCTTGTCCCTCAGTTGGGCAGCTTCTAAGGCCTTTTCCCGATGGCTACGTTGGATCAGGGTGTCTACACCCACAAACATTTGGGCCAGCTCTTGATAGTAGGAGGAAATCTGATTTAAGGTTTCCCGAGCCGTCTTCAGCTTGGCTTCCGCCGTAGTGTAGTCCTGTTTAGCGATGGCGGCCTCAGCCTCAGTCATCACTTTAGTCGCTGCCTCGATACTAAAGGAGCTGGTGGATAGGTTACCTGGCTTGAGGGGACTAGTTTCGGCCCCACTGCCAGACTGGGCAACTTTTAAAGAATTAGCTAACGCCTCAGCAGGATGGCCCAGTAGGCTACCAGTCATTCCGACCAGCGATAGGCAGAGCAAGGTGATCCTTGAAAATTGGGTCAGTGGCTGAATCGGGGAATGCATTGAAGCAACCATGAAGTAATTAAAGATGAGGGACAAGAAACACAGGAAAATTACTGAGGTATCTTATCATTTCGCTATGGTGCACTTCTAACGGACTATGACGTTTTCTCAACTGGCGCCTTCAGGGCTACCGGATAGCGATTCAACCGCTGGGGGCCCTCGATTAGACTGGATCGGTGAGATTATTCAACGCGGCGGTGAAGAACTCAGGCTAGAGAAAGTTTCCGATCGCTTGACCACCCGTTTGCACCAGCCTACCGATCTGACCATACTCCAGGATCATCTCTCTCCCCTGGCTGTCAGGGCAGTGGCTGGTGGCCAACTAGTGGAGTGGCAAGTGCCACCAACCGATCTGGAATCTACCCTGGATAAGGCCCGTCGGCATTCAGGGGTACGGTTCGCCAGCCACGTTTATCGCCTGATGGCCAGCCCCCACACCTGGATTTACCTGACGGCGGAGATCACCGTTCAGTTTATTCCGGCTACCCCTGAGGGCCGGATGGGCGAAATTTTGCAGGCCCAGGGCTTAGCCATACTCCAGCCTTTGATGGGTATCCCCGCGGCCTTTGTCACCGAAGTCACCGCCACTGCCCAGGAAAATCCGATTAAACTGGCTAACCGCCTGATTCGTGATCCCGCCGTGATGGTGGCAGAGCCCAATCTGGTGGTTGCAACGGGCAACCTGTACCGTCCCCAGGATGATCTCTACACCCAACAGTGGCATCTTTCCCATCAGGGAGGGCCGAACCTGGCCCCCGGATCCCATATCAATGTTGAAGCAGCCTGGGATATTACCCGGGGATCCCGATCGGTGGTGATTGCCATTACGGATGATGGCTTTGATCTCGACCATCCAGACCTGCAGGGTATGGGTAAGCTTGTGGATCCAATCGATCTCCGGGATCAAGATGCGGTACCCTTGCCCTCGCGGCAGGAGGAAAACCATGGCACAGCAGTGGCGGGATTGGCCCTGGGAGAGGAAAATGGGGCTGGTATCGTTGGCGTAGCCCCGGGTTGCGCTCTGCTGCCAATTCGTACCACCGGCTTTATTGATGACACGGCCATTGAGCAGCTCTTTGCCCAGGCCGTACAGCGGGGGGCCGCGGTGATTTCCTGTAGCTGGTCACCTGCCTCTAACTACTTTCCCCTGACCCTGAGGCAGACCAATGCCATTACCCGGGCCGCCAGAGAGGGACGCAACGGCAAGGGCTGTGTCATTGTATTTTCAGCCGGTAATGCTAACCGTCCCGTCAGCGGTACCATCCAGGAAGCTCACTGGCCCCAAAATGCTCTGAGTGGGCCGACCCAATGGTTGAGTGGCTTTGCCATTCATCCCGATGTGATTGCGGTTTCTGCCTGCACCAGCCTGGCCACTAAGGCTGCCTACAGTAATTGGGGGGATCATATTGCGGTGGCCGCCCCCAGTAACAATGCCCCACCTAATATGGCCTTGCCCCAGATCGGCACGGTCTCCACCGGGCCAGTGATTAACCAGTACCTGCCAGGTTTGGGAATGGTGACCAGCGATCGCAGCGGTGCCTCGGGTTATGAAACTGGCTCGTACACTAAAGGTTTCGGGGGCACCTCCAGTTCCTGTCCCCTGGTGGCTGGGGTAGCGGCCTTGATCCTGTCGGTTAACCCTAACCTCACCGCTGCTCAGGTACGGGAGATCTTGCAAACCACCGCCGATAAAATTACCGATCCTAGTCCCGATCCCCAACTGGGGCTGAAGTACGGTACCTATGACGGCAAGGGCCATTCCCACTGGTTTGGCTACGGCAAGGTGAATGCCTTTGCGGCGGTACGGGAAGCTCAACAACGGGCCTTTAAGGGAAGAACCTTAACCCAGGTAGTTAAACAGCAGTGCCAGACTGCCCTGCCGATTCCCGACTACCCGGCCCAGGGCGTAGAAAGTGCCCTTACCGTCACTCAACCTGGCACAGTGGTCGATTTACAGGTCCAGGTCAGCCTAGATCACCAGTTTTTGGGAGATCTGAGTCTTACCCTGAGTGCTCCCAGCGGGGCCAGGGTGGTGATTCAAACCCGTACCCTGGGGCGTCAGCGCCAACTGCGTCAGGTCTATAGTCTCAAAACGACCCCAGCTTTAGTGACCTTGCTGGGCCAGGCCGCCAGCGGTGACTGGCGACTGCAGGCGATTGACCACGCCCCCGGAGCAACTGGGCAAATCCTCAGTTGGGACCTGGTTCTTGGCCTGGGGTAGCCATAAAAAACCTCCTACTCGAGGACCAGATCGGATTTCAGTGGAGAATTGCTCTGATCATCTGTTCTCAATCTTCTTAAGCACACCCTATAATATTAACTACGGTAAAGAATAGTAAACACTACTCATAATTCCTGGCTACCTGACTTGACAGTGTTCACCTCAGGGGTTGCGAAACTGGGTAGGCGCCATCATCTTCCGTGTACATATCCTTACTTCCTCATAGATGACGGAGACTTCCTATGACCATAGCAATGGGGCGTGCGCAAGCCCAGCGAGGATGGTTCGACGTCCTTGATGACTGGCTAAAGCGCGATCGCTTTGTATTTGTTGGTTGGTCCGGCATACTGCTATTTCCCTGCGCCTACCTGGCGGTGGGGGGA
>JBEITR010000088.1:0-6504 GCA_040374765.1 Leptolyngbya sp.
ACTCAGTTCGTTTTACCCATGCTAAGGACACTCAACCGGCCATGGCATCTCGAAAGCAACATGATGAACGCACCTACCGAATTGAGTTCAAAATACACACGTACCAGTATGCCTCTGACTAAGTTTTGTCAGTCAACCAGGTAGAAGTATATGGATTTCATATCTTTATCAGTTTTGCAGTGCGTAACTGGAGAACTAATCTGGTTTTGTATAGGAATAAAAAAATGTTGATGAGGTTATTTAAATCCGGATTAGACATTCTATTTTCAGCTCTAGCTTTAACTCTGCTCAGCCCCCTCCTGATCACCCTGGCCTTCCTGGTGCGGGTTAAACTGGGCAGTCCCATTCTTTTCCGCCAACAGCGCCCCGGGCTACGGGGCCGCCCCTTTAATATCCTCAAGTTTCGCACCATGACCGACGATCGCGACGCCCAGGGCAAACTCTTCCCCGATGCCCAACGCCTCACCCCCTTCGGTCGCTGGCTGCGCAGCACCTCCCTAGACGAATTACCCGAACTAATCAACATTGCCCGGGGGGATATGAGCATTGTTGGCCCCCGACCCCTGCTGATGCGCTACCTCCCCCTCTACACCCCCGAGCAAAGCCGCCGCCACCTGGTCAAGCCCGGCCTCACCGGCTGGGCCCAGATCAATGGGCGTAATGCCATCGGCTGGCAAGAGAAATTCAAACTAGACACCTGGTATGTCGATCACTGGAGTCTCTGGTTAGACTTAAAAATCATTTTATTAACCGTGATGAAGGTAGTTATACGAGAAGGTATATCGGAACAAAACCAGGCCACCATGAGTGAATTTAGGGGCAATGACTCAGCTTCGCCTTGAATAAAAAACCAAGTTTTCTACTATGGTCCTAGCTTAGGGTAACGGGATAAAGATGAACCAGAACGCCTTTCCAATCTTGGCTTTTACTGATCAACGGTGTTTTAAGTGTTCTGACTAAACCTACGATTATGCCCCACGCAGATATTTACCTTTATGGCTGTGGCGGACATGGCAAAGTTATCCTAGACATTCTTCGACGTCAGGGACGATGCGTCGCTGCCTTTGTGGATGATAATCCTCCCTCAGAAATTAATCACATTCACGGTATACCCATCCTCCATACCCAGGTTGCGGTGTCAACAGTTAATCAAAACACCTCTGCCTGGATCGTCGCCATTGGCAATAACCTGATCCGTCAGTCCATCTCTCAAAAGCTAGCTAGCCAGGGGTACTCCTTCACGACGGCGATTCATCCCACTGCCCAAATTGGCCTGGGGGTAAAGATTGGTGCTGGTACGGTGGTCATGGCTAATGTCGTAATTAACTGCGATACCGTAATTGGGCAACACACCATTATCAATACCAGCGCTACAGTTGATCACGATTGCCTGATTGACGATTACGTTCATATCGCTCCCGGCAGCAACCTGTGTGGCCAGGTCAAGCTTGGTGCAGGTGTCTTCATTGGCGTCGGCAGCGCCCTATGTCCCATGGTAAACATTGGCTCCTACACTACCTGTGGCGCAGGGTCCTTAGTACTTCATTCCCTGCCAGCTAACAGCTTGGCCTATGGGTCTCCCGCCAAAGTAATTAGGTAGACATGATTAGGTTTTGAAAGTGACTCTACCTCCATACCCCCAGCGACTATTCCAAATCCCTAAGTCAGCGTTTTTACTGCTAGCCACGTTTGAAGTTAGGTCTTTCCACAGATCTAAACCCTTGATTCCTCCTCCCTATCACCAATAGGTCGATACATCATGCCACCAAGAATCCTCCTCTCCAGCCCTCACCTGGGCTTAGACGAACGCGTCTTCGTCCAGGAAGCCTTCGACACCAATTGGATCGCCCCCGTCGGTCCCCACATTCCCGCCTTTGAGCAGGAATTTTGCCAGGTAGTAAGCAGCCCCCATGCCGCCGCCCTTAGCTCCGGCACCGCCGCTCTCCACTTAGCCCTACGCCTGATCGGCCTTCAACCCGACGACGAGGTGATCTGCTCCACCCTCACCTTCATCGCCAGCGCCAGCCCCATCACCTTTCTCGGCGCGAGACCCGTCTTCATTGACTGCGAACCCCAATCTTGGAACCTCGACCCCCACCTGCTGGAGATTGAGCTGCGCCGTCGGGCCCAGCTCGGCACCCTACCCAAGGCGGTTTTGCTGGTCCATCTCTATGGCCAAAGTGCTGACCTTGACCCGATTTTGGCCCTCTGCAACCGCTACGAAATTCCCTTAATTGAAGATGCCGCCGAGGCCCTGGGGGCCATCTATAAGGGTAAGGCCCCAGGCACCTTGGGTCGAATGGGTATTTACTCCTTTAACGGTAACAAAATTATCACCACCTCCGGCGGCGGCATGCTGGTCTCTAGCGACCCCACCCTGGTGGAGCAGGCTCGCTTTCTGGCCACCCAGGCCCGGGACCCCGCCCCCCACTACCAACACACCACCATTGGTTACAACTACCGCCTCAGTAACGTTCTAGCGGGAATTGGCCGCGGCCAACTGAAAGTCTTGCCAGACCGGGTCGCCGCCCGCCGTCGTAACTTTGAGATTTATACCCAAGGCTTGGGGGATCTACCCGGCCTTAACTTCATGCCCGAAGCTTCCTACGGCCAATCAACCCGCTGGTTGACCTGCTTGACGATCGACCCTGAGTTGTTTGGCTGCGATCGCGAACACCTCCGCCTCGCCCTCGAGGAACATAACATCGAATCTCGCCCCGTCTGGAAACCCATGCACCTCCAACCGATTTTCAACGGTGCCCAAGTCATCGGCGGCAACGTCGCTGCCGACCTCTTCCACCGCGGCCTCTGCCTGCCCTCTGGATCTAACCTCACCGATCACGATCTGAATCGGGTCATTACCACCATTCGCCAGATTTATGACAACCACCATCCCGCCGCTAGATCTACGACAAAACCTGTTATGACAGAAAGATATAGAGAATAGATTTTCGCAGCACAATGGGAAGGGAGTGGAAAATAGGGAATAAGGAGTAAGGCTTTCCGTAGCAGATCCTGGCCGCAGCAATAGTTCTGCCTTTTCAGGCTTTCCGCCTCGTCAATAACCCTCTCCATCCACCCGACTCCCTATTCCCCACTCCCCTTACCCCCCATGATCTACCTCCACAAAATCCTCCCGGTTTTTCTCCTCCCCACCGGGTTGATCCTGGGCCTTTTACTCCTAGGGCTGATCAGCCGCCGCCGATCGCCCATCTGGGCGGCCCTGTTGCTCTTCTGGCTGTGTAGTACCCCCCTGCTCAGCGATCGCCTGATGGCCGCTGTCGAACAGCACGGCCAACGCCTTGACCCTAGCACTATGCCCAAGGCCGATGCCATTGTCGTCCTCAGCGGCATGCTCAAAACCGCCCCCGGTCCTGCCGCTATTAGCGAATGGACCGAGGCCAGCGATCGCTTCTGGGGCGGCCTAGCCCTCTACCACGCCGGCAAAGCCCCCCCGCCTAATCTTTACCGGCGGCTGGGTGCCCTGGCAGCCCGATATCCCCCCCGAAGGCCAGCAACTCCAGACCCTTGCCCAGGCCCAGGGCATTCCCCCCAGGGCCATTACCACCACCGGCAAAGTCAGCAACACCGCCGCCGAAGCCCAGGCCGTATCCACCCTCCTGCCCCCCAACGCTACTATCCTACTGGTCACCTCCGCCTTCCACATGCCCCGGACCCAACACCTCTTCGAACAAACCGGCATCACCGTCATTCCCTACCCAGTTGATTTCTACAGCAGCCCCCCCCAACCCTTCAACCTGCTCCACCTCCTCCCCACCGCCAACGCCTTCCAACAAACCGAACTGGCCTGGCGGGAACTCATCGGTCGGGCCTATTACGGGGCGTAAGGGCAGGGGAGTAGGGCTTTCCAGTAGCAGATCCTGGCCGCAGCAATAGTTCCGCCTTTTCACCCGTCCTGCCCCCTTATATAGTCCTCTCCATCTCCCCATTCAAAATCGGCGTTACATTTTCATACAAAGCCCCTATGCCAATCCCCATCCCCCCACTGGCCAGTTCCACCTGATCACCTTCCCCAAACGGGTGCAATACCCACAGCCCGGCCTCATTCTTCCGAAACACCTCCACCCGTTATCGCCATCGGCCATAACCCCACCCGCCAGGCTATCGCCACTCGCCTCAGCCAGCAAGGCCACCACTTCACCACCGCCATTCACCCCAGCGCCCAGATCGGCTCCCGAGTTACGATCGGCCCTGGCACCGCCATCAACTGCGACACCCACATCGGCGCACACGTCATTATTAACACCGGCAGCACCATCGATCACGACTGCACCATCGGCGACTACACCCACATTTCCCCCGGCTGTACCCTCAGTGGGTATGTCAGGGTGGGACCTGGCCTCACCCTCCCCGTCGGCACCAAGGTAGGGGTGGGAGTAGAGGTAGGGGGGTAGGAACTTCTAGTTGCGGATCCTGACCGCGGCCATCGTTCGGCTTTTTCACTCCATCACTCCCTTCCCACCCCATGCCCCTCCTCCTCCTCCTCCCCCTCACCGCCATCGCCAGCGCCCTACTGGTCAACCTCATTCGCCAGCGTCTGCGGGCCCAGTTGATGGATATCCCCAACCACCGCAGTGCCCACACCATCCCCACCCCCCGGGGGGGCGGGTTGGGCTTCTTACTGGCCTTTCTGCTGGGGCTGCCGCTGTTGCTCTGGCTCCGCCCCGACCTCAGTCCCCGGCTGGTGCTACAGGTGTTGTCGGTGCTCGCCCCCCTGGCCCTGATTGGTTTTTTGGACGATCGCCAGTCCCTACCCGCCCGCCGCCGCTACGGTGTCCAACTACTCAGCGCTGGCCTAGCGGTGCTGTGGTTTGGCCCCTTCCCCCAACCCTGGCTAGCCCCCCTCGGCCTAGTGGGCCAGGCCCTCGCCATCCTCCTCACCCTGATTGGCTTCACCACCCTGGTTAACCTCACCAACTTTATGGACGGCCTGGATGGCTTTGTCGGCAGCATTAGCGCCCTGCAGCTCACCCTCCTCGGCCTGCTCCTTAACCAACCCCTCTGGCTGCTGCTGGCCGCCAGCCTGATCGGCTTTCTGCGCTGGAACTGGGCCCCAGCGAAAATCTTCATGGGGGATGTGGGCAGCACCACCCTGGGGGGTGCCGTTGCCCTGGCCCTGATGCAGGCTCCCAGTCAACCCTGGGCCCTGCTTACCCTTACCCTGCCGATTACCGCCGACGCCATCTACACCCTCAGCCGCCGCCTACTCGGGGGCGAAAATATCTTTGCCCCCCACCGTAGCCATCTCTACCAACGCCTCCATCAGCAAGGCTGGAGTGCTACCGCCATTACCCTCACCTACCTCACCTACACCCTGATGATTGCCCTCCTGCTCCAACTCACCCCCACCGGACCCTGGATTGGGTTAGCACTTACCTTGGGGTTGGTTGCGGTCACGGAGGGGTATCTGCAACGGCAACAGGCCCAGGGTGCCGGGCCTTCCGGTGGGGAATCTCCCCTACGGTAAGGTTTGTATCGGCCTAGGGCACAAGACGGAGGACAACCGGTCCCCCCATACCATTTACTCCCATCCCTCCATCACTTCCTTGGCTACCCCGGGTTCCCCAACCCGGGGTAGTTTGTACTGCGAAAAAATCGGCCATCCAGGCCTACCAGCGCTCCCCAGGTCTACAGGCGAAGCGCGATCGGCCATCCCCCCGATCCATCCTTGGGCAGGGAACAAAATGGGAACTATTCAGCAGACCAGACTGAAACCATTGATTCCTGGTTGTCAGAACCAGGCTTTACACAAAATTCCGATCACTCTCACCGTGTCTTAAGCGGACCGTATCCAACTACTACGCCAGCAAAGCAGAAACGGAAAGCAACTTCGATCGCACCCTGGCCCGCATGGACCGGGAACAGGCTGAAAATGCCCGCAAGTGGGACGAAAACACCCGTCAGTGGAACGAAAATACCCGCAAGTGGCATGGGCAGCACCAACAAAACATGGCTGCTTTTGATGAACTAAAACGGCACGATCGCCGCTACGAAAGTACCATTGGCGCCCTAGGTTCCCGCTGGGGGCTTTACTCTGAGGCCAGTTTTCCCAATGCTTTGAAAGGCATTTTAGAAGACTCCTTTGGGGTTCAGGTCCTAAATCTCACCGACTTTGACGAAACCGGTGAGGTATTTGGTCGCCCTGACCAGGTGGAACTCGCCATCATCATCAAAAATGGCGAAGTCATCCTCTGTGAGATTAAATCTTCTCTAAGTAAGGCCGACATCTACAGCTTTGATCGCAAAGCAGCCTTGTACCAGAAACGCCACCATCGCCCGGTCAGTCGGGCACTGGTCTGTTAAGAGGAGATGCATCTAAACCCTGACATGCAAAGGATTTCCTGGGTAGATAAGGGGCGAGAGCAAAGGCCGATGGCCATCGCTGGAGTCGTCCGTTTAGCTAATCCCCAATGCGGTCTGACCCAATTATGGATGATCCGCTGGACATCCAAGACCCGCTGCAACCCTGCCCGAGTTTTGCCA
>JBEITR010000004.1:0-135005 GCA_040374765.1 Leptolyngbya sp.
CACGGACGTATCAAGCAGTGAAGGAAGCTCTTGAATCCGCTTATGCTCAAGTTACCTTGAAGGATATTCGCGGTTGGTTCACAAAAGACTGCTACTGTACTTCATCCGAGTAAGAACCGCTATATTCGTGCGTACTTCCCCGTATGTGTGGCTTGGGCCAGAACGCTGCTAAGAAACCTCTGGAGGGGAGGACTGTGGTACGAGGTCCAGGCCCCAGCATGGCTCCTAGCTCATCATGGGTTTCCTCCGGGGCTGACCTTCGGCACAGCGTTGGATTAATCGATTAAAATGAAGCGAAGCGGCAGCAGCCCATGACTGGTGTGACTATAACAGTTCTTAGGATGGGAGCAACTGATTGAGCAAAAACCCATTTGACTGTTGTGTTTTTGGCGTGATATAGTCGTACCTTGTGAAAAGTTCGAGTTATTATCTGTTCATCGCTTCTAAAGTCACCTAAAGTATGCCCACGATTCAACAACTCATTCGGAGTGAGCGCGAGAAAACCGAGAAAAAGACCAAGTCGCCAGCCTTAAAGAGCTGTCCTCAGCGCCGTGGGGTATGTACTCGGGTTTATACCACCACCCCTAAAAAGCCAAATTCCGCTCTACGAAAAGTCGCCCGGGTGCGGTTGACTTCTGGCTTTGAGGTGACAGCCTACATTCCTGGCATTGGTCATAATCTACAGGAGCACTCCGTAGTTATGATTCGGGGCGGTCGGGTAAAGGATTTACCAGGGGTCCGCTATCACATCATTCGTGGCACCCTCGACACATCTGGGGTGAAGGATCGACGCCAGGGACGCTCTAAGTATGGGGCTAAACGACCCAAGCAATAGATTTGAGTAGCTCATTAAGAAGTCATATCTGACTTGGTTGTTCCAACACTTCAACATTAGGGTTTTGACCTCGTTTAATAATTTGTGGAAGCCTAACTATGTCTCGTCGTACCGTTATTCAAAAGCGCCCCATTCCTGCCGATTCGGTTTATAACAGTCGTTTAATCACCATGATGAGTCGTCGTCTGATGACTAGTGGTAAGCGGTCTCTGGCCAATCGCATTATTTATAATGCCTTTTCCGTTATTAAAGAGCGCGGCGGTGCCGATCCCCTCGAAGTGTTTGAGCGTGCTGTTCGCAATACTACTCCTTTAGTAGAAGTCAAGGCCCGTCGAGTCGGCGGGGCTACCTATCAGGTACCGATGGAAGTCAGATCTGATCGGGGTGTTGCCCTGGCTTTGCGTTGGTTGACTCAGTTTTCTCGGCAACGGGCCGGTAAATCCATGGCAATTAAGCTAGCTAACGAACTCATGGATGCCGCCAACGAAACCGGTGGTGCCGTGCGTAAGCGCGAAGAAACTCACCGTATGGCTGAAGCTAATAAAGCCTTTGCCCACTATCGGTACTAAGGGCTGCCAGGGGAGGTTTCCCTATGGTCTTTCAAGTTAGCCTGTTTAAGGTTCATTTTTTTGATAGGGCTTTCCTCAGAGCTGGTCAGGTATGATCTACCCAGGGTCGACTGGTTAGAGGTTAATCAGGAGGTCGCTATGGTCAGGACAACTCCGCTGGAGCGAGTCAGAAATATCGGTATTGCCGCCCATATTGATGCGGGTAAGACCACTACTACTGAACGCATTCTCTACTACTCTGGTCTTGTTCATAAGATTGGGGAAGTCCACGAGGGTACAGCGGTCACCGACTGGATGGAGCAGGAACGTGAGCGCGGTATTACCATTACCGCTGCAGCTATCAGTACCAGTTGGCGCGATCATCAGATCAATATTATTGATACCCCAGGTCACGTTGACTTTACCATTGAGGTAGAACGGTCCATGCGGGTGTTAGACGGTGTAATTGCCGTATTTTGCTCTGTCGGTGGCGTTCAACCCCAGTCGGAAACAGTGTGGCGGCAAGCTAACCGCTACAGCGTTCCTCGCATTGCCTTCGTCAACAAGATGGATCGCACTGGGGCGAATTTTTTTAGGGTTTATCAGCAACTCCGCGATCGCCTGGGAGCTAACGCCGTCCCTATTCAGGTACCCATTGGGGCCGAAGCTGAGTTCCAGGGAGTGGTAGACTTGGTGACCATGCGCGCCCGCATTTATCACGATGATTTAGGGGAAAAAATTGAAGATGCCGTGATTCCTACGGAAATGGTAGCGGTGGCGGAGGAGTACCGCACCAAACTCCTAGAGGCGATCGCGGAAACCGATGATATTCTTATGGAAAAGTACCTGGAGGGAGAACCCATTTCTCCCGCTGAAATCACCAGGGCCTTGCGTCACAATACCATTGCTGGCACCATCGTGCCCGTCTTATGTGGTTCTGCCTTTAAAAACCGGGGAGTTCAATTGCTGCTTGATGCTGTAGTTGATTATTTGCCTGCTCCCATTGACGTCCCCCCCATTCAGGGGCATCTACCCAATGGCGAAGTGGGGGAACGCCAAGCCAATGACGAAGCTCCCCTGGCCGCCCTAGCCTTTAAGATCATGGCCGATCCCTACGGTCGCCTGACCTTTGTGCGGGTTTATTCGGGCGTACTCAATAAAGGCACCTATATTTACAACGCTACTAAAGACAAAAAAGAGCGTATTTCTCGACTAATTGTCCTAAAAGCTGACGATCGCATCGAAGTGGATGAGCTACGAGCCGGTGATCTGGGGGCTGTGATTGGGCTTAGGGATACCTTTACCGGTGATACCATCTGTGATCCTCAAGATCCCATCGTACTGGAGTCTCTCTTTGTTCCTGAGCCGGTCATTTCGGTGGCAGTAGAGCCTAAAACTAAGCAGGATATGGACAAATTGGCCAAGGCCCTGCAATCTCTATCGGAGGAAGATCCCACCTTTAAAGTTAGTACCAATCCAGAAACTAACCAGACCGTCATTGCGGGGATGGGTGAGTTACACCTGGATATTTTGGTAGACCGAATGTTACGGGAATTCAAGGTGGAGGCCAACATCGGTGCCCCCCAGGTAGCCTACCGAGAAACCATTCGTCAAGCTACCACCGCTGAAGGCCGATTTATTCGTCAAAGTGGGGGTAAGGGCCAGTACGGTCACGTTGTGGTGGAGGTAGAACCAGCCCCCGAAGGTACAGGTTTCGAATTTGTGTCTAAAATTGTAGGAGGCACTATTCCCAAAGAATATATTCCTTCTGCTCAACAGGGCATGAAAGAAGCCTGCGAATCTGGTATCCTAGCTGGGTACCCTGTGATCGATCTAAAGGTTACCCTAACCGACGGCTCTTACCATGAGGTAGATTCTTCGGAAATGGCCTTTAAGATTGCCGGGTCTATGGCGATGAAAGAAGCCGTCCTGAAGGCATCTCCCGTCCTTCTTGAGCCCATTATGAAGGTCGAGGTTGAAGTTCCGGAAGACTTTCTGGGTGATGTCATGGGAGACTTGAACTCCCGACGTGGTCAGATCGAGGGCATGGGAACAGAGGCAACTATTGCAAAGATTACCGCCGATGTTCCCCTAGCTGAGATGTTTGGTTATGCTACCGACATCCGCTCTAAAACGCAGGGTCGGGGCATTTTTTCGATGGAGTTCAGCCATTATGGCGAGATTCCTCGCAATGTGGCTGAGGCCATTATCTCTAAAAACAGTGGGAACGCTTAGAAAAGGAAAGGACACGTAACGTAAATGGCACGCAGTAAGTTTGAACGGACTAAACCACACGTCAACATTGGCACCATTGGTCACGTCGACCATGGTAAAACCACCCTCACAGCGGCGATCACCATGACCCTGGCGGCATCAGCAGAGGGTTCGGCTGAAGCTAAGAAATACGAGGATATCGATGCCGCCCCTGAGGAAAAGGCTCGCGGTATTACCATCAATACGGCCCACGTTGAGTATGAGACAGAGAATCGTCACTATGCCCACGTGGACTGCCCTGGTCACGCGGACTACGTCAAAAATATGATTACCGGTGCGGCCCAAATGGATGGTGCCATTCTGGTCTGTTCTGCAGCCGATGGTCCCATGCCCCAGACCCGGGAGCATATCCTGCTAGCCCGTCAGGTCGGTGTACCCAGCCTGGTAGTGTTCCTCAACAAGCAGGACATGGTAGACGACGAGGAATTGCTGGAACTAGTGGAACTAGAAGTACGTGAATTGCTCAGTTCCTACGATTTTCCCGGTGATGACATTCCCATTACTCCCGGATCTGCTCTGAGGGCCGTAGAAGCTTTGGCCAAAAACGCCAAGATTCAACGGGGTGAAGATCCATGGGTAGATAAGATTCACGCCCTGATGGATACCGTTGATGCCTATATTCCCACCCCTGAACGGGCTGTGGACCTACCCTTTTTGATGGCGGTGGAAGATGTGTTCTCCATCACCGGTCGGGGAACGGTAGCCACTGGTCGGATCGAGCGGGGTAAGGTGAAAGTGGGCGATGTCGTTGAACTGGTGGGAATTAAGGATACTCGTAGCCTTACCGTCACCGGTATCGAGATGTTTAAGAAAAGCCTGGACGAAGGTATGGCTGGCGATAATGCTGGCTTACTCTTGCGGGGTATTCAAAAAGAAGAAATCGAGCGGGGCATGGTGCTGGCTAAGTCTGGTAGCATTACTCCCCATACGCAGTTTGAGGGTGAGGTTTATATTTTGACTGAGAAAGAAGGCGGTCGGAAAACTCCCTTTTTCGCAGGGTATAAGCCCCAGTTCTATGTACGGACCACGGATGTGACGGGTAGTATTAAGGCCTTTACCTCCGACGATGGTGAGTCTGCCGAAATGGTCATGCCAGGCGATCGCATCAATATGACTGTAGAGCTAATCAATCCTATCGCCATTGAGCAAGGGATGCGCTTTGCTATCCGTGAAGGAGGTCGTACCGTGGGTGCGGGTGTTGTTGCTAAAATCCTCGATACCCCTGCTACTGCTGCAGCTGGTGCTAAAAAGTCGAAAAAGTAGGCCCTGATAAGGGTTGCATAGGGGTAACCTGATCTTTGGTTACCCCTATTTTGCTTGAGTTTTCTTGAACCTTGACAATCTAATTAGGGATTTCCTATGGCCACCATTCAACAGCAAAAAATTCGAATTCGTTTGAAAGCTTTTGATCGTCGTCTGTTAGATACCTCTTGCGAGAAAATTGTAGATACTGCTAACCGGACCAATGCCACCGCCATTGGACCTATCCCCCTACCTACAAAGCGTCGAATTTATTGTGTATTAAGGTCTCCCCACGTCGATAAGGACTCTCGGGAACACTTTGAAAGCCGCACCCACCGCCGTATCATTGATATTTATCAGCCTTCCTCTAAAACCATTGATGCTTTAATGAAGCTTGATTTGCCTGCCGGCGTTGATATTGAGGTGAAGTTGTAGCTACAACTCTAGTTACGGGCAAGCAGGGCTCAAGGGTGTTGGAAAAAGTTGCGCAATTGAAGGACTTTTGCCGAGATTTTCTAGCGCCCTTTGAGGCTTGTTGCAGCCCTTACCCATCCTTAAGTTTTTTAATTTCTCTTCACTGACCAGGTGGTCTTGGGTTACGAGGTATCAATTTTCTTGATCAACCCTATCCTAAGCTATACCTCATACAGCCATAGTCCTTGAGCCCATGACATCAGGTTAGGCTGTGGGTTTGAGCCTATAGCCAATGGCCTCACAGTCCTATCCTAACCAGACTGGTACTACTAAAGGACCCACCGCCGTTGATAGTTAGGTTACAATGATTATGTGTTAAAAATTGTTGCAATTGTACTCGATAGCCCGATCCACTCTGGCTTTCTATAGGTAACCATGACATCCTCTGACCCTATATCTGTAAGGGAATTACCCATTTTCCCCTTACCTGAGCTGGTTTTGTTTCCGGGGCGACACTTACCTCTCCACATCTTCGAGTTTCGCTACCGGATCATGATGAATACCATTCTCCAAGGCGACAAACGATTTGGAGTTCTGATGTTTGATCCCAGTACGGGTAGACCGGCCCAGATTGGATGTTGTGCTGAGATATTGCATTATCAGCGCCTTCCCGATGACCGATTGAAGATCCTTACCCTGGGCCAACAGCGGTTTCGGGTACTCAGCTATGTGCGGGAAAAGCCCTATCGGGTGGGTTTAGTCGAGTGGTTAGAAGATAAACCCTGCGATCGCGATCTTACTCCTCTAGCTGCCGATGTTGATCGCCTACTGCGAGATGTGGTGCGTTTGTCCGCTAAGTTGACCAGTCAGGAAATTGAAATTCCTGAGAATATCCCTGAATTACCCATAGAACTTTCCTATTGGGTAGCTAGTAACCTGTACGGAGTCGCCCAGGAACAGCAATCCTTACTGGAAATGAATGACACAGGCGCGCGCTTAGAACGGGAGGTAGAAATTCTTACCTCTACCCGCAACCATCTGGCAGCTCGTACAGCCCTCAAGGACGTTTTAGATTAAGGACTGTTGCTGAAGTTGACCGTATTTGGTTCGGGCGATCGCCAAGTTCTGCTCCAATGAAACCAGGTTATAGCTACCAAAATTAATCAAGGTTTCGGTACAGGTGGCTAAAGCCCGAATCGCTGTCTGGGTTCGGATCTCCTGAATACTAGCTTCCAGGTCTACAAAAAATACGTATTCCCCGAGGGCCCGCTTGGCTGGACGGGATTCTATTCGACTCAAGTTAATCCCATGCTGGGCAAATACCTGGAGTGGTTGGAGCAAGGCTCCTGGAGCGTTGATCGGTAAACTAAAGGCCAGGGAAGTATGGCTCTCCAAGTTAGGTTGCGTCTGGTTATCCTGGCTATCCTCAAGGCCGAGAACCCAGAACTTCGTACAATTGTCACTATGGTCGTTAATATTTTGGGCTAAAACCGGCAGATCGTAGAGTTCTGCAGCCCAGGCGGAGGAAACGGCTGCGATCGTAGGACTATCCGATAAATGCTGCAGGGGTTCAGCGGTAGAACTGGTGGGTACCAGAGTCGCCCAGGGAAGTTGTTGCTCAAGCCAGAGCTGGCATTGGGAGAGGGCCTGGGGATGGGAATAGACTACCTTGACCGCTTCTAGATTCGGGGCATAGGACAACAGCCCATGATGAATGGGCATGATCATAGCCTGGTGAATCTTTAGCCGCTTCAGTTGCCAGAGGGTATCCAGGGTAGGGGTAACTCCCCCTTCAATGGAATTTTCCACCGGCACAATGGTCAGGGTTGTGGCGCCCTGGGCAGTTGCCTGTAGCGATCGAGGAATACTGGGAAAGGATTTTAACCTAGAAACTATCCCTGTGCCCTTTTCTAACTCGATACTATAGGCCAGAGCCGCTAGCTGGGAATAGGTTCCCTCGGGCCCCAGATAGGCAATGGTGGTGATCATTAGGGTGTGCCTGGGATTAGCTGTTGCTTCTATGGTATGACCATCCAGTCCGAGCAAGGCCACAGATCTAACAGTAGTTCAGGGTTAATTTAACCTTAATCTACTTTGCCAGTAGTTTTGGCTTTTAATGGTCTGGTTCCTACTAGAATATATTGGATTTGGTCAGGGCTATGTCTATATAACAACGCTCAAGGTCAGTTATTGGGGAAGCACAACCATGGGCAAGGAATTAGGCCTAAGGCGATTTCATCTAAAGCGACTAAAAATTCTTCTAGTTTTTGGGCTAAGCTCCTTCCTTCTAGGCATCACCATACCCCTAGCAGCCAGCTTTGCCGCAAAGATTGATCAACCTCCCCTTAGCTTTACTCCAACTTTGCAGGCTTTCACCGCCCTACCTGGTCTAGATGCTTTCCCAATTGCCACCAGCAGCGCCAGATTGTGTGAGGCTTCTGCCCCCCTGCTGCCCTCGGCCCAACCAGGTGAGGCTGGGAATCCAACTCAATTACTCTTTCAAGCTGGTTCTTTAGGTCCAACTGCATCCCTATTAAGTCAGGTTGGGGCTACCCAACTGGCTGTGGCACCCTGGCCTGCTATTCATCCCCAGGCAGCCCAGGCCAGAGTACCGATCCTGATGTATCACGATGTTTTAGAGACTCCCCAGGTTTCCTTTGACCTGATGCCAGCCCAGTTTGAACATCAGTTGCAAACCCTGACCACTAATGGTTTTACCCCAGTAAGCATAGACCAATTGGTACGACATCTGCGCACAGGTGTACCGCTACCCGAAAAACCCGTGCTCCTTACCTTTGATGATGGCTACGCAGGGCATTTCCAGTATGTCTATCCTTTGTTGAAGAAGTACCGCGTTCCCGCCCTGTTATCGGTCTTTCCCGACAAGCTAGATGGGAAAATAGTAGGCCGTTCCACCCTATCCTGGGAACAGCTTAAAATCATGGCCGATGATCCTCTGATCACCATCGCTTCCCACAGTCTCACCCATCCTGCTGACCTGCGTAAGCTTGACGATCAACAATTAGTCTACGAGATTAAAGAATCCAAGCGTCGTCTGGAAGCCCAACTGGGTATCCCGATTCATTACTTTACCTATCCAGCTGGTCACTATGACGATCGGGTCGCCCAGGCCGTTGCCAATGGAGGGTATCTAGCTGCCTTCACCATGCGCGACAGCCACGAAGAATTTGCCGGTGCTTCCCAATCCCTACTGGCGATCGAGCGGTTTGGCCAATCTAATTTAGAAAGTTTACTCAGCCAGGCCTGGGGAGGTTCCCAGCTATCCCCAACCCTCACACCACCAGCTGCTGCTACAGTTACAGCCCCCCCATCCCCGGCAAAAACCACTGGCTTTGACTTCCAGGCCCCCATTACCGTGGAAAAACATCGGCTGGATGATCAGTCTTTCACCTTAATTCAGGGTGGTCGACCCGTAACAATTCATGCCAAAACCCGTGCTCAGGTACCTCAGATTCTCAGTGGTACTAACGCAGCGGCGGCGGTTGATGGCGGTTTCTTTTCCCTCGAATATCTTGACTCAAACGTAATGGTTGGCCCCATTTTGAGTCAGAGTACACGGCAATTCACCCCTGGCAACCCCAGTGAGATTGCTCGCCTGAACAATCGTCCCCTGGTACTGATTGCCCCCAACCAGGTAAAATTTGTACCCTTTGACAGTAAGCGCCATAATAGCCTGGTGGGGTTTTACCAGACTCTGCCAGGGGTTACCGATGGGTTTGTGGCCGCAGCCTGGCTTGTCAAGGATGGTCAGGCTCAGCCCGCCAGTACTTTCGGTACGTTATTTGATTTCGATGCCCGACGCCATCGGGCTTTTTGGGGGATTAACCAGGCAGGACAACCCGTTATTGGTGTTAGTCATACTATGGTAGATTCCATCCAATTAGGTCAGTTACTCCAGCAATCTGGTTTACAGAACGCGGTAATGCTAGATTCTGGTGCCAGTACCTCTCTGGTGTATCAGGGGGATTCTCTGGTGGCCTATCAACCCCGCCCTGTGCCCCATGTGGTAGCCCTACTGCCCCCTACCACCAGCGCGGGTGTCTGTCCCCTGGTTATGGAGAATTCCCAACCTGATCTATCGGCTGGCAGCCCTTAAAGGAGAGGCGATGCTGAGGGGATGGTCCCAGGGTTTTTAGGGCTTGGCGATGGAAGTAACTACCATAGCCCTTATTTTGGGCCAGGCCATAGCCTGGGTAGCGACGATCCAGGCGCACCATCAAACCATCTCGCCATACCTTAGCCAGAATACTGGCCGCAGCAATTTCAATATGCTGTTGATCACCCTGCACTACGGACTGTTGGGGAATACCCAGATGGGGAATGGTTTGATTGCCATCTACCAAACATAAACCGGGCCTGATCGATAGTCGACCCACAGCCCGTCCCATCGCCAGTAGGGTAGCCTGCAGGATATTCAACCTTTGAATCTCCTGAACCGATGCCAGACCTAGGGCATAGGCAGTAGCGAGGTGGTGAATAGGCTCAACTAAATTTTGGCGACGCGCAGGGCTGAGGGTTTTGCTGTCGGCTACCCCCAAGATCTGGAGTTGATCTCGGGCGGCTTGGGAAAGCACTACAGCAGCTGCGACCACCGGGCCAAACAGAGCACCCCGTCCCACCTCGTCAACCCCAGCGATCGCCCCACTACTTGCCTGACCCCCTACCATGGCCTAGACTTCTGAGTCACCCGCCGATGGGCGGCGACGCCGGCGACGGCGCACTAAGGTTTCACTCTCCATCTCCGCTGGGATTGCCGCTTCGGCCTCCGGCAGTGGCGATAAAAGATCTGCAAGGGTCGTGATCTCCAGGGGTAACTGATCTACCTCAGGTTCTAAGGCAGATGAAGACTCCTCCACAGGCTGAATTGGCAGGCTTAAGGGCGCTTCCCTGGGGAGTTCCTGAGACCAGGAGGAAGACGTTTCTCCCCCTTGACCCGGTTCTACTACCCGGATCACTACGTTACGCGGATCTGCAATTTCCTGGGAAGAAGCCAACACCAGGGGGGAAACCCCCATAACAGCGTAGATGCGCTGTTCATCCGGGGTCATTTCCACCGTAATCGGCTGGGGTGAAGTGGCAGGTTTTTTATCCGAACGGCCAGCTGACCGACCCCGAGATGGCCGGGCTGAGGTTTTTTCCTCTTCCCTGGTCAGTTCCGGGACAGGCTCCTCCTCTGGCGGGAGGAAGGTTTGTCTGATCAGACCTGAAGTCGGTAAGCTATCCCGGGGTATGGGAGTTTCCCTACCATTAGTACGCCCAGGTGGCACCTCCCGCCGCCGCCGCCGCCGACTACCTTTCCCGGAGCGATCCTGGTAACTGGGATGGTTGATCAAATCCAGTTCCTGTAGATCGGGTTGTAGGTCCAGGCCTTCTAATTGGGTATCTCGCAACGCTGGAGCCGTATAGGTAGGTTCTGGAATAGGAGGAGCCGCTACTAGTCCTCTGGCGACAGGGGTAGCTTCTTCCCCTATATCAGTCGGTAAATGCACCAGATGCCCCAGTCCACCACAGGTGGGACAGGGGCGACCAAATAGTTCATAAATATTTTGTCCCTGGCGCTTACGGGTCAACTCCACCAAACCCAACTCCGAAAGTTGGGAGATTTGGGGACGGGCTTTATCAGCCCGCAGGGCCTTGCTGAAATGCTCCAGCACCTGCAGTTTGTCTCGCCGAGAGTCCATATCAATGAAGTCAACAATAATGACACCGGCAATATTACGCAGACGGAGTTGGCGAGCAATTTCCGTGGCCGCCTCGCAGTTAGTCCAAAGAACCGTTTCTCGAGCGGTAGCAGAACGGGTAAAGGATCCGGAGTTAACGTCAATAACTGTTAGGGCCTCTGTCCGCTCAATGATGATATAGCCACCGGAGGGTAGATCTACCCTGGGCTTGAGCGCCTCTCGAATGGCGGCGTTAACTCTGAAATACTCAAGGATGGAGGCGCGATCGCGGTGCTGATCAATCAACACCCCTCCCGGTACCTGCCCTCCACTCCAGTTTGCCAGATGCTGCTTAACCCGTTTCAGTCCTGTACTGGAGTCGGTAACAATGCGATTGACGTCAGCACTATAGACATCTCGTAATACCCGCTGAATAAAATCATCATCTCGATTCAGCAGGGCTGGTGGACGAGTTGAAAGGGCCTGTTGCTGAATACTTTCCCACTGTCTTTGCAGGACTTCCAAGTCTTCGATGATAGCATTTTCACTAATTCCTTCGGCTTCAGTCCGCACCAACAGACCCATACCAGCAGGCTTAATTAAAATTGCCAGAGCCCTTAAACGATTACGCTCATTCTCGCTCCGGATGCGTCGAGAAAGGTTAACTCCTCGTCCGTAGGGCATGAGCACCAGGTAGCGACCGGGCAACGTAATGTTACCGGTCAGACGGGGGCCCTTATTTCCGGTTGGTTCCTTCATAATCTGAACCAACACCTTCTGCTGAGGTGCCACCAGTTCGGTAATAGAGCCCGCCATCCGTTTTAGCCGTAGGGGACCTAAATCAGAAACATGCATGAACCCATTGCGCTCACTGTCGCCAATATTTATAAAGGCGGCATCAATACCGGGTAGGACATTTTCCACCGTTCCCAAGTAAATATCGCTGACCTGATGACTCCCGGTAGCCACAATTAACTCTTCAATCTGATCTTCCGAAAAGACCGCAGCAATTCGATGCTGCTCAGCAATAACAATCTGCTTCGGCATTCACAATCCTCATACAATAGTTGTCATGGGCAAAGGAGATCACCATCTCCGGCCCCAAAGGGTAGGCTTGAATAGATAGGAGTTGATCTAATCCTCTATGTAGTAGAAGAAAAGCCATCCTTATCATTTTTTTTGCCCTTGGAATGGCGGCTTCGAGTCCCCATCCTCTGAATATTTCAGGCATATATCAGTTAATCAATCTAACAACTGAGCCGTTTTAGAAGTCCTACCCCTACCAACCTCGGCCTAAACCCAACCGCCAGATTTGAATAGGAATTCTAAAAAACAGAATTTCAAGGATGCATAGCAACTTAAAACACTATTAGGCAGGCTAATGATTCAAGCGATTATGGGGGAGGGCCAAGAGAAACGGTGATTATGACAACCAGCTTGCCTGGCGTGATCGGTGCTCAAGGACTCCTACCTATGGCAAGTCACCCTGGCCACCCATGAAAACCCTATTCAAAAGCTTCTAAGAGTACTCCATCCAACTATTTGATCGGCTTTTTGGCTACACCAGTCAAGGTGGATCAGCTCAATAACCTGAATACAAACAATCTCAAATGGATGACTCTAAAAAGTGTTGTAGCTAATCATCTATCTGGAATATGAACTAAGTCAGTCAAGCTGGATTGGTTGGTCAAGCTCAAGACAGACAGAACCTTAAACGAAATATTCGATCGAACTTCGATTAAAAAGACTGTCTGGAATTTCGACTAACCCCATAAAACTGAATTCGACACCCATAAAGCTGATACCTTAAGGGCACAGCTTCAAGAACATCAATCCCAGATGGATGCATTATAGCGTTAACCCACGGCCATAGCATATAACTGCGTGAGTTTGTAGCACAAGTATAAATTTAAGTTTTCCCAATTAAACCAGCTTCAGAGCAGAAGACCTCTTAACTATTGGCGGTGCTTCTGCCTCTGAAGCCGGTCATCTATGGGCTCTTTCCTGGATTAATTTCTCCTAAGACAAGGCCACCGTGGATAGACTGGCCTTTGCCCGCTCAGTTTTCAGAGAGGGATGGTCGATCCCCTGCAGTAGCAAAATCACCAGGGGATCTCGTCGATCTAACTCCCGGCGAATGAGGCGACGCAGGTCTCTTTCCATAAGATTTCTCAATCCATCCCAATCAATGGCAGGTTGACGACTATGGCCATTAACAATGAGTTCCGAACCGTGGGTTTCCAGCACGTCCAGAATGACCTGTTTAACCGCTTTCTGAAAGCGGTCAGAATTAAGGGCTTGGGCTACACCCCGCAATTGTAGGACAGGTTCGGCAATCAGTTGGCCTCCCGAGCCCAACGTCACGGCGATGGTGACAACGCCATCTTCAGCTAGTTGTTGACGTTCTTTGAGAACATCCCGGCCAACAATCCCCGTCCGAGAGGAGTCAACCAGTTCAATGCCAGAGGGCACCTGACCCGCAATACGAATACCATCAACTCCCACCTCCACCATGTCGCCGTTTTGCACAATGACCATGTGATCCGCTGGAACGCCCATGCTTTGAGCTGTCTGAGAGTGACGTACCAGCATGCGATGTTCCCCATGCACGGGTAAGAAGTATTTGGGGCGAGTAAGGGCCAGCATTAGTTTCTGGTCTTCCTGAGCGCCGTGACCAGAAACATGGATGCCCTTTTCTTTACCGTAGACAACTCGAGCTCCCCGCATCATGAGTTTGTCAATGGTGTTTACTACGGCAATGGTATTACCGGGAATAGGGTTGGCCGAAAAAACTACCGTATCGCCGGTCTTAATTCTAATTTGCCGATGACTGTCCTCAGCAATACGGGTTAGGGCAGCCATAGGCTCTCCCTGGGACCCTGTGGTTAGAATCAGGACGTTTTCATCGGCAGTTGGGGCCAGACTACGCAGAGGTAAAAACAAGCTCTCTGGGCATTTAATGTAACCCAGATCCCGGGCATGGGCAATTACATTTAGCATAGACCGACCCACCACAAATACCTTGCGGTTGTGCTTTTGAGCCAGTTCCAAGATCATGTTGACCCGGTGCACCGATGAGGAGAAGGTGGTCACAATTAAGCGTCCTTGGGCCTGGGCAAACTCGCGATCTAAGTTAGGGAACACCGATCGCTCGGAGGGGGTATGGCCAGGCACCTCTGAATTAGTTGAATCGCTAATCAAGCAGAGTACTCCCCGCTCTCCTGCTTCTGCCAGCCTTTGGATATCAAAGGTTTCACCGTCTACGGGGGTAAAGTCAAACTTAAAGTCGCCGGTATGAATAACCACCCCTACAGGGGTATGGATAATCACTGAGCAACTGTCCGCAATGGAGTGGGTATTGCGAATGTACTCTACTAAAAAGGACTTCCCCACTCGTACCGTTTCTCGGGGACGAACTCGACGTAGTTCGGTGCGATCGGCCACGCCAGCTTCTTCTAACTTATCTTCTAGTAAAGCCATAGCCAACCGGGGACCGTAAATCACCGGAATATCAAATTGCTTGAGATGAAAGGCGATACCACCAATGTGATCTTCATGACCATGGGTAACGATCATGCCCTTAATTTTGTCCCGATTTTCCCGTAGATAGGTGATATCGGGAAGAACTATATTCACCCCATGCATACCATCGGTGGGAAAAGCTAGACCTGCATCTAGCAACATGATTTCATTATTGATTTCAAACACACAAGTGTTCTTACCAATTTCGTGGAGTCCCCCAAGGGGAATAACTTTAAGGGTCTGCTGAGAAGAATTACTAGACATAGAATAATGGTCTTTTAGGTGAAAGATTGACTGTTTTAAAGAAAGAATGACGCCTAACTACATTGAGAGGGGGTCAATTAAGGTACCTGGTTAATACCTGAGTTCTTGGTTTTTGGGGCCTACGGGCTTTATCCGATTGATGGCAATTTACCCCTAGGCAACTTATTTCAAGATGCTCTAATGAAGCCGAATATTTTCAGGGAAGGGGCATAGGGAATGATTACAGAAGCAGCGGAACATAGGATTTAGAGTGCTAGTAAGGGAAAATCACGACAGGAATAACCTGTGGCTTAAGGTAGGCTAGGGTTGGTATTCAGTTGTATAGAAAAGTGAGCGTAAGCCTTTCAGGAAAAAAGCAACAAAACCAGGAGAGACGCTGTGGTCTTGGCCAGGCCTATAGGGTCATGGGGTAGTCAAGAGACCGGTCTGTTCTAAGACCTGTTGAATCGTCTCCTGAATAGAATCCTCCGGATAGCATAGGGGTAGGCGGACTGAGCCCACCTGCCAACCCTGCAAGGCTAAGGCAAGCTTAACAGGTATGGGATTTGTGGTGACAAACAGAACTTTAAATAAAGCCAATAGATTGAGGTGAATTTGGGTAGCTACCTGGGTTTGACCAACGCCATAGGCCTGAATCATAGCCTGGATTTGGTCTCCAACTAAATGGCTGGCTACACTAACCACACCACACCCTCCCACCGACAGAATAGGCAGGGTAAGGGAATCATCACCCGAATAGATGGCAAAATCTGAAGGGGTCTGATGGCGGATCTGACTAACCTGGTCCAAACTCCCACTGGCTTCTTTAATGGCAATGATATTCTCAATTTCAGCCAATCGAGTAACGGTTTCCACCGCCAGGTTACACCCTGTTCGACCGGGAATGTTGTAGAGCATCAGGGGTAGATCGGGCACAGCCTGGGCAATCTGACTAAAATGCTGAAATAGCCCTTCCTGAGGAGGACGATTGTAATAGGGTACAACTTGAAGTGCCCCATCAAGGCCCAGGTGGAAAGCTTTGCGGGTAGCCTCGATCGCCTCCTGGGTAGAATTAGAGCCAGTACCTGCAATGACTTTGGCTCGACCAGCCACAGCCTGTTTTACCGACTTAAATAGTTGATACTCCTCATCCCAGGAAAGGGTAGGAGACTCGCCGGTAGTCCCACAGACAACCAAACCATCACTACCGTGGTTAACCAGATAGTCCGCCAAATGCTCCACCACACCGTAGTCCACCAGCCCGTCTGGGGAGAAGGGAGTAATCATGGCGGTCAGCACTTTGCCAAAATATACCACGCGATCGCGATGTCCTTAGAGATAACTAGTTATAGAACGCCTTCAGCCTAAACTGAGCAATATTTCTGAGATTATAACAATTCTGACCGGTAGGATGGTAAAAATCGGAAATCAGGCTTGAATTAAATATCCTGGAATCTAGATACCTCCTGTTTCAACCCCCAGCTTTACACCGTTAAAAGAGAAGCATTACCGGCTTTAACCGCCAACAACTCAGCAATTTGAACAGCATTGAGAGCAGCACCTTTACGGATTTGATCGCCACTCAGCCAGAGTTCCAGTCCGTTGGGGTTAGAAATATCCTGACGGATACGACCTACCAACACATCATCCTGGCCGCTAGCCTCCATTGGCATGGGAAAATAGTTACGGTGCCAGTCTTCTACCACCTTAACCCCTGGAGATTGGGAGAGAATTTCTTTGGCCGTAGCCACAGCAAAAGGCTGACCAAACTCTATATTAATAGCCTCTGAATGGGCCCGTAGTACGGGCACCCGTACACAGGTGGCAGTAATTCGTAGATCGGGAGCAGAAAAAATCTTGCGGGTTTCATTCACCATTTTCATCTCCTCCTGACAATAGCCCAGAT
Organism: Leptolyngbya sp.; assembly: GCA_040374765.1. GTDB lineage: Bacteria > Cyanobacteriota > Cyanobacteriia > Phormidesmidales > Phormidesmidaceae > Nodosilinea. The sequence goes on from JBEITR010000004.1 coordinate 16,666, forward strand.
CATTTAAGGGAGAATTGTGGGGAAATAAATTAAAGGCCAGGGGATAGGGAAAAGCGTCCGTTGAGGGGGTTTCACCAGCCAGAATAGCCCGAGCCTGTTGTTTCACCTCTTCCATCGCCCGGGCTCCCGCCCCACTAGCTGATTGGTAGGTGGCAATTACCAGGCGCTCGACGGGCTGAACCTGGTGTAAGGGCCAGACGGCCAAAGCCATTAAAATTGTGGTGCAGTTGGGGTTAGCAATAATTCCCTGGTGCTGGTGGACCGTTTCGGGATTCACCTCAGGGACCACTAAGGGTACGGATGGATCCATACGAAAAGCACTAGAGTTATCGATCGCGATCGCTCCTGCGGCGACAACCTTGGGTAACCATTCTAGGGAGATGGACCCTCCCGCCGAAGCTAGGACCAGATCGATACCCTGGAAAGCGTCTTCGTGAAGGGCCTCAACCAGTAACGACTCACCCTTAAAGGTCAATCGAGTACCGGCAGATCGGGGGGAAGCAAGCAATTTAAGGTTCCTGAGGGGAAAAGACCGCTCTTCCAGGAGAGTCAGAATTTCTACTCCCACCGCCCCAGTAGCACCTAAAATCGCCACATTCAACCCGTTAGCCACGGCTTCGTCCCCGTCTCTAGAAATAAGATCTGTGTTGATAATAGCAACGGAGAGGATGGGACGATAGGGGGGATGGGGCAATCCCGAAAAAACTAGTTTCCGATAGGTAGACTGATTTGGGTTATGCTTGTTAATTGGGTCAAAATTTGTTAGCCAAGATTGCTGTCGTCATTTAAATCGAATTAGTAGAGCCTCCATGAAAGTAACCCAGGAAGTACTGCCTGATAGTCAGGTAGGACTAGAAATCGAAATTCCGCCTGAACTTTCTCAAAAAACCTACGATCAGGTTCTGAGTAAGTTGATGAGCACCACTACCATTCCAGGGTTTCGTAAGGGTAAAGTACCGAAGCCAGTCTTTTTGCAACGAGTAGGGGTGACTCAGTTCAAAGCGGCCGTACTTGAAGAATTATTGCAAACCGCCATTGATAAAGCCATCGAACAAGAAGCGATCGAGACCATTGGCAACTACCAGCTAAAGTCCTCCTTTGAGGAACTGGTGAACCAATATCAACCCAACCAGGCTCTTATTATCAAAGCCACCGTGGATGTCCCACCCCGAGTCACACTGAAGCAGTACAAGGGACTCACCGTACAGGCTGAAGAAGTCCTGCCCGATCTCGATCAGGTCGAAAAAACTCTGACCAACTATCAGAATAAGCGGGCCACCTTAGTGCCCGTGGAAGACCGGCCCGCCCAATTGGGTGATGTGGTGGTGGTTGACTTTGTCGGCAGGATTAAAAACGAAGCTGGAGAACTGGAAGAGTTTGAGGGTGGCTCCGGTAGCGATTACACCATCGAACTGGAAGCTGGACGTTTTATTCCAGGCTTTGTGGAGGGCATGGTGGGCATGGCCTTGGGGGAAAGTAAGGATTTGGAGATTGCTTTTCCAGAGGACTATGGCCAGGCCAATCTGGCAGGTAAGCCAGTCATCTTTTCCGTCACGATGAAAGAGCTTAAGGAGAAGGAATTACCCGAACTCGATGATGACTTCGCCCAGGATGTCAGCGAGTTTGAAACCCTGGAAGAACTTAGGCAATCTTTAGTGGATCGCTACACCCAACCGGCGGAGGATGAAACCAGAAGCAATAAAGAAGCCGCTCTAATTAAAGCCTTAGTGAGTCATCTAGAGACGGAAATTCCTGAAACCCTGATCCATCAGGAAGTAGATTTCATCCTACGGCAGACAATTATGCAGCTCAGTCAGCAAGGACTCGATGTTAAAAAGATGCTGAGTCCAGACTTAGTTAACTCTATGCGCCAGCAGGCTCGTCCCGATGCCATTGCCCGACTGCGCAGCACTCTGGCCCTAGGAGAAGTGGCCAAACAAGAAAATCTGACTGTTGTTGAAGCCGACCTACAGTCCAGGTTTGATGAAGCCATGGCAGAAAGCGATACTATCGACGACATCGATCCAGAACGGTTGAGACAGTTTCTGGAAGAGGAACTCCTCCAGAAAACCATCCTTGACTGGCTGCTTGAAGCTAATACAGTGGAGTTGGTTCCTGCAGGGACTTTACAGACTACTCAGTCCGAAGAAGAAGAGTTAGAAGTAGAACTCCTCCCTGACCTAGAGTCGGCCATTACGGATGACGAAGCTCCCCTCTTGACCACTGCAGCGACGGAAGAAGAATAGCGATTGGATGGAGCCGTAAGGTTGGCTTCCCCATCTCCATAGCCTGTTGGGCAACCCAACCTTACCCTGGGTGAGGAGGCCGTAGCCATTCAGACCCCCTACCCAATCTTTACGTTTTAATGTCTCGTAACTGACCGGTGGGTTACGAGACATTAAATTAATCTACCAACTCAGTCACCAGCTTTCTGGCCAAAGCCATAAAACTCTGTCAGAATCTATCCAGGCAATGGTAACCGAGATGGGCTAAAGATTTAGGGCATAATATTACGTATAAAACTTCTAGTTTGTCCAGAGTTGCTTAAATCTTGCTTTAACTCCTATGACTTCGGCTCCTGATGACCTAGATCTATAGCAGGCAGGGGCCATCAAAGCAGAGGTTGATTATTTTAACTCATTTACGTTTCGTTGAAATTGCTCGAAACCCTTGAAATATTGGCCAAACCTACTATGATTGCATCGAACCCCATTCGCAGGTCAATTGTGAGTTTGAGTTCCACCGCTAGCCAGTTGAACATTCATAATGTGCTTCCCGTCGTCATAGAACAATCGGGTCGCGGAGAGCGAGCCTTTGACATTTACTCACGGCTCCTACGAGAACGGATTATTTTTCTCGGAACCGCTATTGACGGGCAGGTGGCCGATTCTATTGTGGCCCAGTTACTCTATCTAGACGCCGAGGATCCAGAAAAGGATGTTCAAATTTACATTAATTCTCCTGGTGGATCGGTCACTGCTGGCATGGCTATCTACGACACCATTCAGCAAATTCGTCCCGATGTGGTAACTATTTGCTTTGGCTTGGCGGCCAGCATGGGGGCCTTCTTGCTATGTGCAGGCACTAAGGGGAAGCGGCTTTCCCTACCCAGCTCTCGCATTATGATCCACCAACCCCTAGGGGGTGCCCAGGGCCAGGCTGTCGATATTGCTATTCAGGCCAAGGAAATTCTCTATCACAAGAACCGCCTCAATCAACTGATTGCTCTCCACACCGGCCAACCGATAGAACGGGTGGAGGCCGATACGGAACGGGATTTTTACATGTCAGCCCAAGAAGCCAAAGAGTATGGCCTTATCGATGATGTGATTGAGCAACATTCCCTTTCGGTCAATCCTGCCCTGACTGCACTTAACTAAGGTCATGTTATGTCAAAGTACGACTCCCATCTAAAGTGTTCGTTTTGTGGCAAGTCCCAGGAGCAGGTGCGAAAGCTGATCGCTGGACCCGGTGTTTACATCTGCGACGAATGTGTTGACTTATGTAATGAAATTTTGGATGAGGAGTTATTTGATACAGGTACGGCGGTAGCTCAGCCCGTACCTCGGCGAGAAACAGTACCCCCTGAGCGATCGCGCTCTACTGCGGTGCCCATTTCTATGAGCCAGCTGCCGAAGCCAAAGGAAATCAAAGATTACCTAGACGATCATGTAATTGGTCAAGACGAAGCTAAAAAGGTGCTCTCTGTCGCGGTATATAATCACTACAAGCGCCTCAGCTATCTACAGAACCAGAATGAAGGTTCTACTGAAGACACTATTGAATTGCAAAAATCCAATATTTTACTTATTGGTCCTACCGGTTGCGGCAAAACCCTCCTGGCCCAAACCCTGGCTCGTATTCTGGAAGTTCCCTTTGCTGTGGCTGATGCCACTACCCTGACAGAGGCGGGGTACGTGGGTGAAGATGTAGAAAATATTCTTCTACGTCTATTGCAGGTAGCCGATCTAGATGTAGAAGAAGCCCAGCGAGGCATTATCTATATCGATGAGATTGATAAAATCGCCCGCAAAAGCGAAAACCCCTCCATTACCCGGGATGTTTCTGGAGAAGGGGTACAGCAGGCCCTATTAAAAATGCTGGAAGGTACGGTTGCGAATGTCCCTCCCCAGGGTGGGCGTAAGCATCCCTATCAGGACTGCATCCAGATTGATACCAGCAATATTTTATTTATCTGTGGCGGAGCCTTTGTGGGCTTAGAGAAAATTGTTGAACAACGTATTGGTAAAAAATCCATTGGCTTTGTCCAACCTGGGGAAAATCAGATGTCTCGGGAAAAACGAGCTGCTGACGTTCTGCGCCATCTAGAACCTGATGACCTGGTAAAATTCGGCCTGATTCCAGAATTCATCGGGCGTATTCCGGCTACTTCGGTGTTGGAACCTCTGGATGAAGAGTCCCTCATGGCTATTCTCACCGAACCTAAGAACGCCCTGGTTAAACAATTCCAAAAGCTCATGCGCATGGATAACGTGCAGCTTGAGTTTAAGCCCGATGCCCTGCGCGCCATTGCCCGCGAAGCCTATCGCCGTAAAACCGGAGCTCGAGCTTTGCGGGGGATTATCGAAGAATTAATGCTGGATGTAATGTACGAGTTACCGTCCCGCAAAGATCTGAAACGCTGCACAATTACTCGAGAAATGGTTGAACAGCGCTCTACTGCTGATTTGCTGCTGCATCCGTCTTCTATGCCCAAGCCTGAGTCTGCCTAGCCATGCCCTACCTACGGGTTAATCAGGTCGATCATTACTACGAGTGGGTTGGAACTGAAACGCCCCGTTCCCCCCATTCTAGTCGACCAGTATTGGTATTCCTCCACGGTTGGGCGGGCTCTGCTCGCTACTGGGAAAGTACGGCCCGGGCTCTGGTCAGTCACTATGACTGTCTACTCTACGATATGCGCGGCTTTGGCCGCTCCCAAATTGCTGCTGACCAAGCCTCGTTGGTGGCGGAGCGGGGCTATGACTTGAGCACCTTTGCGGAGGACCTAGCCCAATTACTAGTCGCCCTGGAAATTCCTACGGTCACCCTTAACGCCCATTCCATGGGGGCTTCGATAGGGGTTTTTTTCATGAACCAGTATCCTGATCTGGTAGATCGGGCTATTCTCACCTGTAATGGTATTTTCGAGTACGATCGGGCGGCCTTTGAAGCCTTTTATCGTTTTGGCGGTTATGTGGTACGGTTTCGTCCTGCCTGGCTGGGACGAATTCCTCTAATGCCGAGGTTTTTTATGGCTCGATTTTTACATCGACCGATTCCAGCAGCGGAAAAAGTAGCCTTTCTAGAAGACTTTCTTAATGCCGACTACCAAACCGCTCTGGGTACGATTTTTACCTCTGTAAGCAAAACTGCAACAGAAGTGATGCCCCTCGAATTTGCTAAAATTTCTGTGCCAACTCTACTGATATCGGGAGAGTATGACCAAATTACTCCGGCTGAGTTGGGACGAAAGGCAGCGGATTTGAATCCCTTAATCACCTATTCCCTGGTTAAGGCAACAGGCCACTTTCCCATGCTCGAGGATCCGATTACTTACCTGAGCTATGTGAAGGATTTCCTAGACTGCGGATTCAGCGCTTGACGAATAATAGCCGAAGGGGCGCTATCTTTACCCTTAACCAGGGGAGAACGGAAACACCTGACCTGGTTAAGGGCCGCATAGCACTGGTGCAGTTTGTCTACCAGCGTAGCTGCACAGCGATTATCCCCCAGGGAGCAGGCGATCGTCAGGTGATGCTGGAGGTGAACAATAGCTCGGTTATAGTCATGGACGGCCATGGTTAAAGTCGTCAAGTGATTCAGAATACGCCGAATAGTGTGATTATCGACCACTCCTGCTGTCCGGTCGGAATTTTGATGGGGCTCTTGATGGAGTTTGAGAAATCCTTCGTAACACTTTATAGCCTGGCCATAGTGCTGCAGGCTCCTGTAGGTGTTACCAAGATTTTGTAGAATATAGAGCTGTATAGTGACCTGATGAGTTTCCTGGGCAATTACCAGACTTGCCTGGTAAAGCTGAGCCGCCTGGTGGTTTTCTCCCCTGGCTCGATAAATCATCGCCAGGTTATTCAGAGCTCGCATAGTGGCCGATTGATCCTTAATCTGATAAGCCAGGTCGAGACTGCGCTGCATATAATCAAGGGCCTGGGATAGGTCGCCCAGGTGACGATAGCTATTGCCTAGATGGTCTAGAACTTCCTGGAGAAGAGCCCGATCCTGCAGGTTTTGAACTAGCTGTAAGCACTGACGACCATAGTCTACCGCCCAGAGATAATCCGCCAGCCGATAATAAAGAGCAGATAGGGCGAGGAGAACCCTCGCCACCCGTGGCTGGTTATTCAGGCGCTGATAGGCTAGCAATGATTGCTGAATTAAGGCCAGAGCAGGCGGAAAGCGCCCTTGACGAAAATAGTCAATGCCCTGATGTAACCATTGCTCTGCTTCATCATTTAAGTATTGTCGATCGCGATCGGAAAAATCTGAGGCCTCTCCAGAATCAGAAATGGTGGATTGTTGCGCCAAAATTAAGGTTGGGCGTAGCGCCGGAGAAAGGTAAGATTCCATCGGTCTACTCAGCCTTGCTACAGGGATAGTCAGGGACCCTGCCTGGGTTTAATTCATCCTGGTTGGATAGGACTAGCCTACCGTTCTTATCCCAGCCTGGTATGGAAATAGCCTAACCAGACAGAGGACGCATACAACAATTCAGAATAAAAACGGAGTACAGGGAACCAATCCTAATCCTAGCTTCACAGTTCCATAAAGGGACTCCGTAAAAGTACATATTTATGTCTTTTGATTTAGAACTGATCCTTCTGCTCCCGTAAGCGGGCAAAGGTCTGCTCCGGTGTTTGACGCTGTACTGCCGCCTGCAGGGCCGACTGATCCCAGCGGAGAAAGGGATTGGTGAGCTTTTCCAGCCCCAGATCGGCGGGTATGGTGGGTTGATGCTGAGCCCGAAGGGTTCGTACCACTTCAAGACGATGCTGCAGGGTAGGATTGGCGGCATCGACCGTAAGGGCGAATTCCAGATTCTTGAGGGTGTACTCGTGGGCACACCAGACCCAGGTATGGTCGGGAAGCTGTCTTAGTTTATTTAAGGAATTAACCATCTGGCTGGGGGTACCTTCGAAAAGACGACCGCATCCCCCCGCAAACAGGGTATCACCACAGAATAGGTCGCCCCAGATCTCTCCTTGCGGTGGCGGAAAGTAGTAGGCGATGTGAGCGCGGGTGTGGCCCGGCACAAACAGCACCTGACCTCTGCGATCGCCAAGGCTAACCCCATCCCCCTCCTGCAAAAATACCTGTTGTCCAGGAATGCGGCCCCGGTCTCGAGCCCCTCCGTAGACCACCGCCTGGGGAAAGTGTTCCAGCAGTCGCTGGTTACCCCCCACATGATCACTGTGGTGGTGGGTGTTAAAAATCGCCACCAGGGTGGCCCGCAGGTCTGCCAGACAGTTGAGTACCGGTGCAGAATCCCCCGGATCTACGACTGCAGCTACCTGTTGGCGGCGATCGTGGAGCAGGAAAATATAGTTGTCCCTAAAGGCTGGCAGACGGTAAATATCCATATTTAGCTAAATTTCTGGTTAGAAGTAGGCTCCAGATCAAATAACATGTTCAGGGTTTGCATGGCCCGTTTACGGGCTTCGATGTCCCGCTGGGCCCGCAGTTGCACCATGGGATCGTGGAGGATTTTATTGACAATCCCCCGGGTTAGGGCTTCGATGACCTCCTGATGTTTTTCGGCAAACTCGCTGCCCAGACGGGACAGGGCCTTTTCCAGTTCCTGTTCACGGATGGATTCCACCTTGTTACGCAGGCTGCTGATGGTACCGATGGTATCTAGCGATCGCCACCAGTCCATAAAGCTTTCTACCTCTTCGTCCAGCAGTACCTGGGCTTCCATTGCCAGCCGTCGACGGGTGGCCTGGTTTTGGGCTACCACCGCCTTCAAGTCATCAACATTAAAGACCTGGACATTATCTAGTTCATTAACATTACTGTGAACATTCAGCGGTACGGAAATATCAAACACCATCAGGGTACGGCTAGCCTCCAGAATGGGGATTAAATTCTCCCGGTGGAGTAGGGGCTCAGTTGCGGAGGTACAGGTAAATACCACATCAGAGTTCTGCACCGTCTCCAGCATGGCGTCCATAGTGCCTGTATAAATGGTCGCGTCGCCAAACTGGCGAGCCAGTTCCTGGGCTCGGTCAATGGTGCGGTTAAGAATGGTAATGGGACAGGAGTCCTTGGCAATTAAGTGCTGCACCAGCAAGCGGGCCATCTTACCTGCTCCCAGAATACTCACCCGGCACTGACTCAGGTGGGGTACCTTGAGACGAGCCAATTCCACCGCCGCCGAGCTGATGGAAACGGCTCCGGTACCAATGCTAGTTTCACTGCGAACTCGCTTACCCGCCGTCAGGGCCTGTTTTAACAGGCGATCTAGAACCCGACCAATACTTTTGTGTTGCTGGCCCAGTTGGTGGGCATGCTTCACCTGGGCCAGAATTTGACCTTCGCCCAACACCAGGCTATCCAGCCCTGCCGCCACTCGCATGAGGTGATTAACGGCGTCTTGATGAAGCAGGATAAAGAGGTGAGGGCGCAGTTCTGCTAGGGGTAAGCCACTGTGGTCAGACAAAAATTGAATTACCTCCCGAATACCCTGTTCCGTCGCTTCGGTAACGATGTGAATTTCTAGGCGGTTGCAGGTACTGAGGATGGAGACCTCGTTCAGGTGGGGACAATGGGTCAGGTGGGCGATCGCGTCTCCTGTCTGAGCCGTTGGAATACTAAGCTTTTCCCGAATCTGTACCGGTGCGGTTTTATGACTCAGGCCAATTACGGCGATATTCATTCTTCCTCCACGCGTTTGGTTGATATGGTCATGGGGATGGCTGGGGTAGCTCCTGTTGCCATCTTCAGGTATGGATCGCCAGAGCCTAAGGGCCATGACGCTGGCCCCCGTAGACCCTATGGTTGAACTTAGGGACAAATGGGGTTGGACTCAAGGAAACTCAACAAAAGTCCATGAATAAGGTGTTGCCCACTAAAAAAGAGATGCGGTTACCCGCATCTCTAGCCTAAGTCTATTTCACCTCAGAAAACGAGCTTACCGAATTTGCAGGGTCTTGGGCTGGTCGAACATATGGATAGTGTCGACAAAGCGAGCCGTCTTCGACTGACTGGAGATTACCAGAGATTGGGTACGAGCACCGCCGTGGAAGAACCGGACACCGTTCATCAGTTCACCGGAGGTGATACCACTGGCGGCAAACAGCACGGTTTCTCCGGAGGCCAATTCGTGGGTATCGTAAACACGGTCGATATCAGTAATCCCCATTTCATTTAGACGGGCAATGTTGGCTTCCTTGCTTTCGCCAATTAAGCCGGTTTTAACAACGGCGGGATCGTAGATTAACTGACCCTGGAAGTGTCCCCCTAGACAGCGCATGGCGGCAGCGCTAATGACCCCTTCAGGAGCTGCCCCAATTCCCATTAGGGCGTGGGTATTGGTGCCAGAAAAGGCACAGGCAATGGCCGCTGATACGTCTCCATCGGAGATCAACTTAACCCGGGCACCGGCATCACGAATCTCTTTGATCAGCTCGTTGTGGCGATCGCGCTTCATTACCACCACTACGAGTTCATCAATAGCCCGATTCAGGCACTCTGCTAAGATCTTTAGATTTTCGGTGGCAGATTTATTAATGTCCACATGCCCCTTAGCCTGGGGTGGAGCGGCCAGCTTTTTCATATAAAAATCAGGAGCCGCAAACAGTCCTCCCTTTTCAGCAATGGCCAGCACCGCCATCGAGCCATTCTGACCGTAGGCTACCAGGTTGGTGCCTTCGCAGGGATCAACGGCAATGTCAATCTCTAGCAACTCATCGGGGTTACAGTAGCTAGCCGCATCAGGCTGGGTACAGATACCGACCTCTTCACCGATGTAGAGCATGGGAGCATCGTCCCGTTCCCCTTCCCCAATCACGATACGACCGCGCATATGGATTTTGTTCATGCGTTCCCGCATAGCTTCCACCGCCACCTGGTCAGCGATATTTTTCTCGCCCTTGCCCATCCACCGGGAGGAGGCGATCGCCGCCTGCTCAACAACTTCAATAATTTCTAAACCGAGGGTACTTTCCACCGGGTCAATCCTCCAAACTGCTTGATTTAAGGGGTTTCAGGTTATTTATCTCACCACTATCAAGTTTATCAGACGCCGGGATCAAGGCATAGGTTACGGTTGGGATGAATCGGGCAATCGTCAGAGGTGCGCAGGTCCTAGCCAAAAGAAGCGGGTACGGTTGCACCTACCCGTCATCAACGCTATGGTAACGCCATTCAAGGATGACTACGGTTAACATGATCATTGCTGCTTTTCTTACCCGGAAAATATCCGCCGGGGTAGCTTTGATTCCCCTACTGGGAGGAGCTTTGTCTACCTTGCCTCCCAGGTTAAGCCCTTTTACCGATCCCACCCCCCAGTCCCTGGCAGCCGTCCTATCTAGCCCTACCCTGCCGCCCTGGCCCCTAACGGTACCGCCCCCCATTGATCCACAAGTATCGGGCATTACTGGACTCACCCCTAAACCTGAAGATGATCTAGGTATCGGCCATCTTCAGCCCCTGGATCGCTCCTCCTTGCAGGCAGAGAACTGGACCCTTAGCCCCTTACTCCATGCCCGCTGGCTGAGCCAGGTGACCATCCCTATCTACGCCGAACCCGGAGAGTCTCCCTGGGGTTGGTTAATTCACGGCTGGTTAATGATTGAGGGCCAGAGTCCCATTGCCATTGGTCGAGATGCCAGCTTTGCCATGGTCCAGGCCGATCCTGGTCTCTATAGTTTTCCCGTATTAGAAATGCGACCCGATGGCTGGTTCCGGTTCCGTTATACAGCGGCGGGAACGGCCTGGGCCCACCTCAATCATTTACAGGGCAACACCCTGGCCCTCACCGTAGAACCCTGGGCCGACCAGCTGAGGCGATCAGCCCGGGTGCAATTCCGCAAACCCGGCCTATCTCAGGGGTTACGGATGGACCCTGGAGAGTCCAGTCCCCTGCGATCGCTGGTAACCTCCGATAGTCTGATCGAACCCCTGGAGGTGGAGGGAAACTGGGTGCGCGTACGGGTAACCCAGCCCGCCCAAGGATGTCTTCCCCTACCCGGTTCCAATAGGGAGGAAGGCTGGCTACGATGGCGCGATGACAATCAGCGATTGCTGGTATGGTTTGGTCTCGAAGCTAATTGCACCTGACCTGAAGCTCGGTGTAAGGGCTCTGGGCTTAAAAGCACCCCTCCGGCCAGCTAACGGCTGGAAACTGTCCAACCCGGTACTGTAGGACCTGGCCCCGATCATCCACTTCAAAGACGAGGCGATAGAGGTCTTCGTCTTTGTTGGTTGGGGTAAAGGTAATGGTTTTTCCTAGCGTGACTGGGTTGCTTATCGCCTCTAACTGATCCTTGCCATAGTACTGAATTAAATCTGCTTCAGAAGATCCGATCTTCGCCCCACTACGGGTTTGCGTTAGGCTACCGGGCCAGATATCAATGCGCAGAATTCGACCCTGAATGGCCATGAACCCAATTGGTTCACTCTGGTCTTGCACCCGATAGTACTGACACTCACCTTTACCATTGCCCTCAATGGGTAACAGTTTAAAGCCTAAAGCTTCTACCTCAGACCGGCTCATACCAAGGCGAATGGGACCCAAACCGGTGGTGGTAATAGGCGCCTTCAGCAGAGACAGTGTGGGAATCTTACTAGCCTCAGCATCTCCAGAGGTGGCGATCTGACGCTGCATCAGACGCAGGGATTTTAAGGGAGTCATGGCACCAGCCAGCCAGGTAGACGCCTGATATCTACCGATGGGGGCAGAATTTAACTGGGCTTGTCGCTGGGGCAGAGACGAACCATAGGTGATCACCGCCGCAGCGAGGGCCAGCATGCAACCAGAAAGAAAAACCTGTTGCCGTTGTTTCACAGTTCTACCTCTACCAGGTTTTGCCATTACCGTCACTCAACTCCAGAGAAGAGAGGTAGTTTGCAATCTCAGGGGCCAAGTCCTGCTCTATGGCATGGGTCTGTAGCATGTCCCCATACCGAAAGAACGTTACCTAGGTTATGGCGATTTAGCTATAGACCTCGATTGATAGCCGTAGCCAGAATCAAGGAAAGGGAGGCAAGCCAGAATGCTTGTCCAAGCTTCCCTAATCAACTTTATCCTAAGGATCCGGCCCGAGCCGTATTTCAAACGGACCTATTTAGCTATTCTGAAAAGCCTGTAGGACTAGCTAAAGAACTAGGCTATTAGGTAAAGTTCCCCATATATCAGGCATCTTAACCCATCCTAAGATGTAAATTTGAGATTACTCCTGGAGTTTTTAACCACCTGCGTTACTGAAATTCACCAGTTTTACCTAAACCTGTTGTGAAGATGACCGCCCTGAGCATAGTTACAGGGATAGCCCCTCTGGCTGGGTATTTCAGACCTGATAGGTTATTGTCCAAGGGCAGATTAACTCCTGCCCATCAGTTGCTTCACCACTAACCTGGATCGATTGCTACAACCCTAGTCCCGTATACTGGCCCGAAGGCAAGCTATAACAACCACCCAACCTTTGCCTTGAGGGAAAAACCCTGGCCCAATGGTTCTGGCCAGAGCTATATCTACGGGAACCTTGTACCTGAACATTGGACCTATGGGAAGATTCAGAGCGCCCTGGTTTCCACAGGCAGGGTAGCGCCCTTAACGAACAAACTTACAGGGAACTCTTAAACCTTTAGCTAGGGTAGTAGTGGTCAACAAGCCCCCTCAGGCATGGCTCAAAGAAGGCAAGGAGACTGATGCAGAGCTACTGGAATTCAGGCTGGGCAATTCTAGACGCTGACTACGGCGACTACGCAGGGCTAAACGATAGGTCACGCTTTGTAGTTCGGCCTGGAGCTGATGCTTTTCGCGCTGCAGGTCAACGACCCGTTGCTTAACCGATAGTAGGCGATCGGCAAATTTTTGCCGATAAACTTCGGGTAAGTCTTGAACCACCTGTTCCAGCATGCGAGAGCGATCGGTAAGGGCCTCTACAGTTTGGCGCAGCTGGCTAATTTCAGTGTCTTTTTCCGCAAGGTGAGCCTGGTAAAAGTCGATCTGTTTTTCGATTCCTCGAAGTTGCTCACGCAAAGCATTCATTTCTGTCTGATGCTCTGCCAGATTCTCTGGTTGGGGTAGAATACCCGCGTTATTTTTAACCAGACGAAAAAGTTCTTGAGAGAGCTGTTGTACAAGCTGATCCCGAATCTCTAGCTCAGCCTCAAGCCTGGCTACTTCAGCCTGATGCTCGTTCATATCAACATAGGAAGACTGAGTCACAGGACTACTCCCTCTACACAATAACAACAGGGCTAGGAGAAATCTGAAGCTGGAGTCTATAGGGATCTCGGACGGAGCTTATACCCCTAATCTTTTATCCATAGCTAAGTACAAGCTTCAGATTACCTAAATAATATAGATTGCTGTTAATTTAGCATCTCGCAGAAAAAATGGCACAGGAATTATTTAAAGCCCCACCTATCCCCTGGGTCTAAGGTCTGGGCAGCAGGGTCAATCCAATTGGCTTTGGACAAGTACTTAGGCAAAGGCCAGAAACTCAACTTCCTGGCCTTTATGGCCTCCACCCCGTTGCACGGAGTGGAAAGGACCATTTCACCTAGACAGATTTGTCAATTTTCCCTCGACCCTTTGAAACGAGCCAAAACCTCTACTCAGCTTCACCCAGAACTTCTACTTCGCTGCTCGCGGTTTCAGAGGTTCGCGCCGTCGAGGACTCCGCCACAACAGGAGCATCAGTTACCTGTTTTATGGTCAAAAACCTGATAACTTCGTCACTCAGACGCATAGCCCGTTCCAGAGGAGCAATGGCTGCACCATTACCCGCGTAGTTCATCTGGATATAAATACCTTCACGGAAACGATCTATTTCGTAAGCCAGGCGACGCTTACCGCGGTGCTGGGTTTCTAAAATCGAAACGCCCTGTTCGGTCAGAAGAGCTTGATATTTGCCAATAATTCCATCTACGATTTCATCGTTCAAATCGGGACGGAGGATGTACATGGTTTCGTACATGTATGCTTTCATAGGGATTCCTTGTGGACAGCAATGGCCTCTACCACTAGACCCCACCTAGGTAAAGGTGGACAAAACTAGTATTCTGATTCCGATCCAGCGTAGAAGCAAGGATCTATGATTATACCAACATTAATACTGACGTTTAGCAGGTGATATGGCCCAACGCTATGTTAGAGTTCAGTCCCATCTAGGGCAATTTCACTATGGCATCCTGCAACCAGACCGACATGTACACCTTTTAGATGCACCGCCATGGCTAGAGGGTCAGTTGACTGGTGCTGAACTTTTGCCAGACCAATATTCTATGCTGGCTCCCTGCTCACCCTCTAAAGTAATAGCCGTCGGTAAGAACTACGCTGATCATGCGGCCGAAATGGGCTCGCCCCCGCCCAAGGAGCCCTTGATTTTCCTGAAGCCATCCACAGCGGTTACCGCTGCCGGTAGTCCTATCTATTATCCCCCCCAGGCGCAACAGGTAGATTATGAAGGAGAGCTTGCCCTGGTAATCGGAGAACGGTGTTCCCACCTAGAACCGGGAGAAGGTAAAACCAAGATCTGGGGTTACACTATTGCCAATGATGTGACCGCTCGCGATCTCCAGCGGAAAGATGCCCAATGGACTCGGGCCAAGGGATTTGATTCTTTCTGCCCTTTAGGACCCTGGATAGTCAGGGAAATTAGCCCTGGAGCCCAAATCCAAACCTATATTAATGATCAGGATGAACCTGTACAGTCGGCCTCTATCTACACCATGATTTTCAGTCCGGAGGAAATCGTTACCTACATCACCCAAATTATGACCTTGTTGCCGGGTGACGTTGTTTTGACCGGTACTCCAGCGGGAGTGGGACCCGTATCGGTGGGTGACCAGATTAGGATCGAAGTGGAAGGGATAGGAGCTCTGGAGAATACTGTGCGAGCCAGGGCTTAAGGTAGACAATGGGGGAATAACCTAAGGTACCTGCATGTGCACAGCATCAGAAATAGTAGGAATCTCGGCATATTCACCTCGGATGGTTTGCACCAGAGAGTAACCCACTGAAGCTAACATACCCAGGAATAACAAGTTATAAAGGGTACTCGAGAGTAGTCTGCCCAGGAGGGCCGGATCAAGAATACTCAAAATCAAGCTGAAGACCGCCAGAATAAAGCTCAATAAAATGGCTTGCATCGTATTAAAACGGATAAATCGACTGATCTTCTCATTTCTGACCACCAGTAAAATTAACACCAAAAAAACCGCTAGGCCAAAGAAAGGCACAGTTTGTTCCAGGGTGGTGTAAATTCCAATCAAGGGAGCCAGGGGCAATAGTAAAAAGTCAAAGATTGGAAACTGACGGCTGAGCTGACTACCATAGGGCAATCCAGCAGCAATGGGTAAAATATAGGGTAGTGCGGCAAAAATCCGATCTACCCCACTGGGAGAGCTATTCCAGTTCATTGACATCCTCCAGGAACTGCCAGGACATAGTTTTATTCTACTCAATACTGGCAAGTCTAAATCCCATTTGACATTCAAACTGAGTAGGCTGATCCTGTCTCAGGTTGGTAATTATGCGACCACAACACAAAGAACCCTGGCGCCATCGGGGTTGACCATTTTGATCAGCTAATAGACAGTTTTGGCAGATAACTTGAGGGGAGAGGAGTTGGCTATCGGTCAACATTACTAACATGGCTTGAAATCTCCGAGCAATGGAGGCGGCCTGACTTAATCTCTACCTCAATTCTAAATGGTTTATCTGGCCCAGTTGTGCTCCTTCATACCTAATACCGTCCAGCAACACGGAACGTAATATATCCCTCCTGGGCTGCGGCTATGGCCAAAACTCTGAAGACACAGTGGATAGGTTAGCTGGGTAAGCTTTCGGCTCGCTTCTACCCCGTTGACGGTGTCTAGGGCTATGGCAAGAATAGGTTAAACAACGTCTGATCGGCAGACTCAAAGGTTGGAAAAAAATCTCGTCTATAACCCTGAGACGAAAGTTTAGCCTACGTTCTTAGGGTTACGCCTGCCCAGGTTCTCGAGTCCCGAAAACCTGGGCTAAGCCTCAGCTAAGGGGATTCTATGATTTCTTTCCTATCAGGTATGGCTTTTTTTTTGGGCATCGGCGTGGGTTTGTCAAGATCATCTGTATTTTGGCTGTAGCCTTCACTGCGTTGCCATGCCGGCACAGTGTGGTCATAGGCCATTTGCAGAGCTGCCGCTGCAATCGTGTGAAGGTCGTACTCAGCACCCAGCTGGGACACAATGGGTAAAAAGGATGCCAGACGCTCACTGGTAATTGCCTCCCTTACCTGACTACGCAAACGTTCCAGGTTACGGGCAGCAATCTCGGCCCGGGTAGGAATTTTGACCAGAGTTACGGGTTGTCTGGTCTGGCGCTCAATTTGTTTGAGCTTATATTTCTCTAACGGGGTGACCAGAGAAATGGCTACACCAGTTTTACCGGCCCGACCAGTACGACCAATGCGATGGACATAGTTTTCGATCGCATCGGGCAGGTCGAAGTTAATTACGTGGGTTAGATCGTCTACGTGTAGACCTCGAGCAGCAATATCCGTAGCTACAACCCAGCGCACCTGCTGCTGACGAAACCGAATTAACAACCGTTCCCGCTGAGATTGGCTAAGGTCACCGTGGTACTCATCCACGCTGTAGCCTGCCGCCTGAAGCTGGCGGGTCAACTCACTGGCAGTACGACGAGTTCGTACAAAAATCAAAGCACTTTCAGGATCCTCAATCTCAAGAATGGGCTGCAGAGCCCTTACCTTAGTCCAACCCCGGGGAACCACGTAGGAAATCTGTTGAATTTGTTTGGGAGAGGCTTTGGGCGCCTGAATCGTAACCGATACGGGTGCTTGTAGGAACTTGGTCGCCAATTCTCGAATTTCGGGAGCCATAGTAGCCGAGAAAAAGACCGTTTGACGGTTAGCCGGAGCCTGACTGAGAATTTTCTCGACATCATGGATGAAACCCATGTTTAACATTTCATCGGCTTCATCCAGTACTAGCCAGCCCAGATCTTTAAGGGATAGACTACCCCGGTTAAGTAAATCGATAATCCGTCCTGGAGTCCCTACTACAATTTGAGACCCCCGTCGCAATTGTTCTTGCTGTCGATCTATGGCCTGGCCACCATACACTGCCAGCACCTTTGGCCGTCCCTGCAATCGATAGCTACGCATGGCCTGACACACCTGAATAGCGAGCTCCCGGGTAGGGGTGATCACCAGAGCCTGCACCTGGGGATTATTACTATCGACCTGCTCTAATAATGGCAAGGAAAAAGCAGCGGTTTTACCCGTACCGGTTTGAGCCTGACCAATTAAATCTCTTCCAGAGAGTAGGTGAGGAATCGCTTCAGCTTGAATCGCGGTAGGCTCGTGATAACCCAAAGATTCAAGATGGCTAACTCGAGCTGCCGACAAACCCAAACTGGCAAAGGAAAAGGTCATACAAAGATCCTCAAGAAGAAGTAATGGTCTAAAAAGCTAAGGTTAAGAATCGCCAGGCTCAGACAACCTGACCAAAGAGGTCATAGGTATCGGCAGCGGTGATCTGAATAGGAATAATCTGATTCAAGGGGGGAGATCCGGTGACATAGACGACCCCGTCAACTTCAGGAGCAAATCGGCCAGAACGACCAATCGCCATACCTGTAGTGGGGTTTTCCTGCTCAATCAGCACATCAACGATTTGACCAATGCAAGCCTGGTTATGTTGCCAGGCAATGGGCTGTTGGGCCAGCATCAGAGTTTGACGGCGTTGCTCAATCAGGTCTGGAGGCACAGGATTGGGCAGGTCGTAGGCCGGGGTACCAACCTCTGCGGAGAAACCAAAGACCCCTACATGATCAAATTGATGGCGATCAACAAAAGCCAAAAGATGATCGAAGTGAGCCTGGGTTTCCCCGGGGAAACCCACAATAAAGGTGGTTCTGAGCACAGCTTCTGGTAGGGCCTGGCGAATCCGATCAATCACCTGATCGTTAACCTGACCTTGCCATGGGCGATTCATGGCCCTGAGCACCTCAGGATGGGAATGCTGTAGGGGTAAGTCTAGGTAGGGCAAGACATTGGGGGTCTCTTGAATCGCCCTGATAACATCGGCGGTTAATCCGGTGGGATAGGCATAGTGCATGCGAATCCAGGGAATATTAACCTGCCCTAGGGACCGGAGAAGATCGGCTAGGCGGGGTTGACCGTAGAGATCGAGACCGTAGTTGGTGGTGATTTGGGAAATCAACACCAGTTCCTGAACCCCCTCTTCCGCCAGTTGCTGGGCTTCGGCCACAATAGATTCAATCGATCGCGATCGCTGATTACCTCTAAGGTGGGGAATGATACAAAAAGCGCAGCGATAATCACACCCTTCCGCCACCCGCAAATAGGCCACACTGGAGGCGGTCGTCCGATAGCGTGGCACTGTTTCATCGGCAATATAAGTAGGCTCAGGGGTCACCAGCTTAACCCGTTCACCTGCTTCGGCTCGTTCAATCACCTCAACAATATGGTGGTAGTCGCCCGTACCGACCAGGGCAACAGCTTCAGGAATCTCTTCTAAAAGTTCGTGTTGAAAATGCTGAGCTAAACAGCCAGTAATCACAATTTTTTTCTGAGCTGCCGCCAACTCTACCAGAGTTCGCACCGACTCTTCTCGAGCGGCTTCAATAAAACTGCAGGTATTGACTACTACGTAATCGGCCAGTTCCTCATTGCTATCAACTTGATAGCCGGCCTGTACCAGTAGGCCCAACATATGCTCTGTATCAATACGATTTTTCTCACACCCAAGGTGATTAAATGCTACCGTCGGCTTTAGCCCCATGCCTATCGTCCTAGCGATTTACCTAATCAGTCGGTTTTTTTCAACAACCCCGACATCAGGAATAAAACGCTGGACTCCATCTCTTACTATGGCTACCGCACTTTATTCCAAATTCCGAATTTGAAAGTTTAGAGACTGCTTGACCAAGATAACCTTAAAACTGCTCTGTAGGGTCGATAAAACAATTCTTACCATGTCAAGAATTGCATCGATCTAACTTTACAGATTAAGATCCTCACGAAATTGCCCAAACCGTCTTTTGAATTAAATGCCCTAGACCCAATTAGTACGGGAACTAAGTATCATCTGAATTGAGTTCTATCAAATTTATTCCCAATGATTAACACAACTTAATAGTATCACTTCAAGGTAGCACATATCAACAAGTGTTCTCCGGATATCCAGGCTTTAGTAACGGTCCTACCCTACTCCATCAGGATTAAACGTTGTCTAGTCGCTGTAACGGCTAATATTTTCGCTAAAATAAGAGTCCAATTTAATTAGGCGGCAAACCCATCTCGTGACCTTTCCACCTGGTCCTCCTCCCCGGTTAGAGTCCCTCAGTCGTACCCAGGTACTGGTTGCCATGGGGGTAACATCGGTTTTGCTACTCCTAGCCGCTAAACTCTGGCTACACTTTCAACCTCAGGTATTGCTACCCATTACCTTGACTCTGGGAGATAGTCTGTTGGGCGTTGGTTTGGGACTAGCAATCACTCTTCTCAGTGCGGTTATCTATGGGTTTTGGCCAGCCTATCGTAAAAGTGCTGACAGCTACTTAAGTATGGTGTTGCAACCGCTCCATTGGGTTGACTTGCCCTGGTTGGGTCTGTTGCCAGGGCTGAGTGAAGAACTTTTGTTTCGAGGCGTCATGCTGCCAGCCATTGGTCTGACTGCCCAGGGAGTGGTGCTATCGGCCGCCAGCTTTGGAGTTTTACATCTGAGTAGCTGGCGCCAATGGCCCTATGTAATTTGGGCCACTCTAATTGGTTTAGTTTTGGGACTTAGCGTTGTGATCACCCACAATCTATTAGTTCCGGTTTTAGCCCACATCACCACCAATTTAATTTCCAGTCTGCTGTGGAAGTGGGGCCTTGCAAAAACCTCAGTCTGACTGTCAAACCAGGTTATATTAACGGAAAGGCTGAGAGAACTACTATGAAGGCTTTTGTTGCTGGCGCCACGGGAGAAACTGGGGGAAGGATCATAACCCATTTATTGAAGCGGGGTATACCGACAACCGCTTTAGTAAGGGATGAAAACATAGCCCGGACTAAGTTACCCCCAGAGGTAAGTTTGGTACAGGGAGACGTGAGCGATACCACCAGCCTGAGTCGGGCGATGAGGGGTTGTACCGTAGTGCTCAGTGCTACCGGAGCCCGCCCCAGTTTTGATCCTAGCGGTCCCTATCAGGTTGATTATCAGGGGACGAAGAATCTAGTAGATGCTGCTCGGATAGCAGGAGTGGATCATTTTGTTATGGTTTCTTCCCTCTGCGTATCGAAGTTTTTCCATCCCCTGAACCTTTTCTGGCTGGTGCTCTATTGGAAGAAGCTAGGAGAAGAGTATCTGCAAGCTAGCGGACTGACCTATACCATTGTCCGTCCTGGGGGTCTGAAAAATGATGACCTAGACAGTCGCCCCCTAGTTATGGCACCAGCCGATACCCTGTTCGAGGGTAATATTCCTCGGTTTAAGGTGGCGGAAACTTGCGTTGAAGCCCTATTTTTGCCGTCAGCCCGTGACAAGATTGTCGAAATTGTGGCTCAAAGTCAGGCCAGCTCAAAGTCCTTTGAGGATCTCTTCGCTGGAGTTGCCCCATAGACTTCCCTTAGGCCTACCCACTGCAAATCCCCGTTATCACTCCGATAGGGTTTTACTGGCTAGTCAGGGGATAGAGTAGAGTAGAAATCCCTCCCTGGTTTTCTCTGCCTGTGCCAGAGTCCTTTTTGTCTTCTGCTTCTCAGCCCATGATTCTGGGTTTTGACCCTGGTCGCCAGAAGTGTGGTCTGGCCCTGATGGGAGTAGATCGGGTGCTGAGATATCACCAAGTTGTGCCTGCGTCAGCAGTAATGGCTGAAATCGAACGTCTGCGTCTACAGTTTCCCATTGTTATGATTGTGTTGGGGGACCAAACTGGTTCCGCCCAGTGGCAAGCCGATCTGGGTCAACTAAGGGATCCGCCCCGCCTAGCGCTGGTAGACGAACGCTATTCGAGTTTGGAAGCCCGCGATCGCTACTGGCAGATGTACCCGCCCCGGGGCATCGCTCGGTGGATTCCCCAGGCCCTACGGCCGATTTCCCGCCCCATCGATGACATTGTGGCGATTCTCCTGATTGAACGCTACCTGAACCGACTTACCCAGCCCTAAAAGGTTGTTTGAACAGCCAAAGAGGGTCTCAAACTCGAATCCAAGCTGCCCGATGGCAGCGATAAAAACCCTGGAGAAGTGAGGACTACCAGTCCATTCATGGGATACAGTAGGCCCTTCGCCCCAGTTTTCTAAAGCCCCTTAGGGAGGACCGCCGATCTACAGTCGCCAGGATATGGTAAAGTTATATCTGTTAAGGGCGTGTAGCTCAGTGGACTAGAGCACGTGGCTACGGACCACGGTGTCGGGGGTTCGAATCCCTCCTCGCCCGTTTTGTATGGGAACTGGATTGGTCGGTCAAAGTTAAGGTCGATTGATTTTCTCACTTAACTTTTATGGGAGTTGGAAACCAGCCTTTTCCAACTCCTATCTTGGGCCGTTACCCCTAGGAACGCCTACCAGGTTCCCATTGCCGCCATCCCTGAGGCAACCTATCCATCGACAGCATAGACATCCCGCCCCCCTGCCAGGGAAAACCTGAGGGAATGGGGTAGGTCCTTACTGGAGGTCGTGACAAACATCACAAAACCCATCAGGATAAATAGGGCGGTAAGGCCAAAAATATTGCGGTAGCTAAGGCTATCGGCCAGGGTACCCAAGACTGGGCCAGCCAGGGCAATCCCCACATCAAAACCCACCATGACCAGGCCAAAGGTACGACCCCGTTCCCGGGGCTTGGAGCGATCGCTCATCAGCGCGGCCATCATGGGAATCAAGATACCGGCTGCCGCTCCCTGGATGAGGCCCGCCAGCAAAAATAACGGTGCACTATGGGCCAACCAGAATACTGCCATGGCCAGGCTGTAGATCACCAGACTAAGGGTAATAAAGCGGCCACGACCATGGTTATCGGATACCCGCCCTACCACCAACCGGGACATAAAACTGGCGATCGCTGAAGCCGTGTAGATCAGGCCCACATTCAGGCTCAGTCCCGCCTCCCGGACGTACAGGGGGATAAAGGTGCTGAGGGTGCCAAAGGCTAAACCTACCAGCAGTAAAATCGTAGCCGGGGTACGCACCCGTGCAGTCCAGAGTTGACTCCAGAAGGGGTCGGGGGTTCGGGTTTGGGAAAGAACCTGGTCAGGCTGGGGAGGTTCCCGTAGTCCCATCACCAGCCCC
Source organism: Leptolyngbya sp. (assembly GCA_040374765.1). Taxonomy (GTDB): domain Bacteria; phylum Cyanobacteriota; class Cyanobacteriia; order Phormidesmidales; family Phormidesmidaceae; genus Nodosilinea. The sequence continues at coordinate 39,159 of JBEITR010000004.1, forward strand.
AGTCCCACCAGCCCCAGAATGGTCATGGCGAAAAAGGCTAGTCCAAACCCCAGGGCTGCGTATAGAAAGCCGCCCAGGGCTGGCCCCAGCGCCAGTCCTATAGGGTTGACCAGGGTCATGTAACCAATTAATTCACCCCGGTTACCAGGGGGGGATAGATCGACCACCAGGGCGTGGTAGGCCACCACAAAGGCGGCGACACTAATCCCATGGAACGCCCGAATCATCATCAAGGCAACGATCTCAATATCTATCTGAAAAGTGTCTGTAACCACCCAGGTCTGGTGGGGTAAGGTCATTACCAGCAGATAACCCAGGGGGGCAAGGGTAACGGCCAGGAGGCCAATCACCATCACCAGCTTGCGGCCCCGACTATCGGCCAGGTGGGCCAGGCCAGGTCGGGTGAGCAATAAACCCAGGGCAAAGGAGGCCATGACCGTACCAACTTCCTGCCCACTCCCCCCCAGGGTGGCGATAAACAGGGGTAGGGTGGGAAGTAAACCGGCTAATCCTGCCCAGAAACATAGCCCTGCCCCAAATAAAAGGGCCAAATTATTCCGTACTGCAGGGCTTAAGGCAGCGAAAATAGTCAAGGTGGTTTACTCCATGGCATCAGGATAGGGGGGCAGTAAGCTTAGAGAAACCGCCATCCCTGTTCCCAATGTAAACAAATGTTGCATACTCTGGCTACAGTTAACCGCGCCGATTTCGACCCCAGTGGTCAGTATCGCTATTGGCTAGAGCGCCATTGGCAGGTCGGAACACCGATTCTATCCATCATTATGCTCAATCCTAGCCGTGCCGATCACAGCGTCGATGATCCGACCCTGCGCCGGGTCATGGGTCTTGCCCAGGGCTGGGGATTTGGCGCCCTGATAGTGGTGAATCTATTTGCCTACCGTACTCCCTATCCCCGTCAGTTACGGCAGGTAGCCGATCCGGTGGGGGCAGGAAATGACCAGGCCCTGCTGGCTGCCGCCGCCCTGGGTGATCGCCTGCTGCTGGCTTGGGGTAACGGCGGTAGCTGGCGTCACCGCGATCGCCAGGTGATCACCCTGCTACAACCCTACTGGCACAAGTGGTGCGAGATCGGCCATAACCGCACCGGCCAGCCCCGCCATCCGCTCTACGCCCGGCGAGATGTAATCCTACAGCCCCAGGGTCGAGTCTATAGATGTCGCTAGGGGTGATAGCCATACCTTTCTAAGCCTTTTATCGTAAATTAAAAATACTTTGGCCAAAACCATCCTGATTTCCTCAGCCTGAGCTTGAAAAGTTAGTAGATAGGTTTCTGGAGGCGGAGGTATGGATGCCTGTTGGATGGCAGCCCAGTTGTTAGTGAACTGTATGACCAGGGAGTCAGATGTAATTGCATTGGGACCCCAGACAGAAAACCCAAGCCTGGTTCCCCTGACTTCTCCCTCCCCCGATTCGTCCTCTCCACGCTCTTCCCTAGCGATCGAGAGGAGAGCAGGGGCTAATTTTGCGCTAGAGGTTAGCCCACCACCCCTCTGCAATCCGTCCTTTAGCCCTGGATCGGTTCATGCTGCCGCTGACTGTCCTGGGGCTAACCCCCTCAGCCCTAGTAGTAGTTTGCCCCTCTCTGCAATAGGGGACTTATCTGCCCATAGCGGGCCCTGGTCTTCCCGCGGAAAACTGGAGCTTCAGTCCTTAATGGCCATCAGTTCTCCACTGCAGAATAGTCAGACTTTCTTTCCCGAACAGGGCTTGGTGCGGCCCGCCTGGGCTAACGCCCCCCGACCGGCCAATGGTAACCAAATGTATCGGTTCCGCCTGGCTTCCCTGCGGGCTGGCAAACTATATACCCGGGTTTCTCCCCAACGTTACCAGCACGATTGGCAGGGAGCCCCAGTCCATCCCACCCACCAGGATTGGCAAGCCTTGCTAAGGCAGGAGGCTGCCGTCATGGCTCGAGCCCAAGGCCACAATCGCTTAAGTATTGTGCTGGGCGACTCCCTGAGTCTGTGGTTGCCCTCAGAACTCCTACCCCGCGATCACTTCTGGCTGAATCAGGGGATTGCCGGCGAAACCACCAGCCAGATTCTGGAGCGATTGCATGACTTCGCCCAGACCCGTCCCCGTACCATTCACCTGATGGCCGGTATCAACGATCTCAAGCAGGGTGCCAGCGATGGCCAGGTACTCAGCAATTTTCAACGTATCTTGGAGCATCTCAAGCGGCAGCATCCCCAGGCTCGCATTGTGGTGTATTCGATTTTGCCAACTCGCTGGGAGTCCCTGCCTAGCGATCGCATCAGTTATCTGAATCGCTCCCTCTCTTACCTGGCCAGCTATGAGGGAGCCAGCTTTGTAGATTTGCAGCCTAGGTTTAGGGATGGGCAAGGGGAATTGCGGCGAGAGTTGACGACCGATGGCATTCACCTGGCCACTCAGGGCTACGAGCTTTGGCGCACGGCTCTGGTAAGCTACTGATTACTCTCCTTTGCCAACTGACCGATAGTACGGTTCAGCCCATGGATGTTCTGGCTCTGATTATCACCACCCTAACCGCTATTCTCTCCCCTGGAGGGATGGTGGTCGATCACCTGGCCGAACAGGCTGTGCGCAGTCAAACCGCCGGTATTGAAAAGATTCAGGTGCGCATTGATAACGCACCTAACTACCAAATCCTCTGGGGTCACATTGATCAAGTCAAAATTTCGGCTGGGGGAGTCTATCTGCGTCAGCTACCGGATTTGCGCGTAGATGGCTTCGATCTGGAGACTGACCCCCTGGATGTGGATGGGGCGGCTTTACGCCAGGGGCATCTAAAGCTGGACAGACCAGCCCAGGCGGCCCTACGCCTCAGGCTCAAGGCCAATGATTTGAATGTCTTCCTAGCTTCAGCCGGGGTACAGACCTGGTTGAATAATCTACAATTCAACCTATCTGGCTTTGGTCTGCAGCGAGCACAACGGCGCTATGGGCTAAGTCACCCTTCTATAGAATTTCTCAGCGGCGATCGCTTGCGCCTGGCAATAGATCTTCAAGATCGCCTCACCCAGGATAGCATTCCCATTTCCATAGAAACGGGCCTAGAAGTTGTCCAGGGCGATCGCCTACGCTTAATAAACCCCACCCTTACAATTGAGGGAATCGAGGCCCCGCCCCAGTTAATTACGTCTTTAGCAGAAGGAGCCAGCCAGGAGTTCACCCTCCGTCGGCTAGAGCAACTCGGCTTAGTGCTGCGGGTAATCACTCTAAAAATCACTGATAATAGCCTGGATCTGGCAGTTTTTGCCCGCTTGGAGCCCACCTCTCCCCTGTTACAGAAACAGTCAGGTCAATAAGCTGTCCTAAAGCTTGTGCCAGGTTAGTGGTTCTGATCTACCCTGACAATGTTCCCCCTGGAGAGATCCACCATGGACTATAAAGAAAAACTAAGGCGCATTCCCCTGGGAATTCTAGTCGGGTTGGTAACGCTGATGCTGGCTTCCGGTGGGGCGGTGGCCTGGTTGACCTGGCGATCTCTACAGCCAAGGTTACCAGTGGCGGGGCTACCCAATCCGATGGTTAAATCCGATGGGTCTACCCAGCCTTTGACCCAGCCGACTCTGCCGGACCATAGCCCTGACTCAGCCGCCTCTGCCGGCCCTAACTCTACCAAGCCAGCCGCCCATTTGACGGGCCAGATCTACTGGTTAAAGGATGAAGCTGGAAAGTTCAAATTGGTGCCCCAGCCCCTGGAGATCGCCCCCGATCCCTCCCCATCCCACCCGATCACCACTGTACTCAATGCCCTCCTGACCAAGTCTGGGGATACCAGCCAAAATAGCTTCACTACTATCCCGGCGGATACCCGTCTGCTGGAGGCCTCAGTACGGCCAGATGGTATCCATCTCAACCTCTCTGCCAGCTTTAGTAGCGGCGGGGGTAGTGCTTCCATGGTGGGGCGTTTGGGCCAGGTAATTTATACGGCTACCAGCTTCGATCCCAAAGCTGCAGTCTGGATTGAAGTTGAGGGTAAACCCCTGACCCTCCTGGGGGGAGAAGGGCTAGAGGTGAGTCAGCCGATTAGCCGGGCTCAGTTTGACCAGGCGTTTAACTTTTAAGCGCACCCTAACTGACACCACCGATGACCAGCTCCCTCTCCCTACAGCAATGGTTCCATAGTCTGCTCTGTTTTCCCCTACCCGGCTGGAGCGATCGCGGTCAAGAGCCAGATCAGGCTTGGTTTCACCGCCTGCGCTGGGCCCGGCCCGAGGCTCGGCCTGCCTATATCTGCGATCTCAACCCGACCTTATCCATAGAACAGCGGTTTTCCCTGGCGGAGACAGTGGTCAGCCACTGGCAAAGCCTTGATTTACTGCCGGCCAACCCCTTACTCTGCCTGGTTCAGGCCCATACCCAGCTGCATGCGCTCCCGGCGGGGCAAATTCTTTTAACCCCCGATGCCGTCGCCCTGGCGGCCTGGTTAAACTGGTTTACCAGCATCGATCGGTACGATCAGATGAAGTCCTACCCAGCCATGCCCCCTACCAGTGTGACCCCACCCCCGACCGCCCTGGCTACCCGGCTGCACCTATCGCCCTGGATGGCCATACACTACATCCACAGTCGTTGTCACAGCCTGGTCAGGGAGCGGGTTAACCCTGGGTTGAACCCGCCGGCTAGCATTCTGGCCGATACCAGCTATCCCCCGGAAAACTCCATGCCCACTACGGATGCAGGACAGCGGGTACTGCAGGGAATCATCAATCTGGTAGATCACCTGGTAGACCGTGAGGTTGGGACCGATGGCGAGATCGCCCGATTCAAGCTGGCCTCCGATCTGGCGGAACGGGTAGATAGCTGGCTGAGTCAGATTACCATCGCCTCCCCTCCCCCTGATCTGGCCCTTCTGCTCACGGGAGTGGATCGCAGCCTCAGCCTGGTTACGGGAGGCCCTGGTCTAGTGCTGTAAAGCCACCCCCACCGGCGATCGCCCCAGTCTGCCCCAGATCAGGGTAAATCTACACCAGCACTAGCCTCGGTGTCCAGCAGCCAGTACAGATCTCCCAGGGGACGCACCAGGCGAGAGGGATAGGCCAGGTCATCCCCATCCGGGCTAAATACCTGCTGGAGTGCTGCTTGTTTGCTGGGGCCAGCGGCTAAAAATATCACCTGCCGACTGTGATTAATTAGGGGGAGGGTAAAGGTAATGCGGGGATCTTCGCCCTTGTAGCCCACCGTCACCAGGCGATCGCTGACGGTCAAGGCAGCCGTGTGGGGAAATAAAGAGGCGGTATGGCCATCATCCCCCATGCCCAGGAGCACCAGGTCAAACTGGGGAACGACCTTAGTAGAACCGGGTTGGAGATGACTAAACAGGGTCTTCAGGGTAGTTTCGTAGGCCTGGGCTGCCAGGCTGGGCTGGGCCGCCTGGGTCGGGGTGATGAAAATTTGGCTGGCAGGGATTGGCACCCGATCCAGCCAAACTTGACGGGCCATACCAGCGTTGCTATCGGCATGGTCGAGGGCAACATAGCGCTCGTCACCCCAGAAGATATAGAGTTTTTCCCAGGGTAAAGACTGCTCTGCCAGGGCGGCGTAGAGGGGCTTAGGGGTACTTCCACCAGCCAGGGCCAGGGTACAAAAGCCCTGCCGGTCCACTGACCGATTAATTTGATCAATCACCAGGTGGAGTGCCCGCTCCACCAGCGCAACTTTATTGGGCAAAATTTCCACAATGGGTGAGCTCATGGCAGTGTGCCTGGCTAGTCGGCCAGAAAGGATTAAGCTCAAAGTAGCCTAACTCTGGCCCCTGGTTCCTGGCCTTAAGCGAAATTACAGAACTTTATCCTGTTCCCCCTGTCCTCCCTACCCTTGATAGCTCCCATGCCTCCCTTTATTCCCCCCTGGCCCCTACACCCTGGGCTCTCCATGACCCTTTACATCGCCCTGGTGGCCCACCGTACCTGGCAACGCACGCTAGACCTGGCCCCCGTTCCCTACCAGAACCAGATTTTCATCGGCCAGGGCGAGACACCGATTTTTGGCCGGTGGGCTACCCCACCTCTGGCTAAAGGCACCATCATTGCCACCTATGGCATTACTGGGAGCTTGGAAAACCAGTGGTTACTGGAGATTTTAGGACGTAAGGCTTACCATCGGGGCTATGGGGTGGTGGTCTTTGATTGGCGCGGCCATGGTAAAACCGCTGAGTTATCGCCAACCCTGACCTCTGACGGAATTTATGAAGGTGAGGACTACCTGGCCCTGGCTACCAGGGCCAAGGACCTGGGTTGTCCGCCACCCTACTGGTTGGTGGGTTATTCCCTCAGTGGTCAACTGGCTCTGTGGGGGGGACAAGCCGCCATGCACCTACCTTCGGAAAGTACCTTGAAGCGGGCAGATATCGGCGGGGTGGCTGTGGTTTGTCCCAATCTAGATGCCAATCGCTCCCTGCGGTATTTAACCGCCAGTCCCCTAGGTCGCCAGTTGGAGCAGTCCATCACCCGGGAACTGCGGCGTATGGCCCAGCGCCTTTACCAGGCCCATCCTGACCACATTGATCCAGGGGCGATCGCCCGCGCCCGTAGCATCTGGACCTTTGACCAGGAACTGGTGATTCCCCAGCTGGGTTTTAGCAGCGTGGAAGATTACTACGCTCACAGCAGTCCCCTAACGTTTATGGCCGATCTGAACCTACCCGTCCTGATTCTCTACGCCGCCGACGATCCTCTATTTGACCCTGCCCTGATTCCTGAGTTGCAAGGCATCTGTCATACCAATCCCAATCTGGAGTTGGTGTTAACCAACCAGGGCGGCCATGTGGGTTACTACAGTAGCAGGACCGGGCAGCACCTCAGCCAGGACCCCGATCCCTGGTGGGCCTGGAACCGGGTGCTGGAATGGATAGACAGCCGGGGGTAAAGGTTGGCATCACAGATCACCTAGAGCTACCAATCCAAAAATAGGGATCGGTAGCGTCTTTTCCCTCGGCGTAGTTACTGCCGAGGGAAGGATCTAACTTCTCGCTGACACGGCGGTGAGGTCTCGGGTGACGTCTTTAGTCCCGTTACCGTTGGGCTGACGGGGTTGAATTAGCCCGTAGCCGCCATGATTACGCTCGTAGACCACATTGATTTCTTGCGTCTCAGCGTTGAGAAATACATAGAAGTCGTGATCAACTAAGACCAATTGTTCCATAGCCTCGGCTACGCTCATGGGAGGCATGGCAAAATACTTAGTCCGAACTACCTCCTGGGGTAATTGGGGTTCACCCGTGGTGAGCACCTCCGTCACATCTGTACCGGGCTGTTGATTGAGAAATGCTTCCGTGGTTTTACCCAGATTACTATGCTTATGGTTATTGCGCTTTTCTTTGAATTTGCGCAGTTGCCGACTGATTTTATCGGCTACCAGATCAATGCTGGCGTAGAGATTTTCACTACTTTCTTCGGCCCGGACAACAGCCTTATCAATATAGAGGGTGACCTCTGCCGACTGTTTGGAGCTGATGCGAGGATTACGAGCTACCGATAAATGTACATCCACTTCGTTCGTCAGATTTTGGAAGTGGCTGACTGCCTTAAGGATCTTTTGTTCTACATAGTCACGAATAGCGTCGGTAATCTCAATATTTCTACCGTGGATAACCAGCTTCATAAAGCGGACTCCTTGAAACATCGGCCTATGATTTCACCCTAGCACCTTGTATCCTATACAACAGTATCCTTTAAGATCCTTTGCAAGGGTTGATAAATCTTGACTGGCAAAGGGATTGACTTGCGCTAGGGCAATACTTTTCCCCCTTATAAAGAAATGGAGAGGGCATCAGGATGGCCCAAATCGAGCCAGGCAATCCGCTCATTTGTCAGGTTTATAACCTGGGGCTAGTACCCTATCCCCAAGCTTGGGATGCTCAACGACATTGGGTGGCTGAGCATCGCCATGGTCCCCAACCCGATCGCCTACTGCTGCTAGAGCATCCCCCGGTGTATACCCTGGGTCAGGGCTCTGATCCCATCCATCTGAAAGGGGCACCGGAAGATCTGCCCTACCCCCTATTTCGCACCGAACGGGGAGGGGAGGTGACTCACCACTGCCCTGGTCAGCTGGTGGTCTATCCAATTCTAAATTTGCAACGGCATCGTCCTGACCTCCACTGGTACCTGCGTCAGCTGGAGGAGGTGATTTTGGGGGTGCTGGCCATGGTGGGGGTTGAGGGACAGCGGCAGGCTGGTTTGACCGGCGTTTGGGTCGGTAATTCTAAACTCGCAGCGATCGGCATTAAGGTGAGCCGCTGGATTACTATGCATGGCTTTGCCTTGAATGTATGCTGCGACCTCAGGGGTTTTGAGGCGATTGTTCCCTGCGGTATTGCCCAGCGATCGGTGGGACGGTTATCCCAGTTCTGTCCTGGACTGACGGTGGATCAGATCCGTCCCCTGGTAATTGAGAATTTTGCCCGGGTCTTTAACCTGGAAATGGTTTATCAACCCGATCCGGTCTGGAGTGACCAAACCCTTTTGCCGCACACAGGCTGCAACGAGACCAGCGTCCCATCTCTCCCGGGGGGCAAGGACAATGACAGCGGGGACAGAGCATCCACTGGGCAGTTTGTTGCTGATTAAGGTGGGCCCAACGGCGAAAGCTGGTGAGGGCATCAGGGGCAGCGATCGCTGCCGATGGATCGGGGGTGGGGGTCGCAACCGCAGACCAGAGGCTGGCTTCAAAGCTGGGATGGTGACGGAGCCAATCAGGGGCGGGAGAGGCCTCGACCGGTGGCGGCGACGGCGTTTTCCCAGAGCGATGATACCAGTCGCCAGTAGAAAAACGAATATCCTTGAGCTCAAAGGTAAGCTGGGGATTGAGCCGGGTGAGAATGGTTAGGCGTTCCAGGGTTAGGGTTTGCCCCCACATGGGATTAGCCACGGCAACATAGAGCACCTGACGCTCCAGTCGCACAGGAATGGCCTGACCGGCCACTGCCGCTCCCACTGCCCCTGCCCAGTGCCTCAGTACCTGCCGGAACCGAGCCTGGCGTTGCCAGTTGGGTTGCTGCTCAAACTCATGGATGAGGCGGGCCAGAGAGTCGAAAGGCATGGGCAATCAGGCAATAATTCCCTCGATTCTAGCCTCTGATCGGAATTGCGCTTGTCAATCCGGCAGAAATCATTAGTATTTAGGTTATTCCTTCTGCCCTGTTAAGCCGATGGTTAAGCTACCGCCCACCACCGATGCCAACGATCCGCTGCTAAGTGCGCCTTTGCAAGCTGGCCTAGAAAGTTTGATGGTAAACCTGGATGAAGAGCTGCAGCGCTATCGGCAGGGAGGATCGAATCGACGTTCCGGCAGTCGGTTAAAGCTACGCTCCAGGGATCAATCCTCTCTCCGTTTACCCCAGTTCCCTACCCCAACGGTAACCAATTCCCAGGCGGTAGCTAGCTCAGGGGTGAAGGGGAGGGAGGGGAGTGAAACCCCGTTGAAATCAGATCCGATCGCCTCTGGGATCGGGCCATCCCCAGATATTAATCCCTCCCAGTCGCCGCCTATCAGTGGTTATCCACCGAAGGGCCTGGCTACCTATCCTGCCGCTACTGAGGATTATTTGGAAAGTACGGAGGCTTTACTGGAGACCGATCCCACCGCCTATATCACGGACTATGGTTTTGCCCCCAGCAGTTCCCCTCCCTCCCTGGGTCGCCAGCTAGCTACACCGCTGGGGCTGGGGGCTTTGCTGCTGTTACTCTTAACCAGCGCCGGATTTGGTTACCTGGTCACCTCACCCCAGGCGATCGCCCAACTACGGAACCATCCCCTGGTGCAGCGAATTACCCAGCTCATCCCCGGGTCCAGCCCAGCCCAGCCTACCCCTACTGCCGATTCGGGCAGCCCTGCCGCTAATACCCATGGAGAAGGGCTACAGGGCCTGGGGCCAGACCTGTCGGCCCAGGAATTTGGTAAACTAGACTTAAATCGGCTCAGTAACCTGCCCTCCAGATCCCCTAACCCGGCTGTTCCCACACCGAATCCCAACCAGTCCCTACCGGAAACGGTTACCAATCCCAGATCGGGTGTTCCTGCCAATCAGGTGAGTGCTGAGCCCCTCGTCCCCTTAGTCTCCCCTCAAGTCCCCAATTCCCCTGGTTCCCGTCCGTCAACCTACCGTGCGGTAGAATCTCCCCCTCCATCCCCAGGAGGTCGGGTAGGAGCTCCAACCGTTCCCCCCCGTCCTTCCCAAGCCGTAGCACCGTCTGCAGCCAATGGCCAGCCCCCTAAACCCCTCAGCCAGCCAGCCCCATCCCGGCGGATTCTACCGCCGGCTCCCCTGAGTCAGGCCCCCCGCCCCTTGAGTCAGACTGGAACCGCCACACCTCGCTATTACGTGGTAGCCAATTACACCGGTAACGGGTCCCTAGAGGCCGCACGGCAGTTAGTAGGCGAAGCCTATCTACGTAATTTTGCCAGCGGTACCAAGATTCAACTAGGGGCCTTTGCCCAGGAATCCGCCGCCCAAGATTTCATCCAAAAACTCCAACGCCAGGGTCTTAACGTTCAGCTATACACGGCTCCCTAGGCCGCTGTTTTGGCCCACTCTCCATGCTGGGTCTACTGTTATCCTGAAGGAGAGCCGAATTCAGGGGAAGGCGTTCATGGGCTTATTCGATCGAGCACTCCAGGTGATTAGGGCCAGTCTAAATGGAGTGGTTAACCAGGCTGAAGACCCCGAACGGGTGCTCAACCAGGTTATGGATGATATGCAGAATCATCTGATTCAGTTGCGCCAGGCAGTAGCCCAGGCCATTGCCACCCAAAAGCGCACCGAGCGCCAAAGTATCCAGGCCCGGTCCCTAGCCCAGGAATGGTATAACCGAGCTGAGTTAGCCCTAAAGAATGGCGAGGAGGATCTGGCTCGTCAGGCCTTGGGGCGTCGCCAAAGCTACCTGGAATCGGCTGAGATGATGACCACCCAGGTGAGCCAACAGCAGCATGTGGTGACTCAGATGAAGGAGAACGTGCGCCAGTTGGAGTACAAAATTGCGGAGGCCAAAACCCAAAAAGATATGTATATTGCTCGGTTTCGATCAGCGGAGGCAACCCAACGTCTTCAGGAGTTGATAGGCGGTACGGGGGCGATCGCCGCCTTCGATCAAATGGAGCAGCGGGTACTCGACCTGGAATCCCGTTCCCAGGCTCTGTCAGAACTGGCTAAGGATCCTCTGGAAGATCAATTTGCCAGGCTGGAGGACGGTTCTAACAACGTCGATAGGGAACTGGCCGCTATGAAGAATCGCTTAATGTCAGGGTCTGGGGAGACAAATTGATTGGTTCCTAGCCGATCAACCGCTTCAAGTCTGCTGCTCTGGAGCAATGGTAATATCAATGGCATGAACCGGTTGATCGGAATCCAGGGTGGCCAGGGCTGGTTGAATATCGGCAGAGTTGCCAACCACTAAAATGACTAGTTTATCGGGCTTCAGGTAATCGCGGGCAGCAGCTAAAACAGCATCGGCTGTGGTTTTACGCACCTGTTCCTGAAACTGGAAAACAAAATCAGCCGGGTAATTGTAGTATTCGTTGCGAATTAAGCGGGCCAGAATTTGGCCGGGACCCTGAAATTTAAACCCGAAGCTATTGAGGACCGAATCCTTGGCGAGGGTGAGTTCCTCGGGGGTAACCAGGCTAGTACGTATACGTTCAATTTCCCTTTCCACGGCCCGAATAAAGGGAACAGTGGTGGTGGATCGGGTTTCGCCGCCGCCGATAAACATGCCGGGGTAGTCATAGCGAGGTGACCAGAAGGCATAGACCGAGTAGGCTAACCCCTGCCGCGATCGTACCTGGTTAAATAACCGACCACTAAAACCGTTGAGGACCTCATTCATAACCTCCAGGGCAGCATAGTCAGGAGAATTAAACTGGCCTCCCAGGTGACCCAACTGAACATAGCTCTGGGTCAGTTGGGGTTGTTCTATGGCGAATACTCCCGCCTCTGCCTGCTCTACCACCGGTAGATTGGAAACATCCAGACCCTCGCCGCCAACCTGCCAACCACCAAAGTATTGAGCAATTAAGGCCTTCATTCGAGTACTATCAAAGTCCCCCACGAGACCTAGAATAGTTTGGTCTGGGCGAATCGACGCCCGATAAAAGGCTTGAATATCCTGGCGGCCAATAGCCCCCAGAGTGGCGTACTCAATGGTTCGGGCGTAGGGACTATCGGCTCCGTAAATCAACTTAGCAAACTCTCGACTGGTAATACTGTCGGGGTCATCGTTACGTCGGGCGATACTACCCCGATACTGCCCCTTCAGGAATTCCACTCGATCAGGGGCAAAGGCAGGGCGCTGAATCACGTCAGCAAACAAGCTTAAGACCAATTCGGTGTCATTCACCAGGGTATTGAAGCTGGCACTACCTACGGCAGTATCAATGCTGGTTTCAATGCTGGCCGCCCGATCTTCTAAAACCCGGTTCAAGGCATCGGGATCTAGCTTTTCGGTTCCCCCGAGTCGCATCGCTTCCCCCGTAATAGCAGCCAGACCAACCTGTTGGGCCGGTTCAAAGCGAGAACCGGTCCTGAAGGTAGCGGTACCACTTACCAGGGGTAACTCGTGGTTTTCCATTAGATAAACCACCAACCCATTGGCCATTTGGTAGCGCTCGAACTGGGGTATTTTCAACTCTGCCAGGGGAGCAAACTTCAATTCATCATAGTGACGGGGCGTCAGGGCACTGGCTGGTGATTGCCAGACCAACACCAAGGCGATTAGCACCCCTAGTAACCCCAACCCGGGCACCCGAAGTTTTGACAAAGGGGGAGAGTAGGATCTAACCCCAGCCCTCTGCACAGTCCTAATCCATCTAATCACGCCCAATTTTCCTAACCTGCCTATGATTTATGATCCGACGTTGACAGTAGCTTGCCTACGGTGCGACCGTTAGGCTCAAATAGACTACGGGCGACCCGCTGTACATCGACCGCCGAAATTCTGTCGATGGTTTCTAAATCTCTAAATAGATTTCGCCAGTCCCCTGTTTTAGCCGAGTACTCCGCCAGCAATGCGGCCATCCCACTGTTGGAGTCCAAACTCCGCAGTAGGGCAGCCCTAGCGTTAGTCTTGACTCGGTTGAGTTCCGTCAGACTGACGGGTTCCTGCTGTAATCGGTCTAGTTCCTGCCGGAATAAAGCCGCAATTTCATCGGGATCATGACCAGGAGCCGTTAAGCCGTAGAGCAGAAAAATATTTTCGTACTTATCTCCCGGAAATCCATTCAGAATACCGATATCGAGAGCGACCTGGGCTTTCTCCACCACGGTTTTATAGAGGCGAGAAGTGCGTCCCTCCACCAGCAGGCTATCGATAATGTCATAAACCAGGTGATCGGGGTGGGTCATACCAGGACGATGATAGCCCTCCAAGTACCAGGGTTCAGACTTTAGAGACAGGGTAAACTGTCGAGGAGCTTTTTGGGGAGGTTCCTTAATCGAGGGTTCGGGGGGATTGGGGCGAGCTGGATAACGGCCGAAGTAAGCCTGAGCTAGCTGTTTCACCGTCGTCGGATCAACATCGCCAACCACCACCGCCGTTAGATTGCCAGGACCATAGTAGGTTTTATAGAAGGCTTCGATGTCTTTACGGGTAGCCCCATAGAGATCCTTCTGATAACCAATCACCGGACGGCGATAGGGATGCTGCTCAAAGGCTTTTTCTAAAAATGTCTCGACCATGGTCCCCATGGGAGAATTATCGACCCGCATGCGCCGTTCTTCGAGAATTACATTTTTCTCTTCGAAGAACTGGCGAAAGACCGGATCAATCAACCGCTCGGACTCTAGAGACATCCACAATTCTAGTTTGTTGGCAGGCAGGCTGTAGAAATAGCGGGTTTGATCGGCAGCAGTATTGGCATTCAGCCCTACGCCTCCAGCCTGCTCAATAATCTGACCATACTTGTTCTGGTCAACGTAGGTAGCCGCCTGTTGAGACAGCTGGTTCATTTGGGCCTGTAGTTTTGCCTTAGTGGCTTGATCGTCAGCGGCATCGGCAGCCAACAACTGATCAAAAACCTGATCCATTTTGGCTAGTACCTGTTTTTCAGCCGGGTAGTTAGTGGTACCAATCCGACTGGTACCCTTAAAGGCCAGATGTTCCAGGTAGTGGGCCACACCGGTTTTGCCATCCCGTTCATTCACGGCCCCGACATTGGCATAGACCATAAAGGAAATCACCGGCACCTGATGGCGTTCCAGCACAATGAATTTCATTCCATTGTCCAGGGTAAATTCACTAACCGCAGCGGTAAGGCGATCTAGATAGGGTTGAATAGACTGGGCAACCAGGGGAGAGGGGCTGGCCCAGACCGTTGCTTCTGAAGCACCCCACCCCAGGGTCAGCAGAAGGGCGAGCATAGCCACCCCCAGGGCCCTACCCAGAGTCTTCAGGTCTGGGTAGAACCAATTCAGGCTGGGCCAATTTTTACCCCATTTAACGTTCATAGAATTGATTCAAAACCTAGATCAAAAAGGCCAACCCTGACAATCGCAGGTTCAAAGCCCCAAAATGCTGTTATGTAGTTGTCCCCCAGAGGGCGTTGCTAAAGAAAGAAACACCTGAGTAACAGTGCTGTACAAAACTCCATTCAGTTTAGCAATTAATTATTCAGAGATAACTACTATCTTGACGGTCCCCTACTAACCACAATCCAGTACAGCCTCCGCCCCCTCCACCAGGGGGTAGGCTTGACCTAGCTAGACCTGGCTCTTACCGGTCAACGCCGCCTTAAGCCTTCTGGCCAAGGCTATAACTTTAACGCAGCTCAGGATTGACCCTTATAGTAGGATTAAACCAACAGGGAGAATCCTATTTGATACCGGTGCGCAATCCTTCTAACTTAGAGCAGTGGAGCCGACGGTTACTGGCGGCTTTGTTTTTGGCTGGTCAGGTCGTCGTGCATTTGATTTCTCGCCCCCTCCATCGCCGCAACACCCTTGAACAGATGGCAGCGGTCGGGCCAGAGTCGTTGCTGATTGCCCTAATCACCGCTGCCTTCGTCGGTATGGTATTTACCATTCAGGTTACCCGCGAATTTCTCAGCTTTGGAGCAGGTACTGCGGTAGGAGGGGTACTGGCCTTAACACTGGCCCGAGAGTTAGGACCGGTGTTAACGGCGGTCATTATTGCCGGTCGGGTCGGATCGGCTTTTGCCGCCGAAATTGGCACCATGCGTGTGACTGAGCAGATCGATGCTCTGCAAATTCTGAAGACCGACCCCATCGACTACCTGGTCATTCCCCGCGTCGTAGCCTGCGCCCTGATGCTGCCTCTGCTGAATGTCCTGGCCTTCATTACTGGCATGAGCGGTGGGCTGCTGATTGCCACCAGCCAGTATGGCATTGCGGCCTCAGTCTTTTTAAATTCGGCTAAGAACTTTTTAACCGTTTGGGATTTAGTCAGTTCCTTAATTAAGGCCTTTTGCTTTGGCATCTTAATTGCCGTAATTGGTACAAATTGGGGGTTGACCACTACCGGTGGAGCCAAGGGAGTCGGTCAGTCTACTACAACGGCGGTGGTGACCGCTTTACTGGCCATTTTCATCAGCAATTTTTTCCTGTCCTGGGTGATGTTTCAGGGTAAGGGGAGCGCTTTGATCAGCAGTGCTTTGGCTTACCATAGCTTTCAGGTCTGAGTTGATACCATCGGTAGTTCTGATCATGAAAAATCTGGTTCCTTCCTCTGCAGAAACCCTTAAACGCCTCACCCTGATGATTTATCTGGTCCCTATTTTTGGGGCGGTGCCGGCTTTATATCAGCTTTGGCGCCAACAGGGCAGCCGGGAAGAACAGGCGGTCTATCGGCTGGTGGTAACTCTGGCTCTGGGCTGGCTGATGGCCTATGGCATCTTGAGCGCTGGTAGCCAACTGGCACCGGGCCTATCGATTCGATTACTGGTAGCAAATACCCTGGTGACTACCGGCTATACCCTGACCAACCTGGTCCTTATGGTGCGCTTGTTGCAGGGGCGATCGCTGAAATTAGCTGGCTTCAGTGGACTGAGTAAGCGCTTACCCTAGGTTTTCCCCTTGCAGATGGTGCTGAGCCGCCTCCGCCACAATGGGCGAACTATCTTTGGCTAAAGCTTCCAGGGCGGCCCTTGCCTCAGGTGCAGAGAACCTGGCCAGGGACTGGGTTAGACGCTGCCGGATCTGCCAATCTGGGTGCTGGGTATAGCTGAGCAAACTGGGAATGGCTCGCCCATCCCCCAGTTCTCCCAACGCCCCGATCGCGGCGGTGACCACTAATTCATTGTCAGACTGGAGGGCTTCCTGCAGCAGGGGTAGGGCTTCAGGAGCCCCCAATTCCCCCAGGGCCGCCACAATACTAAACTGCACTAGCCACTCCCCAGAGTTACGGTAGACGGCCTCCAGGTCAGGGTAGGCGGTCCGCAGACCCAAACCGGCGATAGCATCGGCGGCGGCGGCCTGCACATCGGCTTCCGGATCGTTGGTAAGGGCGCGACGCAGGAGGGGTTCTACCGTTGCCAGGTCCTGCCGACCCAGGCTGGCGAGCTGGCTGATGGCGGCGTAGCGCACCCGGGCGTTACTATCATGGGCGGCCAATTGGGCCAGGTCAAAGGCAGCAGAGGCATCGATCTGGCGCAGTTGGTTTACAGCTTTGATGCGATCGCCGTAGTCCTGGGAATGGAGCAACTCTCTGACGGAATCTGGAGTGATAGTCATAGACGGAAGGACAGAATCAAGGATGAAAACTAGACAATTGAAGGTGGAGTCGGGCAAGTCCAATCACCCCTGATTGCCCTTAGCCTGAAAATGGTGGGGTCAGCCGTTTCAGTCCGCAGCCCCTAACCCTGGGCCATTTCCCGCACAATATCCCCACGGGTTACCATACCCACCACCTGCCCCTGATCGGTGACCACCGGTAGGCGCCGAATACGTTTTTCGTGCATTAAGTGGGCCGCCTCCCGCAGCGGGCGATCAGGGCCAATGGTAATTACCTTAGCCGTCATGACATCCCTGACCAACTGCCCTAAAGCCTTGTGGATTTCCTGGGTGTACTGGTTGGGATTTTTTAGATAAATGACACTGTCCAGCAGCATGATGTAGGCGGGCATATCCACCCCCGTGGCCTGCCACATCAGATCGGACTCCGATAAAATTCCCACCAACTTACCGGTGTGGTCGATCACGGGCACACCGCCGATATGCTTCTCCGCTAGCAGTTGAATAGCCTCGTTGAGAACGGTGTCAGGCTTAACTGAGAAGGGGTTAGGGGTCATTACCTCAGCAACGGTTTTAGCCATGGATTGGATTAACTCTCTAAAGGTCAATACAAGGGCCAGAAAAACTCTACGGAATTGCTCTACAACTGGCGCTGGTAGGCGGCGATCGCCTCGGCTAGATGGGCCAAACTGGCTGCAGGAATCATATCCCCCAGGGGCACTGTCTTTTTTCCCCCACCCAGGCTAACCCTGGTCTTAGCCAGTAACTCCTCCAGCGCAGCGTCGGTAAAGCGACCCTCCACCAGCAGGGGATAGAGAGCCTCCGCCAGGGGCCTATGGAGCTTGGCATCCCCCAGGTAGAGATGCCAGTGAGCCACCTCCAGATAGGCCTGATCGCCAATGGCCGCCGCT
The DNA here is from genome assembly GCA_040374765.1 of Leptolyngbya sp. Taxonomy (GTDB): domain Bacteria; phylum Cyanobacteriota; class Cyanobacteriia; order Phormidesmidales; family Phormidesmidaceae; genus Nodosilinea. Next base: position 56,760 of record JBEITR010000004.1, read on the forward strand.
AAATCTTCGATCGCCTTAGTGGTACCCGCATTAGCCATAGTCAGGAATCACCTTGTTCGTTAGGGTTGGGCAAGGGAGATAGACCCCGCGGGGAGTAATCGGCCAAAACAAAGATATAGATACCATGGGCAGCCAGAATTCCCACCCAGGCCAGGGTCAACCAGGACACCCAGGTAACCCAGGAGGGGTTCAGGGTATGGAAAAACCACAGACCTGAATTGACGGCAATACAGGCAGCGGTATGGAGAGCAAAATTCATCCGGTCTTCCAGGCGACGATAGTCCGGATCTTCTCGAGTGGGCTTACGGGGCCAACGGGGCGGCATAGGGCAAGGTTTGTTCTACATTCCCTATTGTAAGAGGGGATGGTGGTTCCTTACGGAGCAGTTAGCCAAAGGTTACGATAGCCAGAATAGCCAGGGATGGGCAGGAAACCACCAGGGGATGGGAACGTGGCGATCGCGCCATCGCCCTTGCCATCCCCTCGGCAACCCCACTACCGGGGCTACAGCCAGATCATCAAGGGATTGGCTGCAAACACCGACCGATCATCCACAAAACCCTTGAGATTCCTAGGAAACCCTTTGACCTTTCTAAACTCAGATAAGGAATTTCCTATGAATGGGTTCCCCCTTTGAGCTTCGGTGGGAGCATGGGCACCTGAGGGGTTGGCCTAGGTCGAGGCGGGGGAACGGCTTGGCGATTAGGAGAACGGTGCATCAAGGTGGGGGTACCGCTGGGGAAAGAGGTGGTTAGTTCTAGCTGGGGTAGCCTACCCCGTAACCCCAAATGCTTTCCCAGTCCTTGACCCGAACAACAGCCCCTTAAGCGAAGTGATCAATCACGGCTGCAGAAACCGCTGCAAATAGGGTAATGGTCAGACCAACCAGGGGATGCTGGCCCTGACTAACGGCAAAGGAGGTAATGATGCCTGCGCCAAGGGCGGCGATGGCGATCGCGCCAATCCAGTCTTTCTCCAGGTTGTGCATAGGTTTGAGCGGCTTAATAAAGGTCTGCTATACCGAAACAAAAGGGGATATTTCCGCTTCGGGGATTGATTATGCCCAAACCTACCATTCCATTTTGGTCAGAGCGCCCACCGGTTCATAAACCGACATCAAGCTTCAGGTTAGTTTAAGTTACTTAACCTTTTGGCCGCAGCTTAGCCATAGCGAGTGAGGGCAACACGATAGCGGTCCTTTTTAGTCAGAGCCACATCCCCCACCGTCAGTCGTCCCTTGCCGCGGATCGCCACCAGGTCCCCACTACTGAGGTTATGGCTTGGCTGGGTAATGGTCTTCCAGTTCACCCGCACATCTCCAGCGGTAATCAGATCAACCATCTTGCTGCGCGACATGCCAAAACCGGCGGAGGCCAGGGCATCCAGCCGCATAGAAGCCTCCACGGTGACCAGATCCTTCTGTTGGGGGGGCCGCACCTGCAACTGGTCCCACTGGATAGACTGGGTTTTAACTGGCACCGATCGCACCTGGGTGAGTTGCAGAGTCAGAAACTCTGCCACCTCCGGCACCACAACTACCTGGGCGCCCCGCTCTCCCAAAACCAGGATATCCCCCACCTTCTCCCGCACCAGGCCGGTCCCCAGTACGGCTCCTAAAAAGTCGCGATGGTGGGCTGGGTCAAACATAAAGTTACCCGCCAGATGGAGGAGGGTCAGGGGGATGGCAGCGGTATCTAAGGGAATTTCAGCCCGAGCAATGGCCAGACGCTGGCGTTCCGCCTGGGGATAGCCCCCCCAAGCCAGGCTATGGACATCGGCCAGGCGCTGAAACATCCGCTGGGCCTCCGCCGCCTCCGGAGGTGAGAGAAAATCGCTGTACACCACCTCCCAGGTTTTGGTCGCCTGCTCCACCTGGTCTAACAGGCGAGCCAGGCAATCCCGGTGCTCTACCACCTTTAGTAGATCGGCCTTAGGCAACATCCTGTTTTCCCCCTGGGCTTAGTAAATCGCTCATCAAACCTACTTGCCTATCCCCAGGCGCAGTTTGCGCCACCAAAAGCTGAGGATAGTTTCTGTCCGCAAGGGAATGTGGGCTTCTCCCTCCATTCCCAACTGTAGAGCACAGGGGCGATCGCCGCTATAGAGAGTGGTGGTCTCCGGTCGAATAGACACCCCGTAGCTGGCGGCCTGTCCCCTACCCTCAGTATCGGGGGTAATGGCGGTAATCACCCCCGGTAGGGTGCCAAAGTCGGTATAAATGCAGCTATCAATTCGCAGACTGACGGATTGGCCAGGTTTGATTTGGCTGATGTCGTGCTGCTTGACCAGGGCCTTAATCAGCAAAGGGGCAGGGGCTGGAGCAATATGGGCGATCACCTCACCGGCGCTGACCACCTGACCAGGGTTGCGCAGGGCCACATCCTGTAGAATACCTGACACCGGTGCCCGAATGGTGAGGCGGTCCAGGTCGTGATCGATCTGCTGTAGCCGCTGTTCCATCCCCTGGCGCTGGCGTTGCAGTTGCCCCTGGCGCTGGGCTAAGGTCTCCTGTTTTTGCCGTAACTCAGCGGCGGTCGCCGTTCCCATGGCCTCTAGCTGGGCAATCTCCTGCTGGGTTTGGGCCAGGGTAGCAGCACTAGGATTAACCAAAGCTTGGGTACGTTTCAAGGTGGCCAGGGCCGTATCCAGGACAGCTTGTTTCTCCGCCACCTGCAGATCCCCCACCGCTCCCCGCTCCACCAGAAGTTGGTACCGGGTAAGTTCTTGCTGGGCAAACCGCACCTGGGCCTGGGCCGTCTGCCTATCTGCCTGGGTGGTGATTTGCTGATCCCGGTGGCTGCGTTCCAGACTGGCCAGGCGGTTAGTGGCGGCCGCCAGCGATCGCCCCGTGGCCGCCGCCTCGGCCCTGATCTGGCTTTGCAAGGCGGTGGTCTGATTTTGACCCTGGGTGAGTTGGGCCCTGGTGGCCTGCAGGTCACTCTCCAACTCCTGCCGCTTAGCGATGAGGGCATCATCCCGCAGCACCGCCAACACCTGGGCCTGATGAACCCGGTCATTAGCCCGCACCCGAATATCCGCCACGGTGCCGGGCAGGGTAGCTTCCACCAGACGCAGGTCGCCGTCAGGACGGACGGTCACCGGGGCCTTAATGGTCACCGGGTAGGGTAGCAGGGCGGCCAGAGCCAGGGCCCCGCTAAACAGGGCCAGTAAAGCCAGCCCGCCGCCGGTAAGCCACCTCGAAACGGGGGGCAAAAACGCCTCGGGGGTGACGGTGGGAATCGGATCGGGGGTGTTAAGATGCATAGCGGCGATGGGGAAGGCTAACCACCCCATGTTGGCAATCAGGGCAACAGTCCCCTATGGTAGCCTGACCACCAGACAACCACCAAGCTCCCTGGGGCGCGGTCAGTCCTGCTTCAGTACCTAAAATAAAATTCCTGTATATCCCCTGCAGTCCCCCTGATCAAGGCAGACTAGCGGGAATGTATTCACCAGCGTCCAACGGCTTCCCCTGCTTAATGAATTACTAGATTTGCATGAGATACCCGACGGTTCTACAGCACAGCGAAGAAGACTGTGGTGCCGCCTGTCTGGCCACCGTGGCTCGCTACTACGGTCGCATTCTGACCATCGGCCACGTCCGGGAGGTGGTGGGGACGGGGCAATTGGGCACCACCCTGCTGGGTCTGGAGCGGGGGGCCCAAGCCCTGGGGTTTGATGCCCAGGCGGTGAAGGCCTCCCCGGCCCTGATCGACCAGATCGAGGCGGCTCCCCTGCCCGCCATTATTCACTGGAAGGGCTATCACTGGGTGGTGCTCTACGGTAAACAGCGCCACCGCTATGTGGTGGCCGATCCGGGGGTGGGGCTGCGGTACTTAAAACGCGAGGAACTGGTGGAGGCCTGGCCCAGTGGCATGATGCTCCTGCTCACCCCCGACCCCCAGCGCTTTGATCTGCAGCCCGACGACACCATTCCCGGTATTGGGCGATTTCTCCGCCAGGCCCGTCGCGATCGCGGCCTGTTACTGGAGGTGGCAGCCCTCAACCTGGCCCTGGGGGTGCTGGCCCTGGCGGTGCCCCTAGCCCTGCAGGTGCTCACCGACGATGTGTTAATTCGGGGTGACCTGGATCTGCTCAAAACCCTGGTGATTGGGGTCGGTAGTCTGCTGCTGTTTAGTGGGGGGTTGCAGCACATTCAGGCTAACCTTACCGCCCACTTTTCCCAGCGCTTGGAGCTGGGGGTGATTCTGGCCATTGGCCGCCAACTGCTGCGCCTGCCCACCCCCTACTATGAGACCCACCGCAGTGGCGAAGTCACCAGCCGCCTGCGGGATATTCAAGACATTAATGCCCTCGTCACCCAGGCGGTGATTACCCTGCCCATGGAGGGGTTCATTGCCCTGGTTTCCCTGGCGGTGATGCTAGCCTACAACCTGAAGCTGTTTGGGGTGGCCCTGGCGGTGACCCTGGCCATGACCCTGCCCACGGTGCTGGTGTTACGCACCCTGCGCCAGAAAATTCGGGATATGCTCGTGACCTCCTCAGAAAACCAGGCCGTGCTGGTGGAAACCTTTAAGGGGGCAATCACCCTGAAGGCCAGCAACGCCGCCCCCCAACTCTGGAGTGACCTGCAGATACGCTTTGGGCGGCTGGGCAACCTCACCCTGGGGGCCCTACGGCTGGCGGTGGTGACCCAGGTATTGGCCCTGCTGGCGGCGGACCTGGGCACCCTGGTAATTTTAGCCCTGGGCAGTCTGCTGGTGATCCGCCAGGACCTCTCCATCGGTCAGTTGATCGCCTTCAACAAAATGAACCTGAACCTGGTACTCTTCACCAGTCGGCTGGTGATGTTTGCCTACGAGTTTGTTCGGGTCCAGACCATCATGCAACGGCTGGCGGAGGTGCTGGAGGCCACCCCCGAAGAGCAGAAGGCAGACCGACCCTGGGTGACCCTCTCGGGGGAGGCGGAGATAGTCTGCACCGATCTGAGCTTTCACTACCCCGGCCAACCGGAGCTATTAGACCACCTCTCCCTGAGGATTCCGGGGGGGCAGGTAACGGCGATCGTCGGGGCTTCGGGGTGCGGCAAGAGCACCCTGGCCAAGCTGCTGGCCCGGCTTTACGTACCCCAGGCCGGGCAGCTTCGCCTGGGAAACTTTAACCAGGGCGACCTGGCCCTAGAGTGCTGGCGGCAGCAGGTGGTACTGGTGCCCCAGGAGGCCCATTTCTGGACCCGCACCATTCTGCAAAATTTCCGCCTCAGCCATCCCCAGTCCAGCTTTGAGGCGATCGTCGCCGCCTGCCAGATCACCGGTGCCGATGCCTTTATTAGCCGTCTCCCCGACCAGTATCACACCATCCTGGGGGACTTTGGCGCCAACCTCTCCGGCGGCCAAAAGCAACGGCTGGCCCTGGCCCGGGCCCTGGTGGGTGACCCGCCGGTGTTAATTTTGGATGAATCCACCGGAGCGCTGGACCCCGCCAGTGAAGCCCGGGTGTTGGAGGGGTTACTGGCCCAGCGCCAGGGAAAAACCACGATTTTGATCAGCCATCGCCCTCCAGTGGTAAACCGGGCCGACTGGATGATCGTGCTAGAGGCGGGCCAGGTGGTGACGACGGGCAGCCCCGCCAACTTAAGGACGATGCCAGGCCTGCATCAAGAGTTTCTCGGTGGCTAGGAATTTTCCCTGACCAACCCCTATATTCTCAACTACGAGGGAGGCAAGGGCTTAAGTCACAGTTGCATGGGAATCGCTTGCGGCCTATTCGGTATCCATCGTATAGTTACCGCAAGTTTGCATTGTTTTTTTTGAAGGCAATCTACCATGACCCAAGATCACGCTAAACCCAAGACCCCTGCCCAGCCCGTAGTCACCGTTACCCCCGATAAGACCCTGTGGCAAAAGGTCGCCCCCAAAACCGCCGCCCGGGTGAATGGTGGGGCTGGTAATATAAGGACGTTCTAAAGCCATCGATTGGAAATAACTGCTAGCGAATAGCTTTTCTGCAGGGTCGTGGTAACCCCTAACCACCGATTGGCAGCAAGCCACGACCCTGGGGCAAATTTTTCTGGTGTAGCCCTAGTCCAATCAAGGCTAGTTAGTTTTTGTTATCAACTCTCTTCCAGCCCTTCTAACCGAAGAGATATGGTAATTTTCAGAAGGGTAGCCCCCTCCCAATCCGCTCAGCTTGCTGTTTTGACTAGCCCTGCTCTGCCCCTTCCTAGCCCACCCCTATGGGTGAAGGTCACAGCGACAACCGCTGCCCAAGGTGGCCTGCCAATTTCAGACCCCATACTCCTTTACTTCGATTGAGCACCCCCTCAGGTTACGGTTTTAGAGAATTACTTGTCTCGTGTCAGTGCCCATGATAAATATACGGTCAATCTTCATCGTTTTTTCGAGGACAACTAATCATGACCCGTAACGACACTAACGCTAAAGCCCCCGCCCAGCCCGTAGTCACCGTTACCCCCGATAAGGCCCTGTGGCAAAAGGTCGCCCCCGAAACCAGCGCCCAAGTCAACGGTGGGTATAAGAATATATCTACGTTCTAAGGCTATGGTTTAAATGCAGCATCAGCTGGTGAAGAATAATTCTGCTGCAGGGTTGTGGTAGACCCCTGACCGCCAGTTGCCAGTAAGCCACGACCCTGGGGCAAATCTTTCTAGTGCAGCCCTAGTCCAATCGAAGCTAGTCGGTTTTAGTTTTTGTGATCAACTCTCTTCCAGCCCTTCTAACCGAAGAGATAGGGTATTTTTTAGCATGGTAACCCCCTCCCAATCCGTTCAACTTCCCCTGATCCCGAGCCCTAATCTGCCCCTTGGTCGTTCAGATTCAGCCCTATGGGTCAAGGTCAAAGCGACAACCGCTGCCCAGGTGAATGGTGGTGGTGGGAAATGGAGTTAATTTGCCCTCCTTTGTAAGGGCCTTAATATAGCAACGTCATTTTCTCCACTCCACCGCAGGAGACGGTGACTACAACCAAGCTCAAGTTAGGCTGTAGACAGCTCAACGGCTCCTTTTGCTACAATGCAGCTAAGTTTATCCCTGGTTTGGCGATGGCCGCCCCTCAGCCCACCTACGACGATATTCTGCGGCTTTTTCAAGAAACCGATCGCCTATTGCGGGAAAAATCTCAGGAAACCGATCGCAGGTTCCAGGAAACCGATCTGCAACGCCAGGAAACCGATCGCCATCTGAAGGAATTGGGTAAACAGATTGGCGGGTTGGGGGCCAAGTTTGGTAGTTTTACTGAGAGTCTCGCCCTGCCCTCCATGGAAGCCATCCTACAGCAGCGCTTTGGCATGACGGTGGTGACACCCCGAGTGCGGGCCAAGCAAAATGGTGAGCACCTGGAAATTGACGTACTGGCCTATGCCAATGGCGATATTAACGCCGCCGTTGTGGTGGAGGTCAAAAGCCATCCCCGCCAAGAGGCCATTACCCAACTAAAGACTACCCTGAGGCGATTTCGCGACTTTTTCCCTGAGCACCAAGGTAAACAACTCTACGGCATCCTGGCCGCCGTCGATTGGTCCAACACAGTGAAGGCCCAGGCCATGGCCGAAGGGCTCTACGTGGCCCGCATCCATGATGAGGTCTTTGACCTGGACGTGGATCAAGATTTCCAGCCCAGGGCTTTTTAGCCTCGGCCTAATCGGCTTCGCCTTTGATTTCAGGCCCTGCGATCGCAGTTGGTCCTTCAGTCGGATAACCTCCTGCTCTGCCTATTCGGCTCGTTCCTCTGGAGACGCCATCAGCTCACCTTGGGGGGTAATGATGCAACAACGGGTTCGACGGTAGCAGCTTGAAATATGGGCCAAAGCGGTTAAAGGCAGTTGCTTCTAATGTATAACCGTAGCCACGGGGAACGAGGCGGAAGGAAGTCAGAACACCTACCCAGTCCTCCTGGCAATTACCCCTGTCCTCAGGGTTCTGGCCAAAGCTAACCTCCCCCAACCCCCGCTCAGGGCCCTAGCTCCAATCTTCCCGACCTCGCCCCAGACCCTTATAAACCTCACCCTGCTGATGAATAGCGCGGGTTCTGGTAAATAGATCAGCCTCTGTCAATTGCCAGCGGGCTAGGGCCTTTTGGAGATCGGCCTGGATATCCCGAGCCCCTGGAAATCCATCGTAGCGAATGATTAAACGGGCTAATTCAACCAAATTGAAATCAGAGGCATCGGCCAATAGCAACTGACTCACCGCCTGGCGATCGTCTTTGTACTGGGGGTGCTGTTGATCCTGGATAGCATCAGTCATCGGCAAGCAGGTAGGGAAAGGAGCAGAGATCAGGGATGGGCCTCGATCAGCCCACCGCCCAAGACCCGATCTCCATCGTACCAGACCGCAGCCTGACCCGGGGTCACGCCAAACTGGGGCTGATCAAACACCAGTTTGACCCGGTCAGCACCACCGGTGAGGGGAATCAGGGTTGCCCCCACCGCGTCACTGCGATAGCGGATTTGCACCGATACCGCTAGGGGCGCGTCAACGGCAGGGATGGAAACCCAATTGACTTGCTGTACGGTGCAGTCGGACCAGTGGGCAGCGCTGCGATCGGCAACGATTACCTGGTTGCGACCAATATCGAACCCAACCACGTAGAGGGGTTCAGCGGCCGCAATACCCAATCCCTTGCGCTGGCCAATGGTGTAGTGATGGATGCCGGTGTGCTGGCCTAAAACCCGCCCCGATCCATCGACAATGTCTCCTGGAGTGGGGGCCAGGTAGCGATCTAGAAAGCTTTGCATCGAGCCATGCTGCTCAATCAGGCAGAGGTCCTGGCTGTCGGGCTTAGTGGCGGTATGTAATCCCAAGCTCTGGGCCAGGCGACGGGTTTCTACCTTGGTTTGGTCCCCCAGGGGAAAGTGGCAGGTGGCCAGAATCTCCTGGGGCAGATCGTAGAGAAAGTAGGACTGATCTTTGCTGCCATCGACGGCTCGACGCAATTCGTAACGGTCAGTGGCGGGGTTATGGGTGAGGCGGGCGTAGTGCCCGGTGGCAATGCGATCGCAACCCCACTGCTGACGCGCATAGGCCAGCATGGGGGCAAACTTCACCGCCCGGTTACAGTGGGAACAGGGCAGGGGAGTTACCCCGCTAGCGTAACCCGCTACTAAATAATCGATAATTTCCTGTTGAAAGAGGTCGCGGCTATCAATCACATGGTGGGGAATACCCAGGTCTTCGCAGAGCCTGGCGGCATCCACCAGGCCTTCAGAACAGCACTGCCCCTTTCCCTTCATCAGCCACAGGGTTAGGCCAACCACATCGTAGCCCTGCTGGCGCAGGGTCGCAGCCGCCACCGAACTATCTACTCCACCCGAGAGGCCAACAACTACTTTTTCCATGGCTCAACTGCTCCCCCTCATTGCCGGCTAAGTCCCCAGATAGAGGTGATTAAAATCCGAGAACATTTTAACTTACAGGGCCAAACTCTTGCTTGCACTGGAACTCATCCCTAGTTAAACTGAGCCCAATAAACTTCACTTTCTCCCCCCCCTATGGAATGGCACGTTAGCGATGCTCAAAACCTGCAGTTAATTGATCAGGCCATAGGTACCCATCACTTTTCCCCATCGGAATACGAAATTGTTCGCCGGGTCATCTACGCCACTGGTGATCTGGACTATGGCTCTATCATTCACTTCTCCCACCAGGCCCTACAATCTGGTGCGGCGGCCCTAGCGGCTCGCACCACCATCGTTGTGGATGTTCCCATGGTCCAGGTGGGCATCACCCCTACCATTCAGGCCACCTTTGCCAACCCAGTCTATTGCAGCATGGACGCCCTTACCCGTCCTCAAAAGGGCAAGAGTCAGGCCGCCTGGGGGGTTGAAACCCTGGCTCAACGCTATCCAGAGGCAATCTTTGTAGTGGGCAGTTCAGAGGTTGCCCTGGCTACCCTGGTGGATTTAATTGAACTGGGTCAGATTCATCCCGCTCTGGTGATCGGCGCTCCGGCCGGCTTTCTGGAACCAGCCGTACTCAAAAGTCGATTGCAGGATACGATGGTTCCCCACGTTCGCATAGACGGATCAAAAGGCAGTGCTGTAGTTGCTACTGCCATTATGGATGGCCTGGTGGATTTAGCCTGGCAGGCTTACGAACAGGAAGCCCCGACGATCAGCTAGGGCAGTCACGATTTTCCACGGAGCCATCGGGCATGGTGGTGTTGCAGAATAAAACCTGGCTGCGATTAACTCCTCGCAGATTCGCCCCCTGGAGGTTAGCTCCCTTTAAGTTCGCAGTTCCCAGGGTAACGCTGAGCATAATTGCCCCCTGGAGATTAGCATTTTCTAAATTGGCGTTGTCCAGGTTAGCCTGAGTCATTTCGGCCCCTGAGAGGTCAGCCCCTGAGAGATTCGCATTAGGTAGGTTAGCCCCATTTAACTGGGCCAGGGCCAGGTTAGCGGAGGTCAGGTTAGCCGCTTCTAGGTCACTCAGCATCAGGTTAGCAGATTGGAGATCAGCTCCCGCCAGATTGGCCTTAGCCAAAACGGCAATTTTAAGGTTGGCATTGGCCAGGTCGGCATTTTGTAAATTCGCCTCATTCAAAATACAAACTGGACATTCATTGGTGTCAATGAGTTTCTGTAGATCTTCGGCGATCGCAGCAGTGGCCATACTACCGCTGTTGCACCAGATCATAAGAACTATTCCTAAAATGACGAATAACCGTTTCATGGGCCCTACCAATAGTTAGATCATGGATATTCTCCCACCCAACGGCCTGACTCTAATCAATTGCCCAGCCAAAATTGCTCCGGTTGGGGATGGGGCTGACAGGGGGGCCAGTATGGGAGGCGATCGCGGGGGGGTAAGGGCCATCCCTGGGCGATGCACAGGTGGGTAAGGGCTTGATAAAAGGGTTCACCATGGCCAGGACTGCGGGCCATGGCATGGGCTACTTCGTGGCCCACCAGTTGGGGCCAGTTGGCCGCGATGATTCGACCTGGATCAACCACCAGGGTAATGGGCTGGGGATGGAAACAACAAAACCCATCTATACCCAGGTCCGGATCGAGGGGAGCTACCAGAATGTCCATGGCAATTCGCTGATGAACGGGCCAACAGGCGATTAGGTCGGTCAAAATTCCATGGAACGTCTGGTTCAGGGTATCAACGTGGTTACCCATCCAGGTCAGGACTGCCAGATACTGGTGATCGGGATTGGCCATCCTAATCCAGTTGGGATCGGGCGATCGCCGCCGTACTTGATACAGGTAATGACTAGCCCTCACCACCGGATCGGCGGATGGACGGGGGGTATGGTCGGCAGAAGGGGAACCGGGCACGGCTGACCTAGGCCGCCTGGGTAACCAGTTGCGATCGCCCTAGTCGGGCCAAAATATCCAGGGTGGGTTGGGCCTGGTTGAGAATATAAAAGTGAAAACCGGGGGCACCCATAGCCATCAGCTTTTCGCAGAGCTGAGTCACCACTTCCGTACCAAAGGCTTGCAGACTGGAGGGATCATCCTGGTAGTCGAGTAATCGCTTCTCAATCCAGCGAGGAATTTCAGCACCACAGCGGTTACTGAACCGGACTAGGCGGTCATGGTTCGTAATCGGCATGATACCGGGATAAATAGGAATCGTAATGCCCTGCCGCTGACACCGGTTAATAAAGTCTTCGTAGGCGTCAGGGTTGTAAAAGTACTGGGTAATGGCCGCTGAGGCACCCGCCTCTACCTTACGCTTAAAATTGATCAGATCCTGGTGGGCATTAGGGGCCTCGGGATGGACCTCGGGATAGGCCGCCACTACTAGATCGAAGGTACTGCCGTAGTGTTCGCGAATAAAGGTCACCAACTCGTTAGCGTAGTGGAACTCGTGGGTGATGGTATCCCCGTCCTGGGGTAAGTCTCCCCGCAGGGCTACAATGCGATTAATACCAGCGGCCCGATAGGTGTCTAGAAGCTGTTTGAGAGACTCTGGGGTATCGCCAACACAGGACAGATGGGGCACCGCCGGTATGCCTGCCCGCTGATGGCAGGCCATAACAATCTGGGTGGTGCGATCGCGGGTTGATCCGCCCGCACCATAGGTAATGGAAAAGAACCGGGGGTCGTAGGGTACCAGCAACTCATGCTGAACCATTAGCTGGCTGATACCGTCTTGATTTTTAGGCGGAAAAAACTCAAAGCTAAGGGGCAGGGTATTAATGGTCATAGCTACAGGAATTTAACTAAGATTGGCACAATAACCGTCGCCAGGTTAGGAAAAAACTCCACTAGTCTGGCGGTTCCAGGGAAACCCAGAATTGCAATTGTTCTGGGTTTCCCTCAGCTGACCTTAATACTTATAGCTTTCCGGCTTAAAGGGACCGCTCAGAGGCACATTGATGTACTTGGCCTGGGGCTCGGTCAACTTGGTGATGACGCCACCAAAGCCTTCTACCATATAGCGTGCCACCTCTTCATCCAGATGCTTAGGCAGAACCTGCACTGTTAAAGCCTTGGCCTTCGCCTCCGCAGTCAGGTTAGCGAACTGGCGTTCAAATAAGAACATTTGGGCTAGCACTTGGTTGGCAAAGGAACCATCCATAATACGGGACGGGTGACCAGTAGCATTGCCCAGATTCACCAGACGGCCTTCGGAAAGCAAAATCAGATAATCCTGAGCATCATCGCTGCGATAAACCTGGTGTACCTGGGGCTTAACTTCTTCCCAACGCCAGTTTTGCCGCATATAGGCAGTATCAATTTCATTATCGAAATGGCCAATGTTGCAAACCACTGCGCCCCGTTTCAAACAGGCAAGCATGTTGGCATCACAGACGTTAAAGTTACCCGTAGCGGTGACCAACAGGTCTGTGGTGGCCAGCAGTTCACGATTTACGCTAGCCAGGGTACCATCACTCACTCCGTTAATATAGGGAGATACCACCTCGTAGCCATCCATACAGGCTTGCATGGCACAGATGGGGTCGACCTCGGTGACCTTAACAATCATGCCCTCCTGCCGTAGGGAGGCCGCTGACCCCTTGCCCACGTCTCCATAACCAATGACCAAAGCTTTTTTGCCCGCCATCAAGTGGTCAACGCCGCGCTTAATAGCATCGTTTAGGCTATGGCGACAACCATACTTGTTATCGTTTTTAGCTTTAGTGACCGAGTCATTAACGTTAATGGCGGGAATCTTCAGTTCGCCCTTCTCCAGCATTTCGTAAAGGCGGTGTACTCCGGTGGTGGTTTCTTCCGTAACCCCGTGGATAGCGCCTAACAGTTGGGGGTATTTCTCATGGATATAACCGGTAAGGTCACCCCCATCATCCAGAATCATATTGACATCCCACAGTTGCCCGTTAGGCAGACGGCAGGTTTGTTCAATACACCACCAGTACTCTTCCTCCGTTTCACCTTTCCAGGCAAATACCGGCACGCCGACAGCCGCTAGGGCCGCAGCAGCATGGTCTTGAGTAGAAAAAATATTACAGGAGGACCAGCGCACTTCTGCTCCTAATTCCTGAAGGGTTTCGATCAGTACGGCGGTCTGAATGGTCATGTGGATACAGCCCAGGATTTTAGCACCCTGTAGGGGCTTGCTCTGGCGGTACTTAGCCCGAATCGCCATCAGGGCGGGCATTTCGCTTTCGGCGATGGCGATTTCTTTGCGGCCCCAATCGGCCAGGTTAATATCGGCAACCTTGTAATCTTGGGCAATTAGAGTAGCTGTCATAGTTGTTTCGCTGGATAGTACAGATGGAACCAAAAGCAAGCCAGAAGGCAAAATGAGTTGGAAAAATCAAAATCACAATAATTATTAATTATTGTGACGTGAATCGAAATTTATTACCAGAAATGGCTCAGGTTCTTTAGTGGGCTGGTTATAACCGCTGGTAACACCTGGATGATTTGCCATAGGGCCACTCCGCTGTAAACATACCTTTGGCCAAGAACCCTTAGACCTCCGTTGCGCGATCGCAGTGAGCGTCGAGTAGTAGCCTCTCTGGCGACTCTTCCTAATCAACCCTAGAAACCCCCTATAGGCCTGATCGTAGTACAGACCTATAGAAACAAGAGTCTCTACAGAGCATCAACTAGAGGCTAGCCCTGAGGGCGTCAGCTTTATCCCGTTGTTCCCAGGTAAAGTCGGGTAATTCTCGACCAAAGTGACCATAGGCAGCGGTTTGCCGGTAAATCGGACGGCGCAGGTTGAGCATATTAATTAGACCCTGGGGCCTTAAGTCAAAATGTTCACGCACCAGAGCAGCAATGCGATCATCGGAGAGCCTACCAGTACCAAAGGTGTTAATCGAGATGGAGGTAGGTTCCGCCACGCCAATGGCATAGGACACCTGAATCTCGCAGCGATCGGCCAGACCAGCAGCCACAATATTCTTGGCTACATAACGACCAGCATAGGCAGCAGACCGGTCTACCTTGGAGGGGTCTTTACCGGAGAAGGCTCCACCGCCATGGCGAGCCATGCCACCGTAGGTATCAACAATAATCTTACGACCAGTCAGGCCGCAATCACCCACAGGACCGCCAATAATGAACTGACCCGTAGGATTGATGTGATACTGGGTACCGGCATGGAGCCATGCATGGGGTAGCACGGGCTTGATAATTTCTTCCATAACCGCTTCACGAATATCACTCTGACTGACATCGGCAGCATGTTGGGTGGAAAGCACCACCGCTTCAACGGCTACGGGCTTGGTATCGGCGTAGCGTAGGGTAACCTGACTCTTGGCATCGGGGCGCAACCAGGGCAAGACCTTATGCTTACGCAGGTAAGCTTGGCGTTCTACTAGCCGATGGGCATAGTAAATGGGGGCAGGCATCAAGGTTTCGGTTTCGTTAGTAGCGTAGCCGAACATCAAACCCTGATCGCCGGCCCCCAGATCCTTGTTATCCCCTTCGTCTACCCCCATGGCGATATCAGCAGACTGCTTCCCGATGGCATTAAGGACAGCGCAGGAAGCCCCATCAAAACCGATATCAGAGCTGTCATAGCCAATATCTAAAATGACACCCCGAACAATATCCTCAAGATCAACGTAGGTGCTGGTGCGGACTTCTCCGGCAATCACCGCCATACCAGTTTTTACCAGGGTCTCTACCGCAACCCGAGCGTTGCGGTCCTCGCTAATGATGGCATCTAATACAGCATCAGAAATCTGATCCGCCATTTTATCTGGATGGCCTTCAGAGACGGACTCTGAGGTAAAAATACTATACTCACTCATAGGTACCAATTTCCTGTAGGACTAAAATGGACTTTCGGGCAAAAAATCCTAGGGTCTGGAGTCCAGCCATGCCAGAGACAAAAATTAAAAAAAGTCACTGCTTATTTTAAGTGTTTATAATCCTAAGCTATTTAGAAAACCGAGGCAAGAGACAGGGCTGTAGCCCCGGATAGAGAAATATAGCTTTGACCAGGATCCCTGAGACACGCAGAAATGGTGGTAACCATGCTGGGCAAGAGTCCTGTCTCACCTCCGCCCTGTTATAGGCGGCTACGGCTATCCAGAGGAGGTTGCCAGGCCGTTTGATAAAGCCCCATATAGGCTTTGATTAATCCCACGGAACCATTAGAAAAGTACCATGACCCAGTGACTGACGGATGGTATGGCAAATGACTGAGCTGAGTTCTAAATAATTCCCTCAGAAATCCCTTCAGAGTGAGCATGGACCCAGCTTGTCGACAGGGGTCTTTAGCTAAACCCCTTGATTCCTTACCAAGGTTTTACAGTCACTCAAGCTATAACTCTCTATGCTTGATCTTAATAGGGGATTTGACACCAGTAGCTGTTTTAGAAAAGGATAGATATTAGTAGACTAGCATCTATAGAATCGGAACCCATGCTCAATTACTTTAGCTGCTAGAAAGCATCTCGGATCCCAATCACAGAAGATTGATGGTGAATAACTTTCAGGATTGGGAATTACTATGTCCAATATATTAGGAACTTATATCTATGATTATCGTTGATAACGCCTTAAAAGCTCGTCAGGCATTGGGGACTCCTCTTCGAGTTGGCATGATTGGAGCGGGTGCCATGGGCTGGGGTATTGCCAATCAAATTGTCAACTTTGTACCCGGCATGGAATTGGTTGCTGTCTTCAGTCGAACCCTTAAAAATGCCCGAAGAGCCTATGCGGAAGCTGGTATTTTAGATCCGCTGGAAGTTAAAACTGTTGCTCAGTTAGAGGCGGCCATTCAATCCGGCCAACCGGCCGTTACCGAAGACTTTACCCTACTGTGTCAGGCTCATAATATTGACATCATTGCCGAAGTAACGGGAACTATAGAATTTGCTACCCAGGCGATTTTAGAAGCCATCAGGAACGGCAAAGATATTGTCATGATGAATGCTGAAGTCGATGCGACAATTGGGCCTATCCTGAAAACCTATGCTGACCGCGAGGGTGTGATTTTATCCGGCTGTGAAGGTGACCAACCTGGTGTAGAGCTAAATCTCTACCGCTTTGTTCAAGGGTTAGGCATACGACCTCTAGTGTGTGGAAATGTGAAGGGTATGATCGATCCCTATCGTACCCCTACTACCCAGGCCGAGTTTGCCCGGCAGTGGGATCAAACGCCCCATATGGTAACAAGCTTTGCGGATGGTACAAAAATTGCTTGTGAGCAGGCTATTGTAGCTAACGCTACTGGGATGGGAGTGGCCCAACGGGGCATGATTGGCCATAGTACTGTTAAGCATGTCGATGAGTTAACCGAGGTCTATGATGCGAAGCAGCTCTTGGCCATGGGAGGTATTGTGGATTACGTTGTGGGAGCTGAACCAGGTCCTGGAGTCTACGTAATTGGCTATTCTGAGGATCCCTTGCAGCAGCACTACCTCAAGTACTTAAAGCGAGGATCGGGACCCTTATACTCTTTTTACACTCCCTATCACCTGTGCTGCCTGGAATTTCCTATTTCCCTTGCCCGCGTAGGTTTACTAAAGGACACCGTCATTGCCCCCCTAGCCGGACCGGTTGTGGATGTGGTTACAACGGCTAAACGTGACTTGAAGGCTGGTGAGGTCCTGGACGGCATTGGTTTTTATATGACCTACGGTCAATGCGAAAACTCTGACGTTACTCAAGGTGAAAATCTGTTACCGATTGGTTTATCGGAGGGTTGTCGCCTGAAACGAGATATCCCTAAAGACCAGGTAATTAGCTATGCTGACGTTGATCTACCAGAAAACCGCCTGTGCGATCGCTTAAGACAGGAGCAAAATGCTCTGTTCGCTAGCCCTCAGGTTCTGGCTCAAGTCTAAGGCGGCCTTAGCCTTCTTTGTAGGATGGGTGGCTGGTCCAGTCCCCATCGGCTAGCCAGGGTCTCTCCAATGCTGAGGATTAGGCCGTCGCCCATGGTGCTATAAACTTCGCCTTGGGGTGTCTCGTAACAGGACAGGTTTGTCAGTTACGAGACACCCAGCCAGCGGAGCTTTTAACTCCTTATCTATAGCAGACAACTCAATTGGTTAGTGCGCTGGGTAAACAATAGGTTTTCCCGATAGTCCACCGGGCAGTCTATGACCGCCGGAACCGTGTCTTCCAGGGCGGCTTTTAAAGTTGGCACCAGGTCTGCAGTGGACTCTACCCGATAGCCCTTTAATCCCATACTTTCCGCCAGTTTGACAAAGTCGGGATTGGTAAAGTGAATAAAGGAAGACTCACCATAGTAGTTCATTTGCTTCCACTCGATTAAACCGTAGGCACCATCATTAAAAATAATCGTGACAAAGGGAGTGCCAATTCTGAGGGCGGTCTCTAGCTCCTGGCAATTCATCATAAACCCCCCATCCCCCGTAGCAGCAATCACCTTGCGATTGGGATGCACTAACTTGGCGGCCAGGGCTCCCGGGATAGCAATACCCATAGCCGCAAAGCCATTGGAAATCAGGCAGGTATTGGGACGCAAACAATGGTAATTACGGGCAATCCACATTTTGTGGGCCCCCACATCGGAAATTAAAATATCTTCAGCCCCCAGCACCTGACGCAGGTCGTAGATGAGTTTCTGGGGCTTGACCGGGAAACCATAATCGTCAGCATACTGTTCGTAGTCGGCCCGAATTTCTTCCCGAATTTTCAGCGCCGCTGGCTCGGGCATACCTTGACGTTTAACTCGACTCAGAATTTCCGTTAGAGAGTCGGAAATATCACCAATCACTTCGACTTTAGGAATATAGCTGCTGTCGATTTCGGCCTGGGTCAGGTTGATGTGGAGAATAGGCAGGCTACCATCGGCGTTCCAACGTTTAGGGGAATATTCCACCAAGTCATAGCCCACGGCAATAATTAAATCTGCTTGCTCCATGGCACAGGTGATAAAGTCCCGCTGTTGCAGGCCAAAGGTCCATAGCGCCAGAGGATGGGTGTAGGGAATCACCCCTTTACCCATGAAGGTATTAGCTACGGGAATATTCAATTGGGTCGCGAAATCGGTAAGGGTTTCACTGGCACGGGCGCGAATTGCACCATTGCCTACCAAAATCATCGGGTTAGTAGCCTGGGAAATGGCCACTGCAGCCTGCTGAATGCTGTGCAGGGAGGCGTAGGTTTTTTCCTGACTATCCTTGCGTAGGGCCATCCCCTTCACATCCATATCGGCAATATTTTCTGGCAAATCGATATGAACGGCGCCTGGTTTTTCTGATTGGGCAATCTTAAAAGCTTTTCGCACAATCTCAGGAGTATTGGTGGGGCGAACAATCTGGGCATTCCATTTGGTTACAGGCGCAAACATGGCCACCAAGTCCAGGTACTGGTGGGATTCAATGTGCATGCGATCGGTACCAACCTGTCCGGTAATTGCCACCAGGGGAGCCCGATCCAGGGTAGCATCAGCAACTCCAGTCATCAGGTTAGTGGCTCCCGGCCCCAGGGTAGATAGACAAACCCCGGCTTTACCGGTGAGACGACCGTAGACATCGGCCATAAAAGCCGCTCCCTGTTCGTGACGGGTAGTAATAAATTGAATCGACGATCGCCGCAGAGCCTGGAGTAGTTGCAGGTTTTCTTCGCCAGGCAAACCAAAGATATACTCAACGCCTTCATTCTCTAGGCACTGGACTAACAATTCAGCGGTGTTCATGGGGGTAATCTATAGGAAAAAACTCGGACAGAAATTAGAAGCGATCGGTGGAATTGGCAGAAGGGTTAAAAACTTGGGTAGTTGAATATCTGGGTACAAGGGGAACGCTGATCAGGTCAGAACGATAAAACTCTGAGTCCCCAACGGAGAGGGCATCCATAGGTTTATTTAATCCACACAGCTTTAGTATTGACGAATTCGCGGATCCCCTCTACGCCCAACTCTCGGCCATAGCCCGATCGCTTAATACCGCCAAAGGGTAACCGCGGATCAGATTTAACCAGGCTATTAATAAAAACCGCTCCGGCTTCCAACTCCTGGATCAGGCGGTCTTGCTCAGCCAGATCCTGAGTCCAGGCGCTGGCGCCCAGTCCCAAGGGGGTAGCATTCGCGATTTGAATCGCCTGATCCAGATTCTTAACGGCAAAGACCAGGGCAACGGGGCCAAAGAATTCTTCCTGATCCGCTGGAGTCCCGGCTGGAATTTGGGTAAGGATGGTAGGGGGAAACCAGTTGCCGCCTTGGAGGGGGGGAGAGAGTTGGGCTTTAAAGGCAGCAACATCGCCACCTAACAGGGCGATCGCCCCCTGATCCAGACAGGCATTCACCTGCTGAGTGAGGTCCGCCACAATGGAGGGAGTCGCTAGGGGACCAAGGGTGGTGGTTTCTAACATGGGGTCACCCGCCTGCAGGGCCATAAACCGACGCTTTAACCCCTGCAAAAATGGTTCGATAATGGCTTCATGTACCAGAAAACGCTTAGCCGCAATACAGGACTGACCATTATTGAGCATGCGGGCCGTAGCCGCACTGCTGATAGCCGCCTCTAAATCGGCGCTGGGCATGACAATAAAGGGGTCCGTGCCACCCAATTCCAAGACCGTTTTTTTAATCTGGTGACCACAGGCAGCCGCCAGACTAGCCCCCGCCGCCTCACTACCGGTCAGGGTAGCAGCCTTAATGCGATCATCCGCCACTAAATTGGCTACCCGAGCAGCACCAATCAAGAGGGTTTGAAAAACCCCCTGGGGTAACCCGGCTTGCAGGAAAATAGCCTCAATCGCCAGAGCGCATTGGGGCACATTGGAGGCATGTTTGAGTAGGCCCACATTACCCGCCATAAGGGCTGGAGCCGCAAAACGAAATACCTGCCAGAAAGGGAAATTCCAGGGCATAACCGCTAGAATCGGTCCTAAGGGCTGATAGCAAACGAAGCTCCGGCTGGCATCGGTAGGAATAGCCACATCGGCTAAAAAATCAGCTCCGTGATCGGCATAAAAGCGGCAGACCCAGGCACTTTTCTCCACCTCTGCGATCGCTGCCGCCAATGGCTTACCCATTTCCAGACTGATCAACTGACCGTAGTGCCGCTTATTCGCCTCCAGTACCTGAGCAGTCAGGGTCAACCCGTTTGCCCGTTCTTTTAGGCTACTCTGGCGATAATGCTCAAAGCTGGCCGCCGCTTTAGCGAGGCGGACTTCCAGAGCAGCATCGGTCAGCTCTGCAAAAACCTGCAGCGTTATCCCTGTCGCTGGATTAATGCTGGCAATAGTCATGGTTTAGTCTCCTACGGTAGATTATGGGACTAGCGATCGGATATTCAGCCCATTAAGGGCATAGCCCTAGCCACATTTGACGGGACGGAGGCAAGCCAAAACCCCTGGCTCCCCTGTTTTGATGTCTCGTCAGCCAAGACCTACTGGTCAGCTACGAGACACCTAATGAACAGATCAACCAATGGAAAGATCAACTCGGTCCTCAACTTCTGGCCAAAACTATATTTTCCTGGGAACCAGACCGCCAGGTAACTATTGGCAACGGTTAGCCCTAGGTAGTGAACCAACCCAAACAACCATAAAACCCCTGAAACCTTAAGGGTTTCAGGCCACCTCGCAATATGAATGAGCAGCACTTCAGTCCTGTTCAATGACCCCCTAAAACCAACAGCCCTACAACTAATAGGTTTTTAGTAGGAGTATCTAACCAAGCCTGACGGTGTCATCGATTTATAATGTGTCCGAAAACACAAAATTCCTTAGATCAATCCTATACCGCCTATTACCCAATTGGTGTTAGGTAACGATGACGGAAAAGGAAAACCTAAGCTCTGGGAATGGGATGACATCCCTGGTCACATCAGGCTTCCGGCCCTGGTTCCATCTGAAGAACTAGGGAAATACCGAATATACAGCTTTAGCTGGAACGCTTAGGACAGAGTAGATCGGTAACGGCGCAAACCAGGTAGGTATTCTAGCTCGCCTCCGCCCCCTTGCAGGTGACTATGGCTATCCATGACGTTGCTGTCTTGCAATTGGCTGCCACTGACATACCCTTAATCTGGACTCTATCCCACCAACTGATCGGATTCCAAATGATGACCACTATAGACTTTCTGCGGGAGTATCTGAGTCGCAATCAGTCGGCTTGCATCTGCTGGGCTGACGGGTTTAGAAAAGAGATAACCCTGACCATACAAACACCCCATGGACAACAACATATCGACTTGGGTTGGGCTTTCAATACCTTCGGCAATCAGGGTCATACCCAAATTACGCCCCAGATCAATAATGGTTTGAACGATTTCCGAATCTTCCGAGTCTTCGTCCTCCATGCGACCAACAAAGGACCGATCGATTTTCAGGGTGTCGGTGGGAAAACGATGCAAATGGCTGAGGGATGAGTAGCCTGTGCCAAAGTCATCAATGGCGAGCTGTAGACCCAGGGCCTTGAGATCTTGCATTACCTGGCGACTTTCCTCTACGTTCCGCATGATCATACTTTCGGTAATCTCTAGCTGAACTTGCCGAGCATCAACCTTCAGGCTACGCAAACATTCAGAAAACTGACTAACCAGATCAACCTGCTGAAACTGACGTCGGGAAAGATTAATACTCATCTTCAGAGATAAGTCAGGATATTCTTCCGTCCAGAGCTTTAATTGTTGGCAGGCCTGACGAAAAATCCACTGCCCCACGTTAATAATTAGCCCAGTTTCCTCCATAACTTGAATAAATTGCGCCGGCGATACAAAGCCCTCACCCCGGCGATACCACCGTAGGAGAGCCTCAAAGCCCGTCAACTTGAGAGTACCCGTCTCCATGAAAGTCTGAAGACAAACGATGGGCTGGTAGTGTAGTAAGAATTCCTGATTCTCAAAGGCATTCAATAGATGGCTTTCCAGCTCTAGGCGGCGGAGGGCTTCCTCCCGCATGGTAGTCACAAAGATCTCGTAGCGTTCCTCGCCGGTTGCCTTAGCTCGATACATAGCTGTATGGGCATCACGCAGCAGGTCTTCAGGCTTGGTAGCATGATCGTCGCGGGCAATTAAGACTCCCATACTACTGCTAATGGAAAGTCGATGCTTGGCTATAGTGATTGGTTTGGACAACTCTACCTGGATGTGATTCAACTGTTTTTCTACACTGGGTTGATCGGTCATAGGCAGTAAAAACGCAAATTCATCTCCTCCCACCCTGGCCAGTTGAGCCGACTCTGGAAGAATCTGAAAAAGCCGACGAGTAATGGTTTGGAGCACCTGATCACCGACGGAATGGCCAAAGGACTGGTTAATCAGTTTGAACCGGTCAATATCCAGAAAAACCACGGTCACTGGTTTATCCAGATTACTGCGGCGCTGATGATTTAATTCCCGTTTTAGATGCAGCAAAAATACATCCCGACCTGGCAATAAGGTCAACTGATCGTAACTGCTGCTGTAAAGGGCTTTCTGAGCTACCACTATGACTGCTGCCAGGAGAAAACCTGCCATTGGTTCTATGGTTGGAATCCACCAGAGGTAACCCAGGGCAATATGGTTAATTACGGCAATTACAAGAATTAGGGATCCACTCACTAAAATTAAAGTAGTCGGCCGGCGAATCTTCCATCCCAAAATTCCAGCGACCAAAATCCAACCGGTAAGCCAACCAAACTCACCCCACTGGGGAAGGAAGCGATAAAGAATCGGTTTACCCGCGATCGCATCCAGGAGTTGACTGAGACTCTGGGCATGAACTTCTACGCCAGACATCATAAACCGACTGGATTGCTCCAGACTAAAAGGGGTAAAAAATTCGTCCTTCAGGCTGGAGGCGGTTGTCCCAATCAAAACAATCTTATTGCGTACCCATTCAGGGGGAATTTTACCGGCCATCACCTGTTGAATGGTGAGCATGCGAGCTGGAGCGTAGGGGGTACGATATTTCATTAAAATCTGGTAACCCCGGTTGTCAATTTTGGAGTAGCCTCCGTCCCCTGGCATTAAAGCTGGCAGATTAACTTTTCCAATCTGTAGTTGGCTATTATTAGAGTCAACTTTAAAGCCTAAGCTCTTGTAATAGCCCAGGGCTAACCGCAGGGGAAAGGAATAATAAGGTTGGCGATCATTACCAACATAAAGTAAACTACGGCGCACCACCCCATCAGGGTCTAGGGCAAAATCGTTAAATCCTACTTGCTGCTTAGACCACTGAGGGGGGGCAGGCACCTCTCCTCCTTGCTCAGGCTGCTGCCCTACATTCATGATGCCAATCACATTAGGAGCCTGAAATGCCTGCATCAGCGCTTCCCTACCCTTTGACTGGGCAATGTTGCGATAGAGGTCGAGCCCAATCATCGCAGGCTGAGATCGCTGCAAAGTATTAATGACATCAGCCACCTTTTGATCCGATAGAGGCCAGCCATAGGTTTCCAGATCTGCTTCAGTAATCTCGACAATCAGCAAACGATTGTCAGGCGGCTGGTAAGGTTGCAACCGGGTCATCAAATCGTAGCTAGCCGTTTCAAGAGGCTGAAAAACTGCGCAACGTTTGAGGATACTTACGAAAGATAGGGTAAGTAGACTTGACACCAGGATAGCGCGGCTACCAAAGTTGAGGTGCTTAATTAAACCAGTTGTTAATTGCTGAAGACTAAAGGGCACTAGCCGAGATCGAAAATGCACCATGGGGACTGTTAATGAACGGTAGATAGAAAAATTAGTTACATGTAGCCCTGAATTCTTCTCTATACAGAGGATTCCCGCTCAGATCCGGAAACAATGAAGTTTTTTGAAGTCATTATTCGCCGCAGCTTTCCATCACGTAGGTATAAAATCAAAGTCCGGATCCTGGATTAGCCAGATATAGCCTTAGCTCCCTGAACGGGGCGGAGGTAAGCTAGAACACTTACCCAGCAGTTTTACCGATCAACCCTGTCTTCAGCCTTTTAGCCAAAGCCATATTTATTTACAGAACTTAGACTGCCCAGAAATCGGTCAACTATTGACAAATTGGTTTTGTTTTAAAGAAGGGAAGAAGAGTTGAAAAGGTTTTTAGGTGCTGTTTAACACCATAAAGTCCGAAGCCATTCCTCTATTTAATGGCTTCGCAGTATGTCAACTCTCTCTGACGAAGGTCCAGCTATCTAAGATGGTGACCGCGGACTATATCACCCTGTCCTGCCAGCAGCCCTGGACAATAGCCGGTTAGCCAGCAGTTGCAAGAGGCTATAGAGCAGGGAAAGCCCTAATCCCAGAGGAGTGAGGAAAGGAAAGCGATCACAGGTGTAACATAGAGCGGGCTAGAATGCTGAGGACGGAGTTAATCAGTCCAGTCGGTGTCTTGCAACTGACCAGTGAATCTTAGCTAACGAGACATCATAAAGCCGAGCCTGAGTAGGCGACCGCACTGACTTTCGCCTAGACGATTAGTCATTTTCTAGAAAGGAAATAATCAATAATCGAAACCAGGTTTATCAAGATCTAAAAACCCAGGATAGGGTAATAGCCCTGGTCATCATAATAGCGGTTTGACGCAACTGAGGAAAGCAAAAGCATAACCCATAGGCAGAAAGGCCTTGAGCAATTAATGTAGCTGTTGCAGCACCCAGCCCTCCGTATCTTGGAATCAAAACAAAATTCAAGGCTACATTAACAAGGGAAGCGATTATCATGGTTATCAGATGCAGTTTTCCCCAATTCATAATCATAACTAGAGAGTTTCTAACTGCCCCAAGATTAACAAATAGAGTAGTCCAAATCATGATTGCTAACATTGGAGCTGAAGCTCCATACTGATAACCATAAAAAAAATGGATAATAAAACCAGAAAAAATACTAAGTGGAATAGAAGTTATATAGGCAATAATAGTCATCAAGTGATGCAATTTTTGTAGACTTTTATAGAAAGAAATGCTGTCCCTATCTTTCAAAGATATTATTTTTGGATAAAAAGATGACATAATAATAATCGGAATAAAGTACCAGACTTCAGCCAGTTTTACCGCCGCCGAGTATAGGCCATTTTCATGATTGCCAATCATCATCGAGATCATAATTTGATCAATGCGCATATAAATGATTATGGCTAGACCTGACAATATAAAAGGCCAGCTATCTCTTAGTAGACGCCATCCTAAAAATAAATCTATCAATTTAAAATCTAATCTATTTTCGCCTTTAATATATAAATATATCAATCCAATTGCGGCAATCGAAAACTCAAAGAAGCTAGCCCAAGAAAAGGCAACTAAAGGAGCTTTTTTAATTACGAGAGCAACTTTCAAAAGGCTTGACAGAATCAATGCAAAATCTCTGATTATAATACTATTTCTAGAATTTATTTGGGATTTAAACCAAAGATCAATCGTTTCAGAAAGTATTTGAGGCATAACAATAATAGCTGTAATTATAATTATTTTTTTGATAATTGTATCCTGCGGATATAGCCGTGTTGCAATGATAAAAATCAAAATTATATTTACCGATGTAGCTAAGGCTCGTAAGGCTAGAGCTGTATTGATTAGTCGATCTTTTTCCTGAGGAAATCTAACAATGTCTCGAATTACGATTTCATCCAGACCCAGGCTCGCTATACTGCCAAAAAGAGCTACAAAGGCAACTGCATAGTTGAAAATACCAAACTGTTCAGGACCCAAGTATCTGGCGACCCAGGCACCTAACAAGATGCTAACAAAAATTCTTAAGACCTTATCGGCTAAAAGCCAAGTAATATTGGCTGTAATCTTCCGGGTCTCAGCTTCCTCAAGTTTTTGACGTATCAACTTTGGTATATAGGCAAACCAAGATATATTCATAAACTATGGAGGAAATTTCAAAACGCTATCCATAGGTAGTCATTTTTATTTATAGCCTTAGCCACGGATAACGGGACGGAGGCGAAACAACATACTGCCCAACTTAGGCGTTCTAACTAAAGCTATACTTTGGTTTTTGAGAGATCCCAGGGTATAAGTTGGGACCTCTTCTGAGTTTTTAAGCATTCTTCCAGTGACCACTGTCAGCTTAGTTCTATAACTTCTGATCTTGAGGATAGTGTAGACCCCACTGTTCCCTTAAGCTATCCATTAGCTGCAAAATTCGTAGTGACTCATCCAGAGGCATAATGGAGCTTTCTAGTAATCCCTGACGCAAGCATCTGTTAACCTCCGCCGCTTCGTAGTTGAGGCCGTTCCCCACGCTAGGAGAGGAGAAGGTTTGGGTTTTATCTCGTAATCGACTGACGATTTGTCTAGCCCCAGGCAACTGTTTCATCCAGCTACTTAGACGACCCTTAAGGCCAGAAGGAGAACGATAAGGTGAACGGGTGGTGACCACTGGTTCTGGGGATAGGGGTATCACCGAAATATGATCGGGACGACAAAAGGGTGGGTGAATAATGATTTTTCCGGTGGTGCCAGTAATGGTAGCCGTGTTCGTAGTGTAAGCCCGTAACGAGGCGGAAAGCTGGGCCATAGCTCCCCCCGGATAGGACAGTAAGTAGGCAGATTGTTCGTCAACACCAGTGGTTCCCAAGTACGCCTGGCCGGTCACTGCCAGGGGTTCACCCAATAGATAAAAGGCCAGGGAAAGGGGATAACCGCCGCGATCGAGAAGGGCTCCACCCCCTAAACTGGAATTAAAAAAACGATTCTCTGGATCAAATTCAGTGGGATAGCCAAACTCTGCAGTTAGGGTTAGGATATCGCCTATGCTTCCCTGATCGATTATCTGCTTAACCTGCTGAATCAGGGGGATAAAGCGCATCCACATGGCTTCCATGCAGAATAACTTCCGTTGGCGGGCTTGATCGATAATCTCTTGGGCCGCCCTGGCATTCATAGCCAGGGGTTTCTCACATAACACCGCCTTCCCTGCCTCCAGGCACAACAGACAGTCATCCCGATGGCGCACGTGGGGGGTGGCGACATACACTACGTCAATATCCGGATCGTTGACCAGATTCTGATAACTGTCGTAAGCCCTGGGAATCTGGTAAGCCCGAGCAAATTCCTGAGCTGTACTCACAGATCGGGAACCAATTGCCAATAACTGGGCTTCTGGGAGAAGCCTTAGTCCTTCGGCGAATTGACGGGCGATCGCCCCCGAACCTAAGATGCCCCAACGAATAGGAGATGCGGTAGAAGCCATTTACCCTAACCTAACCAGTGCCATGCTTTAACCCAAACTAACAATCATCCGATCGAGTCGTAGTGTCAACCAGGTGTTGGAAAAATCCGAGGGAGAATCTACGCTATGGTCGAGCCGCTTTACATGCTGCAGGTTCTTACCAGTTTGGCTACCTCAGGAACCCTTTTCAAACATCCTCTAATGTATATCCTGAAGGGAAGACAATTACGAATAAAACAAAAAACTTACGGATATGGTGTCCCTTTACCTGCTCTCCCCTATCCTTTTCAAGGAGAATACCGAATAAAAAGGGCCACCGGAGTGGCCCTACACAGAGAGGGAAATTAGCACAAAGCCATGCTTATGACAGCTATCTTAGCGATAGGTGCGGTCTAGAGCTATAGGGTCTGACCCCTCAGGCGGTAGCTATGGGGGGTCCTGATTGGGTCAGGTATGTAATCGCTGAATTAATAGCTTTAGCCAGAACCCCTACATGGCCTTTGCTTTGACCGTTCAACTCGGTCCCGAGCAAGCTGGCTTGCCTCCGTCCCGTTAGCTGTAGCTACGGCTATAATGACACCAGGATCATTGCCTCGCAACGACTTGAGGATCTTTATGAAAAGTTTTATCTACTGGTTGATGGGGGATCGGGCAGGACGAACCATTGTGGGGACATGGAACTGGTTGTGGGGAATTCCAGTGGAGTCGGGAGGTCAGGTGGCCGTAGCCGTCGCCGAAGAATCTCTACAAGCCATGCAAGACTCAGTGCAAAAACTGGCAGAAGCTGTATCCATACAGGTTGGAGCCTACCAGCGGGCCAAGCAAAAGTATGAAGATAAGCTGGTGGAGTTCAAAAAATTTGAGCAACAGGCGGCCCTGGCGCAGCGATCGGGTAACTCAGAAGCGGCGCGTCTGGCCATGACGAAGGCGATTCAGGTAGAGACGCTGCTGCCCCAACTAGAAGTTCAGGTACAGCAGGCGGAAAAATTCGTGGAGACATCTAAGGAAAAACTGAACCGAGAACGGTTGAAGCTGGAACAGTATAAAACCGACATGCAAAATATGAAGGACCTAGCGGAAATAAATAGTGCCCTAGAGTCCATTGCCAAAGTTAATAATGAATTTGATATTGGCTCAGCTCGGTCTTCCTTTGAATCAGCTAAAACGGCTGTAGAAGGACGTCACCTGCGGAGTAGCGCCCTAGCAGAACTATCGGAAAATCCTAACGAAAAACTAACATCTGATCTAGAACAACTCAGCCTTGATGAAGAAGTATCACGGCGCTTACAGATGATTGAAGGCTCGGACCAATCAAAGTTGCCAGGGTAACTATTGTAGTTCTCGATCCAATCAGGTAGACAGGGGAGCAATTTATTTCCCCATCCCAAACTATCCTTTTCCCCGTGCTAAGGGAAGGTATCTCTGGACAGATTTGTGTAGATAAGGTGACTTGTTCTAGGCTAAGGCTGGGCAGGCGTTCTACCTCGTCTCCACTCCCTCACCCATGATTACGGCTGTGGCCCACTCATCAAAGTTGCTCAATCATCTTGGCAGCTTAATTACCACGATCTAACTACGGTCTCAGAATTAGACCTTTACAGAGATCGGGATGGCGGGATTCGAACCCACGGCCCCTTCGTCCCGAACGAAGTGCGCTACCAAGCTGCGCTACATCCCGTACTATAGCTTTGGTCAGAACGCTGATGACTCAGTAGATGAATCAATAGGACACCTCGTAGCTGACCAGAGGGTTTCGGGTTAGGAAACATCCAACGGTCTCGTTTCGGTGAAGTTCTAACTTACTTTCGCCCCGTACCCGGAGCTATAGCTATACCTAACAGGTTAGCACAGTAGCTCGGCGGAGTCGTCTATAGGATGTGAGTGTGTTGTCTTCCACCAGCTTTGCTATAGTAAACGATATCGGATCCAAATATACCCGATCTAACCTTCGATTATTTTCTCAATGGTGATTATTCCTACCCTTTCCCCTGCTGTAGCCCGTCCCTTTCTAAAGTGGGCCGGGGGCAAGGGACGGTTACTCAGCCAGTATGAGCCCTTTTTTCCCCAAGACTTTGAAACCTATTACGAACCCTTCCTGGGGGGTGGGGCAGTCTTTTTCCATCTAGGGACTCGAGGGCAACGAGCGGTACTGGGAGATATAAACCCGGAATTGGTGAATGTTTACCGGTGTGTACGCGATCGCCCAACTGAAGTGATAGCCCTACTTCAGTACCATAAACAGCACCACAGCCCTGGCTACTACTACCAATTGCGACAATGCCATAACCTGACTGAACCGATTCAACGGGCAGCCAGGCTAATTTATCTCAATAAAACCTGCTATAACGGCTTATATCGCGAAAATTCCCAGGGTCAATTTAACGTACCCGTGGGGCGGTACAAAAATCCCACCATTTGTGACCCAGAGTTGATTCACAATGCTTCCCAAGCTCTGCAACGGGTAGAACTTTCAACTTTTTCCTTCGAACATGTCCTCAACTGGCCTATTACACAGCGAGATTTTGTTTACTTTGATCCCCCCTACCACCCAATTAGTCCCACCAGTAGTTTCACCAGTTACAACCGCTATGGCTTTACGGCTAGAGATCAACAATCTTTAGCTATTATATTTAGGCAATTAGCCCAGAAAGGCATCACTGTGATGCTCTCTAACTCTGATTGCGCCTTTATTCGTGACCTCTACCATGGCTTTAGGTTTCAGCCAATTCAAGCAGCTCGAGCTATCAATTCCCAGGGATCTCGGCGGGGAAAGGTAGATGAGCTGTTAATTATGTCTTTCTAGCTGGATTGAGTTAAGGCTTAGTATAGCTTTGGCCCGAAGACCTATGGGGCTTTGGCTTTTACCGATCCGCGCTGTCCTCACCGGGTTGGCCAAATCTATGGCGATAAAATAAAAATGTCTGATCCCGATAAGCCCCCTGGGATCAGACATTTTAGTTACCTGTAAGACCGCTTAATTGGTAAAGTTTGCCAGAAGCCAAATGCCCCCAAATGGCATCTAGCGATTTGTCACCTGCGTTCTTCAGCGTTAATGCTATTGTCTCTAAAATGGGACAGCCTGACTTCCTGAAAATTACCTAAGTCAAAACTATCCTGGCGACCAAATAAATTTTCATCTCAGTATGATTACCAGTCTCCAGGGAATTTATTGAGCTCAGATCTTGCCTAGGGTGGATCGGGTTATAGCCGTGGCCATCAGTAACTCGCTAACCTCTGCTCTCTTGCGGGCAGCTACGGCTATAAGCCCTAGATCAGGTCGTATACTCAGCATTGATCTTGACGTAGTCGTAGCTCAGATCGCAGCCCCAAGCCTGTCCGACACCGGGACCATCACCGATACTCACCTGAATGGCCACGGTGTCAGTCTGAAGATACTCACCTTGGCAAGCCTTTTTAAGATAGGCACTGGCCGCAGGGCGATCGAAGGCCAGGGGTTGACCATGCTGCATCAACAGTATGGTCCCAAGTTGTACCTTGAGATCTTCTTGATCAAAGGTGACACCGGCTCGACCAGCAGCGGCAGCAATTCTTCCCCAATTGGGATCGTGACCAAAAATAGCGGACTTCACTAGGGAGGATCCAGCGATGGCACGGGCTACCTGGTTGGCAGCAGCATTATTAGTGGCGCCAGATACGGTTACTTCAATTAAGCAGGTTGCCCCTTCTCCATCACGGGCGATCGCCTTAGCCAGGTATTGACAAACATCGGTTAGCATGGCCTCTAGCTGATCAGCCTCAGAGCCCTGATCGGTTATCGCGGGAGTACGGGATTCCCCATTGGCCAGAGCAATCAAGGTATCGTTAGTACTGGTATCACCATCCACCGTAATTTGGTTAAAGCTAGAGCTAGCCGCCCGTCGCAGCATATCCTGCCAGAGAGTAGGGGATACAGCGGCATCACAGGTAATAAAAGCCAGCATAGTAGCCATGTTCGGATGGATCATGCCCGAACCCTTGGCAATGCCGCCAATACGCACAGGGCGATCGTGGAGCACGGTTTCCATCGCCACTGTCTTAGTCACTAGATCGGTGGTAATAATCGCTTTGGCAGCCGCATCTGATCCTACAGGAGAAAGATTTTTTACCAAGTCGGGAATACCAGCTTTGAGTTGATCAATTTTGAGACGCTGACCAATGACTCCCGTAGAGGCTATCAAAACTGAATCTAGGGACAGATGAAGAGCCCGGGCCAGGGTCTCCGCACTATCTACGGCATCTATCCATCCCTGGTTACCCGTGCAGGCATTGGCCTGGCCCGCATTGACTAGGATAGCCCTGGCATTAGGACGGGCTTCAAGATGCTGGCGACAATAGTCTACGCAGGCAGCGCGCACATGGCTCATGGTGAAAACTCCAGCGGCGATCGCATCACACTCGGAGTAAATCAGAGCCAGGTCAGCTGCTCCGGAAGGCTTTAGACCTGCCGCTATCCCAGCTGCCTGAAATCCCCTTGGCGCAGTTACGCCACCTGGAATCACCTGCGAGTTTGCCATGGTTATAACTCCTGCATAGATTTCCAGGGAATTATACCCCTACAATTGTTGATTCTGAGGGATAGAGAAGGAATGATTTTCAAATGGCTCAGGCGTGATTTGAACACGCGACCAAGGGCTTATGAGTCCCCTGCTCTACCGCTGAGCTACTGAGCCATAGTTAATAGGGTAGTAATTTTCTACCATAATAGACACTAAACTTCTACATACCTTAGGCAACTTCGTTACCGATATACGCTCCTTTTAAGCAAACTCTGAATTGATTTAAGTCAGCAACTACTAAAGGTATCACAAAAAGAGCGCAAACCTATAAAACAACTGAAGTTTAATCTCTAAGACATCTTTACCTTAAAAAAAGTGGACAAGGAGGAGTTAACTCTATAGTCACCCCATCCTTGTCAAAGGGTCAATCATTGAAACCTTATCGACTGGGTAGATAGGCTATAGGGTTCACCGTACCACTAGAAGGCAAATGGATTTCAAAGTGTAGATGGGGACCCGTACTATTACCCGTACTACCAATTTCTGAGATCAGTTGCCCCTGCCTAACTGCTTGCCCCTCTCGCACCAAAAGTCGACTATTGTGGGCGTATCGAGTCATACTACCGTCACTATGGCGGATGTCTACCACATTGCCATAGCCACCAGAATTCCAGCCAGAGCGTACAACTACACCGCCAGCAGCAGCAACCACAGGGGTACCGATAGGACCGGCAATATCAATGCCACGATGCATCCGTCCCCAACGCCAACCGTAACCAGAACTGAGAATACCGCGGGCAGGCCAGAGATAACCATTAAAACGAGATGGTACCTCCGGGAAAAACTCTCGAACGCCCGGCAGAATAGGCATATCAGGAGAAACAGACTGCCCGACCGCTTGATCTGAGAAAGGACTGTAGGTATCTGCACCTAAAGGAGCAGCGGCCAGAACATCATTACCATTGTCAGGAGAGGTTTGGTTGGGTGACTGGGAGTTGGAGGAGACAGATACCATCTGTGCCTCTGTAGGAGTCGCAGTATCAACAACAGACCAGGCACCCTCAGAAGTAGGGGCTGGAGTTTGACTGGCGGAGACGGACTGAGGTAGCTCAGAGGGCTTAACCGGGGCAGAAGAAGCCAGGATACTTACGCGACTATTCAGAAGAGCCTGGGAAGACGGCCGACGAGAATGATCACCGTTATCAAGAAGTTGAGATAAACGGGTATTCAACTGTTCTCGGTTTAACGCTGCATTGTTAGGCTCAGGACTTATAGCCAGAGAATCACGAATCTCCTTCTCACGACTGGGTGAAGACAGGTACAAGGTAGTTGAGACAGACTCGGATGCAGAGATAGGCTGATTTCCGGCATCTGTTGTCAAACTGGTTGGACTTACGGCGCTCTGCCACTGGGTTGCTGGAGCTACCGCAGAGGTAGAAGACATGGTAGGGGCTTGATTTACGGCAACTAAAGCGCCACTCTCAGAAAAACTCACTAAAGTCTCACTGGCGACTGTAACCTCACCACTGACAGACTCAGTTAGGCCTGGATGCATGGACCTGTTGCCAGGGTCGGAACCAGGGATAGATACGTTAGACTTCAATCTATCCGAAGAGCTATAGGCAGGAAGGGAATCGGAAACAGTCAAAGTCGGCAAGTCACCACCCACCCCACCGGAATAGACAGAGGCGAGAGTTGAATCGGCAGCCGGTACTCTCAAAACCTGACCAACTTTTAAAACTTCATGTTGAGATATACCATTAGCCGTCTTCAACACCTCAATATCGGCATTGTGCTTCTCCGCAATACGGGAAAGAGTATCTCCAGTCTGAACGGTGTAATAGGTGGCAGGGAAATCTGTACTGGTATTAGAGGGGAGAAAACTAGTCGGAGAGGGAGTCGATCCTAACCCTTCAGCGGCAAAAGCCGAATCAGATACCGATATCAGAGGAATTACAGCGCCAATGGAGAGAGCAACACCCAGAGCCGCCATAGGGGTCTGGGCCGTGTAACGGGTAACATCTCCTAAGCAAAGCTGACCTAGCCTGGAAGCCTCTAAACAAGGTCTGATGAAAAAACTTTTGTTGTTAAACATTTGCTTCAGGGAACTCAAGGAACGACCTCCTGTAAACAACTAACCGACGACCGAACAGAATCATGAAAGCTTCATTAACTGGATCCAGTCCTAACTAGTTAGGAGATCCAATGCTGTTCGATCAAGATTGAAAGCCATAGGCCTCAGTAACTGAAATTAACTTAGCCCCAAGAGAACAACCCTTGATAGGTAAGAATACCTTGCGATCGCAATTTACGCAAGTTTACATGGATAGGGCAGGGAGATCAATAAATACTATGTTTGGCCAGATTACCCCCAACCGAATTAGCATGAACAGCAGTTTCTCGTAACAGCACAACTATTACTAACCCTAACAAAAGCAATTTGGCAAGTAGGCAAATACGGCCATGAGCAATAATTCAGCAAGCAGTTTCCCATTCTGAAAGCCCCTAAAAAAGGTTCAGAAAGATCACCAGGACCCTTTTCAATCAAGGGTTTCGAGGGAATGAGTTAAGCGCTAGAATAGTGAGTACATAAAGCTCTTTTGGACTGATAAAGCTGGTTCTATAGAAATAGATATAAATTTCTTATCTCGATCCCGAAAGTTTTGTATCTCCCATAACCTTTCCTTTGCCTGAGACAACAAAAAACTATCGAACATCCAGATTCTCCTTCGGTTAATTACTTTTCTAAATGTGTTTGACCATCACAATGGCCCCCAAAATCCTCTAATCTTTTCATCACTCCTAATAGATAAATCATCTGATAAGCTTCATAACCGTTCTCATCGCTAGGCTTCTCAAGCCTAATCGGCATGAGGTAGAAGACGCGGCTTAGGAATGGTTAATCTGGCGCAGTGCCTCAAATAACCCTATGGCAGCGCTGGCTGATAAATTCAGGCTTCTCACCAAATCTCGATTGATCGGAATCTTGAGGGCATGATCACAATTTTCAAGGACATCAGCAGGCAGCCCCGAAGTTTCGCTACCAAACAGCAACCAATCATCCTCTTGATACTTTATCTCTAGATAGCTTAATCGCCCGTAAGTAGTGAATCCTAATAACCTGCCTCCTACCGACTGTTGATGGGTGTAAAAGGCTGGCCAGTCAGTATGGAGAGTTAAATTGACCTGGGGCCAGTAATCTAAACCAGCACGTTTCAGGGCGCGATCGCTAAGATCGAATCCTAAAGGTCCTACTAAATGGAGAGGGGTATGGGTAGCCGCGCAGGTGCGGGCAATATTGCCGGTATTGGGGGGAATTTGAGGATTAACAAGAACAATTCTGGGCATGGAGAAGATTCAGAAAACGATCTCAGTATCACAAACAGTCGTCCGTATCAACCATCGATAGGGATTATTAATCTTTGATCCGTAATTTAAGGATATGGGTACTGCTATGGTGAGTTAGATGGGTTCCACATTATCTGGAGGAATCAATATTTCAGGAATTGCTTGAAAAGTCCTGGGTAACGGGACGAAACCTCAAAAAAAGCTAATTATAGCCGTAGCCAGGCTTGACGGAACGACGGCGTGACGAAACCCTCACCCAACCTTCACTGTCACCGGTTTACCCAGTCCCAAACGAGCTGGCCAAAGCTATAAAAAGCAATGGAATTACCGAAGACCACCGAATCGGTTCAGAAGACGAAGTAAAATCTTCAGCCTAAGTACTGAGGTCAACTACCTATCGAATCCCTAAAATAAAATTCAACAGGAAATTTGATGATATCTCGCATAAACGGGCCTGACGGGATTCGAACCCGCAACTTCCGCCGTGACAGGGCGGTGCTCTAACCGGTTGAACTACAGGCCCTTAAGGGATAGTTCTTATTTTGGGTGTTAATGGAGGTTTTGTCAAACGTTTAAATATGGTAGTAGTCAACCATACAACAATGTTCTGAAGCAAACCCGCTATAACGCCCTGATCTAAAAAGCCTTCCAAGCTCACAACCAGCCCCTTCCCCTTGCAGGTATCACCTGCAAGGGGACAGAGGCGAGCCAGAAGGCCTACCCAGTATGAGCGTTTTCAGGTCTCGTAACATGGGACAAGCCTGTCAGTTACGAGACCTAAAATTGACCGATAAACCGTGTCCTAAGCGGTCTGGCGAAAGATGTATTACACCATTTCAAGAAATGCAAGGTTCTGTTGAGAAATGCCCGTGTTGTAGCTGACCAGCGTAAGACTAGAACTAAAGACAGAGCTGAAGGCTCAGCACTGTTGTTGTTGTAGGTTATGGGATTTAAACAGTATGTCTAAGGAAAATGCCCTTTCGTTTCTCCGTGAAGCTGCTACTAGCCCTGAACTGAAGAGCCAGATACAGCAAGCAGAGGGAGCCGGAGAGTTAGTTAATTTAGGTCAGGCCCAGGGGTATACGTTTTCTTCGGAAAACGTCCGGGAAATTATTCCCATGCTAAAAGAACAAAAGGGGTTTCTCGGTGATTTAGCAGAGGCCATTCTAGAGCTCTTTAGTCCTACCCACGATGATTACCCAGCTACTGGCGCCCAAGCCTTCAGCGGTGATCTACCCCCTAAGCGGTAACCTGGCGGTGGGGTATTGCCAACAATAAACCTGACTATCCCAGGTAAAATCAGCCCTCCGACACTTTTGTTCAGTTACAAGAAGAAGCCGAAGAGAAGCAGAAATCTGGGGCTGGCAAGACCCTGCTACGCCTAAGGACTAATTGTTTAGAATAGGGAGGTAGTACAAATAGTTGTTTTAACTAGACAAGCATGCGGTGATAGCCACTATGGAGTTTCCTAGTGAAGAGGCCCTAACAAATTTTCTATCTAACTGGCTAGAAGACCATGGGCACAAGGTCTATCGACAGGTATCCAGTCCAGGGGGAGGGGAAATTGATATCCTCACCGAGGACTATGCCATTGATTGTCCCTACGTACTCAACCAAGCCGTTCTGCGTTCTGCAGCAGATACCATGGAGACCCGGAGAGATCACCTGTCTGGCCAGCGACTCGTGGTTGCTGGCCTCACCCCCAACCAGGACTGGGATGATACCTATCTATTGGCAGACCAGCTGAAGGCCACGGGCATTGAGGTGTGGTTCGTCGACCAGATGAAACCTTTTATTGACTACTACCAGCAGCTCAGCAGTGAAGCGACCAGTAGCCAGGGAAAAACTATTTTTGATCGGCACAGTCCCCTAGCTGGTTGCCTGATTTCTCTGAGTATAGCCACAATTCTGGGGTTGAGTTTTTGGCTAGCCTATAACATTCTCGATCGCCAGCAATTGCAGACTACCACCAGTAACCAGTCTGACCGAGCCTGGGACCAACTCCATGGGGCCGTAGCAGTATGGGATCGGGATACGGCCCTAAGCAGTCTCAAACAACTCTCCCAAAGTCGCAACGTTTGTGTAGCGGAGTTTGCCCGTCGATTTGAACTCAGCCTCACCCAGCGAGGGGCAGACGGCTTTAGAGATATCAATCCCATCAAACGCGCCCTTAATCAGCAAGATCGCTGTACTTTGCAGATGCAGGAATACGATTTTTCTCCCTAAAGTCTGACCCTCACAGGCCAAGACAAATCGACAGGGGGGTCTTTCTTAAGAATTTATAGCTGTAGCCACTCCTTCTAAGGAGCCTCTTGAAGAGAAGGCTATGAGGTCAAAACCCAAACATTACCCTGAGTTTATCGTGGGTTTCTTTCCGGGCTGACCTGCGGCAGAACGTTGGGATTAATCGCTGAGGACGCGGTTAACCAGTCAATTTCAGGTCTCGTAACGTGGGACAACTCTGTCAGTTGTGAGACGTGAACACGGTAATACCAGGGGATCGCTCTGGTTAGCTGCAGCTGCCTTGTGGGAAGCTGCGGCTAAGCCTATAGCTGTAGCTCCTCTTAACCCGTAGAAGGTGGCTTAGAACGCCTACTCAGCCTTCTTAGGGGGATTTACTCTCTGGCCTTAGCGTTTTAAGCCAAGCTATACACTACTTTTTTGAACAAAATCCCTTAATTTTTGGACCGCAGGTTACTATAGCTGACCAAAGTCAACAGGAAACCATGACAGTTTCTATACAAAAGACTTAAAAAAGTCTGGGATGTTTAGCTTTTCTTAACCTTATTATTTCTTTCCCCAGGCTTTTCCACAACTTAGGCGATTTTTCCACACCTTGGAACGATACCATGCGGCTTTGCCTGATCTGTAGATTTTTTAATTCCACAACGGTCACGGGGTAGAGGTGTTATTCAGATCACATTCGAGTACTGAGTCGATCTCTGAAACCCCTATTCTTCCGTTGGGTCACAGTTTTTACTAGCGGAAAGGGGGGGCGTTAGCAAGGTTGACATCCCCCGTGACTCTGGTGACAATGATGCGACTAAGGAATTCATCCCTTGTTTCTAACCCGTCTGGTTTACCCCTAAAGTCAAAGTTTGGGATCCTGAAATCGGCTTCAAGTCCGAGCTCAGATATTCAAATTAAGGGGTGTGACCCCTCCTAACGGGTGGGCAGGGGAAAGTTTTTGGTGTCTATCTAAGTTGGGGAAGTTTTAATGAATGAGCCAATGGCAGGGTCAATTGCCCCTAGAATTAGTTTGAATGTAGAGGTGCCAGAAGAGTTGTTCTCCGCCATGCAGGACTATGTGGAGACCCATCCGGCTTGGAGTCAGCATCGAGTCTTTTGTGCAGCGTTATCCTTGTTTTTAATGCAAAATGGGGTTAGCGATCGCCGCATTAACCGCCTGTATTTGGATGCGGTTTTTGACTATGCCGCGTGATATCGATCGGATGCAGCCAGTGTATGGACTTTGACACCGCCCGTCAGTTTGTTCTAGGGCAAACCGGCCCTAGTTCTGATCAACGCCCGGATACCTTTATTGCCTGCCTACGCCAGGGCAGGCCACCGGTACCGGGCCAGGTGACTTCCCTCTTGCTGGCCCTTAAGGTCATCTTTGAGGGCCTTAAGCAGGAGCCGACT
Source organism: Leptolyngbya sp. (assembly GCA_040374765.1). Lineage (GTDB taxonomy): Bacteria > Cyanobacteriota > Cyanobacteriia > Phormidesmidales > Phormidesmidaceae > Nodosilinea. The sequence continues at coordinate 95,660 of JBEITR010000004.1, forward strand.
CTGGAGCGATCGCTGGTACAGGCCCTATTGGTTTTCATCAAAGACAGTCCGGATTTGTTTCAGACTGCCTCTTATCAGGGAGTCCAGTGGCCTCCCCTGCTAGAAGATGATCTGGCCCGCTTAAGCAGAGCAGCGGTATCGATTATTAAAGGAGAGTGGCAGGATTAGGGGTAACCCCCTGCCTAGGGACTTTGGTCCAGCCCCTAGAAAATGATTCAGGAGCCCTGTAGACATTGATTGGACAATCTTGGTCAACTCCTAGGGAAAGATCACTGAGAAGTCTGGGAGGAGGTAGGACCTCCTCCCGGAAATATCCTGTCTCCCCAACCATAGTTTTAGCCACGGGTAAGGAGGTCGTCGGACCGATCGCATGATCCCTAAGACCGAAGGCTTAATCAGCCGTGTTATAACCCTGGATAGTACTGGGTCGAAACTGCCTCAAAATTGATGTGGCCTGGCGAATCAGAGGTTCTGTCCCCCGCACCACAATCAAAAATTGGCCCTGATTTAGACAATTACGGTAGGAGAGGGCTTTACCACTACCCACCATTAGGCCGACGCCACCGCCAATAAAAAAACCTCCCATAGCCGCCGCGATCGCCCCAAGCGCTCCCCCCAACACTTGATTCCCCCAGCGTCCTGCCCAGGTAAAGGTGTCGAGACCGGTAATCCTATCAAACAGAAAACCCGCACTAAAGCCAAAGGGTAACAGCCACACCAGCATCAAGCGAATTTGACGCCAAACCCGATCCGCCGGATCAATAAGACCGCAGTCATCAGCAGTTTTAAAACCCCGCCCCAGAATGTCAATACTCTCTGCCGCTAGGTTGGCCTGCTTGAGGGCATCATAGGCTTCCTCAGCCCTAAGGCGTTCTTCGATAACGGCTACCAGATAGTTCATTAAGAAATAGAATTATTATTAGTGGAGTCCAGGTTCAATCTGGTTGAGGGGAATAAAACATTCGTTCGGTAGTAAAACCGGGCGATCGCCAAAAATGAGTTTACCCCGGTGGGTCTTAGTACTGATGGCAATACCGATGGGACGCTGGACATCCTCAGGATGAACTTCGTAGTAGGTACGGTAAATCTGGCGGGCCGATTTAAGCAAGGCTGGGTTCAGCAAGGTCGGCAACAGACCATTGACCTCTGGATTCGAGAAACTGGGCGGATTGGCTGGGGGGGCAGACTGCTGAAGACTGTACACGGCTCACCTGTGACTCATCTAGACAAGACTGTAATCGAAATCTTCAGCAGCGGCAAATCGTTAATTTATATTAATGGAACTGATTGCCTCAAGCAGGGCTTCTCCCATGGCCCGGCATCCCACCTGGGTCATCCCCTCGGACATAATGTCACCGGTACGATAGCCCTGGTCTAAAACCCTGATCACAGCTTGCTCAATCAGGTCAGCCGCCGCAGGCTGATTCAGTCCGTAGCGCAACATCATGGCGGCGCTGAGCACCTGGGCCAAGGGGTTGGCCTGGTCTTGGCCAGCAATATCGGGAGCTGAGCCATGCACCGGTTCGTAAACCCCTGGTCCCGTTGCCCCCAGGCTGGCGGAGGGCAGCATGCCGATACTGCCGGTCAACATGGCGGCCGCATCGGACAAAATATCCCCGAATAAATTACTGGTGACGATGGTATCAAATTGCCGGGGCCAGCGAATCAATTGCATGGCGGCATTATCCACGTACATGTGGCTTAGGGTGACGTCGGGGTAATCTGGGGCCAGAGCCGTCAGGCGATCGCGCCACAACTGGGAGACCTCTAACACATTGGCTTTATCCACAGAGCACAGACGTCGCTGGCGTTTCTGGGCAATTTCAAAGGCTACCCGGCCAATCCGATCAACTTCTCCGGGGGTATAGGCCATGGTGTTAACGGCCCGTTGCTGTCCATCCTCCGTTGCAAAAATGCCCCTGGGAGTACCAAAGTAAATCCCCCCCGTCAGTTCCCGAACCACCATAATATCTACCCCTTCCACCACCTCTCGCTTCAGGGACGAGGCATCGACTAACTGGGGCAGAATGGTAGCAGGACGCAGGTTAGCAAATAGACCTAAACCAGCCCGTAAGCCTAACAATCCGGTTTCAGGGCGCTGCGATCGGGGTAGATTATCCCACTCATACCCGCCAATGGCTGCCAGTAAAACCGCATCACTGGCCCTGCAGGTTTCCAGGGTTGCGGCAGGCAGAGGAGACCCAGTAACGTCAATGGCGGCTCCACCAATCAGGGCCGATTGAAACTTAAAGGTAAGATCTAAACGCTGGCCAACAGCTTCTAAAACATCAACCGCTACAGCCATAATTTCCGGACCAATGCCGTCACCGGGTAGCAGGGTAAGGGAAAAGGAAGCGCTCATAAATCGGGAGCAATTTAAGGATAATAGTGGACCACCCACTCCAACTGGGGGATTATGGCCATAGCCAGGGGTAAGGGGTGGAGACGAGCTAGAATGCTTACCCAGGTTCCGCTTTAACCGTTCAATTCTGGCCTCAGCGGGCTGACCAAGGCTATATCATACGTCCTGAAGGGTGCGATTTTCCATCACCCCATTATTCCATGACCCACTATCTCTATCTTCATGGTTTTGGCTCTGGCCCAAGATCCCAAAAAGCCCAAAGGATGAACCTACGATTTCAGAACCTTGGACTCCATCTAGAAATTCCCGATCTGAACCAGCAAGACTTTTCCCATTTGACCCTGAGTCGGCAGATTGGCCAGGTTAGTGATCAAATTTTGGCCTGGTCTGATCCGGTGGTGATCATTGGATCGAGCCTGGGAGGGTTGACGGCGGCCTGGGTAGCGCAGCAACCCCACTTGCAAGGCCGCATTGCTCAGCTGGTGTTACTGGCTCCAGCCTTTGATTTCTTAACCCAATGGTTACCCCGTCTTGGCTCAGCCCAGATGGATCAATGGCGCACCACCGGTTATCTGGCGGTTTATCATTACGACGCCCAGCAAACCTTACCCCTCCACTACAATTTTTGGCTGGATGCGGAAACCTACTGCGATCGCCATCTGCAGGCCGTAGTCCCCACGCTGATTCTGCACGGGATCCAAGACGAGGTGATTGCCATAGAAGCCAGCCGCGCCTATGCCGCTACCCGCCCCTGGGTAAATCTGGTAGAACTCTGGGATAACCACAGCCTACTGGGGACAGAGGAGCTGATCTGGCAACATACCTGGGCTTGCCTGGCCCAGCCAAAAGGGAATGGCGCTGAGCTTAAGAACTTTTGATAAATCAGTAACCGCCGCTTACCGGCCAGCCTACCGTGAGCCTCAGAAGCTAGGGATAAGGAGTCATTAACGATCCAACGCCGTACCCAACAAACAAGCCTGACTCAGCTCCGTACCAGGCAGGGAAGCACTGGTTAAATTAGCGCACAGCAAGTTGGCTCCAGTCATATCGGCTCCCCCCAGATCCGCCTGTTCCAGGTTGGCCTCCTCCAGATTGGCCTGGTCTAACCGGGCTCCGCGCAAATTGGCCTGGTATAAATCAGCGCTCTTTAGGTTGGCATGGGAGAGGTTAGCGCCCCGCAGGTCTGCCTGACGCAGATCAACCCCGTGGAGGTTTACTCCGGTCAGTGTACAACCACTTAAACAGGCCCCAGCCAAATTCACACCAGTCAAGCAAGCTCCCATTAAATTAGCACCCCGTAAATTGGCGCCCCGCAGATCGGCCCCCATCAGATTGGTCTGCATCAAATTGGTGCCCCAAAGGTTAGCGCGCAGGTCGGCACCGGCCAGGCTGGCCCCCATCAGGTTGGCTCCCACCAAGTTAGCTTGATGCAAACAGGCCCGATCCAAATTGACACCGATGAGCTTAGCACCGGCCAGATTAACACCCGCCAGATGGCTAGACTCCAGATCAATATCCTGCAGATTAGCCCCAGCTAAATCCCGCAGCTCTCCAGAGCGTAGGGCGGTCAGATCAAACGAATTACTCAACACATCCATAGAATAATGATAGACAAACACTCAGGGCAATCAAACAATCGATGGGGTAGGCAAGTCAGGGTTGAGTAACCCAGAACCCAGACTAAGCTGACTGGAGATTTGGGGAGGGCCCATACCTTGCTGTAGGGCGGTCACCATTAATTCTAAAATTTCCACCAATTTGGGGTCCCAGCGCTTACCGGCTTCAGCCTTACAGAGATGTAGCACCCAGAGCAGGCCAGCTTCAGGGTCCTGCTCTGGATTTTGATGCCGCCAGAGGGCCAATTGTTGCTGAAATTCTGCGACCAGGGCCAGCATACGAGATTCCAGGGGTATGCTATCTCCGGCTAAACCAGCCGGCAAACCCCCTCCATCCCACCATTCCTGCTGGTGGCTGATAATGGTTGCCACCGCCCTGAGTCGGGGCATCAGCCGCAGAGATTGTACCTCCGGCACCAGGGGACAACTGGGAGCATCACTGGTCAACCTAGTAGAGTCCTTAGCTGGAGCGATGCGGTGCAGCCAACCCGCCAGTCGCAGACGCTGTAGTTGCCAGGCCGGTAGGTCAATAAGCTGGGCCATCATTTCTAAGAGGCTAACCACTTCCCCCGTAGCCAGTGGATTCAGCGCATCACTGCTATCAACCAGTTGGGCCATGCGCAAAAAGGCTTGAATTTCGTTGATAGCCAGGTTCTGGTCGAGATCGTCGAGTTGGTTAAAGGCAGAGTCCACCCGGATATGGTGGCGGCTATCCTGCAAGTAGGTCACCACCTGGGTAACGGCATGATTGACTTCACCGCTATGCAGGGTGGACTGGCCTTGCCGTTGATGCTCTAAGACCTGGTGGAGTTGGGCTTGCAGTGGAGGGTTGTAACGGCCTAAATGGGCGATCGCCAGGGTAGCGGTTTTCTCTACCAGACTGGGATCAAAGGTCCAAAAACCATAAAACTTACGCTCCAGATCGTTGAGGGGCAAGCCCGCCGCACCGTAGTCAGCCGCCGATAGCTCCTGACAAAGCACCATGGCGCAGTAGTCAGGAGAAAGAATAATCAGGTGCCATTCCTGAGTAATGGGATCATCATCGGCTAGATCTACCAGAGCAACATTGGATCGCTGACTGGTGGGATGGTCATGAAAGCCCGCATCTGGAGAGGCCATGATGACCACCTGTTCTACTTTGGCGGCAATGCTTGCGTAGCGATCAGCCTCCTCAAGGTACCATTTACCCCGTTGAAAAGCGGTAATGACCAGGGGAGCAACGGAAAACTCCAGATTGAGAATGGAATCCTCCAGGGCATGACAAAGAGCGACCAGGGTATTTTTGTAGTAGACCCCATAGTTTAAAGGAGTGGCACCAGGGGTGGTGATGCCAGCTACCAATTGCTCTAGTATGGACCCTTGTAGCATGACAATACCCTAAACTACCCTCAATCCGATTATAGCCGTAGCTACCTGTAGCGCCTCAGAGGCGCATCGGAACGCCTACCCAGGACTTGCTTTTCGACATCTCGCAATATCAAGCCAGTCAGTTACGAGATAGCTGATGGACCGATCAACTCTATCCTCAGCCTTCTGGCCCCAACTATACTCACGGATCATAACCCAGACAGGGGAAAGGCGCAGGCATGAATTAGGGAGTATGGTTCACCTCAGTTAGCTCCATGCCTAGCCCAGTCCCTAGGGCTTGAGTAAATGCACCCCATCCTGTCCATCAATACCCTGGAGAAAGACTTTCACCACTTCTTCTTTAGATGTGGGGAGAACACGACCCACAAAATCAGGATGAATCGGTAATTCACGGTGTCCCCGATCGATCAACACCGCTAGTCGAATCGCATTGGGACGTCCATAATCTAGGACGGCATTCAAGGCGGCCCGCATAGTCCGACCGCTATAAATTACATCATCTACGAGAACTACGACCCGGTTGGTAATATCAAAGGGAATTCTGGTGGGAGCCGGGGTACGAGTACTAATTTTATCGAGATCGTCGCGGTAGAGCGTAATATCCAGAGCGCCTACAGGTATTTGAATAGCTTCCAATCGTTCAATTTGCTGAGCCAGCATCTGGGCCAGGGGTACGCCTCGGGTATAAATACCCAAAAGCACCAGGCGATCGAGATTGCCGCCCCGTTCGACCAATTCCGATGAAAGTCGATTCAAGGTCCGACGCATCTCCTCAGGAGAAAGGATTTCGATAATCGTGCTATGGCTACCCATGGCAAATAACACCCCTGACCAGGACAAGAGAGGCAATCATAAATTAATCCAGCCCTTGCAGCCACTGACCCAGGGTGGATAGTTAACCGCTTCCAACTCTTATCATGACTATAACAGTGAGCCCCAGCCCCAGCCAGATCAGGCTGGCCTGGCGGGTGAGGGCAAGGGCCCTACGAATGCGATCGCTGCTGATGGGATAAAGGGCCTGGCCCAGTAAGGGCTTAGATTTAGCCACTCCCCGGTAGTAATTCCTACCCCCCAGCTGAACCCCCAAAGCGGCAGCGTAGGCACACTCACTCCAACCCGCATTAGGACTGGGATCGGCAGGGGCATCCCGACAACAAATAGCCCACACCTGACCAGGATGACCTGACAAAAGGGCAATGGTCAGTACCGTTAACCGGCAGGGAATCCAGGTGAGACCATCTTCTAGGCGGGCACTAAACCAACCCAGATAGGTATAGGGAAACTCCCGATAGCCAATCATCGAGTCCAGGGTACTGGCAGCTTTATAGGCCAGGGCCAGGGGTGCCCCACCCAGGGATGGAATACAAAAGCCAATCAGGCCATAAAACAGCGGTGCTAGTACTCCATCGGTGGCATTTTCACTGACGGTCTCCATCACTGCTCGCAGGATTTCCGGTCTGTCCAAGTTGTCAGTGTCACGGCCGACGTAGCGACTGAGATGCTGTCTGGCTGTCTCGATATCGCCTCCCTCTAAGGGGGTAAGCACATCCTCGGCAGCCTGACGTAGACTGCGTCCGGCCAGACAGCTAGCCAGTAAAATCCCCTCTACAAGCAGCGCTAGACTGGGATGTAGGCGACCAGCCATCTGCACTATTGCCCAGCCCCCCAGCCCGCTACCCACGACCAAAACCAGAGTCAGACCCACCCCCCAGCCACGCTGTAACCCATTGGGCCACTCATGGGTAAGGACGGGTTTACTAGTAGTCGCAATAAACCAGCCCATCGCCTGGACTGGATGGGGCCAACCCCAAGGATCCCCCAGCCAGTAGTCCAGACCACTGGCTAAAGTCAGCACGATGACGGCGCTAAACCACGAAGTTAGTATCATCTCCCTGAGCCGCCCGCCAGCTGCGGGCATCGTAGTACAAGTCTTCCAGGGAAATACTATAAAGTGCTTCCTGTAGTTTCTGGGAAAGCCGTCGCCAAACCGCCAGGGTGACCCAGTCTTCTACCTGGTCGGTCTGGGCGCTATGACGGGGAAGGGGCGGCACCTGATCGCCCACGGCCGTTAAGATTTCTCCTAAGAAAATCTGATCCGGTGCTCTGGCCAGACGATAGCCCCCCTGGGAACCCCGTACCGACTCCACTAGCCCGGCCCGGCGCAAATCAATCAAGAGTTTTTCCAAATAGGGGACTGGCAAAGCTTGTCGATGGGCAATGGCGCTGACTGAAACAGGCTTGCCAGAGCGCTGGAGGCTCAGGTCAAGTAGGGCTTTAACACTGTAGTGGCCCCGAGTTGTCAACTTCATAGATTGCGGTAAGCCAGCAAGACTGGTATAGCATCCAATGGTGACAAAGATGTGCCATTTCTATGCAGCTTCAGTAGAATTAGGCGTGCTGGACAGACTATTAGGGGAAGCCAGGATTTTCCCCGGAAGGAGAGGTCTAGGATCTTGGGTGCCGGCCGGACTCTCCCCAGATCAGAGGGTGCCATGCTATTCGACCTCCATCCATGAATGGCCGCCTGAATCAATGATATTGAGGCCCAGGGGTAGCATCACTCAAATTAGGTTGGGGTGAGGATTATTAAGGAGTGAATCGATGAACTTACCTGTAGTTTTAGACATCGCCTTAGGGCTAACTTTCATTTTTCTGGTCCTCAGTTTACTGGCTAGCGAGATCCAGGAAATCATCGGTACACTGCTGCAATGGCGGGCCGAACACCTGAAACAGGCCATTGAAGTGTTGCTGTCAGGGAACGATCGGGATAAGGAGAAAGCCGCCCAAGCCATGGCCGATGCCCTCTATGAAAGTCCCTGGATTCGCAGTCTAAACCAGGAGGCCAAGGGTAGAATCGCCCGTATCTTTCGTAGTGGTTCCCAATTAATTGGGCGTATTTATCGCTTTATTACCGGTGGTCGTAATGTCTTTGGTGCCGGTAAGACCAGCGGGCCTTCCTATATTCCCTCCGAGGCCTTTGCCAATAGCCTACTAGATCGCATGCAACTGGGTCGGATACTCGAGATCTTGGCCGATGAACGCCTGGTTAGTTTCATTGCCGATAAAGTCTTATTACCCGTTAATACAATCCTGAGCGATCTCAGGGCTAACACCGGCAACGAATTTTTGCTGAGCTCAGAATTGCAGCAGCTCGAGACATCCCTACAAGAAATCATCCAGGACTTTAAGGCTAGACTAGTCTCCCTGCCAGATAGTCTCGATCGCCTGATTGGCGGTCTTGAACAATTTACGGCGATGGCTAGTCATGCCCTACCGGAGGGCCATCCCTTGACGGTAACCTTTTTACGGCGGCTCGACTACATCAAGCGGGGTCTCACCAGTACTCCAGCCGAGCGCAATGCCCTGCTCAATAAGCTGCGTCCTAGTCTAGGCAGTTTATTGGAGGTCTTTGACAACACCAGTGATATCTATAAGGAGTTAAGTCGTCTGGCTGATCAGGGTCACCTCTCGGCCCAAAGGTTGGTAAACCAACTTGAAAAAGCCCCCATTACCCCAGGCTTACGGGACAGTCTAACGGTTATAGCCCGTAAGGTAGACGTCACTAGCGATAACTTGCGTAGCGAAGTCGAACAATTTAGCCAGGAGATCGAAAAGTGGTTTAATCGGGGGATGGAACGGGCCACAGGGGTCTATAAACGCAATGCCAAAGCGGTCGCGATCATTATTGGTATCAGCACAGCCATTGCTATTAATGCTGACTCCTTCCATATCGCTACACGCCTAGCGAAGGACCCCTTGCTGCGTAGCACCGTTACCCAGGCCGCCGATCAGCTGGTGGCCCACTCCAATGCCTCTAATGCGCAGTTAAGCGAAAATCTGACCCAGGTGAAAACCGCCGTCGATCAGGCCCTGCAGGAAATTCCCTTCCCGATTGGCTACGATCCCCAGGTAATTGAACAACAACAAGATGCCGAAAAGGACTGGCCCCTACCTCTGGTTCCCCGCCGCTTTCTGGGTTGGCTGGTGAGTGGTTTAGCCATTTCCATGGGATCTAACTTTTGGTTTGATGTCCTGAAGAAGATCGTAGATATTCGTAATACTGGCAAAAAGGGAGACTAAATCTGTGAGCCCTTTGTCAGGCCCAGAATACCGTTGCCTGAGAACCGTCAACCTATACCAAACCCCTGCCCTAGAGGGTTTAGTCACCCAGGCCGGGATCGGACGTCAGCTCCGGTTGGTACCTCTTCCTGATTCCCAGGGGGAAGGACAAACCGCCCTATCGGTACGCCTGTGTGAAGATGGCTACCCCGGTTGGATTGCTCTGGCGGACTTCAAAGCTCTGGTCCCGGCGGTCACGCCCTACCGCCCCGTTGCCCTAACCCGCCCGGCCATCCTTGACCGTTTACCCCTGGCGATCGCCTTTGCCCAGCAGGCTATGGCCCAGCCCAATACCTATCTCTGGGGAGGGACGGTAGGCCCTAATTTTGACTGCTCGGGTTTGGTTCAGGCGGCCTTTGCCGCAGCCGGTATCCGCCTACCCCGCGACTCCTACCAACAGGAGGCCTTTACGGCGGCGATCGCCTGGACCGATCTGGAGGCGGGGGATTTGATTTTTTTCGGAACTCCAGAACGGACCAAACATGTAGCCCTATACCTGGGTGGGGGACTCTACATCCATAGTTCTGGCATTGATCAGGGGCGCAATGGCATAGGCATTGACTCGTTGACAGACCTGTCTGACCCCATCAGTCAAGCCTACCACCAGCAGCTACGCCGCCCCGGTCGGGTGATGTCCAGCTACTGGCCCGATCATGACCCAACCGATCCGGGGTCGGCAACTGAGACCCCCACCATCCTTTGACGGGAACCAGAACCCTTCCCAACCTGCCCCTGGTTCAGGTCCTATCACCATTCTCCTCAGAGTACTGTCCTCAGGAAGCGGTAGGATCGGCTACGGACCTCTCCCTTTATCACCATGACTGCGCCGATTCAGATCACCCCATCCCCCCCCCACCAAACCCTAACCCTGGAGTTATCAAAGGAGGTAGCTCTCCGGGGTCGGATACAAGTGCCAGGTGATAAGTCCATTTCCCACCGATCCCTGATGCTGGGGGCGATCGCCCAGGGCGAAACCCGCATTCAAGGATTGTTGCTGGGGGAAGATCCCCGCAGTACCGCCGCCTGCTTTCAGGCCATGGGGGTGGAAATATCATCCCTGGAAGCGGACTGGGTAACGGTGCAGGGAGTGGGTTTGGGCCATTTACAAGAGCCTACCGATGTCCTTAATGCGGGTAACTCCGGCACTACCCTACGGTTAATGTTGGGATTACTGGCGGCCCATCCCCAGCGTTTCTTTGCCATAACGGGGGATGGATCCCTGCGATCTCGACCGATGGATCGGGTGATCCAACCCCTATCCCAAATGGGAGCGAAAATTTGGGGACGCCAGGGCAATCGCCTGGCTCCCCTGGCGGTCCAGGGTACCGTGCTACAGCCCATCCACTACCATTCCCCCGTTGCCTCAGCCCAGGTAAAGTCCTGTCTGTTGCTGGCTGGCTTAATGGTAGAGGGCGCCACTACGGTAACGGAGCCCAGTCTCTCTCGAGATCACAGTGAGCGCATGCTGCGGGCTTTTGGCGCCGATCTGCAGGTAGACCCGGACACCTGTAGCGTCACTGTTTACGGTCCAGCCCAATTGACGGGCCAGACTATTGTGGTACCCGGAGATATTAGCTCGGCAGCCTTCTGGCTAGTGGCTGGTGCCATCACCCCTGGGTCTGACCTGGTGGTGGAAAATGTTGGAATTAACCCTACCCGTACCGGTATTTTAGAGGCTTTACAAGCCATGGAAGCCGACATTACCCTGGAAAATCCCCGCCAAGTTACGGGGGAACCGGTCGCCGATCTACGGGTACGCTACAGCCCCCTGAAGGCGGCCCACTTTGGGGGTGATTTAATTCCCAGAATGATTGACGAGATTCCCATTCTAGCTATTGCCGCTCTCTTTGCCGAGGGCACCACGGTGATTCAGGACGCTAGCGAACTCAGGGTGAAGGAATGCGATCGCATCACCGCCATGGCCAGCCAGCTGGCCTGCCTGGGGGCTGCCGTAGAGGAGCGAGCGGATGGACTGGCGATTCGGGGGCAAGCTCCCCTGCAGGGTGCCTCAGTCGATAGCTATGGCGATCATCGGGTGGCCATGAGTCTAGCCATCGCGGCCCTGAGGGTGAAGGGCAAAACCGTCATTCATCGAGCTGAAGCCGCCGCCGTATCCTATCCCAGCTTTACCGCCACCCTGACCAAGCTCTGTGACCCAGAAGCCGATCCCCAGGGCTTTGCTCAGAACCCTTAAGGGGATTCATGGATCGATGGGATGGCTGGCCACAGGAGATGGCTATAAAAATAAACGTAAAGAAACCATCTCCGCTATGGATTCTGGCTTTACTCTGGGCACACTCTGAGAAAGATCAGGGATATTTAGCATCGACTCCATGCAACAACTGAACAACTTAGTCAACAGCCTGCTCACCTATCGCTGGCTCAGTCCCGACGTGGGCACCCGGCAAGAACTGTACCGACTGCTGCTGTATCGGCCTTACCTCAACTGTGATCAATGGTTTGACCGCTATTGGACCCCTCCATCCGTGCAGCAAACCTATTCCAAACCCTTGATTGAATTTGCCTATAGCCGCCTACAGGTCTATACCGGCCTAGAAGTAGGTCGACTTCGTCCCAGCGATCGCCTGGTAGAAGATCTACAGTTTCCCAGCATTTGTTGGTTTGACTGGGGGATCAACCTCTGTGCAGACTTTTACAATGCCTTTGGTATCGATATTAGTGAACAGTTTGATGAAACCGGGTTATTCACCTGTGCCGATCTAATCGGCTTCCTAAACCAGCAACTGACCCGGTGTCCAAGCCAGTCCTAGCCGCCATGGAGACTCCACCTGCAGGGTAAGGCAGGCGAGCTAGAATGCCTATTCAGTATGAGGGTTTTCAGGTCTCGTAAGATGGGACAAGCCTGTCAGTTACGAGACCTGAAATTGACCGATCAACCGTATCCTAAGCAGGCTGGCCAAAGATATAAAATCGGGTAAGGGAAAACGGGTTACCCCATCCCCCTTACCCCATTCAGACTTCAATGATTACCTAGCTTCTTGTCAGCAAGATCATCCAATCAGGATGTTGACTATCTGCCTAGGCATTAGGCTGGGTAATAACGTCGGTAGCCCCCTCCACCCCGAGGGCAATTTCTTTCGCCCTCTCCAGAACCGATTCTGCATCTGGGTTGTATTTGAGGACGACAGTGGAATCGGTCTGGGCGACCCAAAGACCGACGGCGTCAGAGACATCGGCATCATCCAGAGCCTTCGCGACCCGTTTAGCTAACCCACTTTCGTCAAACTGTCCATCCAATCCGACTTTGGCGGGGTTAATTTGGGCTGCAGTGGCAGCCTCTTTGACATCAAACTGAGGTGCGACCTTAGCTTTATTTTCCTCTTCTTTGCCAAAAAGTTTCTCTAAAAAACCCACGATCTTTCTCCTATGGGGTTCAACGGGTAGACATTGATGGTGTTCCCAGTTAAGGCCTGAGGTGCACAAATGGCTAACTTCTGGCAACCTATGGGACAACTTGCAGATAGCTTAGCAGGAAATTCTAGGGAATACGTTAATGCTACAGATTTGTCTGGCAACCGATTGCCCTCACCCTGGCTAAGGGAGCGGAGATATTATGGCCAAAGTGCTTCTACCAAGTCAGTTTCAAACCCTGTTGCACCATGAAGGCCTGTAAAGAACCCATATACCCCTGGGGAATAATCTCCGGGGGGGAGTGAACAGAACTGGTGGGAGAGACTAGCCAGCCAGCAGTTACCCCGGCAGCGGCTCCGATTTGCCATTCTCCGTAGTGAATCCGGGTTGAGCCATTGGCAATGTGACTGACAGCTATAGCCTTACCTCCGATTAACAGATTATCTACACCTTGAGGGATGAGGCTTTCTAGGGGAATGGCCAGGGGCTTCACCAGATCTTCCCTGGCAGGTGCCCTGACCGCATCCCCAGAGGGTAACCAGTTACGGTAACGGCAACCATGGATATCAATGGCGTAGTGATGCATAGCGACGGCGGTTGGACTAAAGTCACGTTGCCCTAGGAAGCCATAGCGCAGGTCGTTTTCACGAATCATAAAGGAATTCTGGCCGTAGGCCGATCGCCCCAAAATGCGGCGTCCCTCCCGCACATAGGGCACCATACTGAGGCCGGATCGGGTACCTAGGGGACTATCGGAACCATAGAGGTAGGTCAGGGGATGGGCTGCCGAGGACTGGGTTACCAGCAGCCAGCGGGCAAACATCAGGGCATTTTCCTCGGCAAATTTCAGGGCAGACTGGGATAGGCCTCCCATCCAGTTCTGGTATTGACCGGCCGCCGCTAGCTGGCGATCGGAGAGAATCAAGGGTGGATTCATCCAGTTCCAGTCATTGCCCTGGTTCCAGTTAATCAGGCTAATGTCTCCCATGGCTGGAGAGCCCCTATAGGGGTTTTGGCAGGTCTGACTGACAATCCGGCGGTACTGAAACAAACCCTTACCCATCAGAAAGGGAAATCCTACCAGGCTGTAGTGAGCATTATGCTCCTGCAGGTTATAGGTGGGTTGTAGACGGGCCAGAACCGCCAGGCTATCGCCGTCATCGTTGTATATTCCCAGACTAAAGGGGTAGGTAAAGGCCTGGGTACACTGGGGATTATCAAAGTCGGCGCCATTGGGCTCCTGGGTAGTTGATTTGGCCTCAGAACCCAAGCGGTAAGGTAACCGGGCCCAGCCAACCAGCTCTCCCGTATCCGTGGCATCAATCACCATCATGGACTGTCCCGGAGGTGGCTGGAGCTTAATCGGCACCCGATCAAAGTCCTGGGTAGGTGACCAGCTATACCAGTCCGCCAGCTCCTCGGATAGCCTGCCTTTGGGAATATAGCGAGGATCCTTAGGGATACGACGAACTGCATAAATAGCCGTCAGGTGGCGACCACTGGCGTCAAACTCAGCCCCTTTAAATGCGGTCATCCCTGACCATCGGCTACCAGGAGCGCTGGCCTTGGTTTCAGCTAAAAATTGCACCGCCGCCAGATGGCCCGCGACGGGGGGAAAGCACAGGCTGCCAACCCAGCAACTATTGATGGCGGCGACGATGCGGGACTTTGGCCCTGGCATCCAAGCCGGTAATGTCACCACCTGCTGCTCTATTAGCCGCCGTAGGCGCAGCCAGGTGGGAGAAAAATTATGGCGCTGCCGCATGCGTAACGATTCATCCAGGGCCGATACTCCCTGGGAACTCATCTGGCCTCCCATCCAGGGAGCCACTTCGATCAGACAGGTTTGGGCTCCAGTCGCCATCGCATGGGCAGCAGCGGCGATCCCCCCCAGGGATCCCCCAACCACTACGACCTGACATTGCCAGGTCTCCTGGACAACAGGTTGGGGATAGAGGTGGGGACGGCCATTCAGCAGGGCGGGCTGGGGCACGGTAACCAGAGCAAGCAGAGACTGTAGGGTCCGGCTGGGGGCCAGCAACCGGGAAGCTATCAATCCCGCGATCGCACCTGCACCAAACATTCCCATTGCCAGGACGGATAGACGCTTCCATCTCCCAGGCCAGCCTTTACCCACCACCCATCTAGTCCTTAGGTCCAGAGTTCAGGTTTAACCTTACCCTGGGGCAAAGAAATGGGCTTTTTTCAAATTAAGAATCTTGATAAAACTTCGTTAGAAGATGGTTCCAGCCAAGTTCTGACCAGGCCCCTAACCAGCTAAAACTTGTATCAGTACCATGCCAGTTTAGCTATCCATGAGTACCCTTAATCAAACCTCTCCCTATCCCATTGTGATTATCTAGTGCAATCATGGATGACAAGAGTCCTACTTCACCCCAACTAGCAGAAATCTATCCCCTGAACCCAACCTATCAACTGGGATTGGGTCAAGCTCCTGAGGACCGCATGTCCCTACTCACCTTGGGAGATGTCCAAAAGTATCTAAATCGATCCAGAGCGTCGGTCTATCGATATGCCAATACCAATCCCGAGGTCTTAAATTCGCCCTATGATCCCCAAAAACTCAATCCAGAAATTCGTCGCGACAAAGATGACCCCCTGCAATTCCGTCCCCAAGAAGTACAACGCTTTGCTGAAGAGGTATTGGGGTTAAATCCCACCATTCAGGTTCAGACTCCCACCGAAAATCTCACCAATGCCCTGCTCGGACAAATTTTACAAGAGCTTAAGGCTATCCATACCCTGCTGGAGTCCCAATCAAAATATTAACCGCCCCACCCCCTAGCCTTTACTTTCAATGGTCAGAGCTGTCCTCAGCCTTCTAGCTACAACCATAGCTTTCGATCCAGCTACTAGAGCATTTGTTCTATCCTCCTAGTAGGGAGAATGGTACAATAGATGGATAAAGATAGTTAATTATTAACTATCTTTGTCGATAACTATGTTATCGATCACTAGCAAACGCTAGTTTTTGTGTTCTGAACAACGGTTTTGTTTCTAGTGATGCTTAAAATCGTTGCATCCTGAATTTACCGTAGTCAGAAATAGGGTCGGTTTGGGGGAAATTTTGAAGAATCCGGTAGAAGTCATTATTTATACCGCGACTCTCAAAAAGTTTCCAATCGTTACCAAGAGTTAGCTAGTCAATGGTGATTTCACTACCTGCAGATAGCTCTCTAAACACCTGATTATTAATTAAAGGTGTTAACCGCCCGCCTTGTTGCTTTCCCATATAGGACTTTATGCATTCTGCCAGTCAATCTGACGCCCCCGCGGGGGAACCTCCCAGTATTTTTGCCAATGTACTCGGATTTATCATTGCAGCAACAACCCTCATCCTACCCCTAGCCATAATTGGCCACTTTTCTTCCGTAAGGGGTCTGCCGGAAGCTTCTCTAGCTTTACCTTCCCAAACCATCAAGCCCTAGGCCCCAAAGTCTAGCCTTGGCCAGAACACCTAGGCCCGGGTAGATCGATAAAAGCTAAGACTGGGAGGGGTTATAGCTCGCCTTCGCCCCCTTTCAGGTAGCTAGGGCAATAGTTTTGGACCACTTGGGCCAAGTGACGCTACCAACCTGGGATCACCTAGGTTAGCTATCATTGCCCAACAGAAAGGTCAGATTCCTAACCTCTGGCCTTTCTGAGTGGCTTAGGATCTTTACCCTGAGGGCTCGATACAGGTAAAACAGAAAGGGGCTGGAGGTTAATTTCTCGAGCTGCCCTCACCAATAAAGCCGCTGTCACTAAACTGGCAATTACTGAGCTGCCACCGTAACTAATCAGGGGAAATGGTAATCCAGTAGTTGGCAAAAGACCGGTGGCAACGCCAATATTAAGAATGGACTGCCCCACTAACACCACCATAGATCCTACCGCTACCAATTGGGCAATTGGCTGGGTCAGCCGCAGAACCACAATCAGAGCTACGGTCATGTAAATAGTCAGAAACAACAGCAGAAACAAAGACCCAATAAAACCAAATTCCTCAGCATAAACTGCAAAAATAAAGTCGGTGTATTGAATCGGTAGGGCATACAGCTTTTGTTGAGAAAAACCAAAGCCCTCTCCCCACAGGCCACCCGAACCAACTGCTAGCAAACTTTGAATGAGCTGGTAGCCCTGATCCCCAGGATCGGCCCAGGGATTCAGAAAGGAAATAATCCGTTGGCGCTGATAGGACTTCAGACTAATACTGACCACCGCGGCCAATCCCCCACTCAGGGCTGTGATGGTAATGTAACGATAGGGTAAACCAGAGGCCAGGGCAATCAGCCACAGGGTTAGACCGCACACCGCAGCAGTACTCAAGTTGGGTTGAATCAAGATGGCAGCCAGCACTACGCCAAAGGTTCCCAACCAGAGTAGGCGAGTTTGCCAACCCAACTGGTGCCAGCGACCAAATAGTCGCGCTCCCTGTAAAACCAGGCAAGGCTTAATTAATTCCGAGGGCTGCACCATAAAGGGGCCAAGGGGTAACCAGCGAGTCGCACCGTTGACAGTAACCCCCAGGGAGGGAATCAGAGTTAACAGCACCAGGCCCAGAAGGATGAGCAACATCAGACCCGAAATTTTCAAGGAGTGATCTAGGGGCATATGGACGATGCGGTTAAAGACCACCAATCCAATTCCCATCCACATCAACTGCACCAGCACATAATGCAGCCCATGGCCATGCTCGGCCACCGATACCGCGTAGGAGGCAGAGAAGAGAATGAGTAAACCTATGCCAAGCCACAAAAAGGTTAGCCACCGTAGCCAGCGAGCTTCGGCTGACCATTCCCTCACCGTTAGGTCAACCCACGGGATCATTTGCAGAATCTTCAACCTGACTCACCCTTGAATTTTTGAAGTCTTAGTATAGCCAAGTCCAGCCCGGGCGGCACCAACTCCAAGGCTATGGTTCCAGGAGTTTTGTCCTCTAGCCCTAGCCCATGCCATCGCCGCCTTGTCCTAAGCGGCTGGCGCCTGCCATATCCCCTTGAAGCAAGTTAGAACTCCGACCCAGCCTTCGCTTTAAAGGATTAACTCGGCCCTTAGGGTTTTGGTCAAAGCTATAGTTTAGGATTCCCCTTCTAAGATAGGAGGGAAAGTGGGGTGAACTGTATGCATGTGCCAATGGTATCTCCGTCCCGTTTAGCTCGACAGCGGGAGATTATAGAGGTTGTCCTAAGCCACGGCTGGGACTATATGCGACAGCTTTTGGTGGGAGGTAAAACCGATGAACCCGAAATTCCCCCGCCAGCGGTTCTGGTGAATATTTTGACCGATTTAGGCCCAGTCTATATCAAGCTAGGCCAGTTACTCAGTACCCGTCCCGATCTACTACCGCCAGCCTATATTGAAGCCCTGAGTAGCTTACAAAGTATGGTGCCAGCGGTCAGTGCAGAGCAGGCTGAAGCTCAAATTCGTCGCTACTTACCCCAGCCCGTAGAAGAGGTGTTTGAAGCTATCGATTACCAGGCGATCGCGGCGGGGTCAATCGCCCAAACCCATCGAGCTGTCCTTAAGAACGGCAAGCCTATCGCCCTGAAGGTAAGACGTCCTGGTATCGAACAACAGGTGGATCGGGACATGGCCCTGATCCGTGACATTGCCCGACTAATGTCAGCGACCCAGTTTGGTCAGCGCTATAACCTGGTGGATTTGGCGGAGGAATTTGCCGATGCCCTCAATGCTGAACTAGACTTTACCAAGGAGGCTGGGTATACCGATCAACTCAGGCGTAACCTGGCCCAAAGTGACTGGTATGATCCCCAGCAGCTAATTGTTCCCCAGGTTTATTGGGAGTTGACCAGCCCTAGACTGCTCGCCCTGGAGTGGTTGGCAGGGATACCCCTTTTGCAAGCCCGTCGCACCGACGCGGCCTCCCCGAGCCAGAGGGCCCAGGTGACTACCCTGCTGTTTCGAGCTTTCTTCAAACAGTATTTCGTGGATGGGTTTTTCCACGCCGATCCCCACCCCGGCAATATTTTCTATCTAGAGGACGGCCGGATCGCACTGCTGGACTGCGGCATGATGGGACGTCTGGATCCCCGTAGCCGTAGTACCCTGACAGAAATGGTCCTGGCCATTGTCAACTGCGACGCCCAGCGCTGCACCCAACTCACCTTACAACTGGCAGAACCTCTACAATCGGTTAACTTAGCTCGCCTGGAAAGTGACTATACCCGTCTGCTGGGCCGCTACTACGGCCTTAGCCTGGAGCAACTGAATACGGCGGAAATGTTTGGGGCTATTTTAGCCACCGGATTACGCAATCACCTGCGCTGGCCCGCCAATATTGGCCTGTTTACCAAGTCCCTAGCCAACCTAGAGGGAGCGGCGCGACAGTTTAACCCAGAGGTAAACTTGATTGAAGAAGTCCGCCCCCTGATGGGAGATTTGTTTCGCCATCAGTTGGTGGGGGATGATCCCCTCCAGGCTCTATTACGGACTGCCCTGGAATTTCGTAACCTCTCCCTGAGTTCTCCCCGGCAATTTAGCTTCCTACTGGATCGCCTCAGTTCTGAACAATTAAAGTGGAATCTCAGTCTTCAGGGATTAGACGATCTGCGCCGGAGTATTGACGATGCGGCCAACCGGCGATCCTTCAGTACGGTGGTGGGAGCCCTCATTATCGGCGCGGCCATCGTCACGACGGGTCGTCAATCGGCCCAGGCGCAGGTGCTAGCCATCGGCCTATTTATGATCGCCAGCTTTTTCGGGCTGTGGCTGATCTATAGCATCTGGCGATCGGGGCGCTTACGCTAGGACCCTGGAGAGCCCTAGCGGTAGCTCCGGGGAAAGGGCCCATACAACCCCGCCCTAGAGGGGCTCAAGGGCGAAGAAATCGGCAAAAATTTGATCGCCCACCTCATTCAGCCGCACCTGCAGATCGTCCAGAAATTCGTGTAGTCCTCGCTCAGTGACTTCCTCTATGGTCAGATAGTCCAGTTCCGAGCGCAGACGCCCCAGGGCGCGATCGCTGGCGGTGCGCCAGGTGCCCGAGGTGGTGCCCGAGATCTGGTGCAGGGACTGCTCTGCCTGGATCAGGCAAAACTGAATGGAGCGGGGAAACTCCCGATTTAGGATCAAAAACTCCGTCACTCCTCGGGGGGTGATGCGGTACTGGGACTTGCGGTACATCTCGTAGGCACTGGCGGACTTGAGTAGGGCAATCCACTGCAGGTCATCCAGGGGAGACCCCACATCGGTGACCGCAGGTAAGAGAATGTAGTACTTCACATCCAGAATACGTCCGGTTTTATCGGCTCGCTCTAGCAACCGTCCCAGTTGGCCAAAATGCCAGCCTTCGGTGTGGGCCATGGTGGCATCCATGACACCGGCAAACAGGTGACTGGCCATTTTCACCTCCGGGAAGAAGGCGTGCAGTTCCGATAGCAAGCCCTGATCGGCAGCCTCGTTCACCATTAGGTAAAAGGCGTTCACCTGCTCCCACATTTCCGAGGAAATCACCTCCCGCACCGATCGGGCGTTTTCCCGGGCCGATCGCAGGCAGGAAATAATGGAATTGGGGTACTCCCGATCGAAGGTGAGAAAGCGCAAAATATTATCCGCGCTGGCTTCCCCGTAGCGCTCTCGAAAGAGGTTTTGATCTCCCGTGGTAATCACCAGGGGCTCCCACTGCTGCTCCATCCCCAGGGGGGCATCCAGCAATAGGTTGAGGTTAACGTCAACGAAGCGCGCCACATTTTCAGCCCGCTCCACGTAGCGGTTCATCCAGTAAATCGAATCGGCAACTCGGCTCAGCATGGGGAAATCGGGGTAGAAGATTAACGGGGAAGGGACGGGAAAGATAGGTGTACCCTGGGGACTGCACCTCCAGGTGAGGCTCAAGACCAGGCTTAAACCGGCAGTTGGGCGTTGGGGTCAACGGAGTTAACCACCCAGGTGTCCTTACTACCACCACCCTGGGAGGAGTTGACCACCAGGGACCCCCGCTTCAGGGCTACCCGGGTAAGGCCGCCGGGGTTAACGTAAATATCCTGACCGTAGAGAATGTAGGGTCGTAAATCCACATGGCAACCCTCCAAGCCGTCCCCAATCAGGGTGGGTACCCGCGATAGACAGAGGGTGGGCTGGGCAATATAGCCCCGGGGATTAGCCCGGATGCGATCGCCAAACTCCTGCCGCTCTTCCTCCGTAGCGTGGGGACCGACTAACATGCCGTAGCCCCCAGAGGCATTGGTGGCCTTCACCACCAGTTGATCCAAGTGGGCCAGCACATGGGCCTGTTGGGTAGGATCCTCACAAATAAAGGTGGGCACGTTGGGGATGATCTGGTCCTCATCCATGTAGTAGCGAATCATCTGGGGAACGTAGGCATAGGTGAGTTTATCGTCTGCTACCCCCGTCCCCAGGGCATTGGCAATGGCCACCCGCCCGGCTCGGTACACCTCCAGTAACCCCGGTACCCCCAGCAGGGAATCAGAGCGAAAGGCCTGGGGATCGATAAAGTCATCATCGATACGGCGGTACATCACATCCACCCGTTCCAGTCCCTTGGTGGTGCGCATTTTCAGATAACCATCGGAGACCACCAGGTCCCGCCCCTCCACCAGTTCGGCCCCAATTTGCTGGGCCAGGAAGGAATGCTCAAAGTAGGCAGAGTTATAAACCCCCGGCGTCAGTACCGCCACTCGCGGGTTAATCAGGGTTTCTGGCACCAGGTTAAGCAGGGTTTCTAGTAATTGACTGGCGTAGTCATCTACAGCGGCAATATCCATAGCCGCAAACAGATGGGGAAAGGTGGTCTTCATCACCCGCCGATTTTCCAACACGTAGGAAACCCCGGAAGGACAGCGCATATTGTCCTCCAGGACGTACCAGGTTCCGTCCCGGTCCCGCACCAGGTCAGTGCCGGTAATGTGACACCAGATATTCCCCGGCGGCTTTAGCCCCATGCAAGGCTTGAGAAAACCCGGAGCCGATTCCACCACGTGGCGGGGAATCACCCCATCCTTGAGAATTTTCTGATCGTTATAGATGTCGTGGATAAAACAGTTGAGGGCGTAAATCCGCTGTTTTAAACCTTTCTCTAGCCAGGTCCACTCGTGGCCCGGCACAATTCGAGGAATTACATCAAAGGGAAAGATGCGCTCCGTACCCTGGGTGTCGCTATAGACATTGAAGGTTACCCCCAGCTTAAACAGGGTATTTTGTACCGCCTGCTGGCGCTGTTTGAGCTCCACCAGAGACATGGCATTGACTCGTCGAATCAGTAGCTCGGCCTCAGGACGAGGTTGGCCTTTGCCCACAAAAAGCTCGTCATAGAAGTCGCCAGGGTCGTAGGCATTAAATAACACCAGGGGTGATCTCCCAAAAAATGAAGGATGGTAAAGGGGTGATTTTCAACCGAGGAACCTGCCCAGGGGCTGAGCTCTAACATGCCCCAGCCCTGGCTATGGAGGGTTTAGGCTCTACTGCCCTGACCCAGGGGGTAACCATGCCCCTCACCCCAGGAAAATCTGCCCTATGTAGCTGATCATTACTGGGGTGACTGACCGGAAAGCTGTAACTTAAACTACAGATTCATGAAAATACATGGCTTTAACGCATTAGCAGAGTAAGGCCCGCCATCACCAACCCCAAACCGATCAACCGGGGTAAATCGATTTCCCGCACGGCTGCTCCCATTAGGCCGTAGTGATCAAAAATCACTCCCACCGCAAATTGACTGGCCACAAATAGGGTGAATCCGGCTACCAACCCCAGGCGAGGCACCATATAGCCAATGGTGCTGACGATTACTACCCCCAGCAGGCCAGGGGTAAAGGCATACCAGGGCAGAGAAAGCCAGGCTTTGTAGTTACCACCCCGGGCGATCACAGCCGCTATACCAACCACCAAGGATCCCCCTGCGTAGGTAATGCAGAGATTTTCAAGGGGACCCAGGGTTTGGGTAATCAACCCCATAATCTGGCCCTGGACGATTACCGCAACACCCGCTATCACGGTTAAAATTATGACACCAAGATTTTCCATTTAATTTCCCATCCACCCAATCTATACCTTCAATGTAATTAAGCTCCCCTCACGCCATCCGCACCGGCTGGGCCTGGGGTCGGTGAGTAGGGCTAAAGAAGCTTACCTACACTATGGCAGTTCGGTTACCTCTGCATACCCTTTTGAAACATCTATCCAACGGTGTTTGTCTTGTTAGGATAGGTAGTAGTCACATCTTTTTCCCCCTCTCCTATGTCCGCCGCCACTCAAGTCGAGAAAGTCAAGGTTAAGCATCCTCCCCTAGACATCCATACCCTGGGCGATCGGGTATTGCGCCAACCCGCCAAGCGGGTGGCCAGGGTTGACGAAGAAACGCGTCAACTGGTGCGAAAAATGCTGCAAACTATGTATACCGCTGACGGCATCGGCCTAGCCGCTCCTCAGGTGGCCGTGAATAAGCAACTGCTGGTGGTAGACATTGATCCCGAAAATGCCGCCGCCCCTCCCCTGGTGCTAATTAACCCAGAAATTGTACGGGTTTCCAGGGATCAGGCGATTGGTCAGGAGGGCTGCTTAAGTATTCCCGGAGTATTTCTCGATGTTGTGCGCCCCGCCGCCATTGAGGTCTCCTTCAAAGATGAAAACGGCCGTCCTCAAAAACTCCAGGCCACAGAATTGCTAACCCGCTGCATTCTGCATGAAATGGACCACCTGCAGGGGGTCCTGTTTGTTGACCGGGTCGACAATGGCATTGCCCTGACCCAGGAGCTAAAAAAGCATGGTTTTCTGGTTAAGGATGTGCAGCCCCTTAAGTCCTAAACCCCTCCTGCCATCGGTCCCCAGGCAAGCCCTTGAAGGGGCCAGCTATTCCCTGGAGTGGCGGCACAGGAGCGCACCAGAAGGCTTACCAATCGCCGCCCTGACCGGTCCAGCCTTTTGCCCGACGCCATTAGGGTAGTGTAGGCCATGGCCCCTCATCGGCTCTGGGTGAGGGGCCAGATCACCGCCGATCGGTTCTTGATCGAGCCTCGAAATATCCTAAGGTTAAAGAAGTTTTATCAGGTCCTATGGTTACGTCCGTCCGTCCCTCTAAACCGATTGTTTTTCCCCTGGTAGCTGTAGTGGGTCAGGCCGCAATTAAGGCAGCCCTACTCCTGGTGGCGGTCGATCCCACCCTGGGGGGAGTGGTGATTGCCGGACGACGGGGTACGGCCAAGTCAGTCATGGCCCGGGCCCTGCACGAACTTTTACCTCCCATTGAGGTGATCGAAGATTCCTGTTGTAATGCCGATCCAACCCGCCCCGATCGCTGGGATGATACCACCCTGTC
The DNA here is from genome assembly GCA_040374765.1 of Leptolyngbya sp. GTDB lineage: Bacteria > Cyanobacteriota > Cyanobacteriia > Phormidesmidales > Phormidesmidaceae > Nodosilinea. The sequence goes on from JBEITR010000004.1 coordinate 119,793, forward strand.
TCGTTTTGCCGACCAGCTTCAAGCAGGGGCTGAACTACCTACCCGGGTCATGGCCGCTCCCTTTATCCAGGTACCCCTAGGGGTGACGGAAGATCGCCTGCTGGGGTCCGTGGATGTGGCCCGGTCTATTCAGGCGGGGGAAAGTATTTTCCAGCCAGGGCTCCTAGCGGAGGCCCATCGCGGCGTCCTCTCCATCGATGAAATTAATTTACTAGACGATCAGATTGCCAACCTGATCCTGGCGGCCCTCACCGATCACCGCAACCAGCTAGAGCGGGAGGGAATGAGCTTTCAGCATCCCTGCGAACCCCTGCTGATCGCCACCTATAACCCAGAAGAAGGCTCCCTGCGAGAGCACCTGTTAGATCGCATTGCCATTGTCCTCTCCGCCGATACGCCCCTCAGCCTGGAGGATCGGGTGGCCATTGTCGATCAGACAACCGCCTTTGCCCAGGACCCCGAGGCCTTTCTGGCCTCCTATGCCGAAGCTATTGACGCCTTGAAAACCCAGATCATTCTGGCGCGGGAATGGCTGCAGGAGGTCACCATCAGCCATGATCAAATTCAGTACCTGGTGACTGAAGCCCTGCGGGGTGGGTTGCAAGGCCATCGAGCAGAGTTGTTTGCCGTGCGGGTAGCCAAGGCCCATGCCGCCCTGGAGGGGCGATCGCTGGTGACGGCCGATGACCTCCGAGTGGCGGTGGAACTGGTGATTGTGCCGCGATCTCGCCTGCCCCAAGACCTACCCCCACCCCCGCCGCCCCCACCGCCACCGGCAGAGAACAACCAAAAGGAAGACACCTCCGACCCCCAGGATGACCAACAACAGCAAGAGGAGGAAGGGGAAGACAAGGAGGAGGAGGAGAGTCCCCCCACCATTCCGGAAGAGTTTGTGTTTGATCCCGAAGGGGTCATTCTCGACCCGAGCCTCTTGATGTTTGCCCACACCATGAGTCGCCAGGGTAAGTCCGGTCGCCAGAATTTAATCTTCTCAGAGGACCGGGGTCGCTATATTAAACCCTTCCTACCCCAAGGGCCCGTCCGTCGGATTGCCGTAGACGCCACCCTGCGGGCGGCGGCCCCTTACCAAAAGGCCCGTCGCCAACGCCATCCTGAACGGCGAGTGATCGTCGAGTCTGGTGATATTCGGGCTAAACAACTGGCGCGCAAGGCTGGATCCCTAATTATTTTTGTGGTAGACGCCTCCGGGTCAATGGCCCTCAACCGCATGCAATCAGCCAAGGGCGCGGTCCTAGAACTGCTGACGGAAGCTTACCAAAATCGAGATCAGGTAGCCCTTATTCCCTTTCGTGGAGAACAGGCGGAAGTCCTTTTGCCCCCCACCCGGTCCATCGCCATGGCCCGCCGTCGGCTTGAACGGATGGCCTGCGGCGGCGGATCGCCCCTGGCCCATGGCCTCACCCAGGCGGTACGGGTGGCCACCAACGCCCAACAATCTGGCGACATTGGCAAGGTGGTGATTGTCGCCATCACCGATGGCCGCGGCAATATTCCCCTGGCCCGTTCCCTGGGGGAAACCCTGGAGCCTGAGGACAAACCTGATATTAAGCAGGAACTCCTGGATATTGCCAGTCGGATTCGAGGACTGGGCCACCAACTCCTGATTATTGATACGGAGCGCAAGTTTGTCTCTACCGGGTTTGGCAAGGAGCTAGCGCGAACGGCGGGGGGGCGCTACTACCAGTTACCGAAGGCTACCGACCAGGCGATCGCCGCCATGGCCCGGGGAGCGATCGCCGACCTCAAACAGACCTAGGGGCTCCCTCCACCCGGTCCTGGATAGGCCGGTCCTGGATAGGTCGGGTGGAGGGAGCGCTTCTAACCTACCTAAATCACCGTACCATCGGGAATTAGGGCGTTTTTAAGCACCACCACAATGCCGCTGCGAATATAGAAACCCAGGTCTTCCCGCTCCGCCTCCTGCACATTGTCCTTATTCACAATCTGGACATTGGTGCCAATGCGGGCATTTTTATCAATGATTGCCCGACGAATCACCGAACCTTCCCCAATCCCAATGGGAACCTTACCCTGGGTGATCTGCTGACTGCTTTCCGAAAGGGGCTCATAGTAGTCCGCTCCCATCAGGAGGGAGTCTTCCACAATACAGTTAGCGTTAATGCGCTGGCGCAGCCCAATTACCGAGTGATGAATGCGGCAGTTTTTGAGGATACAACCCTCGGCAATACTGGACTGGGTAATGTGACAATCGAGTAGTTTATTGGGAGGAAGGTACCGCGATCGGGTATAGATAGGTGCATCTTCGTGGTAGAAGCTGAAGGGCGGCTGAGGCTGCATAGTCAGGGCCAAATTAGCTTCGTAGAAGGCTTCAATGGTACCAATATCTTCCCAGTAGCCATCGAACAGGTAGGCCTGCAAATTGTAACTTTGGGCCGAAGTCGGAATAATTTCTTTGCCAAAGTCAGTTTGATCCAGGCTTTTACGCAACAGATCGATCAGCACCTGCTTTTTGAAGACGTAGATGCCCATGGAGGCAATAAACGGCTGCTCCCTAGCTTGCTCAGGGGTCAAGCCCAAGATAGTGGTATCTACCCGCATGGTTTTCAGGGCATCCCCCTGGGGTTTTTCACAGAAATCGATCACCCGACCGGAATCATCAATTTTCATCAGGCCAAAGCTGGAGGCCTGCTTATCGCCCATGGGCACCACCGAAAGGGTAATATCGGCATTGGTAGCCCGGTGACGCTGGACAAACAGACTGTAGTCCATGCGATAGAGGTGATCGCCGGAAAGAATCAAGAAGTCATCAATATTCCAGGAGTCAAATAACCACAGATACTGTCTCACCGCATCGGCGGTACCCTGGAACCAGTTGGGGCTTTCAGGGGTTTGCTGAGCCGCCAAAACCTCGACAAACCCTTCCGTAAATTGGGAGAACTGGTAAGCACGGGAGATATGCCGGTTCAGGGAGGCAGAATTAAACTGGGTTAAAACATAGATCTTGTGAATATCTGAGTTGATACAGTTACTAACAGGAATATCGATCAAGCGATACTTACCGGCCAGAGATACTGCTGGCTTAGCCCGAAACTTAGTTAATGGGTACAGTCGGGTGCCGGCACCCCCGCCCAAAATAATTGCCAGTACTGATTTCACAACAGCGCCTCGTTGATCCCCACAAGCAGCCTTTCTACACTTCTCCAGTTTGGGCCTGTGGGTACACCTTGACAAGGGGGATCGAAGAAAAATGTGATGCAATGTTATATGGACAACAACCGCCTGATCGGCTGGGGGTGAGCTCAGGCTAAACTCATGGCAAAGACCAGGGGAGGAGAGGATGGCCGTTGATTACGATGCCGTGATCATTGGTGGCACGCTGCAAGGGCGGGAGGCCGCCGCGATCGCGGCGCGGCAGGGGGCGCGGGTAGCCCTGGTGGAACCCCCCCAAACCGTTGCCACCGCGGTCTATCGCCAACTGCTAGGGCGGGCCTTAAGCCAAGCCCCCAGCTTAGACTGGCGGAGTTTTTGGGAGTGGCTGGAGCTGGTGGCGGAGGTGAGTTATCCCACCTTAAGCCTGCACCAGTTGGCGGTGCAGGGGGTCGATGTGATTGAAGACACCGGGCAGTGCAGCCCGGACTCCCGACTTACCTGGCTAACGGCGGACCGCCCGTTGCGGGCCAGGGGATTTATCCTCTGTCCCCCCACCCAACCGGTAGTACCAGCCATTCCGGGGCTGGCCCAAGCTCCCTATTTAAGGGTCGACGACCTGGCCGGTCTGCCGGCCCCACCCGAGGAGTTAGTCATCCTGGGTCGCAGTGCCCTGGCCATCGGTCTGGCCCAGGGCCTGGCTCAGCGGGGTACCCGGGTGACGCTGATCAGCCGCAGCGATCGCCTGTTGCCTGGGGAAGATCCCGATATTTCCATCTTTATAGAAAGCCTATTACAGGCAGCAGGGGTAAAACTATGGCTAGCTACCCAGTTAATTGAGGTAACCGGTGGGGATCCCCTCACTCTGCACCTGGCTGGACAGGAGTCCATCGTCAGTCAGTACTTGCTGGTGGCCACCAGCCCACGCCCCGATCTCACCCCCTTTCACCTGGAAAGGCTGGGCATACCATCCACCCCAGCCTACCTGCCGGTGGATGCCTACCTCAAAACCCCCCATCCCCGGGTGTTTGGCTGTGGTCCAGGGCTGGGGGGGGCTTGGGCCGAAACCACCGACCACCAGGATGTGGAGGTGGTGGTGGCCAACGCCCTTTATTTTCCCCACCGCCGCCTCCATCCCCATCACCGCATCGGCTTCCTCTCCACCAACCCAGAACTGGCCCGGGTAGGCCTGACGGCCAAGGCGGCCAGCCATCGCTACGGTACCGCCGTCCGGGTGCTGCAGGTACCCTTCAGCCATACGCCAACGGCCCACCTAAGTGGGGACGGAACCGGCTTTTGTCGCTGCATCGTCCATGCCAACGGTGGCCTGCTGGGAGCCCAGATCTGCGGTTCGGGAGCAGGGGATCTGATCCAAACCATAGCGTTGATTATCCAGAAAAACTTGGGAATTCAAGCCCTGGCGGACCTCTCCCACCTGCCCCAGAGCCAGGCTGAGATTTGGGGACCCCTGGTGGCAAGCTGGCGGCAGCAACGCTGGCAACCGGGGAACTGGCGCCGTAACTGGGCAGAAAACTGGTTTAACTGGCGGCGATCGCAGGGCTAGCTGCCCCGCCGCCGCTACGGCTATACCCGCCGACAACAGCAGTGGTAGCATAGCAGCAGCCTTTGCCCGATCAACGCAATGGAATTAAAGCACCATATCCGAGAAATTGCCGATTTTCCTAAGCCAGGAATTCTATTTCGAGATATCACACCTTTGCTGGGCAATCCCAGGGTTTTGCAGTACAGCATTGACCTATTTGCCGATCGGGTGGTTGCCTATGGGGCCGACTATATTGCTGGCATTGAGTCCCGGGGGTTTATATTTGGTATGCCCCTAGCTTATAAGATGGGTATCGGCTTTGCCCCCGTTCGTAAACCGGGTAAACTGCCTGGGGCCGTGCATTCTGCCGCCTACGCCCTGGAATATGGTAGCGACAGCCTGGAGTTGCACCAGGATGCTTTTCCCCCCGGTAGTCGCGTACTCATTATTGACGATCTCATCGCCACCGGTGGTACCGCCGCCGCCGCCGCCACCCTGGTGGAGCTAACCGGCAGTCGGGTGGTGGGTTTTGGCTTTGTGATTGAGCTGTTGGCTCTCCAGGGCCGGGCTAAACTGCCCGACAGCCCGATTATGTCCCTAATTCAATATTGATGGCTGCTAGGAAAGGCTTCCCCAACCCCTGGCTGCCATAGCCCCGGAGACTAGGGGGCGGCTGAGGCTAGCATTGCCAGCTACTTCCAAGCTCTATTTTCTAGATCTCGCACCTGGCGTTCTAGGCGATCAAGCCTGCCTCGCAGTTCATCCATTTCTGCCTGACGAGGTACACCCAGCTCTTGCAGGGTATGACGAAACAGACGCTGGAATTGCTCCTCCAGGCTAGCGTTATTGATGTTGAGTTGGGCCATCACATCATCAACAAGATTACGGGCCTGTTCCGGGTTAAATCTACCCTCCCGGACCCACTCTTCCGTTACCTGCTTAAGCCGTTCGGCCACCAGGGACGTCGTACCTACACCGATCATCAGCAATTGTCGTAAGAGGCTACTGGTATCCATTCAGTCTGGTCTCCTGGTGATTAAAATCAGCATGCCAATCTGGCTACCTACCGCTCCATTCTGGCAGAGAATAAGAAGGTTTCCAGGTATTGAAAGCCGAACCAAACCACCCCCACGCCTCAGGATCTGAGGGCAGCGCGATCGCGCTGGCGTTGCAAATTCAGTTCCAGTTCCACCAATTGCCCTAGTTGCGCAGTTAAGGTTTCGACTCGCTGACTAGCCTGCCATTTACGATGCAGGGCCGCCCGGGCCAGGTCTTCCCGGTGGCGTTGCAAAGCCAGGTAAGCCACCCGCCGCCAGCTTTCCACCTCAGCCTGGGTTGCCTGCTGGTCAGTCAGAACCGCCTGGTAAGCGACGGCGATGTCTGCCATGGCCTGGTGAAAGGTGCGCAGGGCCTGGTCTGGGGAAGTGGTATGGCGACTGGCTTCACTTAACCGACGAAACTCGGGCAAATTGAGTTGATCTAAGCGCAGACCAAAGTTAATCAACTGGGCACTTTCGGCCCGACCGGTTTTGCACCAGGTGGCAAAGTGTTCACAGTTGTTGAAAAACAGGTCATACTGCCGTTCTCCCAGACGGCTTTCGGCCCGACCCATCACCACCTCTACCGGATCAGCCACCCTATGACCCACCAGTTGTACCGGCTTACCCCAGGAGAAGGTATCAAAACTGGTGCGCGCGATCAGGGCCTCATCACCATTTTTACGATAGTGAATAACGGTACCATCGCCGCAGTCAATACCATGGTGCTGGTAAACACCATGAATACCCGCGAGGGGCCGCAGAACGTAAATTTGATCGGCCCTGGCCATAGGCTATCTCCTGCTGGCAGTGAGTAGTATGTAGGCTTTTTAAGTTGCCCTATGTTTGCAGATCTTACCCATTTTCCGATCGTTACGTCCCAGGGCTGGGAGCATAGGAACCAGCCCACTGGGGCGATCGGGTAGGCACGGGTAAGGGTTTTCTGGGTACGGTTACCCCTAGACTCTCCAGCCCAGGGGAGAGTCTAGACTAGAACCATAGCCTTGAAGGAGGATATTCGATGCGATTACCCAAACGATCCTTCGCCGCGATCGCCGGTGTTAGCCTGGCCGCCGCTGGTGCCATCACCGTTGCCTACCTGGCCTCACCCTCCAGGGCCAATCCCCTAGGGCAACTGGGCCGCCTGGGCTGGCCCATGCCCCTAGCCCAGGGCCAGGGCCACCACGGGGGGATGATGCCAATGATGCAGGTCAACAACGAGTTTGAGTTTCTCAGCCTGATGATTCCCCACCACCAGGAAGCCATTGATACCGCTCAACGGGTGTTAGAATTCAGCGATCGGCCTGAGATGCGGCAGTTTGCCCAGGCCATTATTACGGTGCAAACCGCGGAAATCAAGCAAATGGAAACCTGGTTAGGAGAGTGGTATCCAGGCCAGAAGACCAATCTCACCTATAGGCCCATGATGGGTGATCTCAGTCAGTTAAAGGGGAATGCCCTGGATCGAGCCTTTTTAGAAGGTATGGTGATGCACCATCAGGAGGCGGTGATGATGGCGCAGCATCTGGTGTACCACGGCCTGGTTAAACATCCGGCGGTCCAGCCCTTTGCTCAGAACATCGCCAATACCCAACGGCAGGAAATTGCCCAGATGCAGACCTGGCTGCAGGATTGGTATGGGGTTAGCACCACGCCCTGTCCTATGCATGGCTATGGGTCAAAATTACCGGGGACGTAATTTTCCCTAATCTATTCCCATTGCCTTACTCGGTTACAAAGATCTGGAGATAGCGGTCACCGGAGCCGGGGACGTTGCCAAATGCCTGATTAATAGCTTTAGCTAAAACGCTTAGGACACGGTTGATCGATCATTTTTATGTCTTCTAGTAAGAGACAAGTCTGGCCGTTACGAGACCTAAAAAGCGAATACCAGGGGGGCGTTCTGGCTCGTCGTTCCAGGGTATCTTTTCATAATCCATTCCCATCGTACCGATAGGGTAGGAGGGGCTACTGACTAAGGACCTTTGAACCATTTGGTCTAATCTAAAGGGAACCACCTTAATCATTTAGTGCAAACCATTGCCATGTACGACGATGAGCAGCTCCAAAAATTGCTGACTCAGCTCCAGCGCCAGTCCCCCCCCTTACCTCCCCTGGTGCGGCAGAAGTTACTGTCGCGGCTATTGGGCTATATTCAGCAGTCCCCTGCCCTCTGGTGGGATAGTCACCAGGATTATCCTGCGGCTCTGAACAAAACCCTGGAGTGGGTTTGCAACAACCTGGAGAAATTTGATCCTGGAGATCTAGCCCCATCTACCGCCCTGATCAACTGGGTCAACGGCCATCTAAAGTGGCGTATTCTCGACCTGAAACGTTCCCGCACCTTGGGTTCTGAAGACGATAGAACCAATAAAGACATCAATAAAATTAGACAGATAGGGCTGAGGCCTGTTGAGTTAGACAAAGCCCTGGCCGATGATCAGGGCAACCAGACTGCCCAGGACACAAGGGCACCTGACCCTGACCAGGGAGGAGCATCTTTGCTGGATCGCTGGATTGAACAGCTCCAGCAGCACCAGCGGCAAAACCTGGGCAGGGAGATTCGTCGCTACCTGGAAACCGATCCCGATGGGCTGTTGCAGGGGTGTAGCCCTCGCAATTTACCGGATTGCCATTGTGGAGAACTAACCCGGCGGATACATCTTGCGGATCCCCCTGAAACAGTGCGAGACGTTGCCAAAGCCTTTAACCTATCTGAACAGACCCTTTACACCCACTGGCGGACAAAATGTTTGCCGATGCTTCAGATCATTGCCCTCAGGCACGACCCCGAGGTTAAGGCCTATGCCCAACAAGACCCCAATCAGAAGCTGAAGGGATGCAATCTGGCAGGACTGGCAGATTGTCACTGCGGTACCCTGGCCCAACACCTACTGCTGTCAGAACAACCCCTCACCCTGAAGGCTCTGGCTAAGACATTAAAGGTCAGGGAATCGGATTTGACCGATCACTGGCAAAACCGATGTCTGCCTGAGCTAAAGGCCTTTCGGCTGTAGCTATACCGATTGAGACTTCACTTACAAAGAAAGGATTATGATTGGCCAAGACCTGCAGAAAATCACCATTCCCCTAGACCAGACCGGCTTTGAGCAGGCCGATCGGCTGTCTTCCCAGCAGCCTACCCTGGAGCAGGGCAGACGGGTATACCTGAATACCCTGGCGGTGTGGGCCGTCCACACCTATTTGGGCTGGTTAGGAATTGAATCTGAGCCATCCTGGGGCGATAGCGGCCATGCCAGCCTGGCCACGGTCATGGATAGGGCGGATCTAGTAGTACCGAGGGTGGGCCGGTTGGAATGTCGTCCGGTGTTACCGGGTATGGCATCCTTTACTATTCCCCTGGAGGCGAGTTTTGATCGCATCGGCTACGTCGCCGTTCAGTTCCATGACTCCCTGGAGTTCGTCGATCTGATCGGTTTTCTCGAACCCTTACCGGAGGACGCTCCTGCCCTGGAACCACCCCTGGTCTACCTCGATGACCTGCTGCCTCTAGAAGCGCTCCTTAACGCTCTACACCCCGTCAATCGATTACGCCAGTGGTTAGATAGCACCTTTGATGCTGCTCCATGGCAACCCACCGCTTCCCTGGTGGCCGCCACTCGCAGCGCGGCCTCTACTCAGAAACAAAGGACCATGCCCCTGCCCTCTGCGGATCAGCGGATGAGTCGAGGAAAAATCATAGCCATGGGGGAGGTGCCCCAGCAGTCGGTGATTTTGGCCCTAGAGGTGATAGCCATGGCTGAGGATGCCCAGAGCCTTGAGGTGCGGGTACAGATCTATCCCCACCGAGAGGCCAACCAGTTACCCCGTCAGTTGCGTATTGCCATTCTCGACCAGGAAGGTACTGTTCTATCGGAGGCTACCACCGGCGATGAGGAGCGATTTATCAAACTGGAACTGGTGGGCTGTCAACCCGGGGAACACTTCAGTGTATGCCTGACTTGGCAGGGAAAAAGTGTTATTGAGGAATTTATTACCTAGAAATTTTAGTGAGTCATGCTCTAAAGTAAATGCACCAAGATCTAACTAACCAGGGGTCGCTAGACCATGGGGCAAACATCAGGGAGAGGACGTAAGCACCTATGGCCACCGTCAGGTTAATTATCCGGAGGCAGACCAGTGACCCAAACTCGGGATTTCGCGTAACCCTGGATGCTCGAGATTTTAACCATGACGATATGGAAGGTACCCTGCCGCCCCTACCCCCCAGCCTGGAGGAAGCACTGGCAGCCTGGCGCAGCGCCTATGGAGCTCAAGAGGAGGTGCGATCGCACTGTCGCATTGCCCCCGGGGCCGTTACCCGACAATCCATTCGAGACATTAACGAGCTAGCGGAAGCCCTGGAGCAAAACTTTAACGCCTGGCTCAGATCTACCGATCGGGGTTGGGTGCGCATCCGGGAATTACTGGTCCGTATTGCCCCGCAGGACCCCCAACTATTGCTCGACTGCGGCAATCACCCCGACCTCAAGCGCCTGCCCTGGCAAGAGTGGGAGTTGTTCACTCAGTACTACCATCGAGCCGATCCAGCTCTACGCATGGTCAACGACTCCCGCCAGCCCTTACCGGACTACCCCCCGCCCCGCAGTACCAAGGTAAGAATTTTGGTGGTGGTGGGCGACAGCACCGGCATTAACGCAACCCAGGATCTGGCCTGCGTTACCCGACTGCAGAGCAAAAACCCCAAACGGGTAGAGGTGGTGTCCCTGTGGCAGCCCACCCCCACAGACCTGCAACAGGCCCTGGAGCAATCTCCCGGTTTCCATATCTTCATCTATGTCGGCCATAGCCGCAGCCGGGAAGATAGTCAGGTCGGCTGGCTATTGCTGAACTCCCAGGATGAACTCAGCATTCGTGACTTTCGCCTAGTCATGAGACAGGCCATCCAGAGGGGACTACAACTGGTGATTCTGAACTCCTGCGATGGGTTAGGCCTGGCCCAGCAGTTAGCTAACCTCGACCTACCCCGTTGCGTAGTCATGAAAGAACCTGTCCCCGACGAAGTCGCGGTGGAGTTTATTGATCGGTTCTTTCGCGCCTTCGTAGAAGAACACCAGCTCCTGCAGGGGGCCGTACGGCAAGCCCGCCATGGGTTGGAATCCTTCAACAGCCGGTACTCGGAGGTAACCTGGCTACCGACGGTGTGCATTAAGCAAAATACTCCGCCCCTGACCTGGCAGGCCCTATTGAATAGTTGCAACCCCAAGAAAGCTCCCTGGTTATCCAGGCGGCTGGCAGCAGGGGCAGTAGCCGGGTTGGCGGTACTGGGGGGAGTCGTCTGGACGATCAGACCGATAATAGTCTCCCTACAGGAACACCTGATCCAGCCAAGACTTTCGGTGCCGCCGGAACAGCTGATCAGTGCAGGGGATAATCCCAACCTGGAAGGCAGCCCCCAACTGAGCGGTGACTACGCCCAGCTTAAGCAGCAGGGACTACAGGCTTTTATTAAGGGTGACTATGTCCTCGCTCGAGATACCTTCGACCAGATTCGTATCCAGGCCAAGGCCCAGTACGCTAACTTTGCTCATGATCGCCAGAGTTCTGAATTCCAAGCGGCCCTAGCCGCCCTGCAGGACCCTACGGTTTTGATCTACCGTAACAATGCCGAGGCCCGCCGCCGCCATACCACGGGAAAACCCATCTACACCATTGCAGCGGCGGTGCCCCTAACCACCAGCAGCGGTACCCCCTTCGACGTGGGTCGGCAAATGCTCTACGGCATCGCCCAAGCCCAGGATCAGTATCAAGACAGAGGCCTGGAAGTTGTGATCGCCAACGATCACAACGATCCCCAGCAGGCCGCGGCGGTCGCCCAGGCTATTACCCAGTTTGAGCAAGATGGACGTAAGGTTCTTGCCGTTGTTGGTCACTATATTAGCGCCAGTACCTGCGAGGCCCTGAAACAGCAGTACAACGAAGCTCACCTGGTGGTGGTATCCCCCCTCAGCACCGTTGCCGATATCCGCCGCAGCTGTGGCCCCTCCATTTGGTTTTTCAGAACCACCTCCTCTACCCGTATCGAAACCCGTACCTTGGTTAACCACCTGGTGAAAAGAGGATTAAATGGTCCTAATCCATCGGTGGCGATTTTTTATCGCAAGGGGGAGTTCTACAGTGACGATCTGTACAAGGAATTTCAACTGGCTTTGGATGGGGAAGGCATCCCTATTGCCCAATCCTTTAATCTGGATGCCCCATCCTTTAACGCGACCCAGGCCCTAAATTCTGTAGCGGCTGTCAATGCCCTGGTGGTGATTCCTGATGGTAGAAATACCAATAGCCAGGCTTTCGACCGGGCCCTAGAGGTGATTCGGGCCAACGCTGGGAGGAAAATGGTACTTGGCTCTAATCCCCTATACAACCAGAAAATTGTTGAGCCTGCGGGAGGGTTATCCAATCTGCAAAATATCCTGTTTATCGCCACTGATTGGCACCCCAAGTGCGCTGACACCAACTTTGTCAAAGAAACGGAGAAGAAGTACTGGTTTGGTGGTGTTAACCGCACTACCGTGCTGTCCTATGAAGCCATTCAAGCCCTACTGCCCGCCCTGAGAGAGGGGGTTACCTCAGAACAAATTCGTCAGCAACTTAACAACCGGGATGTCAATGGCAGTGCCCCTCGCAGCCGGGTCTTTGGTAAGGCCAAAACCATCAGCTTTGACGATAACGGTGACCGGAAGGAAATCCAGGAACGGCTTCTCGCCACCGTGGGCAACGATTTTAACAATCCCTTTGTGGTGGTAGGAGATTGTCCGTAGAAAGCCTCGAAGAATCATAACCTTTTTCAAATATCCCGTAAGGATAGTGAGTAGTTTATCGGAGCCTTATGGTTCTACTGAAAAAATCATAACGGTCCTATTCAAGACTGTTATCTCGGTAGATAAGGCCTTGGCCATAACCCATTAGCTCAACCGATAGCTTCATTAGTCGTTCTCATTCTTACAGGTCGAGGAGTAAGGCTATGTTTTGTTTTCAGGAAACAGACGAATGGTTTCCTCAAGTCGGAGAAGGTACCATCGATGAGTGTGACAACAGTAAACTGCGAGTCAAAGCACTCGGTAGCATCTGGAATGCAATTCTAGATAGCTCTTGGGGTGCTGCCCCCCTAGCTTCAGGACAAAAGGTCCAGGTGATAGGCCGCAAAGGTATTCGTTTGATTATTGCACCTTAAATATAACTCAACTACCGATTTCCTATTTCTTCACCAATAGGCTGGGTTTAACCAGACCTGAACAGTGAAACCTGGATAGGTAAATTCTAATTTGTTTCAATTCTCCTCTAGTTGCATAGGCTCCGCTGGGGCCAGAACTATGTCTTAGTGACAGTGCCCAAGTCATCCTAAAAACTGCCCGAATCGGAGCAATAAAGGAGTTGGGCATGGGATGCATTGCCCGTAATTATTGGCTGGGGAAACTAACTAAATAGAGACTCCAGCACCTTTAAACACCTTTTTTAAGGAGCTATCAATGGTATTTGTTTTAGGGACATCTGGGAATAACTTTATTAGTCCGTTTAGCGTATCCCCTGGGGTATTGGGTATCCCGGGGGCCGGGGCCGATACGATTAATGGCGGGGCCGGGGCTGACACCATGGATGGTGGGGATGGCAACGACACCTATATCGTTGATAATGTCGGCGATATTGTCAAAGAGAACTTCGATGACGCCCTGGGTGGCGTTGATACGGTGCTGGCCTCCGTCAGCTATTCTCTAGGGCCAGGAACCTTTGGCAACCAAGGGTTTGGTATTGAAAATCTGACCCTCACCGGCAGTGCCAATATCAATGCCACCGGTAATGCCAAAAATAATGTCCTAATCGGTAACAGCGGCAATAACATCCTGGATGGCGGGGCCGGGGCTGACACCATGGATGGTGGGGATGGCAACGACACCTATATCGTTGATAATGTTGGCGATATCGTCAAAGAGAACTTCGATGACGCCCTGGGTGGGGTTGATACGGTGCTGGCCTCCGTCAGCTATTCTCTAGGGCCAGGAACCTTTGGCAACCAAGGGTTTGGCATTGAAAATCTGACCCTCACCGGCAGTGCCAATATCAATGCCACCGGTAATGCCAAAAACAATGTCCTAACTGGTAACAGCGGCAATAACCTCCTGAATGGCGGGGCCGGAGACGACACTATCCTTGGTAGTAACGGTAATGACACCCTCAATGGTGGCACGGGTGTGGATACGGCTGACTACAGCGCTCTAGCCGCACCCGTGACCCTAGGAGCCTTTGGAGTGCTGACCAAGCTAGGCGGGGTTGATACCCTAATCGAGATCGAGCGAATTGTGGGCAGCAGTGGTAGTGGCGATACCATCAACCATGGCGGTATCGGCTCTCCTGCCACCGGCACCATCACTAACCTGGCCACCGGCATGGTGACGGTGAACGGCAGCACCCCCCTCCCCCTGTCTTTTACAGTGAGTCAATTTGAGAACGTGATCGGCAGCGCTTTTGCTGACACCATCACTGGCAATGGCGCCGCCAACCTCCTGGATGGCGGTGCGGGAAACGACACCCTCAACGGTGGGGATGGTAACGACACTCTGATGGGTGGCACAGGCAACGATATTCTTACCGGCGGCACGGGCAACGATCTCCTGATAGGCGGCGGGGGTAACGATATCCTCACCGGTGGAGCTGGGAATGATCGGTTTCGCTTCCTCTCAATTTTCGACCGAATTGATGTGATTAAGGACTTCTCCTTTAGCTCTGGTAATCGAGACTTTATTGAGATCAGTGCCGCTGGTTTCGGTGCCTCTTCCCTATCCCAATTCAGTTACAACTCGTCGACGGGGGCTCTAGCTTTCTTAGGTACTCAGTTTGCCACCATAGAAAATAAACCCCTAGGCTTTGCCGTTAGCCTTGATGTTGTGTTGGTTTAGTTTATTTTCTGCCCCGTAAAACGGGGCAGAAAATAAGCTTTTAGCGGGGAAGGTTGAAAGAATTCACAAAAGGAGAAAAGCCGTGGAAATCATTATCATAACGGCAGTACTGATCGGCCTGTTAATCTTTTTTCGTGTATGTAATCAGTGGGATAGACATGTTCTATTTGCCCTAGGACGCTTTTCAGGTGTAGCTGGACCTGGAGTGTATTTCTACATACCGATTATTCAAGACAAACGGATTGTAGATACAAGAATTGCCACCTACACGGTGCCGTTACAAAAGGGACTAACCCGGGACAACATTCCCGTTGAAGTAGATGCGATTGTTTTTTATAGGGTGGATAACGTTAAAGATTCGGTCCTTAAGGTTGACAATTATCACAACGCTACCCAACTAACCGTTCGCTCAGCTATCCGGGATATGGTCGGAAAGTCTACTTTAGATGGGGAGCATCCCAGTTTTTCACTAAGCACAAATACTCAGCCTAGGAGAGTGATTCAGATAGGCTGTGCGTAACCTCAGAATTTGAGGAGCATTCTCGGGCTTCCATCGGGCTCCAGTGATTTTAACCCGTTCACCGATCTG